>NZ_JAMBAQ010000085.1 GCF_023336735.1 Moraxella oculi | reverse complement strand
CTATACCCTAAGATAAGTTTTTGTTAACATATTCCCATTTACGTATGAATTTTGGAGTTGAGGTTGTTGGTTTTAAAGACTTTTAACCAAAAAGTTAATCAAACACTATACCCTAAGATAAGTTTTTGTTAACATATTCCCATTTACGTATGAATTTTGGAGTTGAGGTTGTTGGTTTTAAAGACTTTTAACCAAAAAGTTAAT
>NZ_JAMBAQ010000084.1 GCF_023336735.1 Moraxella oculi | reverse complement strand
GTAATTGCTAAGATTTTACACTGTTCAAGGAAAAGCAATTAAATGATGTGGCAAGCCGATGATGTCAAAGTGCTTGTGGTGGGCAATCCAGCCAACACCAACGCATACATCGTAATTGCTAAGATTTTACACTGTTCAAGGAAAAGCAATTAAATGATGTGGCAAGCCGATGATGTCAAAGTGCTTGTGGTGGGCAATCCAGCCAACACC
>NZ_JAMBAQ010000083.1 GCF_023336735.1 Moraxella oculi | reverse complement strand
GGGTGGTGACGTCGTGATACCAAAGTCTGTAGCTCAAGCGGTAACGCTGGGCTTTGCGACTGCCAAACTGGTTACACAAATCTTTGAAGATCCATACCGATTGACTTTCATGGGTGGTGACGTCGTGATACCAAAGTCTGTAGCTCAAGCGGTAACGCTGGGCTTTGCGACTGCCAAACTGGTTACACAAATCTTTGAAGATCCATACCG
>NZ_JAMBAQ010000082.1 GCF_023336735.1 Moraxella oculi | reverse complement strand
TTTGGGTGTACACAAGTGCCATCTAGGGCGTTGGGATATGCGTGGTGTAGCCAGCATGGATAATAAGCGGATTACCATACTGGGGCGCAGATTGCTGCCAAATTCTATCTGTGTGTCTTTTGGGTGTACACAAGTGCCATCTAGGGCGTTGGGATATGCGTGGTGTAGCCAGCATGGATAATAAGCGGATTACCATACTGGGGCGCAGATTGCTGCC
>NZ_JAMBAQ010000081.1 GCF_023336735.1 Moraxella oculi | reverse complement strand
TTGATGCTGAACACTGATGCTGGTTAGGGATTTGATTGTTAAAATCAATTTGAGTGGCGGCTGTTCATATTCGGCTTCAAAGAGTGGTCATACATGCTCAGGATTGTTAATAACATGGGGGGCTTGATGCTGAACACTGATGCTGGTTAGGGATTTGATTGTTAAAATCAATTTGAGTGGCGGCTGTTCATATTCGGCTTCAAAGAGTGGTCATACATGCTC
>NZ_JAMBAQ010000080.1 GCF_023336735.1 Moraxella oculi | reverse complement strand
TACCTGATGCGTTTGAATTTTGCTTTATCTACATTATCCATTTTCCCATCAAGCCTTGAATCACTTTGGCATGGCGAAGTTGCACCCAACATTGGCGAGCGATATTTGGCAGATGTTTGGCAAATACCTGATGCGTTTGAATTTTGCTTTATCTACATTATCCATTTTCCCATCAAGCCTTGAATCACTTTGGCATGGCGAAGTTGCACCCAACATTGGCGAG
>NZ_JAMBAQ010000079.1 GCF_023336735.1 Moraxella oculi | reverse complement strand
ATTGCCACAAGGTGCCAAAGACGACAAAGGCAACACCAAAGAGTCACTACAAGATCGTGTGAACAAGGTTGCTCCAGTTCAAGTGCCTGCGGTTAATGATGCAAATAACAATGGCGTGATTGATGCCAATGAATCAAAAATTGCCGAAGCAGAAGCCTTGGTGAAAAAAGCAGAAGATGCTAAAAAAGCTGCTGAAGATAAGCTAAACGACATCAAAAAAGATGGCGTCAT
>NZ_JAMBAQ010000078.1 GCF_023336735.1 Moraxella oculi | reverse complement strand
GATCATACATCGAGCCAAGACGCTTATATCCTAGCATCGCACTTCAGTTCTGTGGCGGTCATGGGCACGCATTTGACAACCATAAAACGAATCGCCATTAGAGGCGGTGTTTTTGCTTTCTCGGGGTAAGAGCTTTCGATCATACATCGAGCCAAGACGCTTATATCCTAGCATCGCACTTCAGTTCTGTGGCGGTCATGGGCACGCATTTGACAACCATAAAACGAATCGCCATT
>NZ_JAMBAQ010000077.1 GCF_023336735.1 Moraxella oculi | reverse complement strand
TTTGATGAAGGAACGCAAATCAAGTGTTGTTTGACTATAAAAGGTGGCTACGATTGGTCTTTTAAATCTGTGAAGACATTTTGGCATGACGTCACCCATTCACGCCTCTTAAAAAAGAAGGAGCTGATTTGGTTATCGTCATCAATGCGTCGCCTTTTGATGAAGGAACGCAAATCAAGTGTTGTTTGACTATAAAAGGTGGCTACGATTGGTCTTTTAAATCTGTGAAGACATTTTGGCATGACGTCACCCAT
>NZ_JAMBAQ010000076.1 GCF_023336735.1 Moraxella oculi | reverse complement strand
TAAATCAATGAGTATTCTGCAAAAGAAACATGATTTGCTTGGGTTGGTAATCTTTGAGTCAAAATGACGGTACATTCAAATCTCTTTAGACAATTCATTTTGCCCAAAGTACTTGTTGACCATTAGGGACATGTTCATGACTACTTCAACTGTGGTAAATCAATGAGTATTCTGCAAAAGAAACATGATTTGCTTGGGTTGGTAATCTTTGAGTCAAAATGACGGTACATTCAAATCTCTTTAGACAATTCATT
>NZ_JAMBAQ010000075.1 GCF_023336735.1 Moraxella oculi | reverse complement strand
ACACACCCACTTATACAACCAGATTCTGCTCTTAATCATCCAACGCATCTGCCAGTTTGCCTATTTTAGCAACAAAATAGCAATATTTGGTAGATATTAGCACGGATGTATTTAAAAATCAAATCTGTTTTTTTAAAAAGTAAAATTTTATTTTTTATAATCTTTTGGGACTGTAATAGATTAGCATCTACGCCATGCTACAAGCATGAAGATAACTCATTGTAAATTAGGTAAAAAGTTCAAATAAAACTGCTTGAATTT
>NZ_JAMBAQ010000074.1 GCF_023336735.1 Moraxella oculi | reverse complement strand
TAGCATGATCATTGTGAATAACGCTCAATAAATCATTTCTTAGTCGGTTAAACTTTTACCGTGTCCAATGTCGCACACCCTTGCCGATGTCAATTATCGCCCCTAAAGTCAATGAGCATCCAGATGTTCCAGCGATTTCTTTTTGGTCGGAGAGTAGCTCGGCTTCTAGCATGATCATTGTGAATAACGCTCAATAAATCATTTCTTAGTCGGTTAAACTTTTACCGTGTCCAATGTCGCACACCCTTGCCGATGTCAATTATCG
>NZ_JAMBAQ010000073.1 GCF_023336735.1 Moraxella oculi | reverse complement strand
GATGATTTAGTCACATCACCCTCTTTAAAGGCTAGAGCAGTCTTAAAATTAGGCAGGCAGTTCCTTGCAGAGTCTGTATAAACTGTATAAATAGGTTTGGGGCTACTTAAAGTATCTGCCTTAATCTGCTCCGATTGACTACCCTGGTACGATGGTTAAGACAAGCTGACCGTCAGATGATTTAGTCACATCACCCTCTTTAAAGGCTAGAGCAGTCTTAAAATTAGGCAGGCAGTTCCTTGCAGAGTCTGTATAAACTGTATAAATAGGTTTG
>NZ_JAMBAQ010000072.1 GCF_023336735.1 Moraxella oculi | reverse complement strand
TCAAAGCATCGACCCAGTTGTGGTTGGTCGGCTGTTTTAATTCCTTGGCACAGAATTCATCAGTATGGCAGGTTAGCACATTTGTCCTACGCCCAACCGCAAGTTGGTCTGGTGTGCGACTAGCACCCTTGACCGGGTTACTACCAGTGTATCAACTTGGTGCTTGGTTCATCGTCAGCATACACCGTCATAGAATGGCTAGCGAAAGCCGCCATCAAAGCATCGACCCAGTTGTGGTTGGTCGGCTGTTTTAATTCCTTGGCACAGAATTCATCAGTATGGCAGGTTAGCACATTTGTCCTACGCCCAACCG
>NZ_JAMBAQ010000071.1 GCF_023336735.1 Moraxella oculi | reverse complement strand
GGGGTGGCGTTTTAACCACATGGTTTTTAAATCAATGGGCAGACAAAGACAGGCAAATTCCGACCCAGGCCATCATAGGCATTGGCTTGGCTGGTGGTTTTTTGTCAGGCGATCAAATAAGACCAGAATAAGTGGTCACATGAAGAATGGAATGGGTGGTCATTTGAGGTGGAATGTGCATAAAAAATTCATAAATATCAAAATAATATTTCCTATCTAACTCAATTGATACAGCTATACTTATCAAAAAAGGTGCGATAACAAGCATTTTATTTTTGACACTCATGTTTTTGTTCCCCTCTAAGATTGTGAGATACACAGCTATCATATATCGC
>NZ_JAMBAQ010000070.1 GCF_023336735.1 Moraxella oculi | reverse complement strand
CACCAATGACATCGGTAAATTGGCTGTGATTTCTGAAACCACTGTTGATGAAGTGGCTAAGAACCGTGCACAGATCAAAGATAATAAAGCAACAATTGACGCTCTAACCACAGCATCTAATGTATTGATCGACGAAATCGCTGAGAACCGTGCAAACATCACAGAACTGATGAATAAGCAAACCGCACCAAATGGTCAAGTAACAGTAGACCTAAAACCAGTCAATGACAAGATTGATGCTCTAACCACTGCATCTAATGTATTGATCGACGAAATCGCTGACAACACCAATGACATCGGTAAATTGGCTGTGATTTCTGAAACCACTGTTGATGAAGTGGCTAAGAACCGTGCACAGATCAAA
>NZ_JAMBAQ010000069.1 GCF_023336735.1 Moraxella oculi | reverse complement strand
AAAACAGCTGTGTTTGGTCTTTTGAAGCGTCATGGCAGGGTGTATACTGTTGTTGTAACAGATACCAAGCAAAGCACCTTAATGCCTATCATCTCAAGCAAAATCAAGCCAGATGGCATCGTTTACACAGATGGTTATAGAAGCGATAATGCCTTTGATGTGAGTGAGTTTAAACACTTTCGTATCAATCATTCCAAAGAGTTTGTCAAAGACCAAAGCCACATCAACGGCATTGAAAACTTTTGGCTGCAAGCTAAACGAGTACTTAGAAAATACAATGACACCCCCAAGAAAAACTTCCATCTTTTTATCAAAGAATGTGAGTTTAGATTTAACTACAGCACACCATCTAATCAGCTTAAGATATTGAGA
>NZ_JAMBAQ010000068.1 GCF_023336735.1 Moraxella oculi | reverse complement strand
AAACAGCTCAATGAGTTTGTTTTGTTTGTACTGACTTAGACGACTTTTTCTCATTGGGTTATTTTAACCTACATGGAGTTTTTAGTCATTATCTAGGACGGTCCTTAAAACTAAAGGTAAAGCCAACAATTTTCCGCCCCTGTTTTTGTTGTTCGTATTTTACATCAATATCGGTGTATTGGTTGATTTGTTGAACTAAGAAGTCTAGAACCCTGCGTTTAAACAATTCCATTTTTTGGTATTCACCATTAACTACGCCTAACCTTTGCCGTAATTCATCAGCAGAAAGCATTAGGGAGTTTTGCTGATAAAGATCCAAAAAATTTAACCTTGCTATATGCTTTGTCTATGATTGGCGGTGTTATTGCCAGTCGTAGCGGTGCAGTGATTTTGCCAAAAA
>NZ_JAMBAQ010000067.1 GCF_023336735.1 Moraxella oculi | reverse complement strand
TGTTTCATATAAATTCCTATTAATAACAACTTGAAAAGCCGCCTCGTCTCAACAAGACGGCTTGGTTTTGTTAGAGTTTAGGGGTTACCATTGGTAGCCTAGACCTGAACCAATGGTGTAATCACCTTGGGTCGTGGCACTGCCAGAGATTTTAAAGATGATATTTTCATTGTCGCTAGAACTTGAAAAGCCCACAGCAATGGCATTTTGACCTTTATAATGACCCAAGCCAACACCCAAAAGGTTTGCACCAGGGCGTGTGACTTGAGGGATATTCATCATGGCCGTGTTGCCTGCAATGCCTGCACGATAGCCCTTATCCATCATCTCAATTCTTTGGCCAATCTGATTAACCGCTCCATGCAACTGCCCCACATTCACCGCATCCGTCATGTCAACACCAGGGGCGACATTGGTGATGCGTTGACCACCGTTGTTCAAGCCTTGAGCAGTCAGGCTGAT
>NZ_JAMBAQ010000066.1 GCF_023336735.1 Moraxella oculi | reverse complement strand
CTGGCAATGATTGCAATGCAGGTGCCATTGGTGCTACCATAGGGGAGATGTGGGCAGACCATCAAACAGATGACCCAAACACCCTAACCCAAACCCAAAAAGACACCCTCATCCACCAAGCCAAACTGTTAGCTGCCATCACCGCTGCTTATGCAGATGAAGATGTAGGCACCGCCGCAAGCATGGCAGAGGAGGCGGTGAGGTGGAATGGTACTCGAAGGGCATCCGTCAGAAATCCCATTCAGCAACAAAGAAGGGATCTAATAGCTCTTGAGACAATTGCCATTCGCAAGCATCTGCCAAATTTTCATGGTCTGCAATACATCAGAAGTAATGGTCAAATCACTCAGGAAGAAGTTTTAGAATACCAAGCATTTAGTCGGTTTATTAGATTTTCAAATCAAACCTATGCCAATACAAACATCGCCTATCAGGCGTTTCGGCAGGTAAACAATCGGGTATATTTG
>NZ_JAMBAQ010000065.1 GCF_023336735.1 Moraxella oculi | reverse complement strand
TGTTTCATATAAATTCCTATTAATAACAACTTGAAAAGCCGCCTCGTCTCAACAAGACGGCTTGGTTTTGTTAGAGTTTAGGGGTTACCATTGGTAGCCAACACTACCACCCCAGTTAACATCTTTACGAGTGTTTACACCTGCACCAAACTTGATAGATATTTTATTATTATCAGAGTTAGAGGCATAGCCAATCGCCACAGCTGATTCGCCACGATATCCACCAATCGCAAAAGAAACAAGGTTTCTACCAGGTTCATTTGGTCTTTGCAAGAATGCAATCGCGTTCGCACCAGCAATACCAGCTCTTAGATGATTATCCATCTCATTGACATGATTGACCACATTGTCAATTTTTTGATCAACCTGACGCAACTGCCCCACATTCACCGCATCCGTCATGTCAACACCAGGGGCGACATTGGTGATGCGTTGACCACCGTTGTTCAAGCCTTGAGCAGTCAGGCTGAT
>NZ_JAMBAQ010000064.1 GCF_023336735.1 Moraxella oculi | reverse complement strand
ACAAAGTTGGCTTTAATGAAGTGAAAGTCGGTGATGTGATCATCAACCAAGATGGCATCAACGCTGGCAATAAGAAAGTTACCAATGTTGCTGATGGTAACATCAGTGAAGGCAGTAAAGATGCGGTGAATGGTGGTCAAATCCATCAGCTTAAAGCTGACTTGACCAAAGGCATCAATGCCGCTAAGACTGAGGTTGAAGGTACAGGCTTTGCCAAAGTGACCTCAAAACAAGGCGATCAAGGTCAAACCATCTACACCGTTGATGTGGCCAAAGCCGCACCAGCAACTGTTGATGCCAAAGGCAATCTTAGCATTGCAGAGACTGATGGCGATAAAGTCCTATCAGCAGCTGACACCATCAACGCCATCAACAACTCAGGCTTTACCCTACAAGCCAACGGCAAAGATGGTAAGCTGGTCAAAGCAGGTGATACCATCAGCATCAATCAAGGTGACAACATCAAAGTTACCCAAGATGAAAACGGTAACCTAACTGTTGCTACCAAAGACAAAGTT
>NZ_JAMBAQ010000063.1 GCF_023336735.1 Moraxella oculi | reverse complement strand
TTATCGGTAACCTCAATACCTTTATTAGGATCTGTCTTGACATCAACAGTAATCTTACTGATCTTGTTGTCTTTGAACGGATCGGTAGATACTTTGATATCTGCTGACTTAGTGTCTACAAAATCAATGGTGTCGTAAGTGCGGACGAAGTCTTTTGGTGCACCATCGTTATGCAGATTGAAGCCAGTTGATAAGACATCTCTCACCGTCGCCGCACTTGATAGCACTTTTTGTTTTTCAGTCAGATCAACCTTGATATTATCAAGATCTAAGAAATCATTTGCTGGTCCAACATTGAGCTGGTCACGACCTGCTTGAGTCAAGTTATGAGTCAAACCTGTGATGGTGTTTTTCTCACGACCTGCCTTACCTTCGCTGGTAACACGAATGGCTTGTCTGCCATCTGTAGTATTACCAACAGTGATGCCCTCAGGGGTGATATTGATGTCGCCGACTTTAAGTAGGTTATCCACTTGTAGCGTATCGCCCACTTTCACAGTTTCAAACGCCACATCTTGCTTGGTGGCAACAGTTAGGTTACCGCTTTCATCTTGGGTAACATTGATGTTGTC
>NZ_JAMBAQ010000062.1 GCF_023336735.1 Moraxella oculi | reverse complement strand
ACTTTGCCAGCCCTATACCTTTATTTGTATGATGACATGAAATATCGCCGACATTACGAACCAAACAAAAGCTATTTTTTCACCCTAAATCTGGCAGATCGATCCAGTGATTTGCTGTTAAGGCACATCGATGAGCTGCGTCATGCCTTTAAAATCGTCAAGCAGCAGCACCCATTTGACATTGACGCCATCGTGATATTGCCAGACCATCTGCACATGCTATGCACCTTTGATGATGATTGTGATTATTCCACACGCATTCGTCTGATCAAATCTTATTTTTCTCAAAAACCCCCAAAACAGAACGAATTTCAACAAGTCGGCAAAAAAAAGCAAGAAAGGGGCATTTGGCAAAGACGCTTTTGGGAGCATTGCATCAAAGACGAGCAAGATTTTAATTCTCATGTTGATTATATCCACATTAACCCTGTAAAACACGGTCTAGTGAGTAAGGTGTCAGATTGGCAATATTCATCATTTCATCGTTATGTTAAGCAGGGAATTTTACCAAAAGAGTGGGGCGGCTGATTTTATATAAAATGGTTTTTGGTGTAAAATATCAATGATTTTGATATGATGGAAAATAGAATGATGATAAAGCCAAAATTATGGTGTAACTCATTGAATTTGTTGGGTTTCTCAAGCTCAACCCAACCTACGGGCTG
>NZ_JAMBAQ010000061.1 GCF_023336735.1 Moraxella oculi | reverse complement strand
AACTCAGCGAGACGACATCAACTGGCAACAACTCATCTTAACCGATGAAGACTGGGACTATAAACAGCAAGGACTCACTCCAGCAGGGGCGGCGATTGTTACCATCGCCCTTAGCATAGCAACGGGTGGTGCAAGCAGTAGCATTGCCAGTGCTGCAACGACCGCCTTTCAAAGCAACACCATCGGTGCCATGGCAAGTACCGCCTTTAACACACTGACCAACAAAGCTGCCATCAGTTTGATTAATAACCAAGGTAACATCAAAGCGACATTAAAAGAACTTGGGTCTAAAGACAGTGTCAAACAGCTTGCCTTTGCCTTAGCCAGTGCTGGTATTGGCCATAAGATTGATAAAACCCTAGGACTAAAAAACACAGACATCACCAAAGCAAATCTTAACCAAAGAACCATTAAAGCCATCACTGACAGTACCAGCAAAAGCCTATTAGAATCTGCCATCTATGGCAGTAATCTTGAGGAGAATTTAAAAAAGAACCTTAAAGCTGGACTGGCATCTGTCGGTACCCAACAAGCGTTCTCAAACATTGTCAAAAACCTAGATGGCAACACCCTAAGTGAAAACCTATCCCACAAACTGGCAGCAGGCTTAACAGGCTGTCTGTCCGCCAAAGCCTCTGGCAATGATTGCAATGCAGGTGCCATTGGTGCTACCATAG
>NZ_JAMBAQ010000060.1 GCF_023336735.1 Moraxella oculi | reverse complement strand
GACGGAAAAGTCAAAACCTAAAAACCTATTTGTTGTTAAGTGAGTTGTCATTGCCTATTCGTTGATTTTTTGTTAAAATAAATTTTGCATTTATTTTTAGGGACTGTCCTAGATAACTAACCCAAACCACCCTTAACCAATTGTTTTAAAATGGAAATTTGAGATTTAAGGTCACTGTTATTAAAACGCCATTCGCATTCTTTAAGATAAAGCTCAAAATGTTCTTTGGGAACACCGTTAAATTTGCGTCAATGGCGTTTTGCCTGATTCCAAAAATTCTCTATTCCGTTAATGTGATTTTGTTTTTCTGTAAAGTGCGTACTGTGATTGATTCTAAAGTGATTAAATTCACTAACATCAAACACATCATAGCTTTTGTAGAAATCTGTGTAAACAATGCTGTCAGGCTTTACTTTTTCTCGTATAATGGGCAATAAAGTGGCTGACTTTGTATTAGGTACGGCAACGGTATAAACCTTGCCATTTCGCTTTAATAAGCCAAATACCGCAGTCTTACCGCTTGCACCACGACCACGCTTACCTTTGCGTGTTCCGCTAAAATAGCTCTCATCGGCTTCAACTTCGCCATCTAGCATTTCTAGGTGCTGACTGTGTTGATAGATGAGTAGGCGTAATCGGTGAAAATAGTAAGCAGCTGTTGTTTTATTTACATTGGCTAATTGAGCTGCCGTTTTCTTGCAGTAACACCTGCAACAAACAGCTCAATGAGTTTGTTTTGTTTGTACTGACTTAGACGACTTTTTCTCATTGGGTTATTTTAACCTACATGGAGTTTTTAGTCATTATCTAGGAC
>NZ_JAMBAQ010000059.1 GCF_023336735.1 Moraxella oculi | reverse complement strand
ATATCTCACAAATCAAGGCTTTGATGAAACCACAAGACAAACCACACTACTTGCCCTGTCAGCAACACTGGGAGTAAGCATAGGCGACAGCACAGCAAGCACCATCAATAATGTGGGGCAGGTGCAGTGGAATTATTTGACGCATCAGCAACTACAGAAAAAAATCTCATGTGTTGGTACTGAAAAGCAATGTGAAGAACATGTTCAAAAATACGATAAAATTTCTGCAAAGCAAGACGAGGACTTGCGTAAAACTTGTTCAAGCAGTCCAAATAATGTCGAATGCCATCGTATGATGAGGGAGGCTTTGGAATATGTGGGGCAAAACAGAAATCATTATGGAAAGGCAAGCGATATCCAAGATTCAACCAAAAGAGTTTTAGGCGTTGCTAACTATGCTGGATATCATACCATCAATACTCTAGATGAAAGGGCAAATTATTTTGGAGCAATGTATGGATACACAGGACAACCATGGTTTAGGGAGGCGGAAAGTGAATCAAGGAGTTTTTTAAGTCTTAAGGGAGCAGATAAGTCATTTTATTCAGATTGGATTGCGGAAGCTGGAGGGGTTATTATGCGAAATGGTAGGTCGGAATTTCAGTATATTTATAATAATCATGTGGGGCAAAGTAACAGCTGGAGTTATGGAAGGCTTGTAAATGAACAGTATGACCGAGAATTGCAAGCGGTGCATGAGAAGCATTATAATTCTTGGAATTGGTTTAGTAAAAGATCAGTAGATGGAATGATAAAGCTTAGAAAATGGGATTGGTCAGGCAAATTCTTAAATCCAAATCATAGGGTTGATGTTGGTTGTGAAGGCATGAAAGAAGTTAAGGAATG
>NZ_JAMBAQ010000058.1 GCF_023336735.1 Moraxella oculi | reverse complement strand
AAACCTTTGTCGCCATTATTACCAGCATCATTAGCGATAATACCACCCTTGTCTTTTAAGTTGACTTTCAATTGCTTACTTGGTAAGTTGTCACCATTAGTTAACTCAACTTGAAGTGTATTAGGGTCAACATTAAGTTCAAGACCACCTTTATTACCAAATTGTAGTGGGTTATTGGCATCTTTTTCAAGTTTAACAGCCAAACCGCCTTCGGTGATTTGCATACCCATGGCTTCATTAGCCTGTACAGCAATTTCGATGGCTTTGTCTTGTTCGTTTGTTACGGTGTAGACGCTGCTGTCTTTACCACGGATGGTAAGCTGTTCGCCAAGTTTGCGATCAACCGCCTCACCAAAGTCAGCACCAAAGCTCATTGGCAATTCTGCCACCGCCTTTAATTGTGCAATGTTAGCCGCGTCGGTATCGCTAGAGCCTGCCGCGACATTGGTGATTTGACGAGTGTTGTTTTTATCACCAACAGATACCGCACCTAGGTTGCCTTTGACGGTGTTTGTGATAAGATCACTATTTCTCAAGCTTTCTGGTGCGTAAACTTCATTTTCTTTAGGGTTTACACCAACATGAGCGACAATAATCTTCGCTGGATCGATGGCTTCACGATCCGCCACAGACAATGCACCTAATGCCACACCACCCATAGTATTCGCTTGTGATGCCGCACCCAGTGCCAAAGCACCCTCCTTGTTTGCTGTTGCAATCGTACCAAAGGCTTGAGCGAAGTCAGCATTTGCAGCACTAGATGAACCTATGGCCTGTGAACCAAAATTGGTAGCATTTGCACCACGACCGATTGCGGTCGCTGTCGCATCTGTTGCTAGGGTTTGTGCATCACCAACTTTGATGCCTTGATCTTCAGCAAATTGCAGGCTATTTAAGCCTTTAACATCAGGGTTTAGAGCGACTTCGATGGTATTGTTATCAGCATCAAT
>NZ_JAMBAQ010000057.1 GCF_023336735.1 Moraxella oculi | reverse complement strand
TAAGCCTTGTAGGGCAGGTTTTGCTTTGCCATTTGGATTGCTGGTGTTTGCACCAATACCAATGCCAACACTGATGGCATCACCTTGATAATTTAGGTGATTTTGTATATCTTGGGTTTGGATACCTTGGGCAAACTGGGTTTGGTTTTTACCTTGATCGGTGATGAGATAGCCGCCTGTGAAGTTGCCTTGTCCTTGTACAGACAAGGTGGACTCTTTGGCTTTGATGCCTGATTGATGGGTGACTTGTTGATAGCTTGCGTCTATGTCTGTTTTACCGCCATTGATACTAAAGCTTTGGGGTTTGCCATTAAAGCCGACATCGGCACTAAATCCTGCTTGTTTTTGATCATGGGTGTATTGATAGGTATCTTGACGGCTTTTGACGATCAGATCACCGCCTACTGTGCCTGTTAGATATGTGGTATCAAGATTGGCACCGTCTAGGGTTAGACTGCCACCAATATTGTTAATGGTACTGCCTTTAACAGTAACTTGAGTATTGGTGTGAGTGGTGGTTGTTTCTTGGCTATTGCCTTTTGCTTTGTTGGCATTGATGGTAAAGCCTTGATTGGATTGACCGCCACCTATTTGAGCACTGGCATAGACACCAAAGCCTACGCCTTTGCTGCTGTTTTGGCTGGTGGTAGTGCTGGTCTGGGTTGAGGCTTGATAGATGACATCGCCCTCTACATTTTGATATAAGTTATTGCCAACGCTGATGTTTGAGCCTGTGACAACCAAATCGGAGTTTTTGCCTTTACCTTTAAGATTGATGATAAGATTGTTGTCTGCATGGATATTGGCGGCATCATTTTCCTCTTGATGAACCAGTGTTTGGTTTTTTGTGCTTTGAGAGCCTGCGGTCGCCTGAACTCTGATGCTGCCTAGGTTGCCGTTTTGTAGATTTTGAGCGAGGGTGCGTACTTTAGATGCAGCTGCTAAAGTCCCCATGAGCTTGGCACGGCGAGAGTCGGTGTC
>NZ_JAMBAQ010000056.1 GCF_023336735.1 Moraxella oculi | reverse complement strand
GGCTACCAATGGTAACCCCTAAACTCTAACAAAACCAAGCCGTCTTGTTGAGACGAGGCGGCTTTTCAAGTTGTTATTAATAGGAATTTATATGAAACATTCATTGTTCAAAGCTGCTATTATCACAGCCATCATGGCTGCGATATCTGCCTGTGCCACCAGTCCAACTCAAGTGACTGCTGAGGGTACGACAGACAATCCTGTTTGGCCAAAATGGGATTCTGTCACATTGCATAACAATCGTGGTACTTTCCCCAATCTTACCAGCCTAAGAGAAGTTAAGGCGGGCATGACCAAAGATCAACTGTATCATTTGCTTGGTCGTCCCCATTATCATGAAGTTTGGCGTCCTCGTGAGTGGAATTATCTGTTTCATTTTCACACGCCAGGCATTGGTACTGATGGCGTTACCACTTGCCAATTTAAAGTGTTATTTGATAAAGACACTTTTACTCGCAGTTTCTTTTGGAATCCCATTGACCCTATTGATGCAGCTTGTCCAGCAGTATACCCAGAAGCACCACCACTACAGCCACAAATCATCATCAAGGAAGTGGCAGTACCTGTTGAAGTACCTGTTCAAGTGCCAGTTGAAGCACCTAAGGCACCACCAAAACCTCAAATCCAGCGTTATACTTTAAATGCTGATGCACTATTTGCATTTGACAAATACAAACTGTCAGACATGTTGCCAGGTGGTCGTCATGATCTTAACCAATTGGTTGAGTACTTAAATAAATTTGAGGAATTAAACGGCATCATCATCACAGGTCATACCGATAAGCTGGGTTCAGATGCCTACAACCAAAAGCTGTCAGAAAACCGTGCCAACACAGTTGTAGACTACTTGGTTAGCCAAGGCATACCAAGAAAGATCATCTATGCTCGTGGTGCAGGTGAAAAAGAGCCCATCCATCAATGCTCTGATAAGCTGCCAAGAAAACAGCTCATCACTTGCTTACAGCCAAATCGTCGTGTTACCGTTGATGTGGATGGTTATGGGATTGTAGAAAATCAATCACACTGATTCACTGTGATGCGTTAACATCAAACCGCACCCTAAAAGACTGATGGCTTTTGGGGTGTTTTTT
>NZ_JAMBAQ010000055.1 GCF_023336735.1 Moraxella oculi | reverse complement strand
TGATGAACCACCCCAAAAGTTAGACACCTTTGGGGTGTTTTTATGACCAAATACACAGACGACCTTGAGCTTTCAGTCATTCATCATTACCTTAATGGATATGGCTATGAGCAAACCGCCAAAGTCTTTGGTATGAATGGCAAACAAGTAGAGCTTTGGGTGAGACTCTATCAAGCCCATGGTGTTCATGGTATTCGTACAAGAACAAGCAAAACTGTTTATTCGCCAGAATTTAAGCACCATGCTGTATTACAGATATTGGCAGGCAAATCCATCAGACAGCTTGCCATAGAGCTTAACATTTCAACCCCTGCTTTATTATCAAACTGGTTAAAAGCATATCAAAATCATGGTACATGGGACTCAACTCCAAACCCAAAGGCAAAAAACCCATGCATAAAACCAATCAAGCACACTTTAGCTCTAAACCTGATGATAAAAAGACCAAGCTGAGCTGATTGCTGAATTACCATGGAGAATGATGCCTTAAAAAGTTAGAAGCCTTGGAGCGTCAGCAAGCAAAAAGCAAATCCTTGCAAACAAAATAACCATGATTGACGAACTAAGGCACATGCATCCATTAAAACACTTGTTGGTTTATCTTAGTGTTGCCAAAGCAATCTTTTATTATCATCTTAAGCGGTTAAAACAAGCAGACAAACATCAAGCCATCAAGGCAGATATGGTTATCGCAAAATCACCCTTGCCTTAAAGCAATTAGGCTTTGTCATTAACCATAAAAAAAGTACAACGCTTGATGCAGCAAATGGGACTAAAAGAGTGATTCGTCGCAAACGCAGATTTAGTACTGACAAGGGCAAAATAGGCAATATTGCTCACAATGTACTTAAGCGTGATTTTAAAACAGACAAGCCCAATCAAAAATGGGCAACGGATGTTACTGAGTTTAAAATAGTAGATACACAAGGCAATACAAAAAAGCTGTACTTATCACCCATCATAGATCTGTTTAATGGAGAGGTTGTCAGTTATTGCCCAAAAGACAGATCTGTTTATCCACTGGTTGATGAAATGTTAAAAGATGCTTTGACTAAGTTTAAAGCAGATGAAGCACCAATATTGCATTCAAATCAGAGAGTATCAAAGGTGCATTAAAAGAAGAGATATTCTTTCATGACAAA
>NZ_JAMBAQ010000054.1 GCF_023336735.1 Moraxella oculi | reverse complement strand
AAAACCCCCACCATCTTAGGCAGGGGTTTTTGACTTAGTAAGTCGTGTTATGTTTGCTGTTAAGCCAATCTTATTTTAAGATCAGTTTTTAACATTAGCAACAACACCAGCACCTACAGTACGGCCACCTTCACGGATTGCGAAACGCAGACCTTTGTCCATGGCGATTGGGTGGATAAGCTCAACACTCATCTCAACATTGTCGCCAGGCATGACCATTTCGGTACCTTCTTGTAGAGTGATGGCACCAGTAACATCTGTGGTACGGAAGTAGAATTGTGGACGATAGCCATTTAGGAATGGTGTATGACGACCACCTTCTTCTTTTGATAGCACATATACTTCTGCATCAAATTGGGTGTGAGGAGTGATTGAGCCTGGCTTAGCAAGTACTTGACCACGCTGAACTTCTTCACGCTTAGTACCACGAAGTAGCACACCACAGTTCTCACCAGCACGACCTTCGTCTAGCAATTTACGGAACATTTCAACACCAGTACAGGTGGTCTTAGCAGTGTCTTTGATACCAACGATTTCAACTTCATCACCAACCTTGATGATGCCAGATTCAACACGGCCAGTAACAACCGTACCACGACCTGAGATTGAGAACACATCTTCGATTGGCATTAGGAATGGACGATCGATGTCACGCTCTGGCTCTGGGATGTAGCTGTCTAGTGTGTCTAGCAATTCTAAGATGGCAGGCTCACCGTATTGACCAGCATCACCATTTAGACCCAAAAGTGCTGAACCTTTAACAATTGGGGTGTCATCACCTGGGAAGTCGTAGTCAGATAGAAGTTCACGAACTTCCATTTCTACCAATTCTAGCAATTCTTCATCATCAACAAGGTCGCACTTGTTCATGAATACCATGATGTAAGGTACGCCAACCTGACGAGAAAGTAGGATGTGTTCACGAGTTTGTGGCATTGGACCGTCTGTTGCAGCAACAACCAAGATGGCACCGTCCATCTGAGCTGCACCAGTAATCATGTTTTTAACATAGTCAGCATGGCCTGGGCAGTCTACATGAGCGTAGTGACGGTTAGCAGTGTCGTACTCAATGTGAGAAGTGTTGATGGTAATACCACGAGCTTTTTCTTCAGGAGCTGAGTCAATCGCTGCATAGTCTTTAGCTTCACCACCGTGGTGCTTAGCAGCAACAGTAGCAATCGCAGCAGTTAGTGTGGTTTTACCATGGTCAACGTGACCGATGGTGCCTACATTTACGTGTGGTTTGTTGCGTTCGAACTTGGCTTTGGCCATAA
>NZ_JAMBAQ010000053.1 GCF_023336735.1 Moraxella oculi | reverse complement strand
TTGCTGATAAAGATCCAAAAAATTTAACCTTGCTATATGCTTTGTCTATGATTGGCGGTGTTATTGCCAGTCGTAGCGGTGCAGTGATTTTGCCAAAAATTAGCGAAAAAACTATTTTGCCTATCATTTTTTCTCTACAAGGATTGGTCATTCTTGCATTTTATTTTTTTGCTGATTTAGCATTGATGGTTTTGGTTCTAAGTTTTTTATTAGGATATCTGGGTTCATTATTATGGACAATTTTTTTATCAGTATTGCCAAATTATTTTGCTAATAATTTGCCTCTTGCCAATAAAATAGTACAGACCATTAAAAACGCTGGATTTATTTTTGCTCCAAGTTTAACGGGATTTGCATTTGGTATGGTTGGTAAAAACTTGGTGTTCATTTTATCAGTAATTAGTTTTTCTTGTTTTTTCTTGTTATTGTTGAATAGCAAGAACTCTCAAAGCCAACAACACGCAGATGAGTTATTGGACAATGATGCTGTCGTTTCTTATTGGCGGTTTATTAAAACCCCTACCATGAAAAGGGTTTTGGTATTTTTTACAATCACCATCGCTTTGACTTCTGCACTAAACATCATCATGATCCCTTATATCAATAATCAGTTGGCTCTTAGTCCATTTATTTATGGAACAACTTTGTCCATGATGAGTCTTGGATTGTTGATGAGCCCAATCTTATTTAGTGATTTTTTAAAAAATAGGTCAAGTATCTGGTGCTTATTTGGCGGCTGGATTAATGGGCATTGGCATGATGGGATTTGGCTTGGTAAGTATGTTGGCTAATCATTCAATGATTTTTATGTTATTTTTGTCTGGATTATTCGTTGGTGTGGGGAATGGGGTGCAAAATACATTGATGAGTGAGTTTATGCTTGATTTTTGTGGAAAGCATGCCAAGCAGTTAATGCCTCACTATGTGTTATCACTACAATGCTGTGTGTTGTTTGGATTTGGCATCACTTTTATTATTCAATCAGAGTGGATTGTTATCAGTCTATTTTTGTTTGGTTTTGTTGTAATACTTTGTGGTGTGTTGGGCGCTTGGATGAATCATGGTGTTGATCAAGGTAAGTGGAGAATGTGAAGATTTGTGGTTCATGGGAAAAAGAAGTGTGCTGTAGTTTTTAAGAGTTCATCAACTCATGCCAAGTCTTATTGATGGCTGTATGATTTTCATTGAATCATGCGGTTATTTTTTATTATAATAAGTTTGAATGATGACAAGGGCGGATGAGTTGTCATCATAAGACAGTGAGGAATCTTTATGAGTAAAC
>NZ_JAMBAQ010000052.1 GCF_023336735.1 Moraxella oculi | reverse complement strand
TAATGGTGACAACTTACCAAGTAAGCAATTGAAAGTCAACTTAAAAGACAAGGGTGGTATTATCGCTAATGATGCTGGTAATAATGGCGACAAAGGTTTACGCGTCAATGTTGATGAAACTACCATCAAACTGAATGAAAACGGTCAAGTTGCTGCTAAAACCACAGCACTGGTTGATAAAAATCAAGATGGCAAGATTGATGATCCGGATAATGGCGACTCTTTGGCAACCGCCAAAACCGTTGCTGATGCCATCAACAATTCAGGCTTTACCCTACAAGCCAATGGTGCAGGTGATAAGCTTGTCAAAGCTGGTGATAAAGTCAACTTTGTTAACGGTGACTTAACCACAGTAACATTGACGCCAGGTGAAAACGGCCAAGCAAATACCATTAAGGTTGATGTCAACGCCCAAGGCTTGGTAGAGAAAGCACAGCTTCCAGTTGTCTATACCGACGCAGCTGGCAATAAGCTTTCTAAGAAAGGTAATGACTTCTTTGGCCCAGATGGTAAAAAAGTCGACCCTGCTGATGTGATTGCTTCTATCAATAATGGCAACAATGATACCACACAGCCAACCAACTTGGCTAATGTTGCTGGTAACTTGATCCCAACTTACAATACAGGTGACATGATCGTCGGTCCTAATCATAAGCTGACTGATAATCCAATCATGGATGCCACCAAGGGACAAGAAGCACCACAAGGTCAAGACCTTGCGAACATGTATAACAACGCAGCTACTGTAGGTGATGTGTTGAATGCAGGTTGGAACCTACAAGCCAATGGCCAAGCAGCTGACTTTGTCAAAGCTTATGATACGGTAAACTTCATTGATGGTGAAGGTACCAAAGCATCTGTCATCACCAATGAAGATGGCAAAGAAAGTAAGGTGAAGGTAGATGTTCGTCTTGATCCAGCCAAAGGCTTGGAAATCACCCAGGCAGAAGATGGTAAAGGTGGCATTGGCATCAAGCTTGCCAAAAACGCACCGAACCCATTGGTGGTTGATGATAACGGTCTTGGCATTAATCTTGATGATAAGACGCTTAAAGTTGGTGATGCTAATGGTGGCAATAAGTTGTCTGTTAAGACCACCACACTTAACACCACACCTCAAGGTACGGTTGAGTTAGATAAAAATGATCCAGTTGCTGGCGACGCCTTGGTGAACGCTAAGACTGTGATGAGTGCCATCAACAACTCAGGCTTTACCCTAAAAGCCAATGATGAAGCTGGTAAACTCATCAAAGCAGGTGATACCATCAGCATCAAAGATGGCGACAACATCAATGTTACCCAAGATGAAAGCGGTAACCTAACTGTTGCCACCAAGCAAGATGTGGCGTTTGAAACTGTGAAAGTGGGCGATACGCTACAA
>NZ_JAMBAQ010000051.1 GCF_023336735.1 Moraxella oculi | reverse complement strand
ACCAAGCAGGACTTAGCCACATCAATACAGAAAACTTCAACCAACCAGAAGTGCAAGATGAGCTAAATCAAATCATTGCTAATGACTTTGATAAGGAGCAAGCATTAAAAGAGTTAAATGCCCAAACAGTGATTACCACAGAGTTTGGGAGAGAGGCTCCAAAGGTAGTGGCTGATTTCAGTAAAGATCAAATCAAACGCATTGCAAGCGATCCAAATCTAACCCCTGAAGAAAAAACAACGGAGCAACAAAAGTGGGCAGAAGGTGGGATTTACCGTGTGGCACTGCATACGGCTGTTGGTGTAATCGGTACTGGTACGATTGAAGGAGCTGTTACTACAGGCAGTATTGCTGCCTCAGCACCAATAATCGATAAGCTGTCAGAACAAACAACTAAGCAATTAGTAAAAGCGGGCATTTCAGAAGATACGGCACAAAATGCCACAAGTCTAATCACAAGCCTTGCCATTGCAACTGCTACCCAATCAGCAGGAGTAGACACTTCAAGTACTGTAATGGCGGTGAATGCAGATGCGTTTAATCGGCAGTTGCATAAACAAGAAAAAGACCTTGCTGGGGTTTTGGTTGATTTAGCCAAGAAAAAAGGGCTGAAAAGACCAGACGGCAAACTTTATACACGTCAAGATATTGAAGATGCCTTGCGTTGGGCGAATAGTGGAAAGTATGGTGAAACCTATAACAGTAATCGTGCTGTACACATAGGCAATAAGGCTCCTCAATCAGCTATTGATAAAGTGATGTATGATGGTGGTGTTGGTAGAGGCTATGATGCAAGACTGTGGATAAGTTCCAAAAATGGCAATGTAACCACATTTACTCAAAATCTTAATAATATCAAAAAGCCAGATACAAACCTAACCCGTTTTATTCAACAAAACTCCAAAAGTTATCAATACTCTTGGAGTGCTGGGACTTCGGTTGCTTATATACCACCCATTACAGCCACACAACCAATATCGCCAGCGAAAAAAATATCAGGTTCTCAATCACAAATCTCTGATAGACAGCTTCGTTCTAAGGATTCTGCAGTTATTAATGGCGGTGGGGGTGTTGATTTTAGCGGTGGTGCAAATATACAAGCAAAATCTGAAAAAATCATTAATGAACAAGTAATGCCTGTTGTTCAAGCAGGGGTTGGGTTAGCAGAGGTAGGCACAGGTACGGCAATGTGTGCTAGTGGTGTTGGTTGTGGTATTGGCTCTGCTCTTATTATCCACGGCTCTGATAATGTGGCTACTGGCGCTACAAACCGAGGTAAAACATCCAATCAACAAACTTCATCAGTTTTACTTACCCAGGGCGTAGGATTGTCCGAAGGCACAGCCTCCAATATCAAAATGGGAACAGATTTGGCTTTGGGGGGTGTAACCGCTACTCAGGGCTTGGGTAGAAGGGTT
>NZ_JAMBAQ010000050.1 GCF_023336735.1 Moraxella oculi | reverse complement strand
TTGACTTCCTCCCCTCGCTAAACCGAGGGGATTCCTACTGCTAGACGGTCAAGCCCGACCGCAAGAATGTTCTTACTAGCATTGATATCTCTATCATGCCATGTGCCACACTTCGCACAAGTCCATTCTCTTATTCGCAAACCTGCTCTACCTTTCGGACTGTTGCTGTCGATTTGACCGCAACACGAACAAGTTTGGGTAGTGTATTTTTCAGATACGGTTTCTAAGCGACAACCTGCATTCTTACATTTGTAGGTCAGTTGTCGTTTGAGTTCAAACCAGCTAGCATCGTAAACCGATTTGGCTAGTTTGCCTTTTTTGCTGTTAAATTGGGTAGTTTTAACGTCACCAACCACGATTAGAGCATTTTCTTTGACTAATTGGGTGGTGAATTTATGTATCAGGTCTTGGCGTGTGTTTTTGATTTTGGCATGGATTGCCTTGACACGCTGTTTGTTTTTGGCACGTTGGGCTGTGGCTAACGCTTTGGCATATTTTAGGGTTTGTTTGATTTGTAGCTTGTCGCCGTTTGAGGTAGTGGCACTGTCTTTTAAGCCCAAATCTATGCCAAGACTACCAGTTCCACACGATTGTTTCGGATAGTCTTTGACCGTAATGCACGCATACCAACGGTTACGGCTGTCTTGCACAATCTCAAGGGTGTTAATTTGGTATAGCGACAGGTTGTAGCTGTCCCACAGGTCAATGATTAGCTTTTGCCCTTTGGCTAAGCTTAGTTGTAGGGCGGATTTTAAGCCTTTTTTACCAGTTTGGTGGGTAGCGATGTGTTTAATGGCGGATTTTTTAAACGGTATCCAACCGAGCGATTTACGCTTAGACTTTGGGTTATTGGTACGCCATGATAGTTTGGGTTTTTTAAACTGTTTACGGCTTTTAGCGTGGGTTTCATTGATGGCTTGAATGGTTTGAGAGTGTAAGCCAAGTAATTCACCGCTACCTTTGGTGTATTCGTTTAGGTCATAGGCGGAAAAGAATTTGCCAGTACGCTGTAAATATTTAAAACTCAAGTCATTCACATAATTCCACACAAAATTGACCGAACCGCTTAGGTGGTTTAGTTGGTCTGTGTGTTTATCTCGTATGCGTAGCTTGAGTGTTTTCATAGGTTTAAGTATAATTGGATTTTTATATTTTACAGTTGGTCTAATTATATGTCAAATGATTTAAGACGTGGTAGGCATGTTGTTTACAATCTTCATGTGCATTTGGTCTTTGTTGCTAAATACCGCAGAAAAGTATTCACCAAAGAGATTTTAGATGATATGCAGGTTATCTTTGAGGAAGTTTGTTCAAAGTTTGAGGCACAATTAGTTGAGTTTGATGGTGAATGCGACCATGTGCATTTATTGGTGGTTTATCCGCCTAAAGTGGCTATTTCTAGTTTGGTAAATAGCTTGAAAGGCGTGTCTAGTCGGTTATTGCGTAAAAAAGAATATCCGTCCATCAAAGGGCAGTTATGGGGTGGTGCGTTGTGGTCACCTAGCTATTTTGCAGGTAGTTGTGGTGGTGCTCCAATTGAGATTATCCGCCAGTACATTGAACAGCAGAATACACCACACTAAACAACGTCCATGCGTAAGCATGATTGCGGAGTTGCCTTATATCCACCGCCTGAAGTCGGTGGTTTTACGGCAACGGAGGATAAA
>NZ_JAMBAQ010000049.1 GCF_023336735.1 Moraxella oculi | reverse complement strand
AATAACCCCAACCCATAAAACCAGCACCACCCACTCTGCCATCACAGACCAAGCAGGACTTAGCCACATCAATACAGAAAACTTCAACCAACCAGAAGTTCAAGATGAGCTAAATCAAATCATTGCTAATGACTTTGATAAAGAGCAAGCATTAAAAGAGTTAAATGCCCAAACAGTGATTACCACAGAGTTTGGGAGAGAGGCTCCAAAGGTAGTGGCGGACTTTGCAGACAATCAAGCCTTTAAACTCATTCAAAAACTTGATGAACTTAATGATGAAAACATTGACATCACATCTGATGAGTATCAAAATACCATCAAAGAGATTGATAAATGGGGCGAAGGTGGTATTTACCGTATTGCATTACACACCGCAACCGCAGCCCTAGCCACAGGTACGATAGAAGGTACTGTATCAGCAGGTACAACTGCCTATACCATTCCAAAGATAGACGAATACTTAACAAAACAAGGCTTTGATGAAAATACAAGACAGACCGCCTTACTTACCTTATCAGCAACACTAGGAGCAACCATAGGCGACAGCACAGCAAGCACCATCAATAATGTGGGGCAGGTGCAGTGGAATTATTTGTACCATGAATCTGCATTAAGAAGTGGCAAATTAACTCCTGCACAATTGGAACATGTTCTAGCTCTCAAAAGAGCTGGTGCTGTTTCTTATGAAACACTAGAAAAAAAATATAATGCTTGTAAAGATGATGCTTGTAGAGATGCGGTTAAAAACGAGTGGCATCGAGAATCAGAACGCACCAAGAATATACAACTCCAATTAGTTGAACGGGGTATACTTACTTGGGAGGATTTTGATAGTTTTGCTAATGATGGCTATATCGGTGTAAATTCACCACATTTAGAAACCATTCAAAATAAACGTCATACTTTGGCTGCAATGGAACTATCAAGCTGGTCATCAACTCAAACGCCACCAGCACGAATAGAGGCTCTTCGAAGAGATGGTGGAGTAACACCTGGAAGCACTGAAGATTTGCTAATGCAAGTTGGTGCCGGTACGGTTGGTGCTATGGCTGTGGGTAGCGGGAGAAAAAGCGTCAATCCTAGCAGGTCTAATAGCCAGAACCAAAGAGATTTAGACCCTGTTTTAAAAAACGGTTATATTTTTAAACATGGGGTGGATATCGATCTAAGAAATACAGGCAAAACTCAAAAAGATGCTTTGGATTTGGCATTCCAAAAAACCGGGGTTAGTCGTTCTGAGTTCTCTGTTACTAAATGGGCAAAAGATAAGAATGGTAAAAGTTTTCCAGTGGAATATCGGGTTTTGTCTGGAAAAAACAGAGGTGCGGAGGTCAATATAGACATGGGGCATACTAAACCAGGAACGCCAGGCTCTCCACATATTGGATGGCAAACCCCAGGAAAAAACAACATAGTTGGTCACATTTTTGTGGACAAAGTTGATGTGTATAGAGTGAGGTAATTTATGAGTAATAAACCTTATTTTGTTGAAGATTTTTTTGAGGTACTGTTGGAAAAAAACATATCTCAATATTCAATACTATCATCTAGTGATAGAAAAACTTTTTTTGAGCTGGTATTGAATAAATTTTTTAAAAGAAAGAATTTTTCAGATGACTTGTGGGAATGTGTAATTGATGATCATACAGGCATACATCTACCCTATATTGCTGAAAACAGATCATTTTTCTTAGAAAGACTTTCCTTTAGTCAATCAGTTTATTTTTTCTTTGAACCTTTGGAATATGATGAAGTACTACACTTTTCTAATTTAAATGATTTAGTGGCTATTTTATCTAATTGCTATAACTTTAATTTTTATATTATTACTGATGATTTATCAAGATGTGTGATCTGGGAAAGGTATGAAGTCTTAATCGGTCTTGGCCAATGTCAAAAGCAAATTGAAATAATAGGGAGGGAGTGGCAGGCTTTTTGTGGGGCAAATAGCCCGTAAGCTGGATAGCGACAGCACAACCTAAGCATTACAGTGTAACTCATAGAATTTGTTTGATTTTGATTTGCTAAACCCTTAAAGGCTACAACCCTACCCCCAACCCCAAAAACCCCAAACCCATGACTCACACCAACCACCCATCTTACCC
>NZ_JAMBAQ010000048.1 GCF_023336735.1 Moraxella oculi | reverse complement strand
TTGCCAACCTGCAAGGTTCTCTTAGCTATGATAATACCAACATGTCAGCCATGGGTAATCTGTCAAGTTTCGCCCAACACAACCAACGCCTAAGAAATACTGTGTTGACGAGTGCAAAAAATAGCCAGATTCAAGCCAATCGTCATCTGTCTTTTAGTAACGCCAGTATCGATTCCAAAGAGCATGTGGCGATTTACACCAAAGCCAATCAGACAACCAAAAACAGCTCATTGAATGCCAAAGGCATCTTAAGCAACATCACCGATGGCAATCACACCATTATTGGTAATGTCAGTCATACTGGCGGTGCGGTATTATTACAAAGCGATGCCTTGGTTGTTGAAGGTGAGAATAGATTGACCGCCCGTACCACAGGCAATGCTTTGCTGGCAGATCTTGATGGGGATTTGTCTCTTCAAACCAATCAGACGCTTAATATCTCACCTCAAAATCATGTGATACAAGCTGCAGGGGACTTATCTTTGAGAGTTGTTGCAGGAGACCTGCATCTTTGGGGTCAAGGTGGTAATTTGGGTAATGGCTCACAGCAAGCACTTCATTTGGAATCTACCTTGGGAGGTATTGAACTACAAGGTCGGAACATTCATCTAAAAGGCAGTCGCCTTGATGCCAACCAAGATATTGGCTTGTATGCTACCCAAGGTCATATTTTTATTGATGGCATTAAAAATACGCTAAGTGATAAAAAAACAATCGATGCACTACAGCACGCCAAAAAACAGCTTAATGATGTACGGACTAGGCTTAATGCTCTAGAAAGCTTACCCAGATACATTACCTATCACGAGCAAAAGGATCGATTGGATCGCTTGAGTATTAAGCATCAAGAATACCTTGATTATCAGCGGAGTTTAAAAAGCTTGGAATCTCCGCTTCCTATGTTTGAAATGTCTCACGGTGGAAGAGTCTTACCATCGAGCAACTCTTATTTTACTGATTGGACACCACCGCGCATTATTAGGCGAACCGACCCCATCATCAACATCAATCAAGATCGCAGCTTCCCTGCAGAGGTGATGAACTTTAATGTCAACCAGGTATTTAAGCTCAACCAAACTTATAAGGACTTAATTGATCAACAACAAACCTTGATAAAACAACAAGAACGCCTAGAGTCTCGTGTGAATTTTTTAACTCAAGCAGTCTTTGGTTATGAACACAGCACAGCTTCATTAAACAGTAAGACAGGCGACATCACTTTGGCAGCCTCTTTGGGTATCTTACTAAGTGGTGCCAACCTTGATGCGGCAGGTGATATCCACCTGTCATCTGGAGGCATGATGCCAAATGCTTATACCAAAGCCACCAATTCAGACACAAGCCAAGCCTTGGATGGTAGTATTGTCTTGGATGGATTGCAAAATCACTATGAGGTGGGTAACGAACATGGTGATCATCATCGCATCATTGCTTTTAGCACGCCAACCCAACTTACTGCCGGTAAAAACATACGCTTGCACGCCACCCATCAAGACCCCAACACTCACCTTGTCATTCAAGGCGGTCAGCTACAAGCAGCACAAGACATTGCCATCAATACTAACCATTCTATCTTGCTAGATCATGACTTAGACTATGAGTATGGCTATGATCGCAGTACACGAAAGCATGGCAAATGGTATCGGCGTAAATACACCACCACGGTCTCAAGCAATGAATGGCAAGATGCCGTCCCTACCATCCTGACTGCCAATAACATCCGTCTAAAGACTCATGGCTTAGATCGTCAAAATCACATCGACTTGTATGGCACCCAAATGCATGCCACGACAGGAAATATCTCACTATGGTCGTCAGGTAATATCGCTTTATACGCTGTAGACAACCTGCATAATAATCAATACAACAGTCACACCAAAAGAAAGTTGTTGGGCATTCGTTATAATGACACACATGCTCAAGGTTCAACATACCTAAAGACTGCACTACCCGCTACTTTAACCGCCAACTATATTGCAAGTCATTCACAAGGTGATACCACCCTTGAAGGAACAAGATTTAATTATCTGTCAGCAGCAAGCATTACTGCATCTGGTCGCTTGGCATTATTGGCTGCCACCAATGAGTTACAAGAACGCCACCAAAAAGACAGCAACTGGGTTTTATGGCAACGCACCCTTGACCAAGGTCAGATCAAACAAAGTGCAATCCTACCTAGCTTTACAGGCATGA
>NZ_JAMBAQ010000047.1 GCF_023336735.1 Moraxella oculi | reverse complement strand
GCATGATAGAGATATCAATGCTAGTAAGAACATTCTTGCGGTCGGGCTTGACCGTCTAGCAGTAGGAATCCCCTCGGTTTAGCGAGGGGAGGAAGTCAATTGTATTGTTATTTATAGCAGCAATTTTTCATGCAAAGGATACATTTAAGTATATCTTTATATCTTTAAAAGACATGATTGAGCAGATAAGGAGATGAATTCATGAATCATCGTGTTAAATTAATTCTTATTGATGGAGCAGACAAATGAGTTCACAAAAAATATCTTTTAAGGTTATGGTTATGTTTTCAGAAGTTCTGGAAGAGGTAATAACCAAATATAATCAGTTCTATGAAACAGATTTTCATATCACAGAAGTCTATGATGATGATTTATCATTTTGTATAATAGAAGCCACCAAATATCAATTAAAAGACATATTTGGCTCGGGTTATAGTCTTTCTGTTTCGGAAGATTTAAAAAAATCAAAAGGCGAACTAGACTGGTAATACACCCATAATCTAAATCTGCATAACTCAATAGTTTAAAAATAGCTATTGAGTATTTCGCTTTTTTGTCATACTAAACCAGCCCTAAATGGCGGAGTTTGCAGGTTAGATTTTATACAAACCCCATCACCACTCCACAAACCCCAATCGCTCCAATATTGGGCGATAAAAGTTGGCTCTGTTTGGGTCTAGTAAGTCTTGTGTAATCCAGTCTGCCAGTCTGCCATAGTGGTTTAAGTCGCCTTGTGCGTATTTTTCCAATTCTGGTTCGTATGCCAATTTATTGGCAAAGTGGGATTATCAGGAGATTTAAGTAATCCTAAAACCTTAGAACGCATTCAAGCCACCCAACAAGCCCTCGATAAAAAATATGGGGCAGGTAAATATAAAGTAGGTACAGATACTTTAAGTAATGCACACGGCTTAAAAACAGTTAAAGGTAGCAATCAAGTCGGAGCCTGTGCAGAACCCAAATGTTCTGTCGCCGCCCAAGCCAATCCAAGTCCTGTAACAGGTTTTGCCATTATGTGGCGTGGTCAAAAGGACAATCCTTATCCAATCAAAGCCGATGAAGCCAAACAGCGTGGCTTAAGCTCTAACCAAATGTATATGTGTGCTACTTGTGAATTTAACAAAGAAATTTATGAGCATTACATCAACAATTCTACTAAAAAATGAGGTGATTTATGACCATTTTAGACCAACTTACCAGCCTAATGCTTGAAAAAGTAGAAGTAACACCAGTTCCCAAACAAGAACTTGATGATTTTTTATCACAAAACAATATTGATATTTGTGATGAACATTATCAATTTTTATTAAATTATGGTAATAGTGAGTTTTTAAATCAACATTATGCTTACTTGGTTTTTGATAGTTTTAAATGGTATTATACAACAGATGATTTTCTTGATGATATGGTTTTACCTAAATTTTGTGAATACTTAGGAACTGATTTTATGTCCGAAGCAATATGCCTAGATTACATTGATAAAAAAATATATTCATTTGATTATGGAGAAAAATATGAAAAACCTTATTATGGTGGTTTAAAAGAATTACTATTTTTTTATTTATTTAAACTTATTATTGAAAAAAAATATTTTGATAAAATTGAAGAAAATATAAAGATAGACGATGTGGAAAAATTTAAATCAGACTATTTAAATTATGAAATTAAAGATATATATCTATATAATCGCTATTTTTTTAAAGATAACAAATTAATTATTTGTGATGATAAATTTCACTACTATAGTATTTATTACGGTGGAATCCTAGATAAAATTATTGATGATAGATGATAGGCTCGTAGCCCGTAGGCTCAGGTTGCCAACAGCATAACCCAACATTTATGGCGTAACTCATTGAATTCGTTGGCCTTCGCTTTGCCCAAGCCTAACCCTTAACGACCATAACCCATTAACCACAACCACCAACCCCAAAAACCCCAAACCCATGACCCATACCAACCACCCATCTTACCCTATATTATCCTTACCAACACGATTGGCACTGGCTGTCTCTTTGACCTTATGTTGTTCAGCTTATGCCAACACTTCTAAACAGATTGCCCATCAGCAAATCTTGCTTAATGAACAAAGACAGGCGGTGCTTCATCAATCATTGATGACAAATCCTAGTGTACAAGTTGAGGTGCCTGCCTTTGAGCCTGCCGCTAAGATGGATTCTGTTCATACTGACAATCAAGACAGCCACGATGATTTGCCTTGCTTTACCATCAATCAAATCGCTTATGCACCACTGGATGCTGCTACTACTGGTAGTATGGATTTAAACCAATTTGCCTTTGCTTTAGCACCATCAACCCATGGCAAGCGTAGTGTACTGGGTCAATGCTTAAACATCAATGACATTCATCGCATTGTCCGTGATGTACAAAACCAC
>NZ_JAMBAQ010000046.1 GCF_023336735.1 Moraxella oculi | reverse complement strand
ACCAAGCAGGACTTAGCCACATCAATACAGAAAACTTCAACCAACCAGAAGTGCAAGATGAGCTAAATCAAATCATTGCTAATGACTTTGATAAGGAGCAAGCATTAAAAGAGTTAAATGCCCAAACAGTGATTACCACAGAGTTTGGGAGAGAGGCTCCAAAGGTAGTGGCTGATTTCAGTAAAGATCAAATCAAACGCATTGCAAGCGATCCAAATCTAACCCCTGAAGAAAAAACAACGGAGCAACAAAAGTGGGCAGAAGGTGGGATTTACCGTGTGGCACTGCATACGGCTGTTGGTGTAATCGGTACTGGTACGATTGAAGGAGCTGTTACTACAGGCAGTATTGCTGCCTCAGCACCAATAATCGATAAGCTGTCAGAACAAACAACTAAGCAATTAGTAAAAGCGGGCATTTCAGAAGATACGGCACAAAATGCCACAAGTCTAATCACAAGCCTTGCCATTGCAACTGCTACCCAATCAGCAGGAGTAGACACTTCAAGTACTGTAATGGCGGTGAATGCAGATGCGTTTAATCGGCAGTTGCATCCCGATGAGATTCGTTTTATCTTAAATGAGGATAGAGTCAAGAGATTTGCTGATAAATATGGACTGAGTATTGAGGAGGCTAAAAAAGAGCTGGCAATTGTCGCTACAGCTTACCATGATTTAGAATGGGCGGAGGCATTTGAAAAAGATGGTAATAAATCAAATGTGTTGCATGAGGATCAAGATAGAGCTTTTGATTTTTTATACCATGATGAAGTTGTTCAAGACTATTGGAGTGCTCCCAACGAAACCAATAGTAATATGAATTTGTTTAAAGACGATTTAAGGGATAAGGTTCGTGAGGATTCTTTTAAAAACCTAGATGAATTAATGCGAGCTGCAGCTCATGATCAGACCGTCAGGGAGTATATAGAATTAATATGGGTTAATAAAGATCCTGCATTGGCAGCTTTTGAGTATAATAAAGGTGTTGGCAATGCTTATAACACAGCAAACACCAACCCTATTAAAACTACAAAACTCATACTGGATGACTTTATTAATTTAATTCCCAATATTATCAAATCTGCACAAAGCTCAGATATTGGACCTATAGACAGTGTTCGAGGAGCAAAAGATTATGAAAGACTGTTGCAGTTGCAAGGTAATTATTATGACTACGGATACTTAAAAACATCTCAAGAGATAGAAAACTCTCAAAAAATATGGATGACAATGCCAGTAGCTGAGGTGTCAGCACTTGCAGCTAAAAAGGTTTTGCAGGGGAGGAATATTAGGCATGCTAATAAGCCTGCCTCCACTCAAGAGAATAGTGTAAGAATTGAGAATAATGTAAATGCCGATAATGATAGTTTTACTCACATTTCGGATTTAATGAAAAAAGCTGAAAGTACTGGCTGGAAAAGTCCAGATGGCAGTATTATTTGGCCTCCTAACAATGGTATTGTACCACACTCGTCATTTAATACCATAATTCCAGTAGGGTCGAGACTAGATAGGTATGGCGGCACAGGCGATCGCTCTTCATATTTGGCCCCAGTAGATGTTCCTGTTGATGCCAGAGCTTTATCGCCAGATACCAATCTACTAATTAGAGATGAGTACATTGTACTTAAACCCTTGCCTGTAATACAAAGTAAGGTTATGCCTTGGTTTGGAAAAGAAGGTATGGGTATTCAGTATGAAACAAAAGAAGCAACAGGTTTTACAATCAAGCAATTAGAAGAGCTTAAGTATATAGAAAAGGTGGTAAAATGATTGACATCAATATAAATGAAAAATATCATAAGGGAGATTTTTTTCAAAAAAATGAAACTCTATTTCCTTATGATCAATATAAAATCATGATGAAAAAGAGTATAATACATAATCTACAAGGGGAACCTTGTGAAATTTTTGGAGAGAAAATAAACAACCCAAATAATCTCTACTACTGCCTAGACTATTTGGATAATTGTATTGCTATCTCTGCATTTGAAAAAGGAGAGTATAATCTACTAGCAATTTTTCCTTTAATGAGTTTAACATCGGCATCAAAATATTTTACCGAGATTGTAACGGATGGTAGGGTTTGCATGAAGGATTTTGTATATATCCAATAAATCAATAAGAACAATAGATTGAGTTGAATGAATGTGAAACCTAACATTTGTGGCTTAACCTATTGAATTCGTTGGCCTTCGCTTTGCCCAAGCCTAACCCTTAACGACCATAACCCATTAACCACAACCACCAACCCCAAAAACCCCAAACCCATGACCCATACCAACCACCCATCTTACCCTATATTATCCTTACCAACACGATTGGCACTGGCTGTCTCTTTGACCTTATGTTGTTCAGCTTATGCCAACACTTCTAAACAGATTGCCCATCAGCAAATCTTGCTTAATGAA
>NZ_JAMBAQ010000045.1 GCF_023336735.1 Moraxella oculi | reverse complement strand
CTTGCTGTGCTGTCGCCTATGCTTACTCCCAGTGTTGCTGACAGGGCAAGTAGTGTGGTTTGTCTTGTGGTTTCATCAAAGCCTTGATTTGTGAGATATTCATCAATCTTTGGAATGGTATAGGCAGCTGTACCTGCTGATACAGTACCTTCTATCGTACCTGTGGCAAGCAGTCCTGCAGCTGCGTGTAAAGCCACACGGTAAATACCACCTTCTGCCCACTTTTGTTGCTCCGTTGTTTTTTCTTCAGGGGTTAGATTTGGATCGCTTGCAATGCGTTTGATTTGATCTTTACTAAAATCAGCCACTACCTTTGGAGCCTCTCTTCCAAACTCTGTGGTAATCACTGTTTGGGCATTTAACTCTTTTAATGCTTGCTCCTTATCAAAGTCATTAGCAATGATTTGGTTTAGCTCATCTTGCACTTCTGGTTGGTTGAAGTTTTCTGTATTGATGTGGCTAAGTCCTGCTTGGTCTGTGATGGCAGAGTGGGTGGTGCTGGTTTTATGGGTTGGGGTTATTGTACCATAGCCTAAGCCTTGTAGGGCAGGTTTTGCTTTGCCATTTGGATTGCTGGTGTTTGCACCAATACCAATGCCAACACTGATGGCATCACCTTGATAATTTAGGTGGTTGCGAATGTCTTGGGAACGAACTTCTTATAACGATAATTACCATTTGGTAGTAAATTAGGCTTACCATTTTTATCAAAATTATGAAAAATATTTTGTTCATCAGGCATCAAGATCAATCATCAAAAATATCTATATCAAAAGTGGGATTTACCCCTTTTTTTCTTCTTTTTTTCATTTTTCCCATAACATGCTGGTGAAGAATAAAGCATCGATAAAAAGCATGCAATATGCATAAAAACATCACATAGAACACTATTTTATAAAGAAGTACAAATCTAAGATATGCCAACATAACTAAAGTGAGAAATAAAAAAAAAACATATTAGCAAGCTGATATGAAAGTTTCTCAACTTAGTTCTATTCTTATAATAACCATCATTGATTGACACAAGTATCTCCTACTTTTTTTGAGCAAATCATAACCGCTCCACCTAATGCACCACCTACCGTACCTTCTGCACTACCTGTAATTGAGCCATCGGAATTTACGGAACCGCCAAACCCATAACCAGTGCCAAGAGCTACAGCCCCCGCTCCAGTTAATTGCCAATTTTACCATTCATTTACAGAATTGATGCTCCATATAGGAGTACTGCACAATACTCTTTTACAAGGATAAATAAAATAAAAAATACCAAGTAATAATTATGTACTTTCTTAAAAAATAAAGAAATAGTATAATAAAAAAATATCAAGAATATTGTAACAGGTAAATAATAAGGAAGAGCTTTAAACATAAAATGTTCAGCAAAGGGAGAACCAAAAATCAAACCTAGATTAAAAATAATAATAAAATCAATTACTAATAAAACAAATATCCTTTCAAAGTGCATCATTTCTTTTTCTCCTCATCAATCTTTTTAAATTTTTCTATAGCTTTATCTTTGTCATCCCAAATACCAAACTCTCCAAATAATATACCTGAACCAGATCTGCGCAAATTGTATTTTGTATTATCACCATTACCACTGCCAAAATCCGTCCAAGGGTCAACATCATAATCCATATGACCTACCAAATCCTTGTAATAATTAAATGTGCCAGCGTTAGACGGCGTAGTAACAATCTGCCCCGTTTTCTTGTCTACAATAACCTCAAATTGACCTTCTTTATGTACATATTTTGCATGGGGATAGGTTCCATCGGGATTTTTTAAAATTGTTTTTCCATCAATAGAAAAATTATGAAAGGCATTTTTATAATCCTCATATTTATCCCAATTTTTTTGAAAATCAACGGACTGTTGCTCATAGCTCAATTTTGGGTTGAACTGTTTTTTAAATAACTCAACCCCTTCCTTATTCCACTCATTTCGCTGAGTGACATGTAAATAGTAAAATTGATTACAGTCTTTTCCAGACCTACAGTCCGCATAAGCCTTATCAAAAATCCTATCTCTTTGCCAACTAAGCCTTTCTAGCTTGTCTATCTCCTTATTGTACGCCTCAAGCTGAGTTGCACATTCAGCAGTCAATAAACATCCTCCATTTGGATATTTATCCATCAATTTAGATCTTTCTAGCTTTAATTTAGCAAGATTTGCATTCTCCCTATGACTCAAATAATTCCACTGCACCTGCCCCACATTATTCACAGTACTTGCTGTGCTGTCGCCTATGCTTACTCCCAGTGTTGCTGACAGGGCAAGTAGTGTGGTTTGTCTTGTGGTTTCATCAAAGCCTTGATTTGTGAGATATTCATCAATCTTTGGAATGGTGTAGGCGGTTGTGCCTGCTGATGCAGCACCTTCTATTGTGCCTGTGGCAAGCAGTCCCATTGCCGTATGCAGTGCCACACGGTAAATCCCACCTTCTGCCCACTTTTGTTGCTCCGTTGTTTTTTCTTCAGGGGTTAGATTTGGATCGCTTGCAATGCGTTTGATTTGATCTTTACTGAAATCAGCCACTACCTTTGGAGCCTCTCTCCCAAACTCTGTGGTAATCACTGTTTGGGCATTTAACTCTTTTAATGCTTGCTCCTTATCAAAGTCATTAGCAATGATTTGATTTAGCTCATCTTGCACTTCTGGTTGGTTGAAGTTTTCTGTATTGATGTGGCTAAGTCCTGCTTGGTCTGTGATGGCAGAGTGGGTGGTGCTGGTTTTA
>NZ_JAMBAQ010000044.1 GCF_023336735.1 Moraxella oculi | reverse complement strand
AATGATAAAGCTTAGAAAATGGGATTGGTCAGGCAAATTCTTAAATCCAAATCATAGGGTTGATGTTGGTTGTGAAGGCATGAAAGAAGTTAAGGAATGTCAATAATGGGAATGGGGTATAATCTTTTTGCCATAATAATGATTTTAAATTTTGTTTTCCTGATAACTTTTGGAGTATTAAGTTTTTTTTTATACATCTATTTATTGGCGAAAATTATTTCTCGTGGCATGAATAAAGTGCTTTTAGAAAAATATATCAGAATATTTTCATTTTTTAGCATATTTCCATCAATAACTTTGATTGGCATATTAATTACTTCTGTATTTAATATATATTCGTTGGAAATTTTTGTTTCATTTATTCAAAGCGGCTTTCCGCTAGCTGCACTTATGATGGCATGGATAATGCCACCAATTTTTTTAATAATTAAACCATTGATATCAAAAAGACCGTATTTTTATAAGTTTTTTATCGCTTGGTATGGATTAATTTCACTATGTTTATATTGCTCTATTTATGCATTTGTATTGTCATGAGTTATCTTATAAAATATATTAAGTTTTAAAGCTAGGCTTGTTGTTATTTAGCTCAAAAGATTGAACAAAACCTAAGACTCTTTGACGGCATCACATCAGCCTTGTACACCCCCAATTCAAATGGTATCATAGGTGATGTGGCAAGAGCAGCAAGCCCAGAGCTTGCTTATCAAATTGGGCAGGAGTTTAAAGAAAATAAAATCCTAAACCAAACAGACAATGGCAACAGACCAGAAGAACAAAGCCTACAACACCTACTGGCTCATGCCATCTTAGGGGCTGCGGTAAGCTATGCCACAGGTAATGACATCACAACAGGCACCATCTCTGCCGTAAGCAATGAAGCAGGTGCTAAGATTTTAGCAAACTACCTATATCAAGGCAAAGATCCAGAGAAACTCACTCAAGAACAAAAGGACACCATCGTCAGCATTCTAAATCTAGCTACTGCGACAGCCATCTACACAGCAACTGATGGCAGTACCACCGATGCAGTGAGTGGGGCTGAGATTGGGAAAGTGGGGGTGGAGAATAATAATAATGGTTGGATGTCAGTAACCTCTCATAACTTTGGTGTAACATCGTATGATGTTAGTTTAGCTCAATATTGTGCTAATCAAGGCGGGAGTTTTACAGAGTGTATAGATAAAAAAGGATCTGCAGTCAAAAAGACCGATACCTCAAACCAGAATTTGCCTTTATTATTTTATATAATGCCAGAACATGTTACACCTTTTCTAGACGGCAACCAAAGAGCTACGGCAGAAATCATGAAGCCAATTGTCAAAGCCAATCGAGGGGTGGCTGTTATTACTGGTTATGCTCCTTATGTAGTGGCTACAGCTGCAACCCAACCAGCAATTACAGCAAATACTGCATTAGGTGCCACAAATAATACCATACTTTATTATCAAACAACAAAACCATCGGACAGAAGTGCTGAAAAGGCTGCTGTATATGCTATTGGTGGGGGATTGACAGGTGGTGTTGCATCTCCAGTAAGAACAGTCAAAGGGGTGATGGCAACCAATACCGCTGGATATGCTCTAACTCAAGGAGTTGCAGAGGGTTATGTAAATACGCCTACTGCAGTAACAGCAGGCGTATTAGGGGGTGCAGGGAAAGTTCTTGGGAATGCCAATTGTTTAACTTCTTGCCAGTCTTTTACAATCATTCCAACAACCAATTCTCTAACCACCATTAGCGATAAGGCCGTTGATAAGACTTTTGAAAAACGACAAGATTTAAATAGACCATATGGTGGCGGTAAGTTTTGTTTGTTTGGTGTGGATAAAAAGACAGGTAAGTGCAAACCATGATTAAACATTATGACTACCAAAGATATAACAAATACTTTAATCAAGGCTATCTAAAAGATAGGCGTAATCTGATTTACATATATGTTTTTTGCAAAGCTTGTTTTGTGCTTGCATTTTTTCATGCGGAAAATGTGTATATGGATGGTTACTCGAGTTTTTTTGTAATCCTATTCTTTCTTTATTTAGTTCATTGCGTCAAGTATATTTTTTTTGAAAAAAGAGATATATATCAATTTTTCCCTGTAGATAAAAAAATAGCAATCAGAACATCTGTATCTAAATACAAATATCTAGACAAAATACAAGAGGTGGTTTTTTGTGATAGGAAATCGTATCTTGTTGATTTATTTTCATTTAAAGGTGCTTACAAAAAAATACTAATCATAAACGATGGTCAAAAATATTTTATTCCATATAACGATGAATATAAAGATGAATTGATTGAACTCTTGAGTATGTACCAAAAGCACGGTAGGCTGGATAGCGACAGCACAACCTAAGCATTACAGTGTAACTCATAGAATTTGTTTGATTTTGATTTGTTAAACCCTTAAAGGCTACAACCCTACCCCCAACCCCAAAAACCCCAAACCCATGACTCACACCAACCACCCATCTTACCCTATATTAGCCCTGCCAACACGATTGGCACTGGCTGTCTCTTTGACCTTATGTTGTTCAGCTTATGCCAACACTTCTAAACAGATTGCCCATCAGCAAATCTTGCTTAATGAACAAAGACAGGCGGTGCTTCATCAATCATTGATGACAAATCCTAGTGTACAAGTTGAGGTGCCTGCCTTTGAGCCTGCCGCTAAGATGGATTCTGTTCATACTGACAATCAAGACAGCCACGATGATTTGCCTTGCTTTACCATCAATCAAATCGCTTATGTGCTGCTTAGCACGGTAGGTTGGGTTGAACGAAAGTGAAACCCAACATTTGTGGCGCAGCTTATTGAATTTGGGAGACTTTGCCAGCCCTATACCTTTATTTGTATGATGACATGAAATATCGCCGACATTACGAACCAAACAAAAGCTATTTTTTCACCCTAAATCTGGCAGAT
>NZ_JAMBAQ010000043.1 GCF_023336735.1 Moraxella oculi | reverse complement strand
TACACCACACTAAACAACGTCCATGCGTAAGCATGATTGCGGAGTTGCCTTATATCCACCGCCTGAAGTCGGTGGTTTTACGGCAACGGAGGATAAAAATACTCTTACATTGTCTGTAAAATATTTACCAAAAAATACCAAAGTAAAACCAAGATAGAAATATATAAAATTAATTTTTTTATTCATGTTTATTTACACTCCTTTTCTGTTTGTACCGAACAAGCCTTTATAGCTAAACCAAAATCAGCTCCTGATGATGCTCCTCCATGATACCCTACCGAGCCATTGCTATACAAAGACACATTACCTTTCGCTCCTGCAATAGGAATTATAGCACCATCAATTGACATACTATAATATTTTTCTCCTGGTGTTAGATTTCCTGTTGCCAACTCTTGATTAAGGCTAGCTGATCCGCCAACTCTTGGTCCAAGCAAAAAGCAAGTCGCATCAACTGTGCAAGTATTGCCCTTAATATCTGTAGCAATACCTCTGCTTTGAGAAAAGCCAAATAGTGCCATCCCTGAGGCTTCAACAGAGGTTGTAGTATTTATCCCAGATGTTGCATTATTGACGACATTGCGAGCATAATCCCCCAAATAATCTTTTCTTGGCTGACAATCGCTTGCACTCGGATTTGCCTGACAACGCTCCATTTTTGCAATACCATGGTTAATGTCCGATATAGTCATACCAAAATTCTCTGCAGTCCAAGTGTAGTTATTATTCTCCACCCCAACTTTCCCAATCTCAGCCCCACTCACTGCATCAGTGGTGCTTCCATCAGTTGTGGTGTAGATGGCTGTCGCAGTGGCTAGATTTAGAATGCTTGTGATGGTGTCTTTTTGCCCTTGACTGAGTGTCTCTGGGTATTTGGTGCCATATAGGTAATTAGCCAAGGCAGGTGCAACCAATTCACTACCCGCTCCTGATAAAGCACCTGTTGTGATGTCATTACCTGTGGCATAGCTTGTGGCACCACCTAGTATGGCATGAGCCAGTAGGTGTTGCAGGCTTTGTTCTTCTGGTCTGTTGCCATTGTCTGTTTGGTTTAGAGCTTTGTTTTCTTTAAATTCTTGACCAATCCGATAAGCAAGCTCTGGGCTTGCTGCTCTTGCCACATCACCTATGATACCATTTGAGTTAGGAGCGTACAAGGCGGAGGTGATACCATCAAAGAGTCTTAGGTTTTGTTCAATCTTTTGGGCTTTGCCTTCAAACGCTTTGGCAATGGCAATAGCAAGCTAAACCTTAAATAAAAAATAAAAAATACTGCCTAGATATACTACAACCATTAGAAAAAACCAATAAAATCTTAATAGCTTATTATCACCTGCCTTCAGTTTATTTCCAAATGACCAAAAATCCCTGCCATTAACATAGTCATAAATATCCACAAAAACCATCAAAGAAATAAATAAAAACATAAAAAATTCATAAATATCAAAATAATATTTCCTATCTAACTCAATTGATACAGCCATACTTATCAAAAAAGGTGCGATAACAAGCATTTTATTTTTGACACTCATGTTTTTGTTCCCCTCTAAGATTGTGAGATACACAGCTATCATATATCGCATTAGTAATTGCGTCATTTGTGCCAATCTGATCAACAATGGCTGAAGTTTGTGGAGTTCTTACCACTCTTTCAGTTGTCTTAGACACAACGATACCAATTGCTGTCTTACCAAAACCTTCGTTTTCTATTTTCGATGCCACCACCAATGTCCCTGTCACCGGTCTCAAATATTGACCTCCTAGTATAAAATGAGGAGCGTTGGTCATGGCTTCCATTCCCTTCTGATCCATCTCCCTACAATGACGCGTTTCATTCAAGGCACAAGCAACAATCATAGGATTATTCATTACTGCTGTATTATGTGCTTCAAGAGACCTGCTGTAGTCTGTATATGGAACTCTAGTTACTCTTGGAGCTGATAAAGGCTGTTGATTGCCAACAATTCTATTATTATTCCAAGTATACTGATATGATGCAAAATCACCTTTGCCAGTATGGCTTTGAATATATCTAACTAAATCTGGATCAACTTTTGGGATGTTTAGGCTGATACCAGCACCATGATTATTCCATTGCACGCCAACTAAAGTATCATAGCCCAAATCTGGTCTACCTGATGGAACAGCGTTATTACTATCAGCACTTTCATAAAAATCACCTTTTCTAAAATTGGCGGCTCTTAGGGCATTGGCAATTTGTTCTCTTGACCACTTTTTATTACCACCTTGTCTTTTGTAGAGCTCCTCAATAACCCAAGCCTCCCCCTTATTGGCATGCAACTGCCGATTAAACGCATCTGCATTCACCGCCATTACAGTACTTGAAGTATCTACTCCTGCTGATTGGGTGGCAGTTGCAATGGCAAGGCTTGTGATTAGACTTGTGGCATTTTGTGCCGTATCTTCTGAAATGCCCGCTTTTACTAATTGCTTAGTTGTTTGTTCTGACAGCTTATCGATTATTGGTGCTGAGGCAGCAATACTGCCTGTAGTAACAGCTCCTTCAATCGTACCAGTACCGATTACACCAACAGCCGTATGCAGTGCCACACGGTAAATCCCACCTTCTGCCCACTTTTGTTGCTCCGTTGTTTTTTCTTCAGGGGTTAGATTTGGATCGCTTGCAATGCGTTTGATTTGATCTTTACTGAAATCAGCCACTACCTTTGGAGCCTCTCTCCCAAACTCTGTGGTAATCACTGTTTGGGCATTTAACTCTTTTAATGCTTGCTCCTTATCAAAGTCATTAGCAATGATTTGATTTAGCTCATCTTGCACTTCTGGTTGGTTGAAGTTTTCTGTATTGATGTGGCTAAGTCCTGCTTGGTCTGTGATGGCAGAGTGGGTGGTGCTGGTTTTATGGGTTGGGGTTATTGTACCATAGCCTAAGCCTTGTAGGGCAGGTTTTGCTTTGCCATTTGGATTGCTGGTGTTTGCACCAATACCAATGCCAACACTGATGGCATCACCTTGATAATTTAGGTG
>NZ_JAMBAQ010000042.1 GCF_023336735.1 Moraxella oculi | reverse complement strand
TATCAAAGTATCTACCGATCCGTTCAAAGACAACAAGATCAGTAAGATTACTGTTGATGTCAAGACAGATCCTAATAAAGGTATTGAGGTTACCGATAACGGTCTGGGCATCAAACTACAAACAGGCAACAACCCACTGTATGTTAATCAAGATGGTCTTGGCATCAATGCTCAAACCTTGGTTGAAAACGCCCAATTACCAGTAGTTTATACTGATAAGAAAGGCAATAAGCTGGCAAAAACTGCAGATGGCAAGTTTCTTCGCATCAATCCAAATACTGGTAAGCCACTAACCAATGGCAACAATAACATCGATCCTAATAATGTTATTGCTTCAATGAATGCAGGTGATAACAGCGTTCACACACCAATGACGCTTAACAACTTAAAGCACAACATTCAGCCACAGCCAGTGCTGGATAATAAGTTGACTCATGCGAATAAGCCAGTGTTTGATGAACGCAGCTTAACCAATGCGGCTACTGTTGGTGATGTGTTAAATGCAGGCTTTAATTTGCGTCAAGATGGTACGGTCAAGGACTTTGTTCAGGCATTTGATGCGATCGACTTTGTTAAAGGCAATGCAACAAGTGTTGAGATTAAGACGAATGATGCTCAAACCCAAAGCGAAGTTAAGATTAATATCAATACTGACAACAAAACCATTGAAGTCAAAGACGGTAAAGTATCAGCCAACACCACCGACCTAACCGTCAACACTGACATCAGTAACATTGACGCTGATGACCTGGGTGAGGTTAAGCTGGCTAAAGAAGATCAAGGCAATGCCCTAGTCACTGCCAAAACCGTTGCTGATGCCATCAACAACTCAGGCTTTGTATTGACTGTGGATAAAGCAGACGATGAGTCAGGTGAAGTTGAGGGTGATGAGCCATTCTTGGTATCTTCAGGTGAAAAGCTGGGCTTAAAAGCAGGTAAGAACATCAAGCTGACTCAGCAAGGTGGTCAGGTTACCTTTGCAACCAAAGATGACCTAGACCTAACAACAGCCGTATTTACCGACCAAGGCGGTAATAAAACAGGCGTTGGTGGCTCTGGTGTCTTCATCGTACCAAATGGTGTGGATGCTAAAACTCAGCCAAATGACATCGTTACCTTGACTGTCAACGGTCTAAACAACGGTGGCAACAGCATCACCAATGTCAAATCAAATTTGGTGGATAATGACATTGCCACAGAAGTTCCAGCACAAAACCGTAAAGACAGCTTGGCTGGCAAAGTGAATAATGCTGCAACCGTAGGCGATGTATTAAATGCAGGTTGGAATTTACAGAACAATGGTCAGCCTGTTGATGTCATCAGCCATGCTGATTCAGTGAACTTCATCAATGGTCGTGGCACAACCGTTGTGACTGACAACGACCCAGCAACTGGCACAACCACCATCAAAGTGGACAGCCCAATCGCTTATGTGGGTGGCAATGAAGCTGATGCAACTGACACCGCCACCCCAAGCAATACAGTGAAATTGTACGGTAAAGATAACTCACCAGTACAAGTCACCAACATTGCCAGCGGTGTACGCGGTAAAGTTACTCCAACAGGTGACAATGGCAGCCAAACAGCCAAAGATGTGGCAAACGCCATCAAGACTGCGACTGGCGATACGCTGAACAATGCCGTGAATGTCGGTGATCTAAAAGACACCATCAATGACACCATCACGACAGTCTCTACCAATGCTTATGGTCTAAAAGACAAAGCAGGTAAAGAGTTTAAGCAAAGCCTAGGTACCACCGCTCAAATCACCGGTGATGACAACATCAACACCGAAGTGGTTGAAGTAGAAGCTGCAGATGGCAAAAAAGGTCATGCCTTGAAAGTTAGCCTAAACCCAACACTTGAAATCGGTGCCAAAGACGGCAAAGATGGTAAAGACGGTGTTGATGGCAAACTTGGCATCAATGGCAAAGACGGCTCAGCGATTGTCCTAAACGGCAAAGATGGCTCTATCGGTCTTAATGGCAAAGATGGCAAAGATGGCTTAACCTTCAAAGCTGCAGACGGTGCTCAAGGTGTTGATGGTAAAGATGGTGAGAATGGATTGCCAGGTAAAAATGGTCAAACTCGCATCGTGTACGAAACCAAAGGCAAAGATGGCAGCACTAAGACCGAGGAAGTCGCTAACCTAAATGACGGCTTGATCTTTACTGGTAACAATGGCGAGCTAAACCGCCACAAACTTAACTCTGTGGTTAAGATTATCGGTGAAGGTGTTGATGCAACCGAATCTGGCAGATTTGACAGTGCAACAGGCAACATCAATGTTAAGGCAAATGGCACCGATGCGTTAGAAATTCAATTGTCAAAAGACATTGATCTGACCAAAGATGGCTCAATCACCATTGGTGATACCGTCCTAACAGGCAATGGCCTAACCATTGACAAGGGTCCAAGCGTCACCAAAGACGGCATCAACGCTGGCGGTAAGAAAGTTACCAATGTTGCCGATGGCACAGATGATGCTGATGCGGTGAATGTCAAGCAGCTTAAAGACGCTCGTACGACGGTAACCTCTAGCGACAACTCAATCAGTGTTGTTGACCTGAACAATGGTCAAGACGGTAAGAACCTTGCCTATGACATTAAGGTCGACAGTCAAGCATTGGTTGAATCTGCTCAATTGCCAGTCGTCTACACTGATGTCTATGGTAACAGACTGTACAAACAACCAGATGGTACTTTCGCCACTAAAGATGGTAAAAAAGTCGACCCTGCTGATGTGATTGCTTCGATCAATAATGGTAAAGGCAGCACCACACAGCCAACCAACTTGGCCAATGTTGCTGGTAACTTGACACCAACTTACAATGCAGGCGACATGATCGTCGGCCCTAATGGCAGATTGACCACCAATCCGATCTTTGATGCCACCAAAGAGCAAGCTGCACCACAAGGTCAAAACCTTGCGAACATGTATAACAACGCAGCTACCGTTGGTGATGTGCTAAATGCAGGCTTTAACCTACAAGCCAATGGCCAAGCAGCTGACTTTGTCAAAGCTTATGACACCGTCAACTTTGCTAACGGCACAGGCACAACAGTGGTTGTGGACAATACTGATGGCAAGACCTCTACCATCAAGGTTGATGTGAATGTGGATGATGAAACCATCACCACCAAGCAAGATCCAAACGATCCTGCCAAGACTGTGATCGCAGCCAAAACCACCAAGCTTAACACCAACCCACAAGGTGGTCATGAAGCTGGTAAGGTAACTGTTGAGGGTGATCAAGGCAATGCCCTAGTCACCGCCAAAACCGTTGCTGATGCCATCAACAACTCAGGCTTTACCCTACAAGCCAACGGCAAAGATGGTAAGCTTGTCAAAGCAGGTGATACCATCAGCATCAATCAAGGTGACAACATCAAAGTTACCCAAGATGAAAACGGTAACCTAACTGTTGCTACCAAAGACAAAGTT
>NZ_JAMBAQ010000041.1 GCF_023336735.1 Moraxella oculi | reverse complement strand
GTTGTTCTTTAGTTTGGATTTTAAATAGTGTCATTCGTTGTCATCCAGCGAATGAGTGCGTATTATACGCCAGTTTTATTTAATGTCAAGCATTTTTTTCAATTTTTTTTAAAGTTTTTTTTAAAATGTTTTTGAGAACGATTTTAAGAACTTTAACTTTAAAAACTTTGAATGAAATGGTTAAATCAAAAGTTGCTTAAGTTATTGAATTTAAACAAGTTTTGTTTGCCTGTCTGCTTGAGTGGGGTGTATTATACGCTAATATTTTATTTTGTAAAGGGGGGTTTTTGGGGAGAACGGGAGAAAGTTTGTAAGTTGTTGATTTTGTTGGTAAAGATTTTTGATTAAATTACCACGACCACCCTCTCTCATTTCACACCATCATCCCACTTCTTAATTAAGATAGCGATCATCTTTAATCACTGTATTATAAAGCCCCAAATACACCGTCTTCTTATCAATCCCTGCGTATTCAAGGCTAGAATCTTCGTAGCGTTTAAATTTATAAACAGCATCGTTCATTACGCTTTCATCAAAGACATTTAAAGATACCAAAAGGGCAAAATCCGCCTGAGATAATCCTGTTACTTTTGTAAACAATTCAGGTTCAAGCTCTTGTATCACATCTTTTAAATTATGCTCCCGAAAATCACTCAAATACATAAAAATGGGAATGCGTGTGGCAAATTTAATCAGCTTGTCTTGAATTTTCTTTCGTAAAGATTTTTGCTCCTTTTCTTCATCGGTTAATGTCTTTTTGTCTTCTTTTGACAATTCGCCATCATTGTCTTTGGCTTTTTCTTTTAAACCTTTGATTTTTTCAGAGCGGTTAATGACGACTTCAATCTCATCATTCAAACTTCTAAACTCTTCAATTTTCATCAAAGCGTCCAATGCGTCCTGATTTGCCATTAGATTTTTTAAAGTAATGTCATCAACATTGACCAAAAGTGCCGACTGCCAACGCCTTGCCAAAAGAGTCGCCGTTGTGCCACTCATCGCCATATCTAGGAGTAGTCTTGCGTCCACTTGTTGCATTGCACTGCCATCATAAGCAAGCACGGGCAAAAAGGCGATAAATTCAGCGACTTTACTCTCTGGATTGCCTTCGGCTGGGTTTAGTTTGTGGGCATAATCAGTGATTTGGCGTAAAGCACGATTGGGGGAAAAATCAAAAATATAGCATTGCTTTTTAATAATATTTGCCCCATCATCACCCTGTACTGTCCACGGGGTTTGCACTCGAAACCCCGCCTGAAAATAAGTCTCAGGACTGCTACAATTACGAAGCATAAAAATCCCTGTCCACGCAGGCACAGATACGCCCGTCATCAATTTACCACAAGACAGCGTAATGGATTTGGTTGCCAAAGGGTTGTTTGTCATTGCATTTTTGACAGGAATTAACGCCCTATCGCCCACTCCTGCATTATTGCCTGCCGATACGATAATATCATAATCGTGATAAAATTTATTATTAGGAGCTTTTAATAAATTCGCCATTGCAAAACAACTCGCCACACTTGGCAAAAACCAAAGGGTATGCAATAAGCTATTTAATAAATTCACATCACTAAATGGCATTGGCGGTTTGGCATTGCCTTGCTTTAAATTACTAACAATCATTTCATCAAGATTATCACGAATTAAATCCAGCCATTTTTGTACATAATTTTCGTGTTTAAATTTGGCATTATTACCACTACCGTCCGCCTTAAAAAACTCGCCCAAATCAAACTCATTAAACTCGCCTTGTGTGGCAATATGGCGAATATTTTCTGGTAATTGATAAGTAAGTAACATCATTTGTGGTAATGACAAATAAGGATTATCACCTTTTGTTTTGTCCCAATTTAATTTTTCTCTTTGTTCATCGCCATAAGTCCAATTAAAGATTTGCTCTTCAATAAATTCCCCAGACGCAATCGCTCGAAATGGCGTACCTGATAAATACAAATAATGCTCTGTGGTAATCGGCAATTCATTTTCATTAAAATTTTCTACGCCAATTTCCATTTCTTGATATTCATTTTGCATTTGTGCCAATTCATCATCTTTGGCAAAAAGCGATTTGGCACTATCACGCCACGCCCCAAAATGATATTCATCAAATACCACACAATCCCAGTTTATCGTATGTATCCATTCATTTTTGGCTTTGATATTGCCAAATCTATCTTTGCCAAGCACATCTTGAAAAGAAGCAAAATATACCATTGGTTTGGTTTTATCATAATTATCTATTTTTAATGCGCTATCACGGCTGATAAATTGCCAGCCATTAAAATCACTATGCGTATTCAAATCCTCTTCCCACGCATTTTTTACCGCAGGTTTAAAGGTTAAAATGAGCACCCGTTGCCAATTCATTTTTTTGGCTAATTGATAAGTGGCAAAAGTTTTACCAAATCGCATTTTGGCATTCCACAAAAAATGCGGTGTACGATGATTGTTTTTATCTTGTTTGATAGAATTAAAATAATAAGCGGTTTTATTCACAGCGTCTAATTGCTCTGGACGCATTTTAAAATCTTGTGTGCGTTGCCTTTCAAGAGTTTTGGATTGTTTGATATTTAAAATGGCGTTTTTAATGGTATCTATATCACATTCAAACCATTCACCTGCAATGCGTTTTATACCCATTTGTTCTAGCATTTTATGCACAGCGAAATCTTTAAAATAACCGCCATCATCTTTAATCGCCAACGATTCAAATTCTAGTTTCCAACTTTGGCTTGGGGTAATGGTTGGATAATGTTGTTTCATTCGCTCCATAACGGTCTCTTGGGCGGTATAGCCTACTTTAAGACAATTTGGATAACGGCTATCAGAATAAACATAAATCTTTGGGGCGTGTATTTGGGTAAAGGTTGGGTTGGTCATTTTATTTTCTCGGCTTTAATTCAAAATTTAATTGGGTTGCAACTTTGGATTGATAAAAATCAATAAACTCCTGTTTTAGACCTGCATATTTTTGATTTAAAACAGGAGCATTAAAACCACTACCATTTGGGGAAATTACTTCATCTAATTTATCGCCAATCTCTTTTATGGCAATAAATTCATCAACAATTTCTTTTGTTGTTGGGTTTGTATGCCATAAATCATATTCATCATAAGATTTTCCAAGTTCTTTGCTTAATTTAATGCGATAGATAAATTTAAACTCTTTTATTATATGAGCACAAAATCTTTTAAAATTTATATAAGAAATTGGCGGGCTACCAAAATTCTGAAAGCTAAAATGTTTTTCTTTGTTTGTATTTTTTTCAACAATAAACAAACAAGGTGTATCATAATCTGGCGATTTTTTAACAACAAAATAACAATCTTCTAAATCAATATAAGATAGTATTTCTTCTGATTTATCACAATAATCTTGAATAAAATCTATTAAGTCCACTATATCATCATTTGATACAACCAAACCATTTTTGCTTGCTTTTGCTCTATGATAAATATCTTGTAAATGATCTATAAATTCCCCTTTTGTTGGAAATAGAATATTTCTTGTTTTTAAAAAATGTGGTTTTGCTCTACTCATCATCATTCCCCAAATCTAACTGTGATTGTACGGTCTTTTTGCTACGAGATTTTTTAGGTTTGACACCAGTTTCATTATCCATTGGGCGTATCATACTTTCATTGACTTCCTCCCCTCGCTAAACCGAGGGGATTCCTACTGCTAGACGGTCAAGCCCGACCGCAAGAATGTTCTTACTAGCATTGATATCTCTATCATGC
>NZ_JAMBAQ010000040.1 GCF_023336735.1 Moraxella oculi | reverse complement strand
AAAACCTATCCCACAAACTGGCAGCAGGCTTAACAGGCTGTCTGTCCGCCAAAGCCTCTGGCAATGATTGCAATGCAGGTGCCATTGGTGCTACCATAGGGGAGATGTGGGGTGATTATCAAGTAGATGACCCAAACACCCTAACCCAAGCACAAAAAGACAAACTCATCAGCCAAGCCAAACTGTTAGCCGCCATCACCGCTGCTTATGCAGATGAAGATGTAGGCACCGCCGCAAGCATGGCAGAGGAGGCGGTGAGGTGGAATGGGTTGAAGGCTGTTACCACCACATTGAAGATATTGGGTAAAACAGCACGAGTCTCTGCGACAAGGGGTAGATTGACATTTTCTGACATCAAAGACATTGTCAAAAAAGAAGGTTTCGATATACTTGATGACATCAAAGAGCTTGGAAATGGTGAGTTGACCATCGCCGATGCTCAGGCTGTTATTGATTTGGTTGTTGGTACAGATTTAAACAAAGGTGTAAAAACCAGAGAGATAACAAAAATTCTATCAAGAAGCCCTGTTCGTAACATTAGGGAGTTTTTTAACAGTCCGTTTGGAAGTAAGATTGAAAATATTTCAAACTCTGAAAGGAATAGGTATTATCAGGGTCAATCAATCTATAAAATGAAAAAAAATTATGGTCCGCATCTAAAAGCGGGCGATCAATTTTATTTGGACAGTCTGCATAAGGATCACCTCGAAGTTTTTGACAAAAGCGGAAATTTCAAGATTGTCTTAAATCTCGACGGTTCAGTAAACCAAGATAAAACTGAAAAGGCGAGTAAACAAAAGAGGAAGCTAAAATGAAAGATGTTGTATTTCATCTTAACGCACTAAAAGATGCTATTATTCATAAATATGAGCTTATGGGCTTGACTGAATTTGATTTAGAAGAGACAAACTGTGACTACAGGGGCGACTGGGATCAGGGTATCGTTCTTGATTTGTCTACTCTAAAAGAAGAAATTGACAAATTTAATACATTGTACGCCGAGCACGGAACAAAAATAAAGTCGGTACATCTTGTCATAATTCCATCGATATTAATCGGCATTCGGAGCTTTTTGACGTCAATCATCGAAGACATGGGTCGACTTGCTCTTAATCAAAGAAGCTTTCACGCGATTGAGCTTGCAAAATATGATCTTGTACGCCATGATTATACGCGCATTTCTTATGATGCATTTGGGTTTGATTATTTTGATTTTATTGAAAATTTTCAGATCAATGTTGAGGAAATCATGACAAGTAGCACACAAGATGCTGGCGATGCCATCGTAGGACCTCAAGGTAATTATTCGTGGCAATATCATTTTGGGTGCGATTTGGAACTATTGATTAAAGATTGCCATCTTTTGGGTGATTTTAAGCGCCAAGACGATGAATACAAAATGTCATACATGCTCTTTCGTATCAGATATCGTCTCTTTCTCCTTGCACGCACCGTCAATGCCATGATTGAGGACGCAGCTGAGAGCTTTTTCATTCTTGCAGATAACAACGATGATTAAGTATTCACTGTGCTGATCTCACGGCTTGCTGGTAGTTATTGTCATCAATGAAATGTGGGCAGACCATCAAACAGATGACCCAAGCGCCCTAACATCAGCACAAAAACAAACCATCATCCACTAAGCCAAACTGTTAGCTGCCATCACCGCTGCTTATGCAGATGAAGATGTAGGCACCGCCGCAAGCATGGCAGAGGAGGCGGTGAGGTGGAATGCTGCTTATTACAACAAAGGTTATAAAGAAGAAAAGTTAAAAGACATCATTCAACGCAATAAACAATATATCCTGATCGGAACCAGCTTCATCCCAGTCATTGGTGATATCCAAGGATTTGTGGAAGCTCAAACGACAGGCGATTATGTTTTTGCCACCATCGGTCTTGTACCTGGCCTAGGGGATTTGGCACAAAAAGCCCACAAAGCCAAAAAAGCATACGATGCCGCCAAATCTACAAATAATGTGCAGGGCATGAAAAACGCCATTCAACAAGGGGTGGATGTTTTAAAACAGGGCAAGGGAGTGCACGAAGTACCTGCTATTAGCCAGCCAATCTCTGGCAGTCAAGCTTTTAGACAGGTGGAAAGTGGGCACGCAGTGCCTGTGGGATACAGTAGAGACAGTAAAGGCAGATTGCATGATAATCAAGGGCGTTATGTCAGTGATCCTGACAACCCCAAAGTATCGATCAATTTGAATCGTCCAAGTTTGCGTGCAGATACCAAAATGAAAATCTTGGCCAATTACCAAAAACTGCCAAATGGGGATTATATACATAAAGTAACAAAAGATGTCATCAAAACCCCTATAGACATTGGTCATGTCTATGGTCGTGAGCATAGAAGGCTGGTGTTAGCAGCACAACAAACAGGACTTACCCAGGCTCAATTTAACGACTTTGTGAATTCTCGTCCTGATTATTTTAAGCCTGAAAACAGAGCCGATAACCAAAGTCATCGTTATGAAAAATCAGGCAATGGTGATTTGGATGAAATTATTGAAGATATTAATCTATTCAAACGCAAAAGAGGTATTAAATAATGAGTTATGACATGAGCGGTGTTGAAATTTTGAGAGCGTTACGCAATGGTGACATTATTCTTCTAGAAAACCTATTAAAGACATACCCACAACAAAATCTCTTAAGTATTAACACGGATAAAAAAAGCTGGCTTCATAAAGTCACCGATTCTTTGAATGCTAATGAACCACCACCCATCTCAATACACTACTTACTGTCTTTGGGTATCCCCATCAATGCCCAAGACATCTATGGCATGACTCCCTTGCACTATGCCTTGCGTAGCCAAAATGCCGATGCTGCCATCGCTTTGCTTGAAGCTGGGGCTGATCCAAACATTCCTAATATAGACGGATTACGCCCTTTGTCTATGGCAGGATACACCAAAGACAGATTGGATGTGTTAAAACTCATGCTTGAAAAAGGAGCCAATGTACACAATGTGATGGGTGATGGTACTGGCAGAACCATTTTTGAGAGTTGGGTTCCTTATAAATATACTGAAGACTGGATCGTTGAACAATGGGAAGTTGATATTTATGAGATGATGAAACAGTACGCCTAATTCAAACAAATTTAAGTCTAAAAACAGAGCTGACAACCAAAGTCATCGTTATGAAAAACCAGGTAATTAAGTCAGTTGGCTTTGGTGTATCTATAATTTCAGTAGTCTTAAGGGTGGCAAAATGACCGCTTAGAATGCAAGAACAATCCTAAATACTTAGTACACTCAAAGACCGAACATAGAGCAGGAGAGGTTTTTAAAGGGTTTAAAAACGAAAGAGCAGCAATTGATGCGGCAAAAAATAGGAATGGTAAGGTTTAAGACAGAACCAACATTGATGACAAAGACTTAAAGAAAATAGGTAACTTATTATGATGAAGTTTTATCAAATAGCCAAGCCACAGGGTAAATATTCTTGGTACGACATCCGTGAGACCAACGACGATACGATCGATGAGTACTTGAGGGTTGAAAATGATTTTATTTTAACAATAAAAGAGTTTTTTGATTATCACTGTACGCTACCAAAAATGAAGTATGGTCATAGCAGATTGGCTTACAACTTCACTCTATATGAATACGACGATGATGCTTTTGATAAATTTTTTTTATGAGGGAGTGCGGTCAGATTATCAGCGACTGTACACACTGGCTGATAAAAACATCACTTGTCTGAATGAGCCAGACATCATGTCTTTATTAAAGTGCTATGTCAGAAACTTGTGTGTGTTACACTTTTATGACATATCGGCTAAGAGCTTTTTACAGCCTTTGCTTGATGACTTTTATTTTTACTTAGGACTGCACGAGGATTATGACCTAACAGACATATTTACCTATCGTGAGAATGTGTCTTTTTGTCTAGATTGGGATCATCATCTGTTCTATGGCGAGGAGAATGATATAAGATCGGAAGATTTGGGAGGAAGAATTGTGTGGTAGCTTATCAATGAAAGCCTGAGGCAAACACATCAGCCTTTTTGTGCATAAAAAGACAAAGAAGCATTTGCTCATGTCTTTGTCAGATATGATGACAAAGGGTTCGATTTTCATAAAACATCAATCACTTACCAAGGTTGGTACATAGACATGCTTTATAAGACCACAACCCTCTTGCCAACCTGCAAGGTTCTCTTAGCTATGATAATACCAACATGTCAGCCATGGGTAATCTGTCAAGTTTCGCCCAACACAACCAACGCCTAAGAAATA
>NZ_JAMBAQ010000039.1 GCF_023336735.1 Moraxella oculi | reverse complement strand
TATCAAAGTATCTACCGATCCGTTCAAAGACAACAAGATCAGTAAGATTACTGTTGATGTCAAGACAGATCCTAATAAAGGTATTGAGGTTACCGATAAAGGTCTGGGCATCAAACTACAAACAGGCAACAACCCACTGTATGTTAATCAAGATGGTCTTGGCATCAATCCCCAAACCTTGGTTGAAAACGCCCAATTACCAGTCGTCTATACCGACGCAGCTGGCAATAAGCTTTCTATCAAAGATGGCAAGTTTGTTGGTGAAGATGGTAAAGCGGTCGACCCTGCTGATGTGATTGCTTCGATCAATAATGGTAAAGGCAGCACCACACAGCCAACCAACTTGGCTAATGTTGCTGGTAACTTGACCCCAACTTACAATGCAGGCGACATGATTGTGGGTCCTGACGGTAAGCTGATCAATGAGCCAGTCACGGAAGCTACCAGAGTGCAAGAAGCACCACAAGGTCAAGACCTTGCGAACATGTATAACAACGCAGCTACCGTTGGTGATGTGTTGAATGCAGGTTTCAACCTACAAGAAAACGGTTGGTCAAGAGACTTTGTCAAAGCTTATGATACGGTAAACTTCATTGATGGTGAAGGTACCAAAGCATCTGTCATCACTGATCAAAATGGCAAAGAAAGCATGATTAAGTTTGACATCAATGTCGATGATACCAAAGGCATAACCATTGCACCAAATACAGGTAAGCTTGGTATTAAAATCAATGCTGATGGCCCATTAATCACAGACAAAGATGGCTTGAACATCCAAACTGATGGCACCACCATTAAGGTTGAAGGTAATCAGCTGATTGCCAACACCGCCACCTTAGATGATGCCAACAAAGATGGTAAGATTGAAATTGGTCGTGATGGTGATCAAAATGCACTAGTTACCGCCAAAACCGTTGCTGATGCCATTAATAAAGCAGGTTTCAAGATTGCTACCAAACAAGGCGATGGTGGTGAAATTATTGGTGATGCCAAAGATGCCCTAATCAAAGCAGGCGAAGCAGCTACCTTTGAGGCTGCCAATAATATCAAGTTAAAGCAGCAAGGTGGTCAAGTTACTATTGCCACCAAAGACGATGTGAACTTTACTAGTGTTCAGTTTGGTGATAACGGTCCAAAAATCACCAAAGATGCTCAAGATAGCTTAAAGGTTTCTGGCAATAATGGCACCGACCCAGTTAAAATCACCAATGTAAAAGCAGGCGATCAAGATACCGACGCTGTAAACTTCAGTCAGCTAACCCAAGCCAAAGCTGATGCTGCCACCAAGTATTTTGCTGATCAAGGTGATGCCACTAGCAAAGATGTTGCTAGGGCGGTTGCTGGTAATAAAATTGGCATTAAGGGCGGCCAAACAGGTAAGCAACTGAATGATAAGAACATTACCACCAAATTTGATGAAGTCAATAACCTCATTGAGGTTGCTCTAAACCCTGATGTTAAAGGCTTAAATAGCCTACAGTTCGCTGATGGTCAGGGCATCAAAATCGGTGATAAGAACACCAAGGCTGATGCTGGCATTGCGATTGGTCGTGGAGCGACGGCAGAGCGAAATGCGATTGTCGGCATTGGGTTAAAAGGCAATCCAGAGTTTAAGCTTGATTATTCATCAGCTCCAAAACATGCCAGTGGTAAAACTTATGCACCTGGTGATGGTGTGGCTGTTGGTGATGATGGTATTGCGGCAAAAGGGGCGACTGCTTTAGGAAGTCATGCACATGCAAAAGGCGTGTTTGGTGTCGCTGCTGGGATTAATGCTGCGGCAAATGGCACGGCGGCCATTTCGATTGGGGCGGGTTCTCAGGCAATAGCAGATGGTTCAATCGCACAGGGTCGTGAGGCAGTAGCTCTAGGAAGTTATTCATCAGCCGTGGGTTATGTGTCCTTAGCTGATGGTGCTGGTGCGATTGCGTCAGGTCATAGTGCCACGGCACAAGGTGTGCGAGCCATTGCGATTGGTTCTGGTAATGCGTTTAGTGATAAATATGATGATAGTACCAATACTCAAGCCACCAAGGTAGACGCCATCGCTGTAGGCTCAAATGCCAAATCTGTCGCTGAAAGGGCCATCGCAATCGGTCGAGATGCTAAGGCGGAGCGAGCTGATGGTGTGGCATTGGGTTCGTCATCAGTGGCCGACCGTGCGGCGGTAACAGGTGCTGTCATAACAAGCACGCAAACGGTTGATGGTCAGAAAGTTAATCAAGTCTACTCACCGGTGGATAATTTTGCAGGTAATCAGACGGATGTCGTTGATGATCTTGATATGGTCATCCGAAACACCGTCAAAGGTAACCTAGGTGCGGTATCTGTTGGTGATAAAAACAACACTCGTCAAATCACCAATGTCGCGGCAGGTTCTAGCGATACCGACGCGGCCAACATCGCTCAGCTTAAAGCTGTGGCTGGCTTGCCGTTTACTGTAGAAGCTGATCAGTTGGGTTCTGTTGATGTCAAGCTTGGCGATCGCTTACCGATTAAAGGTGCAACCAATGGTGGTATCGTTACCAAGGCTGACCTAGCTACTAATGGTTTGACAGTTGAAGTTAAGCCAAATAATGCCATGGGCGTACAATTGACTCCAGGTGGCGTTGCTGTGAAAATTGAAGAGGGTAATAATAACCCGCTACAATTTGGTAATAAAGGTGGCATTGAACTTAAAGTTGATGACAATACCTTAGCAGTTGACAATGATACCAATGTTTTAGGCGGTGATAAGAAGCTTAAAGTCAAACTGGCTGATAAAGGCGGTATTATCGCTAATGATGCTGGTAATAACGGCGACAAAGGTTTGCGTGTCAATGTTGATGAAACTACCATCAAACTGAATGAAAACGGTCAAGTTGCTGCTAAAACCACAGCACTGGTTGATACAAATCAAGATGGTAAGATTGACACACCAGATAATGGTGATTCTCTAGTAACCGCCAAAACCGTTGCCAACGCCATCAACAATTCAGGCTTTACCCTTGCAACTTCTCAAGATGGCAATGGACAAGCAGTTGGTGATTCTGCACTGATCAAAGCTGGTGAAAAAGTAACACTGGAAGCTGGTGATAACATTTCTGTCACACAAGCAGGCGGTAAAGTTCGCATCACCACCACTGATGATGTGGTCTTTAATAATGTCTCTGCTAAGCAAGGTGTGGTTGTGGGCGACACCGCAGATGGTAGAACAGCCATTCGTATTACCAGTACAGGCAATGCTGGTCGTGAGAAAAACATCATCACGGGTTTAAGTGATAATCTGCCTCGTGCTGGAAATACTTTGGCTATTGACTTACCTAATGGATTTGATTTGAGTGGCGAAGCCGATCCTGAAAAATTAACGCGTGCAGCCAATGTTGCAGATGTATTGTCTACAGGCTTTAATCTACAGAGCAATAGCAATGCAGTTGATTTTGTTCGTGCTTATGATACGCTTAATTTTGCTGATGGTAATTTAACCACAGTGGATGTTGCTACTGAAAAAACCGGTAAGATTAGCACAATTAAAGTTAATGTCAACGCCCAAGGCATTGTTGAAAACGCCCAATTACCAGTAGTTTATACTGATAAGAAAGGCAATAAGCTTGTGAAGAAAGATGGTTCGTTCTATCAAGTTACTCCAAACGGTGGTGCTTCTCGCATTAAGGTTGAGAACGACCAAGTCATCGCCTCAATGAACAATGGCAATGGTGAAACCAAACAAGCCCCAATGACCTTGGCAAATGTTGCTCACAACATCACCATCAAACCAACGATTGATGACAAACCAGCATTCTATTCGGAAAAACCAAAAAATGCTGATGCCATCCAAAACAACGCTGCTACCGTTGGTGATGTGTTGAATGTTGGCTTTAACCTAAAAGAAAGAGGTGTTGGTAAAGACTTCGTCCAAGCCTTTGACACGCTAGACATCATTGATGGTAATGGTACGACAGCTCGTGTTAACACAGATGAAGCCCGTCAATCAAGCACCATCACCTTTGATGTGAAGCCAAATCGCCAAAAAGGCATCATGGTTGATACAGATGGTGTTGGCATCAACATTGATGACAATGCTGGCCTTGAGTTTAAGCAGACAGCTGACAAGTCAGCATCTAAGCTTGCTGTGAAAGCTGATGGCACCACCATTAAGGTTGAAGGCAATGCGGTTAAAGCCAACACCACCGACCTAACCGTCAACACTGACATCAGTAACATTGACGCTGATGACCTGGGTGAGGTTAAGCTGGCTAAAGAAGATCAAGGCAATGC
>NZ_JAMBAQ010000038.1 GCF_023336735.1 Moraxella oculi | reverse complement strand
GCGTAAGCCCTCAATAGACCCTAGCAAACAGTAATATTTTAAGGCTTTATTCCTATGAAATCAAGTGAAAATTATCCGAATATCAAAAATACCCTATCGCATTCACGCCTTGCCACCTATGAGAAATTTACCCAAAACACCGAACAGGCATTAAGTTTGTATCAATGGAACTTGCAAATATCGTCCGCCTTGTTTGAATGTTTGGCGGTGTGTGAAGTTGTTATCAGAAACGCAGTTGCCAACGCCATACAAGCCGAACACGGCACAGATTGGGCGTTCAATGTGCGATTTGTCCGCAGTATGCAACAAAACCGCAGAGACGAGCTTTTGGACGCACGACAAGAGACCACAGAACAGACCATTTGCGAATTGCCATTTGTATTTTGGCAAGGATTTTTTACCGTTCGCTTTGATGATGAAATTTGGAAAAAGCATTGGGCGGTTGCCTTACCCAATGCCAAGCACGCAGATTTACAGGCAATGAGAGCAGAATTATTTGATAATCTTGAAAAAATCAGAAAACTAAGAAACCGTATCGCCCACCACGAGCCAATTTTTAACCGCAATCTACAAGGCGACTACAAGCGGATTATCAAAATCATTGGCTACTGCTCACAAGAGACGGCAGACTGGGTAAAATCGTGGCAAAGGGTTGATGATTTACTAAAAATCACACCTACACCCCCATAACCTGCTTAAAAATATGGCGTACCATTGGGTGCGTGTAAGCGGTATTTCTGTCCAGCATTTCACCTACCTTGCCAATTTTGGTGTAAACTTCGTCTGTAATGCGTTCTTGCTCATCTTGGGGTAAACTCTCAAAATACTCAATAAACGCCTTATTCTCGCTTTCTTGGCGTTGTTTTTTGGCTTGTTCCGCTAGTTTGGCTTGTCTTTCACGCTCCGCCTGCTCCTTGCGTGCTAGGCGTTCGTTTTCGGCTTTCTGCAACTGCTCATAATATTCATCAAGCCCCCAACGCTCATCAATGGCTTTATTTTCAATGTTTTTTCTGTGAAAATCATTTACTGATTGCCCTTTGCTTTCCAAATGGACGATATAATCAGCGACTTTTTGACGAACGATAACAAGCTCCTTATCGGTCAAGCCGTGTATGATGTCCACCGTGTTAGGGTCTCGGCTATCGCTAATCATTTTATCAATTTTGGCGGTTTTGGTGCGTTTATCATTGATAATCAGCGTAAAATGCGTGATGATTTTGCCTACTTTCTCCTGTTCAAGAGTTAATTCAAATTCGCCTTGCTCATTCAGTTCTTTGATAACTGGTGTTAATACATATCTCTTAAAATCATTAACCGCACTATATTTATCAATGCACCCAAAAAAATCTTTCCATTCATCAACCACCATTGTAACTTGTGGGTGTTTTTTACCCTGTGGCGGTTTTGCTCCTGCTCGCTTACAACAAAATTCATAAAGGCGTTTTGTGTGAAAACGCTTTAAATCTATGGTTTTCTCATAGGGGTATCTAGTGTAGGCTTCCCCTGTTTTTTGGATTAAATACGCCAAAATATCTGAAAAAATCAAATAAATAAAACCACTTTCTTTTTGATAGCCCACACTTTGAACCCAATAAGAATGCAAATCCACCAATTCAAATTTTCCTTTGGGGCGTGCAATACTGTAAGAGTCTTCTTCGCCTGCCAATCGCTTTAAATCATCTTTGTAAATTTTGGCTTTAAATTTTCGCTTATGCAGCTTGGTAGCAGTCTCCGCCAAAACCTCATAAGCATATTTCTCACTAATTTTATTAGCAATCGCAAACTCTTTAGCAGAAATAAAAACTTCTTTGCCCCCAACGCCTTGACTAAACAACTTATTAATTGCCAAAGTCATTAAATCGTGTTCGGCTGGCGACAAGTCAAAAGCACCTTCAACCAACGCATTCGATTTAAAAATTTCAATTTCTTTGCCTTCAACATAAAAGCTGGCATTTTGGACAAAATCAGACATAACCGTCCCCAACCACATTCAAAAATTAGGTTTATTATATCAAACGGAAACAATACAATCAATTCCTTATATATGGAAAGCTCGCTCAGGAATACATTAACGGAAAAAATATTAAAATTCCGTTTGAATTCAGGGGTTTCTCCGTTTGAATTCAGGGGTTTCTCCGTTTGAATTCAGGGGTTTCTCCGTTTGAATTCAGGGGTTTCTCCGTTTATAAGTGCGTAAACCATTGATTTTAAAAAGAAAAATCGCCCCTATAATATAATAATATATAATAATTAAATAATACCGTCCTCCACTGTTCTCCTTTTTCAAAAATTTTGAATTTTTGACCTAAAATCCCTTTCTTTTGTCTTTCTAACCTAGTAAAATTAACAAAAAATAGTAAAGGGCAAGGACACAAAATGAACCGCTATCGCTAATCATTTATGACCTTGCAAGGGGGTTTACCCCCTTAACCCCCTGTCGGCTATCGCCGATTGGGGCAAGCCCCAAACCCCAGTTGAAAAGACAAAAGAAAAAATGACCCACCAATCAAAGCAACCAAAACGAACCAAATCTATCACAGTTTGGCTAACCGATGCTGAGTACCAAGAATTGCAGGATAAAAAAACTAATGCAAGAATTGGGGCTTGGGTCCGTGATACCTGTTTAGGGGTAAAAAGTGAGAAACGCAAATACAAGCCCGTAGAGCCACTTCTACTGCGTGAATTAGGCAAGATAGGGGGAAACCTTAACCAAATTGCCAAACACGCCAATACGGACGCATTAGGGGGCAAAATAGACCGTTTACGGCTACTAGGGGAATTGGCTGTAATTCGTGAACAGTTAGACGAACTTTTGAAACGCTATGATAGTTAAATTTTTACCCAACAAAGGGAATGGTTCGTGCGGGGCAACAATGAATTATTTGCTAGGCAAAGACCGAGACCGAGAACACGCCAAAGTATTGCAGGGTAATCCAGAATTAACCGAACGGTTAGCAGATAATTTAGAGTTTAAAAACCGCTATACTGTTGGCGTGTTATCCTTCCAAGAAAGCGACCTTGACGAGACCGCCAAGCGTGAAATTATGGCGAGTTTTGAACAGTCGTTATTTGCAGGGCTAGACCAAGACCAATATGACATCACTTGGATAGAACACAAAGACAAAGACCGCCTAGAACTTAACTTTGTAGTCCCCAATGTTGAATTAACCACAGGCAAACGCCTACAACCGTATTATGACCGCATAGACCGCCCATTGGTTGAGAATTGGAAACAGGTCATTAACCACGACTACGAATTATCCGACCCTAACGACCCACGCAAAGCCCAAGCAATCAAGATTGACCCTCACAACCTACCAAAGGACATACAATCGATAAAAGAGAGTATAGGGGCGGTTATAACCGACCGTATAGACAAAGGGTATATAACAGACCGCAAGGGCGTTATAGAGCTGTTAGAGCAGTCAGGATTTGAAATTAAACGCACCACAGACAAATCAATCAGCATTGCCAATCCAAACGGCAAAAGAAACATCAGATTAGAGGGCTTTATTTATGAAAATAGACGATTTGGTAGCGAACTTGGAGCGGAACGCACAAGAACAAGACAGGATTATGACCGAGAAAATACAGAGCGTTACCAGTCAGCACTTGGCAAGCTACAACGAGCTATTACAATCAAATCTGAAAGCAACACAAAAAGTTTTAGACGACCAACAAGCGACTATACGGCAGAGCCTATCCAAATTGGCGACCATCAACAAAATTACAGCAACCACATCAGCCATAATGGTAGTTTTGATGATAGGGCTAGGGCTTGGCAATCTGTGGCTTTACAAGAAGTCCCAAGACCAAACAGAGTTGCTGGCACAGATACAGGAGCAGATAGACAAATCACCCACACAAGCCAAAATACTAGCCAAATTGAACCTATCAGAGAGCGATGGTTATTACTACATAGCGAGCAAGGACAAGAAAGCGGAGAGTTTTACCAATCAGAACGGAACTCTAACAATGAAAATCAGAGCCAAATAGGGGTTTTTGACCGTGCAAAACAGCTTTTTGAACGATTACAACGCCTTGCTGACCGAACTAGAACAGCAATTAGACGACTTACAAACAATGACCGCCAAGCAGAGCGAGCAGATAACGCAATTAACGGCAGTCAATCAGTCTTTGACCGTGCAGAACGAGCAATTACAGGGGCTAATAGACAAATTGACAACACAGAACGCCAAATTAAACAGCGAGAACAGCAGGCTAATGACCTTGTTGCAGAACAACAAAAAGCCCTAGACAGGGGCAAGGGCTTTGGGTTTGGGCGTTGATTTTGACTAACCGTTAGTAGCCCCCAAAAGTTTTGTAATTATCAAATGCTTTGGTTTATCATAGCACAAAAAGAAAAACCCACCATAAGGCGGGCTTTTCGCTTAATACTAGGGGGTAGGCGTAAGCCCTCAATAGACCCTAGCAAACAGTAATATTTTAAGGCTTTATTCCTATGAAATCAAGTGAAAATTATCCGAATATCAAAAATACCCTATCG
>NZ_JAMBAQ010000037.1 GCF_023336735.1 Moraxella oculi | reverse complement strand
AACACCCTAACCCAAGCACAAAAAGACAAACTCATCAGCCAAGCCAAACTGTTAGCCGCCATCACCGCTGCTTATGCAGATGAAGATGTAGGCACCGCCACAAGCATGGCAGAGGAGGCGGTGAGGTGGAATGCAACAGGTAAGCATCCACAGCAGCATAGGAACTCTGAGGTAAAAACTCTTAAGCAAACGATTGTTGACTTTCATCAAACATACAACGACATCACGATTATGAATATCTCTGGAGGGGTGATTGGTTTTACTGTAATGATTAATAATGCAAGTGGCGAAGTATGGGTTTCTGATTTGCAGAATGGTCACCCAGATTTCTCAATTACTGCAGCAACCAAAAATATTAAGTCAATTCTTAAAAACCCGCCTATTTCTCAATCAAAGTATAAATCTGGTGCAGCATCTAGAAGTTATACAATGGGATTCTCAATTAATTTTGGTTCCATACTGGGTGGGAAAAATTCTGCGTCCGAAATTAATAATATTATTGCAAAATCTTCGGTTGGCTACCAAGCTTGTCATATTGCCTGTGCTGGATTAATTCGTACACAAGGTAAAGATGGGGATGTTATTCTTACTTATGGTGTTGGCAGTTCGCAACTTAGTGTATCTGCAGGAAATATGGTAAAAATAGAAAACTTTAGACTGACCAAAAAGGAAATTGCGAAATGGATAAAATAAACAAAAAGTCAGCGGTTAAGCTTCTTGACCATCTGCGTGAGGGATTGATTATTATAGGCATATTGTTTTTTGCTACATTGCAGTATTATAATCATCCTCAGTTAAAAGCCTTGAAAAATAAATATCCTAAAATTTATGATGAACAACTCGCTCGTCAAAGCACACCGCAGACTGAAGAAATGAAACTTTTGCTTAGACCTGTTACACAGACAACCATACAATCCATTCATCAACAAGACGTATTCCGTAAATATGGGTCCAGTGCAAGTGCAACACATAAATATAAAAATCCATCGGAAAAAACATTACAAGCCATTTTAAAAGAAATTGAAAACCAGGAAATATGGACGCTCAATCATCAATCTGAGCCAGCGGATGGCAATCAAATCTTGTATAAAAAAGAGTTTTGCTATCAGGAGTATACTCTAGCTATAACAAAAGAAAAAATGGTAGATGGCCTCATGCTTTTTGTGGGTGTGTATTGGCGATTTGACAGCGATTGTCGAAAATTGGCTTTAGGATATAAACTTGACTGATATTTTAGATGATATCGCTTTACTGTAGATTCTGTCGCCCTATTACATGATTTTGATGCCATCACCGCCACAAGCATGGCAGAGGAGGCGGTGAGGTGGAATGCTGCGTGGTCAAAAACTGCTGCATCTAATATCTATAAAAGACAACGAGAAGAATGTCAATCCTTAGGCATACCTTCAAATCAATGTGGTCAATATCACGGTGAAAAAAGTCTTAAAATACTTAAAGAAGTAGGTCTATTTATTGTACCAACCACCCCAGAAGAAGTTGCTATTGCGGTTGTAACAGGTGGTGCTGGCGGATATGTCATTAAAGCTGGTGGCAAAGTAATTAGCAAGGTCTTTAAAAGTAAAGATGAAGCTCAAAGGGTGTTGGGAGGGGCTGGGAGGCTTTCTAGAACGGATACAAAGGCTGGATATGAGCCTGATAATGATTTATTGAGTAGTCAAGCCAGTAAAAAAGCTAGAGATGAAAAGTTAATCAAAGATGCTGAAAATATCAGCACGGCCAAACCTAATGGTAGACCGCCGCAAGTAACAGCACCAAGAAACATTCAAGAGCAAATATTGTGGAGTGAAGTTGTTAAAAACCCCAAGACCGCCGGTAAACCTTTAAATGGCATGAATAATGATTCTAGATTCCCCAAAGATGCAGGATTCCAAAAGATGGAAGCCAAAATGAGAAGTAATGATGGAAAGGTGGTAGTCATACATTATCAATATAATCATAAGACAAATAAGGCTTATGACATTAAGATAACCTCAGTTGAATAACAAGAATTAAGGAGTTAAAAAGATGTTGATTAGAGCAAAAGATAGTTTGTTAAATAATTATATTTACATTTATTCAATATATTTGTCTAAAAACGGCTTTGATGAAAATTGTTGGTATTTTTTATGTAGTTCTGAGAATAAATTTGGACTTAATGTTTTTACATTAGACGAGATTAAGGAAATTGAGATTTTGGATTTTGAATGTCAGATTTCTTACTTATATATTGACAACGAAATTGTAAACAGAATAAGAAAAAACAATTGGAGCATAGATGAAAATTTATACTTAAATTCACAAAATCAGTATATGCACCCAGTTTTAAAATATTTTTTAGATAATCAGTGGGAAGTTTACGAAGGAATCATTGAAGGTCAAATTGATGACTGGAGAGAATTTGAAAAAAAATTAGGATTTAGACCTTGAATAATTCAAAATTTTTTATTGTTGAGGGTATTGATGTATATCATTATTACGATAGTGATTATTATGGTATGTCAGCTTATATATTTTGCTACAAGAATCAAGATGGAAATTTTTTGTTGACATTACCTGGTTGTTATTTTGAAGAAATTTTAAAAATGATGTCAGAGTTAATCAACAGTAATTACTGCTTATTATTAGAAAAATTTATAGATGGAGGTCTTGATTTTAATTTTGATTTTCAAAACAATGAGTTGGGAGAATGGTGGGAAATACCAGATAAAAATTTATTTTTAAAGAATTTGGAGATTATAAGTTCTTTAACAATTTCAGAATATTTTAAAAATTATGAAGAATATGATACAAATATAATAAAAACAATATTGTCAGATTTGGTGTCCTATTTAAAAAACACCAAAGATGAAAAAGTTTACTTACACTATATGTAACTAATATTACATCTAGCTCGGTCGGTTGAGTTGAATGATGGTGAAGCCCAACATTAACATAGATCATCTGGACAATGCCATAGAAGCCCTAACGAAATCGCCCACCATAATGGACAAGGCGAAACTTCTGCCACAAGAATGGGCAAACTGGGTAATGTGGCGTATAATATTGGCATCAGTCTGAATAAAGAGGATATCAATACTCATAGACAAACCATCACACTAACCGCTCAAACCCTGCAAGGCTTAAGCACCGAAGATAGACTTGCTTATCATACAAACAACCAAACACTCTTGAATGAGAATATAGATTCTGCTAGTAGAGCGGATGGTTCAGACTTAGACTTCGCACCAAAAGGGTTTAATAGATAATATGAATATTATAAAATCCGATAATATGAATATATTGGACATAGAGCTTTCATCAGAATGTATGTTTTGCTTTCATAATAGTATTGGAGATGCTATAAAAATTTTTTGTGAAAAAAATAATTTACGCTATGGTCATTATGAGCAATACATTGATTTTGGAGTGGGTCAAGTATATTTTCAGGATGAAGTTATTAAGATCGTTTGGGAAGAATTTCCTAACAGTATATCTTTATTTATAAAAAATTATAATGATTGCTTATTAATTATGGATATGATAAAAAATGATTTTTATAAACAATAAAAATTTGCTTTACACCCCACAAACCCCAAATATGCTACAATACCCTAACATTCATTAAATAGAGGTTTAAATAGACATCCTGCAAAACTACCCAATCCACCCAAACACGAGCTTTACCCTAAGTTCAAATCTTGCCAATGATTTACAATGGGTGGTTGAGAACATTTTAAAGGCTTGAAACTTGGCAAAGATATGTTCTACTCTCATCCGTGTTTTAGACAATAATGCGTTATAATCTTTGGCTTCTTGTGCTAATGGGTATTTCTTGGTTGCTTTTAGTGGAGTAAAGGCATTAGCATGTATGTGTTTTATGCCTTGATAACCACTGTCTGCTAGGACAAACTTAGCATTTGTTAAATTTGGGTTTGTTCGCTTAAAGAGCTTAAAGTCATGCATTTAAATGATGCTGGTGTCTACTTGTAAGATGACCTTGTGGTGATTGATGATACATTGCACCTTTGCGGTATGACACTTTTTCTTGCCAGAATACATCAATGCTTGGTTTTTTTGGGACGATTAACACGCACTTCGCTCACATCCACAATCGCAATGTCATCTTTGGTGGGTGTTTGGGCGGCAATGGCAAAGCCTTGCTTGCTTAGTGTGTCTTCAATCCAATGGCTTTTACGGATAAGTGTGCTTTCATGGATGCCAAAGTCAGCGGCTATCTGCTCATAGGTGCGATATTCTTTAAAATACTGCAAGGTTGCCATTAACAAATTGGGCATACCAATTTTGAGTTTTCTACCGTCTCTTTGATGTACAGTCGCTTGTGCTTGCTCTAAACGAGCAAGCATGTTGTTAAAGACTTCTCGCTCAATACCAATTAAGCGTTTAAACTTATCATCAGATAAGTGTGTGGATGCTTCGTAGTTCATTGGGGTATTTTAGCATCGGAAGGGTTTTGCAGGATGTCTAATTTGACAAACAACACAGTAACATTAAAAACGGATTTTTATGTCACAGTCAAACAAACTTTTTAGCTTCTCATCACTCCATGTCGGCATCTTACTTA
>NZ_JAMBAQ010000036.1 GCF_023336735.1 Moraxella oculi | reverse complement strand
CAAAGAATGTGAGTTTAGATTTAACTACAGCACACCATCTAATCAGCTTAAGATATTGAGAAAATGGTGTGGGATTTAGGGCTTATCTGCTACAGCCCCTAAAAAATTATCATAAAACCATATAAAAGCAAAAGGAATTGTACCAAAACAACATCCTGTTATATCAGTTTTATAGACGATGGTTATTCGTGGTCGCAAGGCAAGCCCATATTCAGTCAATCTGGGCCCTGCCTCATACACCATCATTGAAAATAATAGAAATGGCACTGTTTGGGTTGGTGGTATTCCTGAGAATGACAAATATAAGATTGTTAAACCAGATAATTATCGAGCTGGATATGGAGTCTCTATAAACCCAAAAGACCTGGTAAAAAAAATCCAAGAAAATGCCAAAACAGGTAAGGCGGCAAGAGTCATGGCATGGAAAGTAGGAGTTTCTGTTCAGGTTGGTAGTGTGCTTGGCACAAATGAAGCAGATAAGATTGACAACGCAATTAGAGGCAGGTCATTTGGTTTACAAGCCTGTCATTTTGCCTGCATTGGTGTATCTAAAGGTGAAGGTAAGGAAGGTGCTGTCATCATATCAACAGGAATTGGCAATACACAAATTGGTGTCAACGGTAGCGTCATGCGTCCATTGACAGATAAAGAAAAAGAGACATTAAGAGAGTTAAGGATTTTACGATGAGTCTTAAAGATCGTATTATACTGGTTGTAGGTAGTATTGTTAATATGGTGTTTTATGGCTTATATCTAAAATATCAGGTTTATGATAAAAGCTTTGAAAAAGCAAATCCTTATTTAATTTTATCTAAGCACTACAATATCCCAACAAAAGAAGAATTGGAAATGATTGTCAATGAGATGACTAACTACGAACATTTTTCTCTTGGGGATTTTTATGCAGGTAATTCACGCTCTTTTAGCCGAAGCTTTAAGCATGATATGACTGAAAAAGTCAAATTGGAAGCTCGAAAACAAAATCTTGTGAAACTAGAAACACTGCAAGATTGAGGTGTTTACTGCAAGGGTGAGATTCAGATTGAATCTGGTGTTGATTTGGATATTCGCACTCACAAAAAAACATTTTTTGTTAAAGCATCTTGGAATCCTCGCAACAAATGCCGCACATACTGGTGGGGTGGTAAAAACCCTCGTGCATTACAGCAAAAGCCATAAACCAAACTCCTACAAACAGATGACCCAAACACCCTAACCCAAACCCAAAAAGACACCCTCATCCACCAAGCCAAACTGTTAGCCGCCATCACCGCTGCTTATGCAGATGAAGATGTAGGCACCGCCGCAAGCATGGCAGAGGAGGCGGTGAGGTGGAATGGTACTCGAAGGGCATCCGTCAGAAATCCCATTCAGCAACAAAGAAGGGATCTAATAGCTCTTGAGACAATTGCCATTCGCAAGCATCTGCCAAATTTTCATGGTCTGCAATACATCAGAAGTAATGGTCAAATCACTCAGGAAGAAGTTTTAGAATACCAAGCATTTAGTCGGTTTATTAGATTTTCAAATCAAACCTATGCCAATACAAACATCGCCTATCAGGCGTTTCGGCAGGTAAACAATCGGGTATATTTGCCTCAATCAAATAGACCTGATTCTACGCAGCTTAATATTGGCTTAAATAATGCTAATTTTAATGCTGCTAGGCATGAGCAGATTAATAGTAGGTATATCCAATCATATCGAATTCAACAAATTAGGAATGATTTCAATTCAAATGATATTCAACCTAAGGATATGACAGTAATAATTAATGGTAGAACATACCATGCAAATCCCCGTACAAGTGATAGAGCCCCTATTTATCAGGGAGTTAGCAATCAGGATGTTCAGGCTTATTACATGCAAATTGCTGGAATTCAAAATATGCCAAGTTCACGGCCAATTTCTGGCAGAAAGGATATTTATGGAAATCCTGCACAAGTGTGGTCTATTAAGCCAACACAAGGCCCTCTGGCAGGTGCAACCATCAACTTGAGAACTTACTCAAACACGCAGAAGCAATCAATGGCTAAATACACCATTGAGATAATAGGAGCAAGAAATACGCAATCTGGTATAAAGTCAAATCGTATTGAAATTAAATTTGAAAAATAAGGTGTTTGTCAATGAGATATGATCATTTAATTAACTACCATGATTTGATAGATGCTTCTTATGGAGGTCATATTGGCTATCTTTATGATAACATTAGACAAAATATAGAAAATTTACATAATTTGAAGACTGATAAAAGCTTTGTAATCGATATTTTATTAGATGTTGTTAAATATGTTTTGAATAAAGATATTATTGAATTGCATTTTATGGCTGATATAAGGGATAAAACAGTAGATGAATTGAACTCAACAAATATTGATGAGAAATTGAAATATATTAAGGAAAGTATTCTTGAAAACATCAATGAACATGGTGACATACTTTATGATTTAGATGGGCTTTGGTGGGATGTTTATGCACCTTTTTATGTCATCTGGCACTCTTTAAATTAAAAAATACCAATCAGTCTTGCCATGTTTGGAGGCATATTAATGTGGAATGGCAGTTATCGGAATAAAATGCGTAGGGGGTTTGGTAATGATGATAAACTGTTGACAAGGAAGATTGAAAAGTGTGGATCTTGCATTTACCCAAAGTGTTGCAGATTATTTATTTCTCATCAATGCCAATAAATCAGTTAGAATAATTTAAAGCCCTAGTACTTTCGAAAGGCTAGCAGGGCATAGGTGGTATATAGGCTATCCGCCAAAGCCTCTGGCAATGATTGCAATGCAGGTGCCATTGGTGCTACCATAGGGGAGATGTGGGGTGATTATCAAGTAGATGACCCAAACACCCTAACCCAAACCCAAAAAGACACCCTCATCCACCAAGCCAAACTGTTAGCCGCCATCACCGCTGCTTATGCAGATGAAGATGTAGGCACCGCCGCAAGCATGGCAGAGGAGGCGGTGAGGTGGAATGCGATTACTATAAATAAAGTTAAAGCAAGTGTACCAAAAGCCAATCAAGAAGAAGCTAACAAATTGGTTGCCTTATTAAATGCAGGAACTTTGACAATTAATAAAGAAAACCTAGATTATCTTTACCGGGTTAATACAAATGAAAACTTAACCATATTGGTTAATGCTGATGATGTTGGTAAAGTCTTGGTAACAAGCTCTTGGAAACCCACTAAAGATGGTAGTGGCAATTTAAGAGCCACTGTAAGACCGATAAATCTGTCAAAATGGGCAATTTTTGGCACTTTAACTCTAGTAAAAAGAACAGATGGAACTTACGGGTTTTATGATGACACTTATAACTTTGAAATGCATCATTCTTTAAGACCAGATGAATTGCTTAGAAATGCAAACACTAAAATTGGAAGCCCCATTTGTGGATCTTTAAGTGGCTGTACTGGCTTTAGAATTTCTTTTAATAAAACCAATTACAACCCAAAAAACATTATAGAACTTAAGGATTGATGCCGTGTTTAGGTTTGCCAAGTTATCATTAAAGTTATTGCTTTTGTTACTTTGTCTTATACTGCTATGCATAGCGATAGTTTTATACGACGAAAACAGGAAAATTAATTTGGGTGATAACTACTATTTAGAGCAGTTTAGCCCTGACGAGCGATGGTACACTTTACACTCAAGACGCTCAGAAGAATATATATCGACACCTACAATCGGTATCATAGATTATTATAAAACAAAAGATTATTACATACCGTATGGACTATCTATAAAGTTATGCGACAAGCAAGGATTATACTATTTATGGGATACGGACAAATATTATTATGTGATTCATAGGCGTTCGGGCAGTTTGGACATTCTAAATGGAGATAAAAAATTTGAAATTTTTAGAGATGCTCACAACCTAGATCTAAAAGCATTTTCCATACCAGAAACATTTATGAAAAAAATCAGACTCTCTCATGCTAAGGCAAGCGCAGATGGCTGTTTATATGATTAAGGTTCTTTAATATTTACATTGCCTCCTAAATATTTTACTGGCTCAGGAACTGTTGATATGACAAATCTTCAAGGCAGGGTACGCTACGGCTGTTTGATGCTAGGTTACAATTATATTAATGAGGTTTGCAAATGAATCAATCTGATGGTAATGCACTGGATGCTAAGATAGAGAAAGTAGTGGCTACATTATCAAGAAAAGCCAAAGAAATTGGATCTTATTTGTCTAATGTTACTATTATATTTTTTATTTGCCTGACATCCAGTATGATGACATTTATATTTACGACTTGTAGATCAGGATTGAACCTATTAAGTTAGTTAAGTATAGGACAGGTTAGTTTTGCGATTAACGCCACCAAAAAGACAGCAACTGGGTTTTATGGCAACGCACCCTTGACCAAGGTCAGATCAAACAAAGTGCAATCCTACCTAGCTTTACAGGCATGAACAAGCCTGTGCTTGATGCCAAAGGAGGCATCAGCGTACAAATCCCTGATTCTGAGAAAAACACACAAAGAAGACAACTGACCGAACAAATCCTTGAACTTGCCAACCAACCAGAATATGCCTACTTGTCAGACTTAACTCAGCGAGACGACATCAACTGGCAACAACTCATCTTAACCGATGAAGACTGGGACTATAAACAGCAAGGACTCACTCCAGCAGGGGCGGCGATTGT
>NZ_JAMBAQ010000035.1 GCF_023336735.1 Moraxella oculi | reverse complement strand
AAAAAAATGCTTGACATTAAATAAAACTGGCGTATAATACGCACTCATTCGCTGGATGACAACGAATGACACTATTTAAAATCCAAACTAAAGAACAACTTGTGTGGATTTTTGCTAATACAAGATAACAAAAAAATTATCATTTATCAAGCAAAAATACTCAAAGTTAATTCATTTACACGATGAGCAAATTTGCTAGTAATAAATGAGCCAAAATTAAAAGTCCTAACTTTTTATTTTACTTTCTAAGTAAATAATCAATTAGGCAAAACAAAGATTAAACTGAAGAGTTTGATCATGGCTCAGATTGAACGCTGGCGGCAGGCTTAACACATGCAAGTCGAACGATGACTATCTAGCTTGCTAGATATGATTAGTGGCGAACGGGTGAGTAATGCTTAGGAATCTGCCTATTAGTGGGGGATAACCATCCGAAAGGATGGCTAATACCGCATACGACCTACGGGTGAAAGGGGGCTTTTAGCTCTCGCTATTAGATGAGCCTAAGTCGGATTAGCTAGTTGGTGGGGTAAAGGCCTACCAAGGCGACGATCTGTAGCTGGTCTGAGAGGATGATCAGCCACACTGGGACTGAGACACGGCCCAGACTCCTACGGGAGGCAGCAGTGGGGAATATTGGACAATGGGCGAAAGCCTGATCCAGCCATGCCGCGTGTGTGAAGAAGGCCTTTTGGTTGTAAAGCACTTTAAGTAGGGAGGAAAAGCTTGTGGTTAATACCCACAAGCCCTGACGTTACCTACAGAATAAGCACCGGCTAACTCTGTGCCAGCAGCCGCGGTAATACAGAGGGTGCAAGCGTTAATCGGAATTACTGGGCGTAAAGCGAGCGTAGGTGGTCATTTAAGTCAGATGTGAAAGCCCCGGGCTTAACCTGGGAACTGCATCTGATACTGGATGACTAGAGTAGGTGAGAGGGAAGTAGAATTCCAGGTGTAGCGGTGAAATGCGTAGAGATCTGGAGGAATACCGATGGCGAAGGCAGCTTCCTGGCATCATACTGACACTGAGGTTCGAAAGCGTGGGTAGCAAACAGGATTAGATACCCTGGTAGTCCACGCCGTAAACGATGTCTACCAGTCGTTGGGTCTTTTAAAGACTTAGTGACGCAGTTAACGCAATAAGTAGACCGCCTGGGGAGTACGGCCGCAAGGTTAAAACTCAAATGAATTGACGGGGGCCCGCACAAGCGGTGGAGCATGTGGTTTAATTCGATGCAACGCGAAGAACCTTACCTGGTCTTGACATACCAAGAATTCGCTAGAGATAGCTTAGTGCCTTCGGGAACTTGGATACAGGTGCTGCATGGCTGTCGTCAGCTCGTGTCGTGAGATGTTGGGTTAAGTCCCGCAACGAGCGCAACCCTTTTCCTTAGTTACCAGCGACTCGGTCGGGAACTCTAAGGATACTGCCAGTGACAAACTGGAGGAAGGCGGGGACGACGTCAAGTCATCATGGCCCTTACGACCAGGGCTACACACGTGCTACAATGGTTGGTACAAAGGGTTGCTACACAGCGATGTGATGCTAATCTCAAAAAGCCAATCGTAGTCCGGATTGGAGTCTGCAACTCGACTCCATGAAGTCGGAATCGCTAGTAATCGCAGATCAGAATGCTGCGGTGAATACGTTCCCGGGCCTTGTACACACCGCCCGTCACACCATGGGAGTTGATCTCACCAGAAGTGGTTAGCCTAACGCAAGAGGGCGATCACCACGGTGGGGTCGATGACTGGGGTGAAGTCGTAACAAGGTAGCCGTAGGGGAACCTGCGGCTGGATCACCTCCTTAACGAATTATCTGATTAGCAAGAATTCACAACAAGTTGTTCTTTGGTAAGATGTTTAAAACGGGTCTATAGCTCAGTTGGTTAGAGCACCGTGTTGATAACGCGGGGGTCATAAGTTCAAGTCTTATTAGACCCACCATTTTGGGGTTATAGCTCAGTTGGTAGAGCGCCTGCCTTGCACGCAGGAGGTCAGGAGTTCGACTCTCCTTAACTCCACCACATTAAACATCAATAAAACATAACTAAACCTTCTGATTAAGAAAGTTTATTTATGCTTTATGCATGACTAATATGAACTGACGAAGTTCATAACACTATTTAACAACATGATTATGAGTCTGGGTAATTTATTTATTCCAACAAATAAATTACCATTCCAATCATACTCCACTCATAAAGACGCAAGTTGATATGAGAGTGATTGGATAAAGTAAAGAGAACTGAATCAAGCGTAAACATAGGTAAATCGTTACACATTACCCTTATGACACCAAGACTACTTGGGGTTGTATGGTCAAGTAATGAAGTGCACATGGTGGATGCCTTGGCAGTCAGAGGCGATGAAAGACGTGATAGCCTGCGATAAGCGTCGGTGAGGTGGCAATATCCTGTGACCCGGCGATTTCTGAATGGGGAAACCCAGCCAACATAAGTTGGCTATCCTAACCTTTGGTTAGGAGGCAAACCGGGAGAAGTGAAACATCTCAGTACCCCGAGGAAAAGACATCAATAGAGATTCCCCAAGTAGCGGCGAGCGAACGGGGAGGAGCCGATCAAACTTGTAGTAGCAAAATGGCGTGGGAAAGCCAACCATAGTAGGTGATAGTCCTGTATGCGAAACTGCAAATGCGACATATTAAGTAGGGCGAGACACGTGAAATCTTGTCTGAAGATGGGGGGACCATCCTCCAAGGCTAAATACTCCTGACTGACCGATAGTGAACCAGTACCGTGAGGGAAAGGCGAAAAGAACCCCTGTTAGGGGAGTGAAATAGAACCTGAAACCGTGTGCATACAAGCAGTCGGAGCCCACTTGTTGGGTGACGGCGTACCTTTTGTATAATGGGTCAGCGACTTATATTCTGTAGCAAGGTTAACCGTTTAGGGGAGCCGTAGGGAAACCGAGTCTTAATAGGGCGATTAAGTTGCAGGGTATAGACCCGAAACCGAGTGATCTATCCATGAGCAGGTTGAAAGTGCCGTAACAGGCACCGGAGGACCGAACCCACTGTCGTTGAAAAGCCAGGGGATGACTTGTGGATAGGGGTGAAAGGCTAATCAAACTCGGTGATAGCTGGTTCTCCCCGAAAGCTATTTAGGTAGCGCCTCGGACGAACACCATTGGGGGTAGAGCACTGTTTCGGCTAGGGGGTCATCCCGACTTACCAAACCGATGCAAACTCCGAATACCGATGAGTGATATCCGGGAGACAGACGGCGGGTGCTAACGTCCGTCGTCAAGAGGGAAACAACCCAGACCGCCAGCTAAGGCCCCAAATTCCTAGTTAAGTGGGAAACGATGTGGGAAGGCACAGACAGCTAGGAGGTTGGCTTAGAAGCAGCCACCCTTTAAAGAAAGCGTAATAGCTCACTAGTCGAGTCGGCCTGCGCGGAAGATGTAACGGGGCTCAAACTAGGAGCCGAAGCTGCGGATTTAATTGTTTCAATTAAGTGGTAGGGGAGCGTTGTGTAAGCCTGTGAAGGTGTATCGTAAGGTATGCTGGAGGTATCACAAGAGCGAATGCTGACGTGAGTAACGACAAAACGGGTGAAAAGCCCGTTCGCCGGAAGACCAAGGGTTCCAGTCCAACGTTAATCGGGGCTGGGTGAGTCGACCCCTAAGGCGAGGCCGAAAGGCGTAGTCGATGGGAAATCGGTTAATATTCCGATACTTGTTTATGATGCGATGGAGGGACGGAGAAGGTTATGTCAGCCTGGCGTTGGTTGTCCAGGTGAAAGGATGTAGGTAGGTTTAGTAGGCAAATCCGCTAGACTATTACTGAGATCTGATAGCAAGCCAGTTTACTGGCAAAGTGGCAAATACCATGCTTCCAGGAAAAGCTTCTAAGCGATAGTCATAAAGAAATCGTACCCGAAACCGACACAGGTGGTCAGGTAGAGAATACCAAGGCGCTTGAGAGAACTCTGCTGAAGGAACTAGGCAAAATGGTACCGTAACTTCGGGAGAAGGTACGCTGCCGATGGTGATAAGACTTGCTCTTTGAGCTGTTGGCAGTCGCAGATACCAGGCTGCTGCAACTGTTTATTAAAAACACAGCACTCTGCAAACACGAAAGTGGACGTATAGGGTGTGATGCCTGCCCGGTGCTGGAAGGTTAATTGATGGGGTTAGCGTATGCGAAGCTCTTGATCGAAGCCCCAGTAAACGGCGGCCGTAACTATAACGGTCCTAAGGTAGCGAAATTCCTTGTCGGGTAAGTTCCGACCTGCACGAATGGCATAATGATGGCAGCGCTGTCTCCAGCAGAGACTCAGTGAAATCGAAATCGCAGTGAAGATGCTGTGTACCCGCGGCTAGACGGAAAGACCCCGTGAACCTTTACTACAGCTTTACATTGAACTTTGACCTAACTTGTGTAGGATAGGTGGGAGGCTTTGAAGTAGGGACGCCAGTTCCTATGGAGCCATCCTTGAAATACCACCCTGGTTATGTTGGGGTTCTAACTTAGATGTAACAACATCAAGGACAATGTATGGTGGGTAGTTTGACTGGGGCGGTCTCCTCCTAAAGAGTAACGGAGGAGTACGAAGGTGCGCTCAGAACGGTCGGAAATCGTTCAAAGAGTATAAAGGCAAAAGCGCGCTTAACTGCGAGACCCACAAGTCGAGCAGGTACGAAAGTAGGTCTTAGTGATCCGGTGGTTCTGTATGGAAGGGCCATCGCTCAACGGATAAAAGGTACTCTGGGGATAACAGGCTGATACCGCCCAAGAGTTCATATCGACGGCGGTGTTTGGCACCTCGATGTCGGCTCATCTCATCCTGGGGCTGAAGCAGGTCCCAAGGGTATGGCTGTTCGCCATTTAAAGAGGTACGCGAGCTGGGTTTAGAACGTCGTGAGACAGTTCGGTCCCTATCTACCGTGGGCGTTGGAAATTTGAGAGGATCTGCTCCTAGTACGAGAGGACCAGAGTGGACGAACCTCTGGTGTTCCGGTTGTGACGCCAGTCGCATTGCCGGGTAGCTATGTTCGGATGGGATAACCGCTGAAAGCATCTAAGCGGGAAGCCCACCTCAAGATAAGATTTCCCTAAAGAGCCGTTGTAGACTACGACGTTGATAGGTTGGGTGTGGAAGCATGGCGACATGTGTAGCTAACCAATACTAATTGCTCGTTTGGCTTGACCATACAACACCCAAGTGGTTTGATACTGCTTAATGTGTTGATTGATGGTAAAGTGTGAGATGAACCTTAATCTTGATTTGGTAACGCTGTTACTTTAAAAGTAAAAAAACAGACTCATAACAAGTTGTTATTCTTTTACGCTGACGACAATAGCAAGATGGAACCACCTGATCCCTTCCCGAACTCAGAAGTGAAACGTCTTAGCGCCGATGGTAGTGTGGTTCGCCCATGTGAGAGTAGGTCATCGTCAGCACCTTATTTGATTACCCCCTTCATCAGATGATGGAGGGGGT
>NZ_JAMBAQ010000034.1 GCF_023336735.1 Moraxella oculi | reverse complement strand
ATTGAATCATGCGGTTATTTTTTATTATAATAAGTTTGAATGATGACAAGGGCGGATGAGTTGTCATCATAAGACAGTGAGGAATCTTTATGAGTAAACCCATAGGTTGGGTTGAGCGAATGTGAAACCCAACATTTTCAGATGTAACTCATTGATTTTGTTGGGTTTCTTTCCTCAACCCAACCTACGGGCTTATAAATATTCGCAATGAATCTGAATTTGCTAATTTCGTAGTATGGTGCTTTAATAACAATAATCTTTTAAATTGGACTGTTGGAATATCTAGGGTTAGGCACTTAAATTACCTAGGAAAAAATATTGATGACAACACCAAAAAAATGTTAATTCTATTCTCTTGCTCCCAATGGACTTATGAAAATAAGTCGAATTATTGCTACTTATTTATTGTTTGCAATGAATATAAAGAATTAATTTTTTTGCTCCAAAAAAGCAATAACGCAAGAATGCCAAGAGAAGTATATATGATAAAAAATAATTTTATCAACACACCTACCAAAAACGATTTTTATTATTTTACACTATGTGAAAATACCAATATAAACCCAATAATTTATCATTAAAGGTGGTATGATATGGATTATCACAAAAACATAATAAAACAAGCCACTGTTATTGGTGCATCTAAGTTTGTCGCCCTATCTATGCCATTTGTGGATATTATCATATTATCCAAGTTATCTAACAGCACTAATGCCCTATCCGACTATATTTTTTCAACCCAAATCATACAGGTTTTTGTTGTTATTTGTTTAGCTTTATCATTAGGAATTCCCATATTTTACAACCAGCATCAAGATAAAAAATGCCATATCAACCTGTATGGGATATTCGCTATTTTTGGGCGTATCTGTCTTTTCTTTTAGCTTGCTATTGCTATATTTTTTAAGTCAAAATGAACAATTGACAACCACGCAATACCTGACTTATATCTATTTAGCAATTGGATTTTTATTTTTACCAGCATACATTATATTTTCTCATATCTTAGATACGCTTGGGAAAATAAACAAAGTATTCAATCTTACCATTGTTTTTGTCATACTAAATTTGCTGCTCAATATAGTCCTTGTACTGGGTAGTGATTTATACGACCAAGTTGCTGTCTCATTAACAACAACCATTCGTTTTTTAGGGGCTTTGATATTTATTGTTTTTATACTCAAAGAACTTAATACAAGATACATTAAACCCAGCATTCATATCAAAAACTTTATACAAATAGGTAGTTTTGGTCTTTCAGATGCGATGACAAGTTTATTGTTTTCTATATCATTTGCATTATTGGCTTATTATCTTAACTCCAATTATTCCAATGAGATTATTTCAACTTACGGTATTTTATTAAATTTTATTAATATCATCTTTGTTATTTATATAGGTCTTTCATCTTCTTTGGCTATCAATTTATCAAAAACCAATGAAGATCATCAAAAAACAATACCACACCAAATCCAAAAGACCATTATTGGAATCGTTTTATTTTTTGTTTATTTGTTGGGTTTATTGTTTTCTTATCAACTCCTATTTTTTCTTGGCTATATTTTGGAAATATCAATACATCAACCATTGTTTTGATGACAGTTGCTTTATTGGTGGCATTATTTGATGGTATAAATATATCAATCATATCCAGATTAAGAGTCTTAGGTTTCAAAAAATACCCACCCCTATCTCGTCTGTCATTGGTATTCATTGGAATGCCCTTGAGTATTGTGTTATTATCTTATCTTGGTGTTGTTGGTGTATTTATGGCTTTTGCTATTGCAAATTTTGTGGCATTCATATTGCTTTTGTATTTTGATCAATCAAACTCAATAACATAACATTTCATCAACATTTACACGATTGATCACCAATACCATCTTATTTATCACGAATGCTATTGGTGAATTTTTTTGTAAACTTATGTAATCAATACAAAACACCCCTAGCTCGTAGGTTGGGTTGAACGAATGTGAAACCCAACATTTCGGATGTAACTCATTGAATTTGTTGGGTTTCGTGCCTTAACCCAACCTACCGTACTACGAAAGTGTGGTTCAAAATATTGATGAAAGTAGAAAGGGGAGAGAGAATGTTAATTTTGACTTCGAGCGTCAAAAGAGAATTGAACACAACTCCAAACTAACCACCACTATTGATGGTAACTTATCGGTTACACATGGGTTGGGTTATGATGCTAAGAAAGAGTTGGATGGTATTCGGGCGGCTTTGATAAAAGACCAAGAAGATGTTAAAGCATTTAACAAAACAGCAAAACGTGGAGAACGAAAACAAGAATCTTTGATTAAAGGAAGATTTGTGATTAATGAAGAGGTTAGTGTGGCTACCGCTACTGTCACTACCAAAGATGGTAAAACTATTAATTACTTGGCAGTAAGCGGTCAAAGCTGGAATCCCAATGCTCCTGATAAAGTTACCATTAATGGTAAAGAATATCATGTGCTTAGAAGTGAAGCAACAACCACAAAAGTTATCAATGGTAAAAATAAAGAGATAAAAATACTACCTAATCGACCAAATCCTGATAACAACCAAGAGAATGGCAATCATGCTGAAAAGAAAATTATGAGTCATATTACCCAGCAAAACCAAAATGGTGCAAATATTGATAGTATTCAATTAAACATTCAAAATACATCACGGTCTAAACAAGGTGCTTGTTATGCTTGTGGTGGTAAAGATGGTACAGGTGGGACAATCCAAGACTTTAAAAATCTTAACCAAAACATCAAAATTCATATTGAACATGGTTCAACCAAGAACAGTAAATAAGAGGTAATTTATGAGCAACTTAATTGAAACTCTATTGAGTATCAAGCATCCAAGAAATAATTTCATCGAACGCCCTGAATTAATTCAAGGCTATACAGAAGATGAAATTAAACAAATTGAGCAAAAGTATGATTTCCCTATTCACGGTCAATTTAAAGAATTTTTAATGACGATGGGAAAGTGTTCTGGTGGGATATTACTGGGAGATGATATATATATATATAGAGAGAGCTATGCAAGTCATCATCTTGATGATTATACAAGAGAGCTTATTCAAGAAGATAGCAACTATGAATACCTAATGAAATTTCTTGGCAATATTGATTTGATAGAAAAACGATTTTTTATCTTTGCAGGCATTAATGAACATATTGTTCAATATTTCATGTTAGCAGCCGATAATAATGACATCGTCTATGAATGGGATACCAATGAAGAAACCGTTAGAGAATTTGGTACTTTGTTTGATTTTTTAAAATATTGTCGTGAAATTACTACTTCCCAAATCACAGGACAAAATGGAAATGATTTTAAAGAATTAACAACAGGTAGATTGTTATGACTAATTTAATCCAAGCCCTATTATCTATCAAAAGCCCTTACGATAGCTTTATTGACAAACCAGAACTTATTCAGGGCTATACAGAAGATGAAATCAAACAAATTGAGCAAAGGTATAATATACCTATTCATGGTCAATTTAAAGAATTTTTAATGACAATGAGTAAATGTTCTGGTGGGATACTACTCGGAGATGATATATATAGAGACAAGAGATGAGTATGGCTTTTCTGATGAAATGAGACAAGAAATACATGAAGACTCTGATTGCCAAGAGTTTATTAAAAATATGGGTAATATTAATTTAGTAGAAAGAAAGCCCATAGGTTGGGTTGAACGAATGTGAAACCCAACATTTTCAGATGCAACCCATTGAATTTGTTGAGTCTCGTACCTCAACCCAACCTACAGGCTTGAAACCAAAGCCAAACAAATAGACGATAACCTAAGACTCTTTGACGGCATCACATCAGCCTTATACGCTCCTAACTCAAATGGTATCATAGGTGATGTGGCAAGAGCAGCAAGCCCAGAGCTTGCCTATCGTATCGGTCAAGAGTTTAAACGTAAAGACCAAGAAGGTTCAGTACAGCACCTTTTAGCTCATGCCATACTAGGTGCTGCGGTAAGTTATGCCACGGATAACAACATCACAACTGGTGCTTTATCAGGAGCAGGTGGTGAAGTGGCTGCACCTGCCTTGGCTAATTACCTATATGGCACCAAATACCCAGAGACACTCAGTCAAGGGCAAAAAGACACCATCACAAGCATTCTAAATCTAGCCACTGCGACAGCCATCTATACAGCCACCGATGGCAGTACCACTGATGCAGTGAGTGGGACTGAGATTGGGAAAGTGGGGGTGGAGTGGAATGGTACTGTGGCCGTAAACGCAGGGATTAACACTACGCCTATCAAGGGAAAAGGTGGTGAGCTTGCCGTTTTTGTAACGTCTGGTGATGCGTTTGAGAATTTTTCAATCCGTAACCCAAAAATTAATTGGGGGGAATTTGATGCTGGGGTTGCTGTAACAACTTCTGACACAACAGGTTTTGGGGCTGGTTTTGGCTTGGGTGCAAATTACATCCGAGGCGGCAGATCAAACATAGATGCTACTTCAAGTACAGCTAGCACTTGCTTGCTCGTTGGGTGTTTTAATATTCATAACGACTCTAGTGGCAAATATTCTGGTTATGGCGGGGCAATTGGTGGTAATTCCAAAGGTGGTGTTGCTCCCGGAGGCTCATTCACATACTCGGATAATAAAACCAGAACACTTACAATAAGAGATTTTTTTAAAAGGAGGTTGCAATGAATGTTAAAAATACTTTTTCTGATTATCAGAAGCTTTTGCGAATTAGAAATAAATATATAGCAGTAAATGTTTTTGTCTTAATTGCCTCTGGATTTCTCCATTCTAGTTTTGGTACAAAATTAATTTTTTATATGTCGCTTATGGTATTTTGTGGTTTTTTTTATATTTCAACGATCGTATTTATTAGTAAATATAACACTTGCCCTCATTGCAAAGGAGCTTTTTTTTGGTTTGGGGAAAAACAGGATGCTATGAATCCTTTGACTATTTTTTGCAATAAATGCAGCAACTGTAATTACCCTAAATGTTGTGATACAAAACAAACTTAGCTCGTAGGTTGGGTTGAACGAATGTGAAACCCAACATTTTCAGATGCAACCCATCGAATTGTTTGATTTTGATTTGCTAAACCCTTAAAGGCTACAACCCTACCCCCAACCCCAAAAACCCCAAACCCATGACTCACACCAACCACCCATCTTACCCTATATTAGCCCTGCCAACACGATTGGCACTGGCTGTCTCTTTGACCTTATGTTGTTCAGCTTATGCCAACACTTCTAAACAGATTGCCCATCAGCAAATCTTGCTTAATGAACAAAGACAGGCGGTGCTTCATCAATCATTGATGACAAATCCTAGTGTACAAGTTGAGGTGCCTGCCTTTGAGCCTGCCGTTAAGATGGATTCTGTTCATACTGACAATCAAGACAGCCACGATGATTTGCCTTGCTTTACCATCAATCAAATCGCTTATGCACCACTGGATGCCAAAGATAAAACAGACCTAAGACAATTTTCTTTTGCTTTAGCACCATCAACCCATGGCAAGCGTAGTGTACTGGGTCAATGCTTAAACATCAATGACATTCATCGCATTGTCCGTGATGTACAAAACCAC
>NZ_JAMBAQ010000033.1 GCF_023336735.1 Moraxella oculi | reverse complement strand
AATGATAAAGCTTAGAAAATGGGATTGGTCAGGCAAATTCTTAAATCCAAATCATAGGGTTGATGTTGGTTGTGAAGGCATGAAAGAAGTTAAGGAATGCCAATAATGGATATAAATGATAAGATTGTTATATCAATCATGATTTTAAATTTCTTTTTCTGGATAGCTTTTGGCACATTAAGTTTTTTGCTATACGTCTATTTATTGGGACGGATTTTTTTATCATGGTCTAAATAAAGAACTTTTAGACAAATACATTAGAATATTCTCTTTTCTTAGTGTATTTCCAACAGCTACCTTGATTGCAATATTGATTGTTTCGATATTTCATTTGAAAGCATTGTGGGTTTTTATTATGTTTATTCAGAGTGGTTATCCTTTATCGGTGTTGACCATAGTTTGGATAATGCCACCAATTTTTTTAATGATAAAACCATTTATCTCAAAGAAATCATATTTCTATAAATTTTTTATTATTTGGTTTGGCGTAGTTTCATTTTGTTCGTTTTGCTCTTATTTTGCATTTATTTTATCATAGATGTAGGTTAAGTTCAGCCCGTAGGTTGGGTTGAGCTTGCGAAACCCAACAAATTCAATGAGTTATGCCATAAATGCTGGGTTACGCTATCGCTAACCCAGCCTATGGGCTAATGGTTTTGATAAGGATGAGGTGCAAAGGGAGCTTAATGTTCAAGTTCAGGTAACGCAAAGCTTTGACCAAAACAGACGAGAAATCAGAACCCAATATGCCACAAAAGCAGAAGCGTATCGTGAAGATGCTAAACAAGCAAGAGAGCAAGGCAATACAACACTTGCCAAAACACTTGAAGACAAAGCCCAACAAATAGACAGCAACCTAAGACTCTTTGATGGCATCACCTCCGCCTTGTACGCTCCTAACTCAAATGGTATCATAGGTGATGTGGCAAGAGCAGCAAGCCCTGAGTTTGCTTATCGGATTGGGCAGGAGTTTAAAGAAAATAAAATCCTAAACCAAACAGACAATGGCAGCAGGCCAGAAGAACAAAGCCTACAACACCTACTGGCTCATGCCATACTAGGTGGTGCCACAAGCTATGCCACAGGTAATGACATCACAACTGGTACCATCTCTGCCGTAAGCAATGAAGCAGGTGCTAAGATTTTAGCAAACTACCTATATCAAGGCAAAGATCCAGAGAAACTCACTCAAGAACAAAAAGACACCATTGTCAGCATTCTAAGCCTAACCACTGCTACAACCATCTATACAGCTACCGATGGTAGCACCACCGATGCAGTGAGTGGTGCTGAGATTGGGAAAGTGGGGGTGGAGTGGAATGGTGCCACTGACCGCATGGATGGCACGGATGCAACAGACAGGGCATTGCAAAGACAAGCGGAAGCTCTCTATCCAAACAATAAAAAAGCCCAACAAGAGTATATAGCTGGTAGAATGTTGGGGTTTGGAAATTCGATTGCTACAATGGCTACCGACACAGCAAATGCGGTTATTCATCCTGTAGATACAGCAACAAATGCTTTTAAGGGTTTGGTAAAAGCAATCTCTTCACCTATTGCAACTGCACAACAGCAAATGCAAGCTGTACAAAAATGGCAACAAGATTATAAGAATGCCTTAAAATCCAACCCAAAACTTGCAGGTCAGATGTATGGCGAGCTTGAGGGTGCTGTTGGAGCAAATATTGCTACTACCGTAGTTGGTGGGACTGGGGCGAATGCGGTTAAAGCGTTGCATAAAACTGAGAAATTTGTTGCGAGTAAGCCGAATATGTTCGAAATATAGGACAAAATAATTCGGGATATTCCAGTGAATTTCATAAAAATATATTATATAGACAGCCTGATTGTATTATTAATCAGCAAGCAAGCAAAAGAGTTCATTTGGTTACAGCTCCAATTGACTTTGATGGACACATTATGAATGCTGAAGTTAAATCTGGTGGCAGGGTGGTTGGAGGACATTCTATTGCTGGCGGCAATGTTGTGGTTAATAGTGTTGTAAGAAAATATCCTAATGGGGTTTATGAGGCAAAAATTTCAATAAAAGACCCAAATAACCCTAGCACATATTTACCTAAGTCCAATAATAATGGAATATCTACAATGTTTCCAGATTCTTGGACTGATGATCGTGTAAAGGTAGAAGTTGATTATGCTTATCAGAATAAGGTAATTATAACAAATCCTAGAGGTCAACAGATGTGGGAAGGAGTAACACCGAGTGGAGTAAAAGTTACTGGTTATTTAAAACTAAAAGTCACAGTATATCCAGTTAAATAAATTTGGATATTGAAATGAATATATGTTTTTTGTATAGGAAGTCTGAAGTATTTCAAGATAATATTATTAGACCATTTGCTATATGTGATGGAGATGATAAAAATTACACAATACTCTGCGAATACATATCAGAGGTAGATTTTGAGTTTTCTAAAAATATAGTGCAAAGCATTGATGAAAATAAATTTTTGTTAGATTTTAGTTCAGAAAGCTGGGGATGTGAATTCATTAACAATCATATAAAAATATATTTTTTATATGATGAGGATAATCCTAACTATATATCATCTATATCCTTGAGTAATTTCAAATTTATAATGAATGCTTGGATGGATTTTTTGACAAAAGAAGACGGAAATGAGATGGAAATATTTCTAAATGATTAATTTTTGTCAGGTGAAAAAACCATGAAAATTACTCAAGAAGATAAAGAGCTGTTGGACTATCTAAAAGCCAAAGCCCAAATTTAGGAGTAACAAATCACAAAGTGGATAATGCTTCTAAATTCTTTAATTCAACCGACATGGAATATGCAATGAGAGAGGCTGAGAGATTGTATGCGTTGAATCCTTCTGCCTATACCACTTACAAGCCTGACGGTACCATTAAGCAAATTACAGTTCCAATAAATTTTAGCAGACCTGTGGGTGAGGGTTATATTAAAAACAATAAAACCACCCAAGCTAACGGTATGGCTGGTGAATACCGCTGGACAAATAGCGTTAGAGTTGGCTTAGATAAAACTACCAAAAAACCATATACTGCCTTTCCTGATATTAGTAAAGGCATAAAGAAACCTAACCCACTTAAAGTGAGATAAATATGTTTGATGTTAATCCAGAAATTATTGAAAGAGCTCTTGAGGGTGCGTGGCATTCAGAAACCTTAGAGCATTATCAAGAAGAGGATGAGTATTATTCATTAGACCTGTATAGTGAGAAAGATGCTCGTTACGCAATTAATAGATGGTTGTTGTTAGGTTGGCGAAACAATGAAAAACCTATTTATAAAGAGAGTTTGCGTTATGCTATTACTAAAGATGGGTATTTAAATGCTGATGTATGGTTGCCTGGTATTGATGATATTGTAGGAGATTTTGAGCAGTTTAAAAACTTATACAAAAACTTCCTTCTTATTCTATGGGACGAATGGTTTCACGAACCTTTCGTAGAAGCTGACTTATCAAATTGTAGAGTTAGGATGGATAATGAGTTTATTAGATTTCCCCATATGCCTGAATTATGGAAAGAGCCTATTTATAAATAAAAAGCAATAAATAGTACGGCAATCGGTGATGATGTAGCCACTGTCAATAATTTCAATAATGTAAATAATGCCAATAGAGGTCATAATGTTATCGTTCATGGTGCGTTAAATTATGATGAAATTGGAGGAATTCCTGTGTTATCGAGAAGTGTGCCTGTCAAGGTTTCTGGTGGTAGAGAAAATAAAACAGAGTCCTTGCCTATTAGTATTGAGCAGGTGGCAGAAGCTGTTAGAAGTAATCCAGACTACAAAGCAGGAACACCTGTTTGTTTCGGTTCATGTTGGAGTGGCTCTAGCGGTACTGCACAGCAATTAGCTAATGAGCTTGGTGTTCCAGTTTATGCTCCGACTAGACCTGTGGCTTGGGATAAAAATTCTGGAAAGTGGATTATGGATGCTGATTATCACCCAAGTAATACTTTATCTAATCCAAATATTAAATCAGCTCGTAGGTTGGGGTGAACGATAGTGAAACCCAACATTTAAATTCAGCCCTTGATTTTGTTGGGTTTCGTAAACTCAACCCAACCTACGAGCTTACTCAAGGCGTAGGATTGTCCGAAGGCACAGCCTCCAATATCAAAATGGGAACAGATTTGGCTTTGGGGGGTGTAACCGCTACTCAGGGCTTGGGTAGAAGGGTTGCTAGTGGTGTTAGCGGTACTGCAGGTCACAGCATACCTCAGTCTGTCATTAATAAGGCAAGAATTGAAAATAATGTGAATGTGGATAATCCAAGTCTAATTCACCATTCTATTAGAGAGTTTACCGCCACCAAAGGTAATCCTGTTATTCACCGTGCAGAAAATATTAATTTAGGGCAAACCATTGACCGTGATGGTTTGACAAGGGTTGATAAAGCCAAAGAATTCAATGATGACCAAATTGCCAACAATTTAGGCTTAGAGAATAGATGGCAATTATCATACCACCCAACAGGTTACCCCGCTTGGAAGCCTGGCACAAATGTGACAGACAGAGTGTTAGACAAGCCAGAGAGAATGCGGATGGTGATTGATAGTGAGCAACTTAAAAAACTTAAAGGTGAGGATGACTATGAAAAATTAACCCCAGAACAACGCAAACAAGCTCTAGGTCGCTGGGCAACCCAAGAACCGATTAATTCGGTTGCTGATATGCGTCAACGATTGGCAGTCACCGAAGATTTTAAGTCCAATATTGCCAAAGACGGCACACCCAACAAATTCTATGTGGTAGAATTTGAAGTACAAGCAGGTGTCGGTGTCCGTGAAGGCATTGCAGGCTCAATGTATGACAGTAAAACAGGCAAAGTAATGCCAGGCGGTGTTAAGCAAATTAACTTTGCTAAAGAAACCACCCACACAGACCCTGAAAAATTTATCATTGATTTTGATAGCATTAAGGAGATTAAGTGATGAAAAAGATTTTAGATATTCATAGTATGTATATATATGCAGACGGCACAACCTTAGAGTACCCAAAAAACCAATGGGAGAAATATTCGGAATTTAAGTCGCACAAAAAGAAAATGGGCATCGAAGTACTTTTTTGGGGTCAAAAACTGATTTACGAAGACGGTTCTGAATGGATACCGCCTTTTTCAGAAGGTATGCAAATCATCAATAAAGACAGAACTGAGTTCCTAGTCATCTTTGGAGAAGAACCCAGCCCTTTTAGCCAAATCAAAGAAGCCCCTTGGTACTTCCCGCCACCTGACAATGCCGCCATTTATTATTCAGATGGTACTTTAAAACATCAAATCACCATACCCAGAAATGCCGATGGTAATTTTATTTTTACAGAAGCAGGACATTCAGCAAAATATCCACACCTTAAAACGGTGATTTTAGAATTTATCAACCCCAAAATCAATAAAGGTGGTTGGTACAATCTTTATGCCATAGACCCTGATATACCAGAGCTGATTTATACAGGGCAGATGATTAAGTGGTAGCATTAAATGTCCGTGAAGGCACTGCAGGTACAATGCATGACAGCCCATAGGTTGGGTTGAACGAATGTGAAACCCAACATTTAAATTCATCCCTTGATTTTGTTGGGTTTCTTGCCTCAACCCAACCTACGGGCTAGAAACCCTAAAAGAGTCTGTTAATGACACCGACTCTCGCCGTGCCAAGCTCATGGGGACTTTAGCAGCTGCATCTAAAGTACGCACCCTCGCTCAAAATCTACAAAACGGCAACCTAGGCAGC
>NZ_JAMBAQ010000032.1 GCF_023336735.1 Moraxella oculi | reverse complement strand
TCCATTAAGGTAATGATGAATGACTGAAAGCTCAAGGTCGTCTGTGTATTTGGTCATAAAAACACCCCAAAGGTGTCTAACTTTTGGGGTGGTTCATCAAAAAGCGGTCTTTTTTAATTTATTATTCACATCTTATGAAAGGTATATTGAATTTGCAAAATATGCTATTTGACAATCATAATACCTTGATTTTTTATGTATTATAATGATACACACCCACAAACCCCAAATATGCTACAATACCCTAACATTCATTAAATAGAGCTTTAAATACCATGACCTACTCCTTAGACTCTCGTAAAAAAGCTTTGGCGCTCATCAATGACAAAGGCATGTCTTATCGCAAGGTAGCTTCTTTACTTAATGTCTCTACTCGTACCTTACAAAACTGGCAACAAAACATACAGATTAAACCCACCAAAGAAGTAAAGCCTAGAAAGATAGATGATGAGGCATTACTCAAAGATGTAAAAGATTATCCCTACGATTATCTGTATGAGCGAGCAAGACGATTTGGTTGTACTGACATGGGCATTTACAAAGCTTTAAAAAGATTGGGCATTACTCATAAAAAAACAAAATAATACACCCAAAGTCAGACATCAATAAGCAGTTAGAGTATTTAGCTAAACTTACCGCCTATCAAGAGCAAGACTATCCGATCATCTACATGGATGAATCAGGGTTTGAAGCACACACTTATCGTCCTTATGGTTATGCTCCTATTGGTCAGCCTAGCATCTTGTATCATAACTACCAAAACAGCAGGTTAAGGGTTAATGTCATTGGTGCTTTATGTCACAATCAATTGTTTGCTTTGTCTTATCATAAACACCACACCAACACCCAAACGGTTTATGATTGGTTAAAACACACCTTAATTGTAAAATTAAAGCGAAAATGCGCGATTGTCATGGACAATGCTCCTTTTCATAAAAACAAAAGAACCCAAAAGCTACTAAACAGGCATGGACATCGTTTATTGTTCTTGCCTCCTTACTCTCCTGACTTAAACTTGAGTGTAAGATGCTTGATTTAAACAATGACTCATTTATGCATAAAATTATTGGGGGGTATGCTGAAAAATCATCAATCCTTGCCTGGATTAGGTCTATGTTTGATTTTACAAAATCAGCTTCCAGACATATTGGGCATATGATAGTTAACTGTCGAGAAAAGGGTGACCATACGGCGTTAAAATTTTGGGAAAGCTTTTTGAGAGAAGAAGAAAATCACTGGAAGATATATTCCAATATATTCCAATACATTGGTCTTAATATTCATGATGAGTTAGGTAAACCGTTGAATCCACATGTGGAGCAATTTGTAAATTTTATGAAGCATTCTGCGGATAAATCAGAATCTCATTATGCGGCCTTATTATTTATGATAGAAACAGGTCCCGGGGTAGAGTCACTTGATCAAGACCCTCAATTTTTCTCATTAGTGAAGCACTATGATTTCCCATATGAAACAGTAAAACCATTATTTTTGCATACAAAATTAAATGATGACATAGGTCATTCCGAGGTATGGAGAAAGGTAATTTGCAAACAAGAATTTTACGATATTAATATTGCCAATGATATTATTCGTGGAGCATTAAATCACTTGGAAATATCTCAGAAATGGATTAATTCTCTTGAAAGAATATGAATTAAGGGTTTTTGATAATCCTATTTGCAGTTCTTTACCCTGCATACATACTATCAAATGTTCTAAAGCTCCTTCAACTGCGGTAGGTAGCGGAAAAAACAACCTGCAACGAGAGAAGAGTGCTATTTCTGAAGCTTTGGAGTGGGATACTATGTTCGATATGGAAGCGGATTTTATAGGAATATATAGCAGGAATAATGAGTTAATGATTAATCCCTCTTTGTTTGGTCATGCCATTGATATATCGGGCAAAGGTATCGACTGGGTATTATGTAAAAATTTAAAAGGAAAGGAGCGTCTAATACATAGACCAACGAGAAACACGAAAAATTTTTATGCATATACTCATACTTCAAATGGAATATCGGTCCACAAGTCTTTAGAACTTGCAAGAAATTCTGCATTTATGGAGATTGTAGAAAGGTCTTATGTGACTTTATTTTGGAATGGGAAGAGAAAAGCCAAAAGACTACTAAAGCCCTGCTATTTTGACCGTTATATATCTATTATTGAGAGTAAGGGGTTTTTAGTGGAATTTTTCTCTATTGGGGATGAATTCTATCATGTAGTAATGTCTGTTATTTATAATAGAAGTGAGTTGATGGTGACTGGATTTAAATGCTCACCAAATATCATGCAATCTATACAAGGTGCTTTTTATGAAGCTATTCAGGTCTTGGAGGCCTTCTATCTCGGAGGGCGAGATTTTTTACATGAGAATCAAAAGTGGCTATTATCTAAAAAAGGTCATCAGTTATTAAGAGATAAAATTAACACTGGTTCAAACAAGGTAAAAATAAATCCTGATCTTGACCAAGTATTCTTTAGAGATTTGGATTTGGACGGTTTATTTTATACCGAATGTTTTGTATTAGGACTCCCAATTAACTATGAAACCAGTAAAAAGAACAATGAATTTTGGCCAATATAAAACATATTGAGCCATGCTTTCACAATAAAGAGAATGTTTATCAAATGAATAGGGAATAAATTATGAGGCTTTATCAAGGAAATCTCATATTGCTTTTAGGATCTTTGTCATTTTTAAGTGGGGTTTGTAGCGGTGCTTTATTGGTTCTTGGCACTTATTATGCCAGCGACATTGGTGGGGGTTCTTATGTTTCATTCTACTTTGCTACTTATATCATAACAAGTATAATGGTTAATTTCTTTTTAAAAACTTGGATGGTTTCATGTATTCCAACCACGCTCTTATCGTCTGCTTTTTTAATTAGACTGTCCTTAAGCCTTCTCACCATTTTTATCCTTGTTTCTTTTGACCAAAAATTGATGGTATTATTTTTAATATCGCTTAGTGCTTCCATTCCAGATTCTCTAATAAGAGTAGCATATCCAACCTATATTAAAAATACATTTGAATCGAAAAGTCTGCAAAAAATTAATTCAGACTATTCGGTAACTAGACAGGTGGGCTATATTGTTGGTCCTGCTATTTCTGGTTTTATCATTTATCATTCTGTTGTTACTATTGTGTGTTTAATGGGATTGATTTCGCTTCTTATGATGAAAATAAATTTGATGATTCCTAGGGTGGATGAGTACAAGAGTAACATAGAGCGGATGCTCACTAATGCCAAAACTCAAGAGTCGATGTTTTTATACTTAATAAAAAGCAAAAACATATCCCTATATGTGAGTTATTATATTTTATTATTGATTGGATTTACTATGCCGGCTAGCCTAGCCCCTTTGATGGTAGGTTATTTAAAATACAGCTCAAAAGAGTTGGGGATAGCAGAGGCTTTTTTCTCTTTAGGTTCTTTTGTTGGGGCGATAGTATATAGAAAGCTAAATAATCAAGTTGCCGCATTGTCTATGCTATTTTTCGCTTCTTTATTAATTCCTTTTATGAATTTTAGCAATGCCCTATTAATCTATGGAATCTTACTTGCAGTTGGTATATTACTACAAAGTTCAATTTTTATATTTACCAAATTACAAACAGCCGTCGCATCGGAGCGGTTTGGCGAGATAATTTCAAGTCTCTATCTATACGCATCCATCTTATCAGCTTTGTATATGGCGATGATCAGCATTAATTCCATGTTGTTTATCCATGGATCCTACTATTTTATATCCTTTCTTGTGCTGTTAAGCTTTTTAAGTTATGTTATTTATCTCAAAGGAAATGGTAATGTTATTTAACAAAATAATCTATTTAAATGAGTTTAGTAAAGTATCAGAAAGTAGTTGCGGTAGGTTTGTAAAAAAGGAAAGTCGAAGATGTTTAAGGGGCGAGATAGAGGTGTTAATCAAATTAACACAGTGTCCCTATATCCCAAAATTGATAGATGTCGTTAACCACCAAGGAGTAATTCTCGAAAGACTACATCCTGCCCCAAAAAATACTTCACGAAAAAACATTTCAAGAATATATAGATATATTCTTGAGTATATTGCAGACAATCAAATATTTTTCAATTTGCATCGTTTTGATTTAAATTTCATTAAAAATACCATAGTTGGCATGGAAAAAGAGGTTGGCCGGTGTATTCATTTACAATATATTTTTGATTTAAATTTTTTAATGCATACTACAAAAAATGCAATTGATATTATTGAAAAAAAACAATATGACATATAAAAATTTTTATTTACTACATGGGGATCTGCACATAGGAAATATCATGATGGGCGATAAGCATTTAAAGATAATTGATTGGGAGGATGCTATACTATTTCCTAACAATATTGAAGAAAACACCGATTTGCATTATCTTTATCAAGTTTACCGACTTCTTTTGTTTATAATGGATTTTTTAGAATATGGAAATTATGAATTATTGCTATCTCAAAAAAATAAAATAAAGAAATGGTCAGATAAAATACTAAGGGATTACCAAAAAATAATGTCTTGATACCCCCTTTTTTTTGCAGATTCAACTGAGTATATTGAGCGAATGGTTAGTTACATCTAGCATTAATAAATGAATTAACCTCTAATAATGCATCGGCTTTATTAATATTAACCTTTGTGACTTTAATCTTTTGCTTTTCCAAAGCTAAAACTGCTTTTGGTTGATGAAATTCCTTATTAACAGTGGATTTTCTTTGCTGACTCATATTACTACTCCTTGTTTTAACTTTTCAACAAATATTAAATGTAATCAAAAATTCCATCCAATCGCATATCGGTAAATGATATGCTGAAATAAATCTAGTGCAAAATAAAGAAAATTTCAAATATTTTTTGATTTATTCTATGAAAAAAATGACAGCATCCATAATTAAAGAATAATATCAATAAAGCTAACTCTATTGATATTATTTATGACAAACAAGTATCAAACTGTTGGATACATCAGAGTATCTAGCACCGACAAAAATACCGAGCGGCAGCTGGACGGCATTACTCTTGATAAAGTATTTACGGACAAGATGACTGGGTCAAGTCATGAAAGACCACAATTAAAAGCCATGATTGATTATGTGCGACATAGCGATACGGTCATTGTGCATAGTCTTGACCGTATGGCAAGAAACCTAGAAGATTTGCTACACATCATCAACCAGCTACACGAAAAGGGCGTTATTTTCAAATCCATTAAAGAAAATTTAACGCTCGATGGTTCTCAGCCTAGCCCTATGGATAAATTCCTACTGCACATCTTAGGTGCGGTGGCGGAGTTTAACCGCTCTTTAATTCGTGAAGCTCAAAGAGAGGGTATTGCCAAAGCGAAAGCAAGGGGTGCGTATAAAGGCAGAAAACCAGCGTTGAGCAAAACCCAAATTAAAGAGCTTGAGGAAATCATTGAAGCAAAAAACAGCTCGATTGATGAATATAAAGCACTTACTTTGCCAAAAATTGCTGAGCAGTTTGGTGTGAGTCTGCCGACATTGAATCGCTATATAGCAAAAATTAAATCTGCTAAGGGTTAGGATGATTGTGTTTATTGTGTTTTTCTGGCGACTCTTTCGTTGAAATATAACCAAGTTAAAATAAGGCTTTCTTAGCGGTAACGGTAGGTGATCTCATAAAAAATCTTTAAAGACTGATTGAAAATGATTTAAAAAACACATCAATATTGAATAAATGGGCTTTGATTGAAACTGTTTTGACCAACTCAAAAATTTGTTTCAAATTGAGCATTCTCGTCATCGTAGTCTTACAGATTTTATTAGTCATCTTTTGTCTGCTTTGACTGCTTATTTTGCCTCCTGTTAAACCGTCTTTATGTTAAATGCTTATGCCGGATTCATGTTAATTAGCCAGGAGGATGAAGATAGGCTCATATCGCTTGGTGTAAGTGCAAATTAATTTGCTCTTTATTCTATCATGATTGTAGTAGTGTATGTATTCATCAATCACTTGTTTAAGCTTGTCAATGGAAGTAAATCTTCTTTGATTTTTGTCATGAAAGAATATCTCTTCTTTTAATGCACCTTTGATACTCTCTGATTTGAATGCAATATTGGTGCTTCATCTGCTTTAAACTTAGTCAAAGCA
>NZ_JAMBAQ010000031.1 GCF_023336735.1 Moraxella oculi | reverse complement strand
AACGCCACCAAAAAGACAGCAACTGGGTTTTATGGCAACGCACCCTTGACCAAGGTCAGATCAAACAAAGTGCAATCCTACCTAGCTTTACAGGCATGAACAAGCCTGTGCTTGATGCCAAAGGAGGCATCAGCGTACAAATCCCTGATTCTGAGAAAAACACACAAAGAAGACAACTGACCGAACAAATCCTTGAACTTGCCAACCAACCAGAATATGCCTACTTGTCAGACTTAACTCAGCGAGACGACATCAACTGGCAACAACTCATCTTAACCGATGAAGACTGGGACTATAAACAGCAAGGACTCACTCCAGCAGGGGCGGCGATTGTGGCAATTGCGGTGGCTTATGCGACAGCAGGGACTGGATCTGAATTGGCATTGGCATTGTCTGCCAAAACAGGGAGTGTGACGCTTGGTGCTGCTGGTAAGGCAGCTTTTGTCAGCCTTGCCCAAAGAGCCACCATCAGTGCCATCAATAATCAAGGTGATCTAAAAGCGGTATTCAAAGAGCTTGGGAGTGATGATGCGGTAAAGAGCATGATCACCAGCGCTGTGACCGCAGGGTTACTGGAGAAAATGGGTGGTACAGATTGGGCACAAAAACTTGGTAAAGGTACACAGACCACCCTTGATGATCGTTTGTTTAAAAATATTATTGATAGTACGGCTTCTGCATTGGTAAAAACAGGCATTCAAGGTGGCAGCTTAAGTAATCACCTTAAAGAGTCTTTGAAGTCAGGAATGGCAGTGGCGATTCAGGGAGAGGCTGCCAGTCACATTAAGGGTTTAGAAGATGTCAACTGGATATTGCACAAAATCGCCCATGTTGCTGCAGGTTGTGCCATCCACGCATCGCAAAAACAATGTGAAGCTGGTGCGATGGAGCGGTTGTTGGGGAAATTGTGGCTGGAGCGATGTATGAACAATACAAAACAAAGTACGCAGAGCATACTGTCATCGTGGCAACAGAAGAGCAAAGTGACCAAATCTCCCAGATGTCAAAGCTGGCAGCAGGTGTGGTGGCCGCTTATGCTGGTTATGATGTCAATGCAGCATCCAAAAGTGCAGAAATTGCCGTCGAGAACAACGCAGCATGGGCATTGATTCCTGCTTTGATTTATGTGGCAGATAAAACTTTCACGGCTTATCAAGTCTACCAAGACATCGAAGCTTTACGAACCAATCAAAAAACATGGGAGCAGCTTGCCAAAGAAAAAGGGCAAGACTACATGGTTCAAGCGATTGCTGGTAACATTGGTAAATATGGACTGAAAGTTGTCAAACAAGGTGGACGCAAGATTGTGCAGTCTGTTAAAAAAACCTGTTCATTTCATGGCGACACCCTAATTTCAACCATAAACGGATACAAGCCAATCTCAACCATCAAGATTGGGGATTATGTTTGGTCTCGTGATGAGTACACAGGAAAATACAGCTACCAACCTGTCACCAATTGGTATTTTAATCAGTATCAAGAAACTGTCTATGTAACCATCATTGATTCTAAAGGTAATGAACAAGTCATTATATCGAACACCATTCACCCATTCTTTGTCAAAACATCTTATGGTACAATAACTCCACCTTCATCAGAAGGTCATCATTATCAAGGTGAGATAACCAACGGTGCTTGGGTAGATGCCAGTCATCTTAAAGCTGGCGATAAACTTCTATCCGAAGATGGCTCTTGGCAAACCATCAAATCCATCAGCATCACCCAAAAGCCCCTCACTGCCTACAACCTAAGCATTGACAACACCCACACCTACTTTGTATCAGCACAAGGTGGTAAGTATGGGGTGTGGGTGCATAATGATTGTTTGGGAAAATATGCTAGGTATAATTCTCCCGAGATAAAACTAACAGATAAAGGTTTGGAGCACATTTTAAAACGCCACTCGGCAGATTTATATACAACCCACAGTAAAGGAGATTTATTCCCAAAAGGAACAACCGATAAGCAGATTAAAGATGCTATAAAGTCTGTATATTCAAATGGTGCTAGAATATCTAATGATAATAGCCCATCTCATGTATTTGAAAAAAGAATTAAGATTAATGGAAAGACTGCCAATTATAGATTGGTAGTAAACAAAAAAAACAAATGAAGTAACTAGCTTCTTCAAAATAGGTAAATAATATATGAAAATAGAAATCGTGTTTTCCAATGAACATCCAGCACAAGATGATAACCTATTCAGACTGGGTTACTTAAAGGTAACCGAAGGAAGTAAAGAAATATATTTTTTTAAAGATAAGATCTGTATGATTTTTTTGACCTTGGATAGCTTGGCTGAATTTTTATTTAGCAAGAGTAAGCATTGCAGATGGGTTGGAGAAGATTCTGGAATGGTTTATAGCATTAAAAAACATAAAGATAACTTAATTTTTTCAAGAGGTGGTTTTATATACAAATGTAGCGAATTTGAATTTATAAAAGCTTTGTTTCGTGTAATTACTAATTTGGCTATTTATAACTAATATGGGCTGAGTAAAAGTGTGAAACTCTACGATTGCATTGCTTTGATGATAAACCGTCAAATCCATCAGCATCACCCATGCCTACCTCGTTTCAGCTGGCAATGATTGCAATGCAGGTGCCATTGGTGCTACCATAGGGGAGATGTGGGCAGACCATCAAACAGATGACCCAAACACCCTAACCCAAACCCAAAAAGACACCCTCATCCACCAAGCCAAACTGTTAGCTGCCATCACCGCTGCTTATGCAGATGAAGATGTAGGCACCGCCACAAGCATGGCAGAGGAGGCGGTGAGGTGGAATGCTGCGTGGTCAAAAACTGCTGCATCTAATATCTATAAAAGACAACGAGAAGAATGTCAATCCTTAGGCATACCTTCAAATCAATGTGGTCAATATCACGGTGAAAAAAGTCTTAAAATACTTAAAGAAGTAGGTCTATTTATTGTACCAACCACCCCAGAAGAAGTTGCTATTGCGGTTGTAACAGGTGGTGCTGGCGGATATGTCATTAAAGCTGGTGGCAAAGTAATTAGCAAGGTCTTTAAAAGTAAAGATGAAGCTCAAAGGGTGTTGGGAGGGGCTAGAGAAGCTAGTAAAAAATCTCAAGAAGGCAAGGGTGTTACCAATCCAAAGGTGCAAAAATTAAGCAATCCTCCTGTGCCACAGGGTATGACAAATAGTACTTTCGGAAGAGAAGTAATTGGCTGGGGTTCGCGTCCAGAGGGAGCCACCCAAAGACTAAACATTCTTACCCATAGCGATGTTTTAAAAATGCAAGAAAAAGGCTTGACAAAGGACATGGCTATTCAATGGCAAAGGTTTTATGAGAATGAATATGCTAGAAATTCAAATAATCTTACTGCTAAACATAGAGTGGCATTAATGAAAAAAATAATTTCCATGATGAATTAAGGTCGAAGTAACAATGAATAAACAGAAATTTGATATAAAAAATCTAGAAGATCACCCAAAAATTATTATAATAGAGCCTTGGGCAGAGGAGATTATCCTAGAGAGTGGTAAACTGGTTTCTCTACAAATATTGAGTGATAAAGAAGGGAATTTAGAATTTTTTCTTGAACAAAGTTGTATTATTATTTATGCATGGGATGGATGTGTGATAGATTACAATTTATTTGATATTTGAATTGGTAATATGGTAATAGTCTTGATCTGCATCAAGGGGCTTACTTAAAAGCCATTGAAACCTTCACAGGTGGTGAGCTGATTTGGACAAGAAATGACATTACCCTAGAATACGGCTATCGTCCTGTCATTGCCACCAAGGCAACACTTGACCAACCCATTTTCCAAGTCACAGTCAAAAACCATCAAGGCGATATAGAGACCCTACAAACCACAGCCGAACATCCCTTTTGGATTAGGTGGTGCTGGCGGATATGTCATTAAAGCTGGTGGCAAAGTAATTAGCAAGGTCTTTAAAAGTAAAGGTGAGGCTGAAAGGGTGTTGGGGGAGGCTAGGAGAATTGAGAATAATGTTTATAATACAAAAATTGCAAATCTATTAAAACCATTAAGCAGAAATACTCAAAATCACATTTTGAAACGACACAAATACAATAATGTTTTAATGCAGATTAAAGCACTTGAAAAAAGCGGAAAGAGTAGACAAGAAGCTTATAGGATGCTTGATATAGAAAACAGAACCTTTTTTAATAAAAATTGGAGTAATGAAAAAATATTAAAAGCAACCGAATATGCTAAACAAGATGCTATTAAAAATGGCGTAACATCAGGGAGTCATACCGTAGTTTATCATGGTGAAAAAATTACCATCAATATATCCAATGATGGCAAACTTTCTACAGCCTTTGGACATAGAAAATATGGCGTAAATGATTTTTAAAATTTCGGAGAAATCATGCTAAATATAGAATATAGAATAAATAAAGAGACGGTACATCACATCAATATTCATGACAAACCTGATGTTTATGGGGTATTTGTTATTGAAAGTGACTTTGGCTTATCTTTGAGAGATTCTTCTATGATGGAAGATGATATTTTTGAGCTTTTTGATTTTAATGACAACTTATTTTTATGGTTTTGGAATTTATCACTGATGAACGTCGAAATTTTAAAAAATCATAAATCGTCTTTTATTATTGGTTATGACTTAGACAATTTACCTCCCTATAAAGGCATTTTATTTCAAAGAAATGATGACATTTTGCATACATATGAAGTTTTTTATTATACTGAAATTAATTACGAATTTAGCAAAATCTTACCTGAGAGTTATGATATTGTTAAAAATAATGATGAGGTTTTTATTTATGAATGGCTTATCAAATCCACAAGTAAAACGCATGAATTTCTTGAAGAAATCATAAACCATGATCAAGATTTCAAAAAAAATAAATATATTAATTTAATGTTTAGCTATTTACATCTCATAAACAAAAGTATTGGCACGAAGCCTCTAGCTTAATCCAAAAATCTATCTGTGATTCATTGAGCTTTGTGAGTTTTTGCAAACCAAACCCTCTATCCATCACCGTCGCTTATGCAGATGAAGATGTAGGCACCGCCACAAGCATGGCAGAGGAGGCGGTGAGGTGGAATGGGCTTTATGATAAGCCTACTTCGCATTCCAAACCACTCAAAAACCTTTCCAAGATATACGGAGATGACATAGGAGATATTCAGCGAAAGCTGGATTCTGGAGAGCTTGTATTGGATAAAACTCTTGCTGACTATATTTACCAAATTAATACAAATAAAGAGCTTGTAATTAATATGACTTTACCAAGAGATGTCGTTGTGATCATTACTGGAAAAGAGGGCGGCTGGAGAGACAATCGATCCGTGCCTGGTGAAGAGGTAAATGATGCTCGAATCGCATTTACTAACTATGCAGAATGGGCAGTGTTGGGTCAAGTTGTGGTCAGCAGAAAAAAGAACAATCGTAATGCTGCAGAGTACAGATTGGTTCATGATGTATACGACTTTGACATAAAGTCTGGGATACGAAATATCTCAAGAAACCTTGAAACCATCCTTGGAGGCCCAGGACCAGGGGTTGGTTATAAGATCGTCATTAAAAATCAAAATAGGATTAAATTTGTACAATGAAAAAATCCATACTTTATCTCATCGCTTTATGCTTCATCGCTATTATTCTTTGGAGTTTTACAGATTCAAAGACAAGATTTGGTAATTACCTTTTTGAGATGTCAGCTGATTGGAACAATGGCATACCGATGAATTACTTTTTATTCAAAGAAAACGATAGAGATTATGCTGAATACTATGTCAATGATTTTAAGCGTATCGGTGGTTATGTCTATTACACGGTGCTTGATGGGGTTTGGCCAGAAGATGACTGCTACTTCGACCCCAATCTGCAATTTAAGCGAATCAATCTAAGTAACGAACAAGTCGAGGCTCTAGACCCTGTAGAATATCCACAGATTTACCAAGAACTAAGCACGCTGTATCCAAAAGATGAAGAATGGCTTAATGATCCAAAACAAAGATGCTCGGTGAAATACCCTGAAAGATGGGGTTAGTCCAATCTGCTTGAATTGAGTTGATGGTAGCCAAATGCTTACGGATCATCAACCCACTGGTTTTGATGGGTAAATAAAAACCTATCCCACAAACTGGCAGCAGGCTTAACAGGCTGTCTGTCCGCCAAAGCCTCTGGCAATGATTGCAATGCAGGTGCCATTGGTGCTACCATAGGGGAGATGTGGGCAGACCATCAAACAGATGACCCAAACACCCTAACCCAAACCCAAA
>NZ_JAMBAQ010000030.1 GCF_023336735.1 Moraxella oculi | reverse complement strand
GCATGATAGAGATATCAATGCTAGTAAGAACATTCTTGCGGTCGGGCTTGACCGTCTAGCAGTAGGAATCCCCTCGGTTTAGCGAGGGGAGGAAGTCAATTGTATCATGAACAATATGGAAATATACCAAAAGTAAAAAATGCAATTATGGGTTCGGCTGGTGCTGGATTTGCAACTTGGGTTATTCTTAATGTGGCGGTAGCGGTGGCTTTATTTGCCAAACCAAAAAGAGAATTGCACGGTTCGGCTCGGTTTGCCAATGACGCAGAAATTAGAAAAACTGGTTTTTTGCCAACACCCCAAGAAGAAGAGAAATTAAAGAAAAAATTTCCCAGCGAACCGCCAGTAATTATTGGCAAGCATAAGGGTAAATTTTTGCAATTCTATGGGAATGAGTTTATTTCTATTGGTGCACCAACTCGCTCAGGTAAGGGTGTAAGTATCGTTATTCCTAACCTGCTTACTTATCCTGATAGTATCGTGGTGTTGGATATTAAAATGGAAAACTGGTTGCTTACGGCTGGCTTTCGTGCCAAGTACCAAGATGTCTTTTTGTTCGCTCCTAAGTCCGAAGACGGCTGTTCTCACCGCTACAATCCGCTTGATTACATAGACCGAGACGACACAAAAAGAATGGCCGACATTCAAAACATTGCCAATATCTTTTACCCTTCTGATGACCCAAAAGACGCATTTTGGCAAAACCAAGCTCAGCGTATTTTTACAGGGCTGGTGCTTTATATGATGGAAACGCCAAGCCGTCCTTGCACGATGTCGGAGCTTATCAAGCTGACAACGCCAACCAGTATGCCATTGCATGAATGGATACCAACAATCATCAATGAAAGAAAAAGTACGCCTATTGTGATTAACAATGAAACTGGTGAAACAAGGGTAAAAGAGCTGTCTGTGGAGTGCATAGAAGCGATGATGGCGTATGTGAATGTGGATAGTGATAATACTCGGTCTAGCATTCTAGCAACGCTGATGTCGCCTTTGAATGTCTTTACAGACCCGTCTGTGGCAACCGCCACAAGTCATTCTGATTTTCGCCTTGATGATGTGCGTAAAAAGAAAATGACAATTTATGTGGGTATTCAACCTAACGAATTATCAAGATTTTCTAAACTGTTAAATGTGTTTTTTAGCCAGCTTATCAATATTAACACAAGGGTGTTGCCTGAACATGATGAGCGGTTGAAATATCAATGTTTAGTATTGCTGGACGAATTTACTTCGCTGGGGCGTGTCGATATTATTCAAAAGTCTATTGCTTATATTGCTGGCTACAATGTCCGACTTATGCCAATTTTCCAAAGCGTCAGCCAGGTAGAAGACGCTTACGGCAAAGATGGGGCAAATGCTATTTTGTCCAACATTGCTTGTCAGGTGGAATTTACACCCACAACCATAGAGCAAGCGGAGCATGTGAGCAAACGCTTGGGTACTCAAACGGTTAAGGGTAAATCTGTAAGCCGTAATCGTGGTAAAGGTGGCGGTGGTAGTGTGTCCATGTCAGACCAAAGCCGTGCGTTAATGCTTCCGCAAGAGCTAATGGAAATGGGTGATGAAGACCAAATCATTCTTTTTAGACGCACCAAGCCCATTAAATGCGAAAAAGCCTTTTATTACAGCAATCCGCAAGTATTTGGTAGCCGTATGAAAAGCCTATCAAGACCTGCCAAAGGCTTGCCAATACCAACCGAAAGCGAACCGCCCAAGCTAGATATTATTGGAACGCTAAATATCATGCGTGGCGTGAAGTTAGAACCGCCAAAAAACCACAAGGAAACCAAACCGATTGATCATTACCAAGAGAAACACCCTGATTTTCTTGCAGAACTTGGGGCGGTGCTTGGCTTTACTGATGAAGTTTTTGCTGAACTGAACAGAATGGAAGCCCAAGCGAAAGCCAAAGCTGAACAAGATGAAAGTTCTGATGACGAAATTGTATTTAATTTAGATGATACAGATGAATTTGATGATGATTTTGTCAAAGAGCAAATCGGTACAGATGAATTTAATTTTTAATGGGAGTTAGACCATGAGCAATCAAAATTTTAAAACTGGTACAATCGCTGATGTTGGTTATGCAGAATATAAGGGTAAAGAGACTTTTTACCTTGTCTTACAAGATGATAAAGGTAACTTGGCTGACCCTATTCGTGGCAAGGGGCTTGAAGAAGCCTTTAATAAAGCTGGCGATTTAAAAAAGGGCGATGTAGTAAACCTTAAAGACTTTGGTATTGATGAAGATACCAAAAAAAGAATATGGGAAATTGAACGCCACGAACCACACCAAGACTTATCCAATGAAATCAGCCAAGACAATGATGTCGCCCAAGAAGCGGATAAATTTTTGGATAAAAAAGACATTAAATTACAAGATTTTGAATATGTGCCTGACAGCATTAAAAATAATTATGTTGGTATTACCAAAAATAGATTTATGTCTGACGAAAAAATTAACTATTATGACAAAAACGACAAACAGCAAATAGATATTGCTTTTGAAGACAGAAAGAATAGTTTAAACACTTCACGGCAAGACGACAAAACCATTCACGCCATGCTTGACTTGGCAGAAAGCAAAGGCTGGACAGCCATTAAATTAAAAGGTACAGAAGAATTTAAGCAAAAAGCGTGGCTAGAAGCGTCTTTGCGTGGTATTGCAACCAAAGGCTACCAGCCGTCTGAGCGTGATTTGGCAATGCTGGAAGCCAGCAAAAAAGAGCGTAGCATTAATACGGTTATTGCTGAAAAATTACAAGAGCCAGTTCGTGAAAAAGTAGAAGAAGCCAAAAGCAATCAGACTGATATTCAAGCACCCACAACGCTTGAAAAAATGACTGAAATTGATGTGGTAGAACATGAAAAAGTTGCACCAAAAAAAACCGAAAAAGAAATTAAGCAAGAAATTAAAACGCTTATTCAAAATGGTGTGAGAGACGGCTCAATTAAAGAACGCTCTGATATTATTGAGAAGCTCAAAGAAAATGGATTTAATGTGATAAGAGAAAATGAAAAATCAATCACGCTTTCAAATCCAAACGGTAAAGATATACGCTTAGACGGTGAATTATTTACTAAAAATTATAACGCTTTAAAATCACTCAATGAAAGTTTAAAGCCTGAAAATGTCAAAGAAAAATATCCGCAAATGAGCGATGAGAATATTGCCAAAGTGAATTTATGGCGTGAAAATGTATTGAGTAGATATGATACCAATGAAGCGAGACAAAACGCCATGAGCCGATTAAATAATGTCTTGCCTGATGTGGCAAGTGGTAAATTGGAATTGGGCTATCCAATACCGCCAAATGAAATTAAGCCTGAAATTGAAGTGAGAGTGCCTGATAGTGGCGACCAAAGCCGTTCAAGATGAATTTAACTGTGTAGTATATCTTTAAAAAGTTTTTAAAAAATAAGAAAATCAAAGATTTGTTATTTTATTACTTGCTTATATATGCTACACGATGATTGTTTTGATTTTTCTTTTTTGTCTTTTTAATTAAATGGGTTGGAGAATGAAATTATATATTGCAGAAAAACCTGATGTGGCAAAAGCCATTTGTACCGCTCTTGGTGGTGGTTTTGTGCGTAAGGACGGTTATTTTGAGCACCCAGTTAAGCAAGATAAAGTTACTTGGTGCTTTGGGCATATGCTGGCTTTAAAAGACCCTGATGAACTTGATGAAAAATACAAATATTGGGACATGGACATCCTGCCGATTGAGCCAGCCTTACCAGCTCCAAGAAAAATACCTGCCGATAAGAAAAAACAGGTAGGGGTTATCCGTGAATTGGTTAAAGAAGCCCAGACCATTGTTCATGCTGGCGACCCTGACGATGAGGGTCAGCTCTTGGTTGATGAATTGCTTCGTTATTTTGGCAATAAAAAGCCTGTTATGCGTGTGCTTATCAACGACAATACCCCTGCGGTAGTTCAAAAGGCGATTGCCAACATGAAGCCTAATGTTCAATTTGAGCATTTGGGCTGGAAAGCCGAAAGTAGAGCCATTGGCGACCAATCATTTGGATACAACCTTACAAGGGCTTACAGCTTATCAGAGCAAGCAAAAACTGGCAATCGTGAAACTTGGCACATTGGACGAGTGCAAACGCCAATTCTAGGGCTTGTGGTGCGAAGAGACCGAGAAAATGCCAGCCATAAGAAAAGCTACTATTATACCATTACAGGTGATTTTATGTTTGGTGGCGTAACATTTACTGCACGATACCAGCCCAAAGACACCGACCCCACAGACGAAAAAGGGCGTTTATCGGACAAAATTTTTACCCAAAATCTTGCCAAGTTGCTTAACGATAAAATCGCTAAAATACTTGTGGCGACTACCGAGCATAAAAAAGAGCCAGCTCCCCTACCCTATAATCTGCTCAAATTGCAACAGGAAGCCAGCCGTAAGTTTGGCTACAAACCTGATGATGTTATGGCAATCACGCAATCATTGCGTGAGAAGCACCACCTGATAACCTACAACCGCTCCGACTGTCAGTATTTGAGCGATGAACAATTTGCCGATGTTGGCGGTGTTTTATCTGCAATTGCTGGCACTTTTGACATTATGAGTGGTGCTTGCTCTAATGCCAACCCAAGCCAAAAAGGGCGAGTATTTAACTCCGCCAAAGTAACGGCTCACCACGCCATTACCCCAACGCAGACGGTGGGGAATTGGTCTAGTTTGAGTGAAAAAGAGCAAAATCTGTACAAAGTCATTGCACGAAATTATATCGCTCAATTCTACCCACTCTATGAGTATGACGAAACCAAAATCATGCTTGATGTGATTGTGGACGGTGTGGCGTACCAGTTCCAAGCCACCGCACGAGTGGATACGGCTATGGGCTGGAGAAAGCTCTACACGCACGATACAGGCAATGAAGAAGTCGCCTTGCCTGATGATGTCGCCAGCGTGGATTTACGCAGTCTAAAAGCAAGTGATATGGGGCAATGCGTTACCGCCCACGCCAACGAACACGAGACCAAACCACCAGCATTATACACCATGACAAGCCTACTTGGTGATTTAACCAAAGTTGCCAAGTATGTTAAAGACCCACACCTTGCCAAGATTTTAAAAGACAAGGACAAAGAAAAACAGGGTGAACACGGTGGTATTGGCACACCTGCCACACGCTCCGCCATTATCAAAAATTTATTTGAGCGTGGTTATTTGGCTGAAAAGGGTAAATCCATTGTCAGCACAGACAGGGGTAAAGCCTTGTATGATTTGCTTGATGACAAAATCCGCTATCCTGATATGACTGCCGTTTGGGAAGAACAACAGCAAAATATCAAGGGTGAGCAAGATGTTTATGCTTTTATCGAGCAAATGCAAAACACCACGATTGTACCAACGGTAAACGCCCTAAAAGCCAATTACACCAAACCAACGCCCAAAGAAAAGCCAAGTAGTCCCTGCCCTGAATGTGGGAGACCCATGTACCAAAAATCAGGTAAATTTGGGTTATTTTGGGGTTGTAGTGGCTGGAATGACAAAGAAAACCCCTGCAATCACATGATGAATGATAAGGACGGTAAACCAGTCCCCAAAGAGCCTAAACCAACTCAAAACTTATCAGAGTTTGATTGTAAAAAATGCGGTAAAAAACTGATACACAGGAAAGGCACAAGTAAAGCTGGTAAGCCGTACAGCTTTTTTGGGTGTTCAGGCTTTCCAAAGTGTAAGCAAAATTATGATGAAGTGAATGGCGTACCCAAGTATGAATAGAAAACTGCTATGATACTTACGCCCTTTAACTTTTCTTTTTGTCTTTTTAACATAATCCATAAGGTAGAGATATGAATAATTACACAGAGCAGACCTATCAAAAATATGTAGAAGCTCGTCAGCGTGCGGATATGCCCTACATAGAAAGTTATGATACATGGCTCACAAAAAATGCTGAATTGGCGGAGCTACAAGCCGAAAATGAAGCAGATACTTGGGAAAATAGCGAATATAACCCAGCTAATTACCCTGATTTTGAAAGCCTAGACAATGAAACCAAACAACAGCGTATTGAACAAGGCAACGCAGAATATTGGCAACATAGTGAAGTCTTAGAAAAGCAAATCAGCGACTTAGAACATCTACTTTTAAACCCTGATGAGCTTGAAAAAGATGATTTGAACAATGATGGTGAGCCAGTAGAATACTGGACAACGGACGACTAAACGCATTAAGTTAAGGGGCATACCATGAGCAATCCTGAAAAACTACAAGACTTTGGCGAACACATCGCAGGGGCGAAAAAAGAGACCTATTTTAGAGCCATAGACCCAACAAGTGAAGAAGCCAAAACATTACCATTATCAAAATTATGGATTGATAAAGACATTAAAGCGATTGAAGACATTGAAATTGCGTCAATCGCTCATACGCTTAGAGACGCTTTACCAACTCGCCCAAGAAGCCCATATAAGTTAAATCGCTGGTTGGACGAAGTTAGCAAAAGCCAAGCAATTGTTGTTGGTCTGCTGGAAAAAAACGACCCAGTTTTTACTGAAATTGTTATGAGGGAGTTTGAAAAAACTCGTAACGGTAACAAGGCTTATTTGCTTACCAAACTAGACCGTGAAGACTGGAAGAAAGTTGGTGATGTTAGATTTCTACAAAACACCAATGAAAATAATAGTGTTTATTTAAGTGTGCAATTAAAAGGTGAACGCCATTCGTTTTATCCCAAAGAGCCTGTTACCCTTGCAAATTATGATACTAGGGCAATGATTGATGAATTTGCAAGTGATATACAAACTATTTTAAAAGACAAAGTTGACTTCCTCCCCTCGCTAAACCGAGGGGATTCCTACTGCTAGACGGTCAAGCCCGACCGCAAGAATGTTCTTACTAGCATTGATATCTCTATCATG
>NZ_JAMBAQ010000029.1 GCF_023336735.1 Moraxella oculi | reverse complement strand
TTTGCTTTAGCACCATCAACCCATGGCAAGCGTAGTGTACTGGGTCAATGCTTAAACATCAATGACATTCATCGCATTGTCCGTGATGTACAAAACCACCTCATTGAGCGTGGCTTTGTTACCACCAGAGTCTTTATCGGCGATCAAAACTTATCTGACGGTCAGCTTGTCTTAACCATCGTACCAGGTGTCATCGGACAGATTAAGGCAGATACTTTAAGTAGCCCCAAACCTATTTATACAGTTTATACAGACTCTGCAGGACTGCCTGCCAATTTTAAGACTGCTCTGCCTTTTAAAGAGGGTGATGTACTAAACATCAGACAGCTTGAAACCGCCCTTGAAAACCTAAAACGCGTGCCAAGCTCTGATGCTACCTTTGCCATCATGCCAAGTGAGACTAACAAGGTGGGAGCAAGTGATGTACTCATCAAATACACCGCATCACAAAAAGTGCGAGGCAGTCTTAGCCTTGATGATTCAGGCTCAAAAACCACAGGTAAATATCAAGGCAGTACTACTATTAGCTTTGACAACCCCACTTGGCATAATGACTTACTTTATCTGACCTACAGTCGTGATTTGGGCAATCGCATCAATAAAGACGAATATGCCAATAAGACCGACAAAGGCGGCAGTAAAAACTATGGACTAGGCTATGTCCTACCCATTAACAACACCGTCTTTCATGCCAATGCCAGTCATTACACTTATCATCAAACCGTGGCAGGGGTGAATCAAGATTATCTCTACAGCGGTGATTCTGATAACATGAGTCTAAATACCAGCCACTTGGTACATCGAGATGCCAAGAGCAAAACATGGCTTACCATGGGCGGTTTTACCAAATCACAAAAAAGTCATATTGATGATACCCAAATCGATGTACAACGCCGCAAAATCTCAGGCTGGACGGCAGGCATTCGCCATGAGGCGCGCCTAGGGCAAAGTCAGCTAAATACAGATGTCAGCATACAACGAGGTACAGGAGCCTTTAATGCCTTGACACCACCTGAGAGTCTGTTTAACGAAGGCACAGATAGAACCCCTATCTACAAGCTCAATCTCAACTTTGCCACACCCATCAAAATAAGCGATAACTACCAAGCAGGTTATCAGGCAAACCTAAAAACCCAATACGCCCAAGAAGCCTTAGTCCCCAGTGAGCGAATGAGCATTGGCGGACGATACAGCGTGCATGGCTTTGATGGTGAGCGGACACTGTCAGGTGATATGGGAGCAACCCTTCGCCAAAATGTCAGCTTTCCCATCAAACAATCCAATCACAGCCTATATCTGGCTTTAGATGCTGGCAGTATCGCCATGTCCAATAAAGAACAAGACAACCTACTGTTAGGACACACCCTCATCGGTGGTGCAATCGGCATCAAAGGGCAAATCAAGCCACTACGCCTAAACTACGACTTCTTTGCAGGACACCCCATCAGACAGCCTAAATACTTTGGTGATAAAGATTGGGTCGGTGGGATGAGTTTGGGGGTGGCGTTTTAACCACATGGTTTTTAAATCAATGGGCAGACAAAGACAGGCAAATTCCGACCCAGGCCATCATAGGCATTGGCTTGGCTGGTGGTTGGGTGAGGGTGATTGTGCTAGAATGCCATGCGTGGTTATTTGGATTAAAGTATGTAGCTGCAAGCCACATTCCAGTTTTAAATGGATGGTGTCTCTGATTTAAGAAGACCGGGAATTGTAAGGGAGGCTGGTCATTGTTTTTTTAAAAGTGCATGTGCTATAATATCTACCAAATATTGCTATTTTGTTGCTAAAATAGGCAAACTGGCAGATGCGTTGGATGATTAAGAGCAGAATCTGGTTGTATAAGTGGGTGTGTCATGAACCGTTTTTGTTATCGAGTGATCTTTAGTAAAAGTCTAGGCAGACTGGTAGTTACTTCTGAAAAAACTCGTTCAGATGGCAAATCTGACAACCCAAGCACAGTCAGTAGTGCACCTTCTACGACATCATTGTTTGGATTGGGCTTGGGGTTTGGTTTAAAGACTCTTACACTATCACTTCTGCTTGGTCTAGGTTTGATCGCCCATGCCAACCCAACCACCATCATCGCCGACCCATCTGCCGATAAATCATCACAACCGATTATTCTGCCTACCGCCAGTGGCATCGTTTCTGTCAATATCCAAACACCCAATGCCAATGGTTTATCTAACAATCATTACAGCCAGTTTGATGTCGGCAATACTGGTGCTGTTTTAAACAACAACCGTCAAGCAACAAATACCCAAATCGCAGGCTTTGTACAGGCCAATCCCTTCATGGCTCGTGGCGAAGCTAATACCATCTTAAACCAAATCAATTCAAACCACCCAAGTCACTTGGGTGGTTTTATTGAAATTGCAGGTAAAAAAGCCGATGTCATCATTGCCAATCCATCAGGGCTTATCATCAACGGTGCTGGCTTTATCAATGCAGGCAATGTGCATCTGGCAGCAGCAAACAGCCAGGTTCATCAAGGACAGCCATCAGGCTATGAGGTCGGAGGCAATCATGCAAGTAACATCACAGTTAATGGCAAACTAAACCTACAAGGCACCGATTATGCCGCTCTCATCGCCAAAACCGCCCAAATCCATGATGAGATTTATGCAGGTAATACGCTTGATGTTATCTTGGGTGAAAACCAAATCAGTCTTCAAGAAGGTGATTTTACCAAGCTTAACGCCACCAATAAACAAACCAATGTATCATCTGCTAGCCAAACCACCAATAATAAAGAACAGCAAGGTGCCGCTCTTGATATTTCATCTTTAGGCGGTATGTACGCTGGTAAGATTCATCTTGTCGGCACAGACAAAGGATTTGGCGTTAACAACCAAGGGGCAGTGCTTGCAACTGGTACTGGGAGTAATGGCGGTTTAACATTAGATGCTCAGGGCAATCTTGTTAATACTGGTGTGATGTCTGCCAAAGACAAACTTGCCGTCAATACCCATAATCATGCTGTTCAAAACGATGGCACGCTACTGAGCGAACAAGCTGACATCACCATCAATACAAACACACTTAACAACACAGGCACCATCCACAGCACTCAAACTGCCACCATTGATGCCACTGATACTTTAAACAATCAAGGCAGCATTTATGGTGGTGTTTTACAACTCACCACTGGTAAGCTTGATAATACTGGCAAACTTATTCAAACAGGCACAGGTAAGCTTAATATCAGCACAAACACACTCACCAACACCAACAAGGCTGCAATTGGTCAAAGTCTGTATGAGCAAACCACCCTTGATGCACCTGCTACACCCAGCAGTGCTCAAAGTGCTGGTACTATTGGTAATGATTCTAAGGACAATACAACAGCCAACACTGGCAACTCATCAAACACTGGCACACCAGTAACCAAAGATACAACTAAGCCCATCCTAGTACCAAGTGCTGATGGTTTTATCACAGCCAAATCCTTAACCAACATAAACGAGCAAGCGCTCATCACCGCCACAGGCGACATCCATCTTGCCGCCAATCAGACAAAGAACACTCATCAAGCATCCATTGAGGCACAAGCCTTAAACACCAAGACTCTTACCAACACCGACAGTAAAATCGCCTTAGATGATATTAACTGGCAATTAACCCGCTTTGACAACAGCAAGGGGGATATTAGTGCCAAAGATGGTATGGTGATTGAGAGTGAATCTACTATCATTAATGCAGCAGGTAGTTTGACAAGCGGCGGTGATATGACACTTATCGCCAAGGACAACATCATCAATCAAGGTGGTGGTATCACTGCAGCAAAGCAAGCAGACATTACTGCCAAAGAATTACAAAACGGCGGCAGCATCGCAGCTGATAATCTCATCATCACACAACAAGCCGACTACATTCATACGGATGATGACAAGCTGATCGCAAACAATCTCATATTAACCACTGATGGCAAGCTAGTAAATCTAAGCCGGTTGACTGCCAATCAAGATTTGACGCTTAATGCCAGTCACATTGACAATAACCAAACAGGCAGCATGACAAGCGGTTATCACACCCAAATCATCAGCCAAACCAACATCACAAACCAAGGCTTAATCAATGGCGAGCAGACGCTCATCAAAACCAAAAACACCATCGATAACCTTGCTCGTGGCCGTATCTATGGCACGCATCTTGCCATTCAAGCAGATACACTAAATAATACGCCAGCAAAGTTAGCCAGTACACAAGACACCTCACAAGCCAGTCAAGCAGACAGTCAACATGCTGCCCCTGTTATTGCCGCCAGAGACCGACTTGATATTGGCGTCAATCATTTAAATAATCAGCCCAATCCTGATCGTGTTGGCAAATTTAATGAAAACTTCGACAATCAAGCCTTAATCACAAGCCTAGGTACGCTTAACATCGGGGGCAGCTTAGATGGCAATCAGTATGCCACAGGCAAAGCAAAAACCGTCATCAATCATGGTGCGACCATTGAATCAGTCGGTCAGATGTCTATTGCCAGTCAAACTGTTCAAAACAGCAATGCCGATTATCAAAAACAAAACATCAAACTTGACGAACAAACCAAGCCCAACCAAGTCTTTTATCGCCCAAGCAACACAACGCACGAATATCCAGAAAGTCAAGTAGTGCTTGGCTCAACATCTCGTGGGCTTGGCGATGCTGTTCTATATATCAAAGATGAAAAAGGCAATTTAATCAACCAAGGCGAAGATTGGCACAGAATCCAAAAAACGCTCAATACCTTTGAAGATCGCACGACAGCATCTGATCCTGCTCGTATGGTTGCAGGTGGCAATATCCTATTTGATGTCAATCATCTGACCAATGACAAAAGCCAGATGAATGCAGGTGCTGGACATCAAATCATCGGGCATGACTTTAGTAATGATAAAGATGATACGCTGGTAGGCAGACAAATTCAGCACAGCACCAACATCACTTCACAGTTTCATACTGTTGGTTGGAACACAACACGCACCAGGCACAGACACAGCTGGGGTGGCGTGGTTGCACAGGCGGATGAAAGCAAGGTGTTGGCAAGCTATCTGCTGCCTATTTTAAAAGCAAGCACAGACCATCAAACAGGTCAAAAAAACAAGCCAAGTGCGACTTTGCCTGATGTGCCCTCGACACTAACTGTACCGCCAGTGGATATCAAGGCGACTGGCATGTCATCAGCAAATACAGCAACACCAATCCATTTGCCCACTTCATCCTTGTATCTTATCAGTGGCGATAATCCCAATCAGCCGTTATTGATGACCGATCCTGCCTTTGTTGATGCCAAAAATTGGCTGTCATCTGATTATATGCTAAAAGCATTACAATCAGACCCAAATCACATCCACAAACGATTGGCAGACGGTTATGGCGAACAACAGCAATTAAGCGACCAATACCAACGCTTAACAGGCAGACGCATATTAGGTGATTATCAAAATAATGAAATTGCCTTTAAAACACTCATGGACAATGGCATTGCTCATGCCAAAGCGTTTCACTACACCCTAGGCATTGCCTTAACGCCAGCACAAATGGCAAACTTAACCACCGACATTGTTTGGTTGGTCAAACAAACGGTTAGCTATGAGAGTAAAGATAAAGACGGCAATACCATCACCAAAACAGAGGAGGTGTTGGTGCCGACGCTCTATCAAAAAACAGGCAATGCCAAAACAGGCACATTGACCAAAGACGGCAGATACAGCGGTATTACTGGCAAAAGTATTGATTTGCAGCTTGCTGGCAATCTAGACAACAATGGCAACCTCATTGCTCAAAACACCACCAACATTAAAGCTGATCATGTCAATAACAACGGCATTATCCAAGGCGACTTTGTACACATCACTGCCGATCAAGACATCAACAACCAGCACACCATCTATGCAGACAGTGCAGCAAGCCTTAATGCAGGCAATAACATCACCAATCAAAGCCAAACCATCACACACCAACATCAAAAAGGACAAAGCAGCTCATCTGATACCCAAATCAGTCAAATTGCCAGCATTCAAGTGGGCAGTGGTTTAAAAGACAAAATTGATGACAATGGTAAGCCGCTAACCACACTAACCATCAAAGCAGGCAATCATATCCTATATAAGGCTGCCAACACACAAAACGCTGGTGGCAGTACTCAGCTTGTTGCCCACAATGACATTCACCTAGACAGCATTACCCAAACCAAACAAGTAAACGCCATTGGTGATGAGAATAATTACTTTAAACACAGCCAAAGCACCGATGTGGGGTCAGGTATTGTAAGTAGCGGCAATCTGACTTTGGTAACAACAGCAGAACAAGCAGACATTACAGCAACCGCTGCAAATCTACAATCAGGTGGCACGACAGCGATTGTGGCCACAGGTGATGTGAGGTTTGAGGTGGGTCGCCATATTGATACTCATGAGGATTCAAACAAACTATCCAATAATAGCCTAGTTAAGAAACAGACAGAACAAAACCTATATAAAGCATATAGCAATACCAGCATTCAAAATCAAATTGGCGGTGAGAATGTGCTGATAAAATCTGGTGGCAACATGACACTTGTGGCAACCGATGTGCTTGCTGATAAGGATATTGTATTAAACTCAGCTGGCAGTATGACCATCGCCAGTGCTGCAAATACACAAAGCACCCATGAATATTCGCAGATTGACAAAAAAGGTTTGTTCTCGACCGCCCCCACATCAGTTACCTTGGGTAAGCAACGCACCCAAAGCGAATCAGGGTCATCTCAAACCACCCATACTGGTTCACTGATTGGTACAACAGGGGGTAATATCACAATGATGAGTGGCGACAGCTTAAATGTCATCAACAGTGATATTATTGCTCAAAAAGATCAAAACAGTAACGCGGGCAATATTTACATTCAGGCAACCGATGCCACCATCACCAGTCAAAACAAGACGAGCGATACTAAGCATCGCTTTGCCCAAAAAACCACCGGCATCACCGCCAGTGTATCCAGCAGTCTTGCTGGCGATGTACAAAGCATTAAAACTTTAAAAGACGCCACCCAAGACACCGACTCTCGCCGTGCCAAGCTCATGGGGACTTTAGCAGCTGCATCTAAAGTACGC
>NZ_JAMBAQ010000028.1 GCF_023336735.1 Moraxella oculi | reverse complement strand
TCCATTAAGGTAATGATGAATGACTGAAAGCTCAAGGTCGTCTGTGTATTTGGTCATAAAAACACCCCAAAGGTGTCTAACTTTTGGGGTGGTTCATCATGGGGTGGGTTTTATTTTCAGACCATATAAGTTCAGCGGAATACATTCTAAAGCAATCAGATAGAAGGGATTAAGATGGCATTGTTTGATGCTGGGTCGGATCGGTTGGGCGACTATGATCGTTGTAGTTGGCAGGTATTGGGATTGGACAATTTAGACCTTTAAAGGAAAGGGTACGAATTCTACCATTGGTGAGATTGATAAGGATGAATATGTCAAAGAATGTCGATTGGAAGTGATCGTTGCTGCAGATGGGCTGTCTGCTGTTATGTCTGCCCATAAGGATGCTCACGCTTATGAGATGCCTGCTTATGAAGTATTTGAGATGATGGCGGTGTGAGCTGTGGTGATGAGTGTTTTGGTATGTGCTTGCTGGCTGGGTTTGGTAGCATGAGCTTGACCAGGCCAGCGATGACTTAGCGATTGAGCAATCACAAAACCATCGCTGGGCATCATGTCAATAACAGGTGAGAGATGCTTATTCTTCTGTTGCCGCTTTTTTAAGACCGATGGCACTCCAGTAACCTTTTGGCAATCGACTGCCACGACCAGCTCGCTTGCCTACATAGTCTGGCAGGTCTTCAGGCTTGATGGAGATGGAGCGTTTGCCTGTATTAATGATGAGGCTGTCTGATGGTTTTAGGCTGATGATGCCGATAAGCTTTTCATCATCTTTGTCTTTAAGCGAGATGATTTTATTTCCCTTGCCTTTGGTTAGGCTTGGTAAGTCAGACAGTGGGAATATTAAAAGGTGGCCTGTGTTGGTCAGCGCTGCTACCAGTGTGTCATCTGGTGTGATGGCGTAAACAGGCAATAAGGTAGAATCGCCCAAATTCATGATGGTCTTGCCTGCTTTTTGCTTGGTTTTAAAATTGGTTAATTGCCCCACAAAGCCGTAGCCAGACGCACTGGCAAGTAAGATGGATTGCTCTTTATTGCCAAATAAAATCTGTTCCATTTTCGCACCAGCAGGTGGATTGAGCATGCTGGTAATGGGCTCACCTTGTCCACGAGCTGATGGCAAATGAACGGTGTCTAGGGTGTAGCTGCGACCTGTATTGTCAAGCAAAAACAGCTTATCGTTGGTTTTGCCTTGGGCGGAAGCTTGATATTCATCGCCCGAACGGTAGCTGAGTGCAGTAGCATCGATATCGTGGCCTTTTGCCATGCGAATCCAGCCAGCTTTTGACAGCACGACGGTTACCGCTTCGCTTGGAATCAGATCGCTGGGCTTGATGGAAGTGGCTTCGGCTCGCTCGACCACAGGCGACATCCGCTTGTCAGCATGGTTTTTCATGTCGGCGGTCAGCTCGTCAATGAGTAGGGCGGTCAGACGCTCTGGGTTTGCCAGTTGTTCGGTGATGATGGCTCGCTCAGCATCAAGAGTGGCTTTCTCGCCATTGAGTTCGATTTCCTCTAACTTGGCAAGCTGGCGAAGCTTAATGTCTAAAATGGCGTCCGCTTGCAAGTCAGTCAAACCAAACCGACTCATCAATTCCAGCTTTGGATCATCTTCATTTCTGATGATGTCAATCACTTCATCAATGTGCAAATAAGCAGCCAAAAGACCTGCCAAGATGTGCAAACGCTTATCAATCTTAGCCAAGCGGTGTTCAAGACGACGAATGACTACCTCACGACGACTACTCAACCATTCAGAGAGCATGTCTTTTAGGTTCTTAACCTGTGGCTTGCCATTGATGCCGATCACATTCATATTGACACGAAAACTTGTTTCCAAGTCAGTCATTGCAAACAGATGGTTCATGATTTTATCAAGGTCTATTTTTCCTTTTTTAAATTCAAGAACAATGCGGCAGGCGTTTTCATGATCAGATTCATCGTTAATATCATTTAGCCAGGGCAATTTCTTATCTGTCATCAGCTTGGCGATTTGTTCGATGATTTTATTACCTGAGACTTGGTAGGGTAGGGCATCAATGATGATGGTGTTTTTTTCTTTTGGGTCGTTGCGATAGGTCGCTCGCATTTTATAGCTACCACGCCCAGTTTCATACATGGCGATCAACTCATCTTTTGGGGTGATGATTTCAGCGTGGGTTGGTAGGTCTGGTGCGATGAGTGTTTGACACAATTCTCGTACAGATAGGTCTGGGTTTTTAAGAAGCTTGATGCATGTTTTGACCACTTCGGTCAGATTGTGTGGTGGAATGTCTGTTGCCATGCCAACGGCAATGCCTGTTGTGCCATTGAGTAAGATGTTTGGTAGGCGTGCAGGTAAGGTGGCGGGCTCTTTTAATGAGCCATCAAAATTATCCACCCAATCCACGGTGCCTTGGTCCAGCTCGTTCAATAAAGTATTGGCATAATTACTCATCTTTGCTTCAGTGTACCTCATGGCAGCAAAAGATTTTGGGTCGTCAGGAGAGCCCCAGTTGCCCTGTCCTGCAATCAGTGGGTAGCGATGGCTGAAGGGTTGAGCCATTAAAACCATTGCCTCATAGCAAGCCGAATCACCGTGTGGGTGATATTTGCCCAGCACATCACCTACCGTACGGGCGGATTTTTTGGGTTTGGCAGTGTGTTTTAAACCCAGTTCACTCATGGCATAGACGATGCGACGCTGCACGGGCTTGAGACCATCGGCAATGTGTGGTAAGGCACGATCCATGATGACATACATGGCGTAGTTCAGATAAGCTGATTCGGTAAACTCACTGATTGAGCGAGTGTCAAAAGCGGATTGATGATTGGTTGTCATGACAAGCGATTTGTTTGGTGAAAATTGCCTAACATTTTAGCAAATTTTTATCAGCTTTGCTTAGCCAATCATGTCTAATGAACGCCAGTGTGTCTGATGATAAGCACTTTCCCAAAACAGCCATTCTAGTTTGGCGGCATAGGCATATGCTTGACGCATTTTATTTAAAGTGTCTTCATCACAGCGGGCAGCCACCTTATCCACCACCTCAATGACTTTTCGCACTGCTTCATGAAATTCCTCGCCAGCATAGGTATCAATCCACGCTTGATATGGATTGTTGGGTAGGGATTTGTCATAAATGTCTTGCCCAACTTTGGCATAAATCCAAAAACACGGCAATAGGCTTGCCAACACCACAGGATAGCTGTCAGCATAGGCAGAAGCAATCAAATAGGAGGTGTAATGATGACATGCTAAGGTGAGTGGCGTGTTTAAAAAATCTTCGCAACTGATGCCAAATGCCTGCATAAAGCCATCATGCAACGAGCGTTCTACAACAATCGCTACTTTTGCAGCCTCACTGAATAAAATCACTTCATCTGCATCATAAGCCTTAGCAGCACATATCGCTAAGGCTCGTCCATAGGCGAGTAGGTAATGAGCATCTTGAATGACATAATGACTAAATGCGTCTTTTGAGAGTGTGCCTGCTGCCAGTTCTTGGTTAAAGGGCAGGTTTAATGTGGCTGTGTATAGCGGAAGATTTTCTTGCCAAAGTATTTGACTAAATGGTTGCGTTATTTGTTGCATTGTTTTAGCGTCCTGCGTGTGTATGAATATTGACCATATCTCACACCAGTCAGTTGACTGTCAAAAAAAGCCCTGTTAATTGGTCTAAGTAAGATGGGCAGATGGTCCATGGTTTGCTACTAGGTCGCTCACATTTTTTGGGCGTTAAACGATGTTTCTAAGCGTTTGGCGAGCTGTACATCTCTGTTGTGCAGTGTGCCTTGGTCAGCATTTCCAATGCTCACTTTAAGTGTGGTGTAATAGCTTTCCCAGTGAGGGTAATGTTCCAGCTCTTGGGCGTGAAAAGACATTTTGACGATGAAAGCCACCACGGAGGCAAAATCAGCAAATTCGTAAGTGCGTACTAGGCTGCTGCCATCAAGTTGCCATGCTGGCAAACCATCTAATTGTAGGGCGACTTGGTCGGAAGTCATGCTGCTCATAAAAATCCTTATGCTTGGTGGAAAATGTCTGTTAGTTTAGCATATTTGCTATTAAAAACCAGTGGGCGTGATGAGTTTTTGATTGTATGTTTTGCTGAATGAGGAAAAATCATGTAGGCAAAAATATGCATGCGACATTCATCACGCTAACCAAAGACCAAATCTTGGTAGTGTGGGTTTTTATTGATATAAGATGCCACAAAGCCACAAGTTGGAATGACTTTTTTGTTGTGTTGACGAGCATGGTCTAAGGCGTATTTGGTCAGTGCTTTACCAATCCCCTGGCCGCCAAGCTGGCTTGGGACGATGGTGTGTTGATAATCCAAGACATCGTTGCCATCGTCGGCATAGCTTAGATAGGCGGTGATGCTGTCAATGGTTGTCTCAAATCGCTTTGAGCTGGGGTTGTGTGTGATGTTAATCATTAAAATGCCTTTTAATCATCATGTGTGAAGCTAGCATAAAGAATTTTTTGATGTTTGTAAACGGTGATCAATCAATGGTGAGTATTGCCTTGAATCTTGTCGTGGACATTGGTGGTCATCTGCGATGAACATGAACGCATGGATGGGGCTGACAGCGTCATGAATTGGGAGAGTCTCTACCGACTGACGCTGTGTGGTCAATTTGCCAAGACTGGGCATACTCTTGTAAGAATTGGGCAAAGGCAATCACGGCAGCTGTTGGTGAGCGATGTTTGTGCTGGTACGACAAAAATTTACGCTCTATCACAGGATTGGCGATGGGAATCATGGCAAGATCATGTTGTTCCACCCAATTTTTGGCATAACTGAGTGCCAGTGTGATGCCAAGCCCCATCTGAGTCATGCCAAGAGCAGTGGATAAAAAATTCACTTCATAGTCTGTACGAAATAGTCTTTCGGACAATTCTATGGGCAATTCGTTCCTGATTTGTTCGGCAAAGGCGGCTTGCAGGGTGATGAGTTCGCCAGATGAAATGTCTTGCCAATGCACTTTGGTCAAATTGGCGAGACAGTGGTCGTGCTTGACAATCAGATAAAAAGGTGATGAAAACAGTTCGCTTGTGATGATGTCATTGCTAAACGGATGTTCAGGGCCGATGCCGATGTCCGCATCAATGAGATGTACTCTTTCTATGACCTCCCCCATGCCACAATCAATGAGGCTGACTTGAATGTCAGGGTATTTTCGTTTAAATTGCTTAATTAAGTCTGGCATGATGGTGGCGGCAAGTTGCTGACTGGCAGCGATGCGTACTTTGCCTTGATGGTAGTCTTTGATGTCATGAATCTCACCTGTAAACATTCTCATGTCATTAGAAACTTTCAAAGCATAAGGCAGTAGCCGCTCCCCTGCTTCTGAAAGATGGAGTTGGCGAGTGGTGCGATCAAACAAGATGATGCTCATCTGATTCTCCATCTCTTTGATCAATCCACTCAAAGATGATTGGGTCAAATGCAGCTCATCTGCAGCCTTGGTAAAGCTTTTGTGGCGAGCAACAGCAATGAAAGCGTTTAGCTGGCGTAGGGTGATATTCATAAGCTCATCCAATAAATACAAGCAAAAAACCATTTGTACATCGTTGGCAGCTATTTTATGATAACGAAAAATGACTTGCAACAGCTATTGTTAGGATATCGGTAGTCTGATGTGTTTGCAGGGTTTTTTATCCATCAATCAAATTGACTAAGGAATGACTATGGCAGATTTATTTGAAAACCCAATGGGGCTAGATGGCTTTGAATTCATAGAGTTTTCAAGTCCAACACCTAACTTTTTAGAGCCACTTTTTGAAAAGATGGGCTTTATTGAAGTGGCGCGCCACCGCTCCAAAGATGTGTCTTTGTATCGTCAAGGAGACATCAACATCATCATCAACCGCACCAAAGGTACGCCAGCTTATTATTTTGCCCAAGAGCATGGTGCAGGGGCATGTGCGATGGGCTTTCGTGTTAAAGATGCACAGGCTGCCTATGAGCGCGCGATTGAACTTGGGGCGGTCGCTGTGGATGTGCCAACTGATGTGATGGAACTAAGATTACCTGCCATCAAAGGCATTGGCGGCTCTTTGATTTATTTGATTGACCGCTATGAAGACGGCAAAACCATCTATGACATTGATTTTGAATTCATTGAAGGTGTGGATAGGCACCCTGTGGGTTATGGCTTTAAAGTCATTGATCATCTGACACACAATCTGTATCGTGGTCGTATGGATTATTGGTATGATTTTTATCAAAAAATATTCAATTTCCAAGAAATTCGCTATTTTGACATCAAAGGTGAGTACACAGGATTAACCAGCCGCGCCTTGACTGCACCTGACGGTAAAATTCGCATTCCGCTGAACGAAGAATCCAAAAAGGGCGGTGGCCAAATCGAAGAGTTTTTGATGGCATTTAACGGCGAAGGCATTCAGCACATTGCACTCTTGTCGGACAATCTGATTGAAAGCATTGATAAGATTCGTGCAGCAGGCGTGCCATTGGCAACCGCACCAAAAGACACTTATTACGAAATGCTAGAAGAGCGACTGCCAAACCATGGAGAGCCAGTGGCAGACTTGCAATCTCGTGGCATCTTGCTGGATGGTACGACTGAAGATGGTACGCCACGCCTACTACTACAAATTTTTTCTGAAACGCTCATGGGTCCTGTATTTTTTGAATTCATTCAAAGGAAGGGTGATTATGCCCAAGGTTTTGGTGAGGGGAACTTTAAAGCGTTGTTTGAGTCCATTGAGCGAGATCAAATTCGCCGCGGGGTTTTAGAAACGACAGATTAGTTAAATCAGGTCTTTGTGCGAGTACGATATGGCAATCATGTCGTACTCATTTTTATCAGACTGCTGTGCGATTAAAATCCATAGCAAAGCCTTTAAGCACATACGGCGACCGACTGTTACGCCATCAACTGTTCTTTTGCATCATGCCAGATTGAGTTTGCGATTCCAAATCAACTCAAATCATCGTTGAATGGGCGACGCTTTCATTGATATAGAAGCTAACTAAAACCTACCAAATCCTATCAAAAAAACGCTTTGACCATCATTAAAAAACTTCATCAATGGAGGTGTTTAGTATGCAGTACTCACTAGTTGCGATTGCAATTATTGTATTGGCATTAGGGAGTTTTGCTGATGAAGCGATGTTGGTTAGCTTCGCTTTGACGCTTGCTGATAAAGATCCAAAAAATTTAACCTTGCTATATGCTTTGTCTATGATTGGCGGTGTTATTGCCAGTCGTAGCGGTGCAGTGATTTTGCCAAAAA
>NZ_JAMBAQ010000027.1 GCF_023336735.1 Moraxella oculi | reverse complement strand
CACCTAAATTATCAAGGTGATGCCATCAGTGTTGGCATTGGTATTGGTGCAAACACCAGCAATCCAAATGGCAAAGCAAAACCTGCCCTACAAGGCTTAGGCTATGGTACAATAACCCCAACCCATAAAACCAGCACCACCCACTCTGCCATCACAGACCAAGCAGGACTTAGCCACATCAATACAGAAAACTTCAACCAACCAGAAGTGCAAGATGAGCTAAATCAAATCATTGCTAATGACTTTGATAAGGAGCGGGTGTTAACAGAGCTTGGGGCTCAGACAAGCATCACCCAAGCATTTGATGCTGAACGCCGTGCCATTAGAAGTGAATTTGCTAAAAAAGCAGGAGGCTATCGCAAACAAGCAGAAAAGCTGTCAGATGACGACCCAAGAAAAGAAGAATTTGTACAACAGGCCCAAGACATCGAACAAAAGCTAAGAATCTTCGATGGCATCACCTCCGCCTTGTACGCTCCTAACTCAAATGGTATCATAGGCGATGTCTCAAGAACGGTAAGCCCTGAGCTTGCTTATCGGATTGGTCAAGCGTTTAAAAACAACGAACTCAAAAACCAAACAGACAATGGTAGCAGACCAGAAGAACAAAGCCTGCAACACCTACTGGCTCATGCCGTACTGGGTGCTGCGGTAAGCTATTCTACTGGTAATGACATCACAACAGGCACCATCTCTGCCGTGAGCAATGAAGCAGGTGCTAAGGTTTTAGCAAACTACCTATATCAAGGTAAAGATCCAAAAGACCTAACCCAAGAGCAAAAAGACACCATCGTCAGCATTCTAAACCTAGCCACTGCGACAGCCATCTATACAGCAACTGATGACAGCACCACCGATGCGGTCGGTGGGGCTGAGATTGGGAAAGTGGGGGTGGAGAATAATAATGATGCGAGATTTTATGGACATCCATCGGATAGAATACAAATTAGTAATGAAGAGGCATTGGTGATCAAAGAGGCATTCTCTATTGCACTCCCTGTCTTGGATTCCTTGGAATTGGCTAATGCATATAAAAATGCTAAAACCGATGCTGAAAAACAGGCGGTTTTGGCTTCTGCATTACAGATACCTGTTAATAAAGCTGGAAAAGTCTTAAAGGCAGTTAAGTCTGGTAAAAAAGCCAATATACAAAAAGAAGTAAAGGCGGTTCAAGCGGAGCAGAGAAACGCCACCCAAACTAAAGCTACCTGCACCAATGGCACCGTCTGTTTCACCGCAGGCACGCTTATTGAAACATCAGAAGGCTTAAAAGCCATTGAGACCTTCACAGGTGGTGAACTGATTTGGACAAGAAATGACATTACCCTAGAATATGGCTATCGTCCTGTTGTTGCCACCAAAGCCACACCCAACCAGCCCATTTTCCAAGTCACAGTCAAAAACCATCAAGGCGATATAGAAACCCTACAAACCACAGCAGAACACCCCTTTTGGATCAAAGACACAGGCTGGCTAAAAGCCTCCTTATTAGAACAAGGTATGATACTGCTTGATAGAAACAATCAAGAAGTTGAAGTTATAAGCCAGTTTGTACTACCCAACCACACTGATACCGTTTATAATATTGAAGTAGATGACTTTCACACCTATCATGTGGGTAGATTGGGTGTGTGGGTGCATAATGCGGATTGTTGTGGGGTTGCCCTTTCTACACTTGAATCTCATGTTGAAAAATCAGCAAGGGGGACAGGAAAACTTCATAATATTACAGAGCCTGAACTCAAGCAATTGATATTGGGTATAGGTTATAATAAAGATGAATTGTTAAAAGCAAAGGCAATTTTGGAACATAGTATTAAAGTTAGAAAAGCAGAAAAACCAAAATTTGGTGGTAGATTAGATAAACGACATAATGATAGGATAAAAATGGAGCAAGGAATTTTGGATAAAGTTAATAGCATGTTAAAGGAGTTAGAGTGATGAAAGATATTCTTTTAATCAAAGATGGTTTTGAAAAAATTATCTCAAATCAATATGAGTTTAATAGTGATATGTATTCTGAATTACTGGAAATATTGATATTTATTGATAATATTGATAACTCAATATATTATTTAGAGATAATGTCAAAGTCTGATAATTATTCGGTAATTTTTGCTCTTTCTTATATTCTTGAGAATGCTTCAAGAGACTTTATGAAAGAGAATAAAAACAAAATAGCTGATATAATTATTAGAGCAATACAAAAAGGCTATGATAGAGCTAATTTTTATTTTGCTGAGAGTTTATTGTATGTGATGGATAGGGATATTGATTATATTTTATATATAGAACTGCTAGTAAAATCTGAAAGTGTTTCAGTTCAAGATATTGCCTTGACGCATATTTTTAGACTGGATGAAAATGATTTGATTAAATTTGATATTTTATCCAAAGACTTGGATTTTTATTATATGTTAGATGATTTTGATGATTTTGAAAATTATTTGTCGATTGGCGACAAATCAAATATTTCAATTATTCAAAAGAAGATTGTAGCCATGTCATATTACAAAAAGTATCATAATAAACAAAAAAGTTATGATATTTTTGGTGAAAAAAATGCACAAATTTTTGATTTTATCCATTTTTTGCCATAATTGATTGTAATATCGTTATACCAACACCGTTTATAATATTGAAGTGATGACTTTCACACCTATCATGTGGGTAGATTGGGTGTGTGGGTACATAATGATGAGTGTTGTGGGGTTAGAGTAGATGGAACTACCCATGGAAACCAAAGATTTCATGAGCGTGGCTTTACCCAAGAAAAAGTCAATGATATTGTAAATAATTATAGCGAAAAAGGTTATCAGCCAGGAGGTCTAACTGTTTATGTTAAGAAAAAACAAGACAGTTCTTATGATGTGATTATTGTTAATAAAGATGGGCAACTAGTAACAGCTGTTGGTGGAAATGAATCAAAAACCAATCTACCCAACAGACGAGCAGTGATGCGTATGCTTAACAATAATGGTGGTTTTTCTGGTGTTCCTTTAGATTAAGGTGAGAAATGGCTATTTTAAAAAATAGAGAAAATAATTTAGAATTTATACTTAAACCAATAAAGAAAGATAACTTTGGTTTTTTATGCGATGTATGCTTAAGTACAAGTATTATTAAAATTGACTATAAGCATACATCTATTAATGACAAGTATATTTCTCATAAAAATTTAGATTATATTAAAAGAGAATATGAAAATCTTAATAATATTGAAAAATTTTTAGAAGAAACAGAGATTATTTTTGATATCTATCCTATAGATATGTTTATGACATTAGACGTATATAAGTCAAATTCAGATACACTATGGGTGGAAATAAAAATGCCTACTGGCATATTTACCAATGGAGAAGAAATCGGATATTTTATAGCATTTAATTTTTGGGTAGAATTAGATGATTTTAAATCTTTTATATTAAATTTTATTCAAGAATGTGAAATTCTTAGCATATAGACTGAGCTATGCCATCGCTAACTTAACCTATGTGTTGCACTCATTAAAAACAAAAAAGGACAAACAGAAACCCTACAAACCACAGCAGAACACCCCTTTTGGATCAAAGACACAGGCTGGCTAAAAGCCTCCTTGCTAGAACAAGGGATGATACTGCTTGATAGAAATAATCAAGAAGTTGAAGTCTTAAGCCAATTTCTTATTCCAAACCGTACTGATACTGTTTACAACATTGAAGTAGATGACTTCCACACCTATCATGTGGGTAGATTGGGTGTGTGGGTGCATAATGCGGATTGTTGTGATTTGAAATATGAAGCAGCACCTTATCATGGTAGTGTCGGTAATGCAGTAAAATCAAAAGCTCCAACTAATCCTCAGCAAATGTTGGATGTATCTATAAAAATCAAAGATACTTCTGATAGAAGAATAGCTGTAGATAAGAGTACAGGGGAGTTTGTTATTTTTGATAAAACCATTGATAATATCTATCATGGTCATGTTAGAACCTGGGATGAGCTAACTCAGGAAATGAAAAATGTACTGATTGGTAGTGGATTGGTAAACAAAAAAGGTAAAATAAAATGAGTAATATTTATCAACTACCTCAAGAAATAGATTTCAATGAGTTAAAAAAATACATAGACACGAATGATAACAAAAAAGCGATTGAGGGTATTATTGGTGCTTCTTTGTATTGCAAAGATAGAGAGGGATTGCATTATTTTATTGGAGATGTTTTAAGAAACTGCCAAAATAATCTTATAAAGAATGCCTGTATAAAAGCATGCAGTCATATGGTAAGAATAGATGGTTATATCAATGATGATATAATTTCGTATATAAACAATTTAAATGGTGAGGGTTTGTATGATGGTGCAATATCTGACTTTCAGGACGATATTGAAATTTATCTAAAATAGCAGTAGAAGTCCTAAGTCAATTTCTGATTCCAAACCACACCGACACCGTCTACAACATTGAAGTAGACGACTTCCACACCTATCATGTGGGTAGATTGGGTGTGTGGGTGCATAATGCGGATTGTTATGGGGTTGATGTTAAAACGTCTCCTTTGCCAGTTGCTGAAGCTAAAAAGTCGGAAAAAATTGGTGAAACTTATAAGTCAAACCCAAAACATACATTAGGTCAAACAGGAAATCGTCCGAATGCTGGTATTGAGCCGAGAAACTCTTTTGAATTATTTGAAGAAAGTAAAATAATTGGAAAACAAAGATTTTCTGTTGATGAAAATGGTGATATACACCGTTTTATGAATTCTAACTCTCCTGATGGTTGGCACTGGGCTGGTTCAACAGCTGATAAATCAGCTCCATTACAACTCACAAATGAACAAAAGGCTACTTTGAAAAAGTTATTTCCAGAGCATAAAAGTAATAAAAGGTTAAAATAATATGACAACGTATGAATTGTTTGATCCTTTGAAAAAAATTGGCATAAAATGGTGCCTAAATAAAAATTTAGGTTCTGACTTTGGCAGTGTTTCATTTTATTTTGATGGAGTATGGTACCCAAAAGAGCCATTGGACAATTATAATTTACACACTATTTTTTCAAATTTAAAAAATAGTATAACAGAACCCTATTATAGTGGCGGTACAACAGGGCAGGAGTTTGGTGAAAAAGAATTTGATATAGAATTATTAAATAATCTTGAGTTACCAAATTTAATTTCCATAGAGACAACAGAATTAACTGGAATAGCATCAGATGATTATTCCTATGGATGCCTGGTTATTTATATTGGATTTAGCGGAAAAACTGAAAGGATATTTTATTCATTTGACTTGGGTTCTACATATAAAGAATTAAGATTAGCAAGGGGATCTTTTGAGAGTTTAATACATCGGCTTCCTGTTCTGAAATAATGTTAATTGAACTAAATAGAAAAAGGGGGCTGACGTAGATTAGCAATCATGTTACACTACAAAAATGAAGCTAACTCGTTGTAAACTAAGTAAAAAAGTACAGCTTAAACTGCTTGAATTTTTTGTTGCAGAAGTTACTGCCAGAACCTCAGCAGATTTACTTGGCATTTAAGTACAATTCAGCCATACTATTTTATCATAAACTACGCCTTATCATAGAGTATCATCTTAGTCTTGAAGCTCAAACACTTTTTGACAGTGAGATAGAACTTGATGAAAGCTATTTTGGTGGAAGACGTAAAGGTAAGCGTGGTCGTGGTGCTGGTGGTAAAACGGCTGTATTTGGCATTTTAAAGCGTAATGGTAGAGTTTATACTGTTGTGGTAAAAGACACTAAAACAGATACACTTATGCCCATCATTGCAAGTAAAGTCAAACCTGACAGCATTATTTGCACAGACACTTACCCAAGTTATAATGCACTTGATGTCAATGATTTTAAGCATTTTAGAATAAACCATTCAAAAGAATTTGCCCAGAATCACAATCACATCAATGGCATAGAAAACTTTTGGTCTCAGTCTAAACGCATTCTTAGAAAATACAACGGCATTGACAAAAAGCACTTTCATTTATTTTTAAAAGAATGTGAGTTTAGATTTAATTACGGCACACCATCACAAAAACTGAAAACTTTGAGAAAGTGGTGTGGAATTTAGGGTTTATCTACGTCAGCCCCTAGAAAAATTATCTAGAACTTTTCATTTATTAAAACAAGGGATGATACTGCTTGATAGAAATAATCAAGAAGTAGAAGTATTAAGCCAATTTCTTATTCCAAACCACACCGACGCCGTCTATAATATCGAAGTTGATGACTTCCACACCTACATGTTGGCAAGGTAGGTGTGTGGGTGCATAATGCGGATTGTTGTGATTTGAGCAATTTAAAAACCATCAATACAAGACATTATGCAGATAAAGTAACTCAAAAGAGTGTTGCAAAAGAGAAAAATACTGTTGTTAACAGAAAAGCTGTAGATATTTCTGCCGATGTTCAAGCAATTAGAGATGGAAAAGCAACCATTATAAATAACCAGTTCCATGTCAATGGTAGGATTTATGGGCATCATGACGGTACACTGCACCCCATATCTGGCACAGGATTTTATACCTTAAATAGAGCTGAGTACAAAGTATTGGGGGTTTATAATCAATTTGGTGATAGTCAAAAATCCAAGCAGATATTGAGTAATATGGGTATAGATAAAACTACCCAAAATAAAGTTTTAGAAATATTTCAAGAGTTAAACAAATGATAGATTTTTATTCTGACAATAAATACGATGTAAGTAAAGCTAAATATTTAATGCAAAATATTTTTTGTTTAGATGAAGAAAAAATATTTGTTTGTCGACTATGTGAATTAAGTGAAATTTTGATTGATGACGACATAGAATGTTTATGCGTTATATCAGATGTTTGCGGTTCTGTAAAAAGTTTACTTCAGATTTATAGAGCAGAGATATATCTTTCTGTATTCTTAGACAAGTTAAAGCATTTTTCAGAATACCATAATGACACATTTTTTGTTCCATATGATGATTTTAATGGATATTATAAGATATCTGGAAATAGTGAAATTCAGGAAGTATCTTTAAATGAAGAAAAGTCCAATGATGACAAAATTGTATTTTAAATCCCTGATTTTTTCTGATTATGCAAATAAAAAACTGGTAAACTCGACTGATGCGTATTAACCAATCAATCCCTCCAGAACTGGTGCCAAGAAACCATGATAGATGTTACACAAACTAAAACCTATCAACAGGTTTTGGCTCATACCATTCAATATGCCACTTTTAACCAAGAAAGAAAACCTTTAAAACCACTAAAGAACATTCATTTTAGGTGGAAGGTATTGGTTAGCTAAAAGCCTCCTTATTAGAACAAGGCATGATACTGCTTGATAGAAATAATCAAGAAGCTCGTAGGTTGGGTTGAACGAATGTGAAACCCAACATTTGCGGTGTAACTTATTGAATTTAGGTTACTTTGCCAGCCCTATACCTTTATTTGTATGATGACATGAAATATCGCCGACATTACGAACCAAACAAAAGCTATTTTTTCACCCTAAATCTGGCAGAT
>NZ_JAMBAQ010000026.1 GCF_023336735.1 Moraxella oculi | reverse complement strand
CTGAATAAAATCACTCACATCACGCATCCAAAATGGTTCGTCTTCATCGGTTAAGCTGTCGTAGAATTCTAGGGGTTGCATTTGGTCTATTGCACAGTAGGGTATGTTGAATATAATCATTCTAATTACACCATTTTCATTATTTTCTTTTGAAAAAAACAATAATTGTTCTGATAATCTATGCAATATCTTAATTAAATTATTCAATATATTATTATGAGAAATAATAAAATTTTCTGAATCAATTTTCTTCAATACATCTATAACTATAATGGATCCATCGTAGTCAAGATACCCTTTATAAAGCTTTTTGATTGCAAAAACTTCTTTGTCATCCAATCTACACGCAAATAACTCAGAAAAGAACGAATAAACCTCATTTCTTTCACCTAATGAAATTAGGCTAGCTACGCCCATTAAACCAACTTCAATCATTTATTATCCTCTATAAATTTAATGTTTTCTAACTTAATAAATCCATTGGATTTATTTACAATTCTTGTCTTGATGTCCAAAAGATCTTGATCTGTATATGCTTGACCCCTTAAATCAATATAAATCTTTTGCACCATACCTTTGGGTAGGTGCTTATCTCTTTCTTTGGCTTGTTCTGTGATGATATTATTCATCAACCGTCAAATACCACACCATAAACTCATAAAAACTATCCCAATGTTTTAACTGGTCTGTTCCCAGTAGGTGTTGTTCACCCAAACCACAATCCCAAACGCTATTATCATCTATATTGTAAAAATACCCCCCTCCGCCTTCACCTGTGGTAAAAAGAATGTAATTTTTTGGAATGTCCCAGTTTTTGTGGGCATATATGGCGGCATCCAACCCTTGTGGGGGTAAAATATCACACATTTTTGCACTTGCATCAACATTGCAAACAATATGACCACAAAAAAAATTTTTATAAAAATTATAGAACTCGCTATTAGGTGGAATATTGAATTCTATTAATTTTTTCTCAGCATCTGTTTGCTTTACCTTATCTCGTTTTCCAGCTATTGGCTGTTTACTCATTAAATATTGTATTATATTTAGCATCATTTTTTACCTAAATTGATAAGTTTTTCTAATCGATCTTTCCAGTATTGGGTTTGATCATTATTAAACATTTGTCTATTAACTGGAAAATTTGGATGTGCCTGAGGTAAATAAGGGTGTATCGCTTGTTTGCCATTTTCATTTTTAGTACCTAAATGAGTCTGTTGTGTTATTTCAAACAAAGCACCTCTTCCATTCTGTCATGAATGATGAATTTAGATTTGTTCGTATTGACCGTTTTTAAGAATATAAGGGGCAGATCCTTTTTTCATTAAATCTGCATTAGAAAATTCTTGATTGTTGATTTTGATTCTTAAGTTTAAATCAATATCTTGCTGATAAACTGTATATTTTAGCCCAGTACCCTTACCAGGGGCTTGTCAATTTTTGGGTTAAGCATATTTTTTCATTATCTCATAAATATCAATTTCCCACTGTGGACTACATTCATTAGGCTTTCTGCTTTCAAGAATGGTTCTACCTGATCCGTCACCCATTAAATTATGCACATTTGCACCTTTTTTTAACATTAACTCCAATACATCCAATCTCTCTTTGGTGTACCCAGCCATAGATAAAGGGCGTAAACCGTCTATATTGGAAATATTAGGGTCAGCTCCTGCGTTCAATAAAACAATCGCAACATCTGCATTTCTGCTACGCAAAGCATAATGCAGTGAGGTCATTCCATAAATATCTTGAGCGTTAACAGGAACGCCTTTATCAATAAATAATTGAATACTTTTCACTGGTACAGGTTTGTCATTTGGATTGGTTCCCATTAATAACTCATGCAACCAATTCCATCTTTCAACTTCAGAAACTTTAAGACAATCAACCTTGTGTATGTCGATTAATTTTTCTGCAATATCAATTTCTCCATTCATCAATGCACAATACACTTCAAACTCAATATCATAACTCATTTTTCAACTCCACATTGATGTTTTTTGCAAAAATTAATCATATCTTGCCTTAATTTTTTTGGAATAGTATTTCCAGGCATTTCTCCTGAATGACTACGATTGTCAGACATATTTTCAAGTCTAAAATTTTCGGGTCTAGCATTAACATACTCATTAAATTCTATTGAAATCAGGCATATTTTTTCATTATCTCATAAATATCAATTTCCCACTGTGGACTACATTCATTAGGCTTTCTGCTTTCAAGAATGGTTCTACCCGATCCATCACCCATTAAATTATGCACATTTGCACCTTTTTTTAACATTAACTCCAATACATCCAATCTTTCTTTGGTATATCCAGCCATAGATAAAGGGCGTAAACCATCTATATCAGGGATATTAGGGTCAGCTCCTGCGTTCAATAAAACAATCGCAACATCTGCATTTCTGCTACGCAGAGCATAATGCAGTGAGGTCATTCCATAAATATCTTGAGCGTTAACAGGAACGCCTTTATCAATAAATAATTGAATTACTTCCACTGGTACTTTGTGTTCAGGGTTTACCCCCATAAGGAGTTGGTGCAACCAATTCCATTTATCATTTGGGGTTATTTCCAAATAATCTAGGTTGTATTTTTCCATGGTTTTGATGCCATCAACAATATCACCATCATGAAAAAAGCAAAAAGCTTCAAAAATTTGGTTGTCGTGTTCAGAAAAGGTCATTTTTTAACTCCTCTTAATTGATTAAGGAATTCAGTCATATCTTTTCTGAGTGTAGGAGGTATATCTTTTCCTGACATTTCATCGATATGACTTCGGTTTACGGATCTATTTTCAAGCTGAAATTTATTAGAACGAGCATTGACATACTCATTAAATTCTGCTTGAGTCATTTTTAATTCTTCTGCAACTATCTCCAATCTTCTGTGTTCAAAACCTGCAACATGACCAATATCTATCGGACCTTTAATAGTCTTACCTGTTTCAATATGTTCGTAATCACCGTTAGGTAGCTTCTTGTAATTTTTCATAATTGCTTCCATTGTGTCTGAACGCAAATATGGACGATGATAACCAGTATCTACTTTTGGGTTATTAGGATCATTTGCAAAATATTGATTATTTTCATCTTTTACAACCTTATTGCCATTTACATCGTATGAATAGTTTATGTCAGTTCTGTCTTCATGCTTAACAGAAATCTGACCATTGGTTGTTTCAACTTCAATATATTGTGCTTTTTTATCACCTTGTTTCCAATCAGGATTTTTGATTACTTGTACAGTACGCCCATTATCATCAAATTCATAAACAGTATTATTGCCAACCTGTTTTTGTCTTGCATTATTTGGAATATCTACCCAGCAATCTTTATTATGCACCCACACCGATTCAACCCCATCAATACCCTTAATAAAGAAGGTGTGGTCTATGTCTACTTCTAGGTTATAGCTATTTAGCGGTGTTGCTTCAGTATGAATGGCAATGACGGTTTGATAATTGCCTTTATCATCAATCAGACGATGACCGATTTCAATGTCTTTGGCACCGACCCAGTAGGCACTTGTTAGATTGCCTTTGTAGCGATGACCTGTTGATGGCTTAGGCGGTGTGGTGTCGCCTGTAAAATCTACAAAATAATGATGAAGTTGGATTTTTATATTTTTTAGAATTACCTCTGAATAAAATCACTCACATCACGCATCCAAAATGGTTCGTCTTCATCGGTTAAGCTGTCGTAGAATTCTAGGGGTTGCATTTGGTCTATTGCACAGTATGGGATATTGAATATAATCATTCTTATATAACCAATTCTATTATCGCACTCTTTATAAAATACTAATGTTTCCAATAACTTATTTAATATTTTTATCATTTTGTCAATAGCATTAAATTCATCAAGTAACATTTTATCTTGATTTTCTTGTTTTATCTTAATTAGTAATGAGATAACCTGTTCTGTTTCTTTTTGATTTAAGTATTTTTTAAATAACCTATCAATCAGATTTAAATCAATAGTATTATCTTTAACTAAATCTCTTAAGGTTTGATAAAGATTAAAAACAAAACCCCTATCCTTTTTTAAAGAAATTATAGAATTTAATCCATTAAAACCTATTTCCATTATTCATCCTCCAAAAATTTAATATTATCCAATTGAATAATATTGTTAGATTTTTTTATAATTCTTTTCTCAATATCTTTTTTATCAGCTGGGCTATATTTCTGTCCCCTTAAATCAATATAAACCTGTTGCACCATACCTTTGGGTAGGTGCTTATCTCTTTCTTTGGCTTGCTCTGTGATGATATTGATTAAACCATTCCGATTGTCGTGAATATCATAGTTTTTGACTTCAATACTACAAATATTGCCAATGCACCAATCAGGTCTGACGGAGTCTGGTGTACCATAATCAACTTCTTTGCCATCTTTAAAACTAACCTGTTCTCTTGCTCCAACAGGTAGCATTTTAACAACGTTATTTTTCCTGAAAATTCTCAGTTAATCTATCTACAAGTGGTTGTAGATAAGGCTTGTAAGACTGTTCTCCTTTTGAGTTGTAGGGGCGTAAAGCCATTTTTAGATATTCAAAAAAAGAAACTTTTGCACCTTCTGCCACCAGCACATATGGATCTATGCCATATTCAAACATATATTCAAAAATAGGCACATCTTCTTCTAAAATAATTTTTCCAACCAACTGTTGTAATGCAGTTACACCTCTTTCATTTCTAATATGCGGGTTGGCACCTGCTTTTAATAGTGCCAATACTGCATCAGCATTATGCTCACGCACAGCATAATGTAGCGGTGTTTCTCCATATTGATTTTGAGCGTCTAATGGTACACCTTGCTCAATATAAAAATTAATCACTTCTACAGGCGAAGGGTTAAGTGTATTTGCAGAGTGTAGCCAATTTGATTTATCGCTATTAATATATAGCACATCAAAGGATTTATCTTCTAAAAAGACTTTTTTTAGAAAGTCAATATTTCCTTGCCAGTTTGCACCTATAATCTGCATTGCCAAATTTTCTTGCATTGGTTGGTTTACAGGTTTAGTTTGCATAGTTTGTATCCTCATCTAAAAATTTTTGCATATCTTTTTTAATCTCATCTAAATCTTCTAGACTTTTATTTTCGCCTTGATGACTGAGATTAAATTTATCATTTTGCAACTCAAAATGACCTGGTCTGGCATTGATATAGTCATTTAGGGTTGCTTGATCCCAGCCAAGCTCGGTGGCGGCTGCGATAATTCGTCTATTCTCCCAGTTTGTTTTATGACCATAATGATAAGGCGGTTCAATGACGTTGCCATACTCATCTAGGGCTTTTCCATCAGCGTTGTAGCTGTGACTTGCTTCAATCAAACGCTTTGTGTCCGCCCTTAAAGAAGGTCTGGTTAAATCAGTATTTAATTTATTTGGGTCATTAACATAAGTATTCCCTTTTTCATTAACAGCCTGACCAGCCTTATTCCGATAAGGATCACCTGCTTGATGGTCTTTGGTATGATATACCGTCTCATTACCGATTTTTGTTTCAATTAAGGTGATTTGCTTGCCATTAACATTGGCGATATAAGTGCCATCAGGTTGTTTTTGGTAACCATTGGGTAATTTTCTATAACAATCATTATGCACCCATACCGACTGAGTCCCATCAATGCCCTTAATAAAGAAGGTATGGTCTGTGTCTACTTCTAGGTTATAGCTGTTTAGCGGTGTTGCTTCAGTATGAATGGCAATGACGGTTTGATAATTGCCTTTATCATCAATCAGACGATGACCGATTTCAATGTCTTTGGCACCAACCCAGTAGGCATTGGTTAGATTGCCTTTGTAGCGATGACCTGTTGATGGCTTGGGCGGTGTGGTGTCGCCTGTAAAGTCCACAAAATAAGGGTGTAAACCATCTGAAATGATGGTTTGTTTGACCCCATCACTATTGACAATAGTAATGCGTGTGGTGTCAGGGTCTATGCTGTTAATGGTTTGCAAGACTTGACGGTAATTGGTTTTACCTGTGATTTCATTTTTGGCGAATACCCAGTCATTGATTCTAATGCTAGAAATGGGCTTATAGCCAAACAAGGTTTTTACTTGCATTGAACCGTGGAAAGAGCATTTTGTTGACGCAAGCAGTGTGCCAGTATGGGGGTTGTTTGGGGTTGGCGAGTTTGTTGTTTTTGGTGTATTAGCTATTTTTATGGCATTAATACCGCCACCAAATGCTACACTAGATAATCCAACATTTGTGCCTGTATAACCTGTTGATTTACCTTCTTGGTAGTGAGCTTGCTGCCCTTTGCCTTGCATTACCTCGAGATAGTGTTGCATGACACCCATCTCTTTTTGTTCTTTAAAATTATTGGCGGCATCAATAGGGTTTAAGATAACATCTACGACTTGTTCAGCTTGTGCGTATGCGGCCATCGCTTGTGTTGCTGCATAGGTTGCAGGATCTGACAGTGCACTAGTCACATGATCTTTGATGCTGTTTGCAAAACCAATTGTGGTATCATAAACAGCATTGCCAAATCCATCATTGGTGCCTTGAATTCTTGCGTTCGTTGCCTCACTACCATAACGATACTGTACGGGGTCTTGTAGAGCAGCATAACTAATGAGATGTGATAGACGATCCTTATCCCTAAAAGTATTTTTCAAAAATAGATCTCTATCTTTAAAGTCGCTTGGTGTAGCGGTAAAAGCAGCACCACTCTCATTTACATAATGCCAATATCTGGGATCGTCTGATGAATAAATAGCAAAGAGTAAAATTCCTGGATCATATGTTCCTTGGAGAAAGCTCTTAAGCTCCACAGAACTGAGAGTTTGGCCGCTAGAGTGCTTTGATGAATTTAATAGAAAATCATAAGCTTCTTTATAAGCATTTATTTCTTGAGCCGAGCTTGCATCATTATCATAAGCCTGCCTCCAATCACCATCTATATGATATAAAGCACCTCTAGTCAACAACCTTTTTGCTTCTGTTTCACTAAGTCCCTTTTTATTTGCATATATTTTTGATAATAAATTAATAATTTCAAACTCAAGGTCATGCAACTGCCTATTATTCACATCCGTATTTACCGCATAAGCTGTACTGCTGGTATCCAGTCCTGTGCTTGTACCAATGCCTGCCAAGGCTAAGCTGAGTGCAGATTGACTGATGCTTTTAGCAGTGCTCGTGTCCAAACCTTGTTCAATGAGTTTTTCTGTCAATTTGGCTTGTATGTCGTTGAGTTTAGGGGCGATACCTGCTATCGCTCCTGTGCTAAGCGTGCCTTCTATCGTACCTGTGGCAAGCAGTCCCATTGCCGTATGCAGTGCCACACGGTAAATCCCACCTTCTGCCCACTTTTGTTGCTCCGTTGTTTTTTCTTCAGGGGTTAGATTTGGATCGCTTGCAATGCGTTTGATTTGATCTTTACTGAAATCAGCCACTACCTTTGGAGCCTCTCTCCCAAACTCTGTGGTAATCACTGTTTGGGCATTTAACTCTTTTAATGCTTGCTCCTTATCAAAGTCATTAGCAATGATTTGATTTAGCTCATCTTGCACTTCTGGTTGGTTGAAGTTTTCTGTATTGATGTGGCTAAGTCCTGCTTGGT
>NZ_JAMBAQ010000025.1 GCF_023336735.1 Moraxella oculi | reverse complement strand
ATACACCACACTAAACAACGTCCATGCGTAAGCATGATTGCGGAGTTGCCTTATATCCACCGCCTGAAGTCGGTGGTTTTACGGCAACGGAGGATAAAATGACTTAACTAATGACCGTAGTAATTGCCTGATTTGTCCTGATTTTTATCATCTGGTCTAAGTATGGTATTGACACCATTAACACTTCTTTCAGCTAATCCACCTGCCGTCGCACCTGCAACAGCGGCAGTAAATTTGCCACCAAATCTAACACCAAACATACCTGCAACGGTAGAACCAGTTGCTCCTGCTACTGTCATATCATTGCCAGCGGCTACATTGCTGGCAACGTATGTTGCACCACCAGTTGCACCGCCTTGAGCTACTGGATTTTTAGCAAGTGCTTTCGCTCCTTCTACCAATGGTCTAAGCCATCCAGCACCTGACACAAAAGACAATTCATGAATAGACAATTCACGCATAACATTCTCCAATGGTTAAGAAAAATTAAAAAACATTCTATATATTTGTAGAAAAAATAGTGGAAATAAAGGAATTGCCATTAGAAAAAAAGAAACTCCAACAATAACCCTGCATGTTTCCACATGTTTATTATCAAGTGGTTTTACGGTGTTTTCCTTTATAAGTAGTGTAACAATACAAATAAAAGAAATAATCGTTAAATATGTCTTTAACCAACCTTCAATAATCATAACTATATACTTTGCCTATGCAGTTTGTAAATACAATATTTGTTGAATAATAATTTTACCTATCTTAGGACATCCATAATATCAAAATTCGCCAAATCATAAGCAAGTTTTTGAATGTGTTCATGTTGTGCCTTATCAAAATGTGTTAATACTTCCGATAAAGCAATGGGTTGGTGATTAATGATGATGTTGATGAATTTTTTACTCAGCTCATCCACATTAATCTTGGTGCCATTTGAAATCAGATAGCCTTTATCCAATGTGCGTATGTCTACCACATTGAGGCTAAGTCTACTTTCTGGTGGCAACTTATCATTGTTGGGATTGCCAAACAACTCCATATTAAAGCGAGTATCTAGGCGATGATTACCCAAAAATTCCTGCATGAACCTATCATACATAACAGGGTCGGTCATCATGGCAGATAATTGGGTACAGGCTTGGGCGATGTTGTTTTTGTCGGTTTCCCAATCAGATAAGTTATAACGCAATGGTAAGATGTTGGGCATTTGCTTGGTAAGCCATTCCATGTAGTCATAGCCTGTTGGGGCAAAAGTGCCGATTGCCAAATGAAAAGTTTCACAGCCCATCGGCACAGGGTTGTGCCACCACCCTCGAGGGATATACAGCACATCGCCAGCCTCCAAGACCACTTCCATGTCGGGTATGGTCGGTTCTGGCACATCGACATCTTTGGATTGCTGCATGTATAAGGGACTTTCAAAATTGGGTTGATATAACGCCCAATGTTTTTTACCCATGAGTTGCACCGCAAAGACATCACGAGTATCCCAATGTGCCTTACAAGAATCTTTATCCCCAAAAGCCACATACATACTGGCAACGGTTTGTCTACCTGTTAATTGAGCAATTTGTCTAGCAAACTTATCAATAGCAGGTTCATTGATAATTCTATTGGCAATTAAAGTTGCCCCGTTTTTTAGTAAATTATAGATGATGGGCTTTATTAGGCGATGGCGAATCATACCCACTTCATCATAAGTTTCCAAATAATGATGTTTTTCTACAATTCCTTGATAAGCTATTTTAAACTCATCGGGATTAATGTTATTTCTTTCTATAATTTCATTGATTTTCTCCCAAGTCAAACCATCAGTCTCAAAACATTTTTTTGATAACAATAGTTTTTTGTCTTGGTAATTATCAAGAAATTCTAATTTTTCAAAATTTTTATTCATAAGACAATCATCTAGAAAACAACGAAAACCAATGCCAGCCATTTTCATAAAAATAAAATGAAGCAACAATACAAGCAATACAAATCAAGCACACATATGCTCTAAAATTCTCATTCCGAAACCCAAACACTTTTTCTATGGATATACAGGCAACATAAAAAATTGTGCCAAAAATAAGAGCTGAAATCACAAGAAATACAGTTTGGTTCATTTTATTACTCCCACCTACCAGCATTATTAATGGTAGCTCGTTCCAGCTTTATTGCTATTTTGTGTTGCATTTGTGGTTTTTGCCGTCTTTACAACAGCCTGTGTTAATCCATCAATAGTACCAGATACTGCCCCGTACCCATTCCCGCCCTCACAGTGTTGCTAGTTGTTTGCACAGCCCTAATACTACTTACAGCAATTTGCGTACCTTTGGCAACCATACCAAAACCAGAACCACTCAAAGCACCACCACTAACAGCAACTGCTGCATCCATCATATCAAATTCTTTGCCGCCAGCCAATGTGCTAGCCCCATAGTTTGCTGCACCACCTAACACTCCAGCCCCCATGGAACCAGCCATACCCAAACTCAGACTCGAACCCGAACCACCACCGCCCTTATCGTCGTGTACGCCACCACTCACCATACCAATTTCATTTAAAGACAATTCACACATGATACACTCCATTTAATCAATGCCAAAGGATGCTTTAAGTATCCATAAAATATAATGATACCATTAATCATTATCAATTAATCAGATATGATATATCATAAGTTTAATCTTTGCGAGTATTATTCTAGACATTATTTCAATTATTTTGATGGGCAGTCTTTGATTTGCCACCCTGCCTAACTTCTGCTACACTAACTCAAATCCACTTACCCAATCAGCCATGACCATCCGTGCTTTTCTTGGCGGCTCATTCGACCCTGTGCATTCATCGCACTTGGCGATGGCGATGCGTGTTCATACCACACTCAGCCAATCTACCACCAAGCCTGTCAGCGTACAGCTTATGCCCACCAAGGGCAATCCTTTTAAAGGTAAGCCCACCAGTGATGAGCATCGCCTTGCCATGTTAGACCTTGCTACCGCTGGAACGCCGATTGGCATTGAGATGTGTGAGCTTGAACGCAAGCCACCGATTTATACGATTGATACCGTGCGGTTGTTACGCCAAATCCATCCACAAGACCAACTGATATTTATCTTAGGACAGGACAGCTTGCACACCTTACCCACTTGGAAAGACGGCGATGAAATTTTGGATTTTGTGAATATTTGGGCATTCATGCGCGGTGATTTTAAGCCCGTTGGTGATTTATCCGCTCAAGTATTAGAAAATTTAACGGATGATTTAGGTGAATTTTTGTCCCAAAATGGCAGAATCTATCAAGACAGCACGCCCATCACCGCCATGTCGTCAAGCCAAATTCGCACACTCATCGCAAATAAAGACCCTAAGGCAAGCAAATACCTACCACCTAAAATATCAGACTACATACTCAAGCACGCACTTTATGATGAAACTGTGATATAATGATAAATTTTATCAGTTTCATTGAAAATTTATCCAAAGAATATGAACAATCAATACAACACCCAAAGTCTAAGCCTAGACGAACAAGTAAATCTGACCACAGAAGCCCTAGATGACCTAAAAGCCACCAACATCACCGTGATGACGGTAGAGCATCTGACTGAAGTGGCTGAACGCATCATCATCGCCAATGCGACTTCCAAGCGTCATGTTAAAGCACTCGCCGACAAACTTGGTGCCAAAGCCAAGGAGGCAGGACTGATGCCGCTAGGTCGTGAAGGCGATAAAGATAGCGACTGGACTTTGGTTGATTTGGGAGCGGTGGTTGTGCATATCATGACACCACAGGCAAGAGAGTTTTATGACTTGGAAGGACTTTGGTCATCACCAGAATCTTTGCAAGCACTGGCAGTACAAAAAGCATGAATCAAAATCGCTCTTATTGAGCGATTTTTTACATCATCCTTTCCAAAAAAAAGAGGCCATTTTCATCACTTTACAAGCCTATAATACCAGTCATATTTCACCCCAAAACCAACTCTCACCAAACTGGCAATGATTCGTCCTGTCAGACCCCACACCATTTCAGCCCCCAAAGTCCAACAAGGGGTGGCGAAAGGTGGCTGGTCGTCATAACACATGATGATTTCATGGGGCGGCGTCCAAATAAATTGATCCAGCTCTTCCCAAATGATTCGCTCAATTTCAAGCTCTGATGCAACCAAATACCGTACCTCACTTGGCTCCACCACCGCCACCACAGGGCGAACTGACACGCCAGACTTAGCGGTTTGGCAAGGTAAATAGCCGATGATGTGTGCATGATTCGTCTTTAACCCAACCTCCTCAAACGCTTCTCGCAAGGCGGTTTGTGCAGCATTAGCATCTGACTCATCTCGCTTACCACCAACAAATCCAATTTCACCTGCATGGGCCTTAAGATGACGGCTTCGCTTGGTTAAGAGCATTCGTGGAACAGATTCGTTAGTCAGCAATACCAAAACACTTGCACCAATTTCTTGACATCTCAACTGTCGATGTCCATCTAGGCAGCACCCCTCACCATCATCAGCATTCATAGCATGATATAGCTTGGTTAAAATCTCATTATTAAAACAAGGTGGCGGATTGGTATGTTTGGCATCATAGGTCATGCGTTTATTCCTTTTTTTTGTAATAATTGTCAAGCATTACGAATCATGGCGACAAATATGTGCTAAAATTGGTTTTATTTTCCAATCATATTATTCTTATGTACTGTCTACAATGCGGTAACCCCGCTCATCATGCCATACCTGCTGGCGATAGCCGAGAACGCTTGATTTGCCATGCTTGCGGGCACATTCATTATGATAATCCCAAAATGGTTTGTGGTGTACTTGCCACACATGAAGGTCGGATCTTGTTGTGTCGGCGAGCAATAGAACCACGCCATGGTTTTTGGACATTGCCTGCAGGCTTCATGGAACTTGGTGAAACCATGGAAGATGGAGCAAAGCGTGAAATGGCAGAAGAAGCGGAAGGTACGGCAGTCAATGCCAAGCTTTATGCCTTATTTGACTTACCAAATTGGGGGCAAATCCACGCAATGTACTTGGCAACCCTCAAAGATGGGGTGTTTGGAGCGGGTGCAGAAAGCCTTGAATGCAGACTGTTTGATCCACATGACATTGATTTGGACAACCTTGCCTTTGAAACAGTGCGAAAGACAGTCGAATATTATCTGGCTGATAAACAAGCAATTGCAGCACTGGGCAAAGATGTTGATGATTTTAGTCAATATCCTTTGCACCAAGCACACATTCATCATCAATCCTAATGAACAATCCAACTGCAAGATGATTTTGCAGTTGGATTGATGCCATCAATATTAAATGATGCCTTTGGATTTGAGCAATGCGTCAGTATCAGGGGCTCTACCCATGAATTTTTCAAACAATACCATCGCATCATCCGATCCGCCTTGAGATAAAAACGCATCGACGAAATCTTGTCCAGTCTTACGATTAAATACTCCTTCTCGCTCAAAGCGTGTGAAAGCATCGCTGGACAATACCTCTGCCCACAGATAGCTATAATAACCTGCCGAATAGCCACCAGCAAAGATATGGCTAAAACTGTTTGCCATACGCACCCAGTCAGGCTCATTCATGAGCGAAACATTCAGACGGATATCCTCACGAATTTTGGCAACCACATTTGAATCATTTGGCTGATATTCACTATGCAGCCTAAAATCAAACAAAGCATATTCCAGCTGTCTGACCATACTGGTTGCTGCTTGATAATTCTTTGATTCAAGCATCTTATTGATGAGTTTTTCAGGTAGCGTCTCCCCTGTTTGATAATGTCGAGAAATCAGCGTCAATGCCTTTGCGTCCCAAGTCCAGTTTTCAAGCAGCTGACTTGGAAATTCCACCGCATCCCAAGCAACGCCGTTGATACCAGAAACCGCACGAACATCAACGGTTGTGAGCATATGGTGCAAGCCATGACCAAATTCGTGAAACAAGGTTTCTACATCATCATGCAACAACAAAGCAGGCTTATCATCGCTACCGCCTGAGAAGTTGCAGACAATCATCGATACGGGCAGCTGTACCGTCCCTGTCAGTGTTTTATAACGACTGACAACACTGCTGTGCCATGCACCACTTTGCTTGTTTTCACGGGCAAATAAATCCAAATAGAACGACGCAATGTGTCTGCCATCTCGAAACATTTCAAAAAAACGCACATCTGGATGAATGACCGACACTCCTGCCTTCTCACGCACCAAAACCCCAAACAACCGCTTAGCCGTCTCAAACAATCCATGCAAGGCCTGATCAATAGGAAAATACTCTCGAATCGCTTCTTTATCAACATCGTATCGCTCTTGTTTGAGCTTCTCCGACACATAAGCAAAGTCCCAAGGCATCAGCTCATCAGATGCTTTTAACAAACCTTTTTGTACGGCATAGCCTTTTAACTCTTTGACCTCTTGGCGAGCCTTGTCATGAGTCTTTGATAACAAATCTTTCAAAAAACCAAGAACTTGTGCTGGGCTTTGTGCCATCTTTGTTGCCAGCGAATATTCAGCATACGAGTTAAATCCTAGTAATTTGGCACTTGCCAATCGCAACGAAGCCATCTCATTCATGATGGCAGTATTATCCCATTTGCCTGCGTTAGGGCCTTGATCAGAAGCACGAGTGCGATACGCTTGGTACATCTGCTTTCTTAACTTTCGGTCATTGGCATAGGTAACGATGGCGGAATAACTTGGATAATCCAACCCAAAACGATAACCAGACTTGCCTTTGGATTCAGCTGATTGCTTGGCTTTGGATAAAGCAGATTCACTCAATCCAGAAAGTTTGTGAACATCATCGATCAAAATTTCAAAACCCATCTCCGAATCAAGCACATTGTTACTAAATTCTGTGGACAGTTTTGATAGCTGAGCAGAAATTTCAGCGTAACGCTTAGCATCCTCCCCTTCTAGCGTTACACCCGATAGCCTAAAATCACGCAACGCATTATCAATCGCCTTCTTTTGGGCACGAGAATACTGAGCATACTCCGCACCCTGCTTAAGTTTATTAAAAGCATCATACAATGGTCGATACATGCCAGACCAAGTACCAAACTCCACCAAAGACTCTTCTGCATCATCATAGACCTCTCGGAGATCTTCTGAATTATTCAAAGAATGCAACTGACTGATCGTCGACCATACTCGATCAAGCTTATTTTGGGCATCTTCTAAAGGTGCATAGAAATTCTGCCAAGTAATATGATTTTGACCGCTTAATGCTTCAATGACATTGGTCGCATGCTCAATGACATAATCAACAGCAGGTTTGATGTGCTTAGGCTCAATCAGTGAGAAATCAGGCAGTCCCTCAAAGTTTAGTAGCGGATTACTTGCCAGTGCCTCATTAAGCACTGGTATTGATGGATTGGCAACACCAAATTTGGGAAGGCTCATGATGAACATGCCGCCCAAACCACACTGCAAAAAACCACGACGATTCATAAAATCTCCTTATTTGCCCATGCCGTCAGTTAACTTTTAAGTAGATTAAAAAAATAATTAGCTTATGCAAAATCCATCAATAAGTCAAGATTTTTGTTACGAAAAAATACCACCTAACAAGGCGGTATTGGGTAAAGTCAAATGCCACGACAATTGGCATAGTATGTCACACTGGCAGGCCAATCTGAAAATATGCCCTTAACTCCAACATCCTGATGCAGAACATCAATCAGTCGGTACATATCGCCATCATTATTCGTAATATCCTGTATGCCTGTATAATACCACCCACCTCCTGATGATAGCGGATAAGAACGCTCAACCGTCCATGTGATCAAACCAAATCCAATATCCTTAGCCTGCTTAGCAAACTCACTCATTTGCAATTCACCATTTTTATTTGTCACAAGCATCCAAGTGGCAGGAGCAAGGTTTTGAATGCCCTGCTGCTTTAGTCGTGTTAAGTCATGTTTCCATGTGGCAGGATTTTCTGGGTCAAAATTTTTACCATCTTTAGCACTGTTGTCCTCCTCCATCAAGAACACCGCTGTCTTAGCATAGTCAGGATCATGCTCAACCCAATAGATCAAATCATCAAGATTGAATGACTGCACAATACTATCATTAGGTGAATGACCTGCTTTTTTTAACGCTTTAATCAGATCTGCTCGATAATCATCATAAGTATAACCCTGATGAGGTATGATGGTCGGTCGTTTCAGCTCTGGCGTTACTTTCACCCCCATTTTTTTATACAAAAGTAAGGCTTCATCAAGACTCATTAAAGTGGCATTTTGAGCATATAAGTCGGTGCGAAAGGCAGGAGTTGCGTTGACATACTCCTCTACGGTTTTTGCTTTGGGATTGGCGGCATCCTGCTTACCTTTTAAGGTCTTGAATTCCGCCAAAGTAATGTCAGAGGTCAGGCACTTGGCGGAGGCTTCTTTGATTAACTTGCCTGTAGCATCAAACTCAGCAGGTGTGAATTGCTGGGTGCATTTGCTGGCAAGTGGGGTTTGTAAAATATTTGTTGTGGTATGCAAATCAGCATCGGAATGACGACATACCAGCTGATGGTCTTTTGTGAAAGCGACATCGCATTCTTGAACCCCAGCACCCTGCCTGTTGGCTGCCATATAGCTTTCAGCAGTATGTTCAGCAAATTGTAGAGGAGCGCCTCGATGTGCGATCGAGAATTCTGTACGCTTTGGCGCTTGGCCCTGACAGCTTTTCAACTCTTGCTTTAATCGCCCCTCATCCATATCATCTAACAAATAAAAAGGGCGAACACCATAGCTTATGGTAGGACTGGCAAGTTCATTTTTGTGCTGTACAGGTGATGGGCTTGGTGTGGATTGGCATGCCGTCATCATTGAAAATGCGGCAAAAGCAACAACGCAATATGATCGCTTAGGTAGATTCATACATAACTCCATAAAAATCCTATGGCAATCTTAAAGGATTTTTATGATGGTTTGATGACAATCAAACCAAAAAACCCCCACCATCTTAGGCAGGGGTTTTTGACTTAGTAAGTCGTGTTATGTTTGCTGTTAAGCCAATCTTATTTTAAGATCAGTTTTTAACATTAGC
>NZ_JAMBAQ010000024.1 GCF_023336735.1 Moraxella oculi | reverse complement strand
GCGGTCAAAAGCAACGTATTTTTATTGCCCGCGCCCTATACCGCAGACCAAAAATTTTATTTTTGGATGAAGCCACTAGCCATTTGGATGTTAAAAAAGAGCATCAGATTAATAAGATGATCAGATCACTAGGTATCACACGAGTGATGATAGCACACCGACCTGAAACAATTAAGAGTGCTGATTGGGTATTGTATCTTGAATAGATTTTAAGGTTTCTATCTAGGGATTTTGTTACCCTGTAATTAGTCGTCCTTTCCCCAGTTAAGTCTTGCAAGGCCTTATACATCAAGAGTTTGCACATGTCTAAAAACCTTGAAAAACTATTAAAAAAAGGCTATCGCCATTTTTTCGTGAATAACTTGTTTTTCTATCAAATATCTTTTCGTCCAGATTTATGGGATATGAGTGAGTATCCAATACATAAAAACTTTCGTCTGGTTTACTATCAACAAAAGAACACTGCAAGGAAAATTTATCCAATCTAAATAATTCACACCTACGCTTGGGTATAGAAATAAGACTTACTTTCAAACCCCAAACAGTTCATAAAATTTGCCGATAAATCTAGGGTCCTTGTGAGCCGTCCCCTGTTCTCGTGCTTCTTTGTACCAGTCAGAAAATATTTTATTTTGAAAGTTTTTGGCGACTTCATCAAGGACTTGTTCTTTGTGTCTTTCTTCTAGGCTTTCAAACATTTCAATGAATGATTTTTTACGGTGTTCGGCTTGTTCTCGTTCTTGGCGTTTCTGTTCGTCTTTGGCTAATTTATCCGCCTGTTCTTTGGCTTTTTGGGCTTGTCGCTTTGCCTTTTCACGCTCTTTGCGTTCCCTCTCCGCTTGTTCGGCTTGGCGGTGTTGCTCCAAACCGTGATTTATCAAGTTTTGGCGGTGAGTAGGGTCTGTAATGCCCTTTTGGTCTGCATAGGCGGTCTTATCTGCAACAATTTCACGCTCTTTGTCGGTTAGATTGTCAAAAATATCAATGGTGTTTAAGTCTTTGTCGGTGTTCTCTTTGGTCTTTTTAGACTTAGCAGTGGTTCTTTTCTTAAACTCAAAATGAAATCCAACGATCAACCGTCCTTGTTTCTTTTGGGTGTAAGTGGCTGATAGATCGGTGTTTTCATTGATTTGTTTTAGGGCGAAATTAAGTACATGGGCTTTAAAATTACTCATTGTCTTGTATTCATTCGGCAACAGTCCAAAGCGAAAACGCAAGTCGTCAAGGGAAATGTCCAGCCACCCCGCGCCAGTTTTTTTGTCCAAATGTCGCATAAAAAATTCATACAATCGCATGGCATATTGACTAGACAACTTAGATACTTGCTCAATTTCATAGACGGTAAACCGTCTTTCAAGTTCTACAAGCATTGGGACGGTGTCATCAGCAAATTTAAAATGAACCACTGCCCCATCGTCCACATAATCAGCAGACTGAATAAAACGGCGATAAGCCACCTGCGTTAAGCCCTTCTCATTGACAAATTTATAACCCCATTCGGCACGGAATAAGCTTAAAACCGCCTTTTTTAATACTCTATAAGCTGTTGATTTATCTACATTAAATGTTTGGATATAGTCATCAGCGTGAATAATTAAAGTCTTCCCCTGTAACTCCCCAATGGTGTTACATTGGCTACGAGCCTTCAAAATGGCAAGCAGGATTAAGCGTTGCTCAACCTCACCCAATCTATGACTGGCTTCAATCAATGCATTGTCTTTAAAAATTAAATTTCCCATAATATCAATATCTTACACAATATTTAACTAGGTTTATACACCCATTTTTAACTTAAATAATTATATAATAATTTTATTTAAAAATAAAATTATTTTTTAACCTATTCATATTGGTGTATAAACCTATTCATATTGGTGTATAAACCTATTCATATTGGTGTATAAACCTATTCATATTGGTGTATAAACCTATTCATATTGGTGTATAAACCTAGTTAAATACCCCCCGAAACCCCAATATTTTCAAGGGCTGGCGACCTCTTATAAAACTATATAAAACTATATAAAACTATATAAAAAACGCTTCGCTCTTTTTTTTACCCAAAAAAGCAAATCATTGAAAGAACCAAAAACAATCTTAGCCTTTTGACTGATCTTTGGTAATTCAGATAACCCAAATAATTTTTTTATCGATGAGTTAATTTGGTTTGGTATAACTCGCTGCTTAGGGCTTTTGGATAAGTCCAAAAAGCAGGACGAGGGTATCCAAAAAAGTCATTAAATCCCTAGAAAGCGAAAAACCGTCCTAGAAACGCTCAGGAGCGTCATAGAGACGCAAAAAAAGAAAAAATGACCTAAGATAGCACCCAGCATGTAAAATCGCTCTACGGGGATTTTAGAGCGATTTACTATTGAGATCTAAAATATGATAGAAAGCAACAATATAACAGTGTCATGCACTACATTATCTTGACACCAATGACCCATCTCGTTATGATCAGTCTATAGGGCAAGGATACGCAACGCCCCCCAAATCTAACGATTTTTGGTGCTTGTGCGACCCTTGTTCAGGGGATAACCCCCCGAAACCCCCCCCTTAAAAACCTCCGCCATCGCTACGGTTTTTCGCACGCTTTGCGTGCATCTCCACAATCAAAATTCGTGCAAAAAAATGACTGAAAACCCATCTAAAAAAACATCAAAACCTAAACGAACAACATCGGTAAAAATACGCTTAACCCCAAGTGAATATGACGAGCTTTTGGTAAGAAAAGACAAGCCCAAATTAGCCACTTGGATACGGGAAACTTGTCTTGCAGCCACACCGATCACCCCTTCAAAATTTGCCAAAATAGACCCAAAATTGCTATACCAAATCAACAAAATTGGCAATAACTTAAACCAACTTGCCAAACAGGTAAATACTCAACCTGCCACCTTACAAACCGCCCAAGCCTTAGCAACTTTGGCACAAATCCAAGCTGATATTCACGAGATAAAAACTCAACTAAGTGATTCATTATGATTGTCAAATACTTACCCAGAAGAGGCGGTGGCAGTGTGGGTGCAACCTTGGATTATCTGCTTGGTAAAAACTGGAAAAACAACCCAGGGCAAGCCACAAGGGAACAAGCCAAAGTATTAAAAGGCGACCCTAATTTAACACAGATGATCGCCAGCTCATCACCCTACAAAGACAAGTACACCGTGGGCGTATTATCCTTTGAAGAAGTCAGCCTAGATGATGACATTAAAAACCAAATTATGGCAGAGTTTGAGCGAACTACTTTTGCGGGTCTTGATGACGACCAATACAACATCTGCTGGATTGAGCATGGTGATAAAGGCAGGGTAGAGCTTAACTTTGTGATACCCAAAGTGGAGCTAACCACAAATAAACAGTTAAACCCCTATTACCACCGTGCCGACCTAGAACGCATCGATACTTTCAAAAAGTACATCAATGCCAAATATAATCTATCCGACCCTGATGATCCAGCTCGTCGCCAAGCCACCAAGCTGAAAAAGCATAACCTGCCCAAAAACAAAAAGGAAATAAAGGCTGACATACACGACCTTATAACCAATGAAATTGAGATGGGTAATATACAGACCCGAGACGACATCATTTGCTATTTACAAGACAGCATAGGTCTGACAATCGCCCGCATCACTGATAAATCTATCAGTATTGCCGACCCGCAAGGCGGTAGAAACCTACGTTTGACAGGAGCTTATTATGAGCGAGACTTTACAAGAGAAGCTGGCCAAAGCCAAAGCCAGGCAACAAGCAGAGATAGATGCCAACACCCAAGAGATACAGATAGCCTTAGAGCAACAAAAGAGCGACTTGATAGCCTTTGCCAAGCAAAGTCAAAGTACCATCAAGACCACTATCAGCGACCTGTACAATCCATCAGACTTGACAGCGCCCATACAGGACTGCAACAAGGAGATGCAGGATCAGATAAAGGCACTAAAAACAAATCTGAATCAGTCCTTACAGAGCCTAGCAGACATCAGCCAGCAATGGGTAGAAACCCAGGTGCAGCCAAGCAAGACCAACGAGCTGTTACAGGACAAGATAACCGAGATTATGGAGCAGTTAGAGCAGAGCCTTACCCAAACCTTGGCCGATCATCAAGCACGCACCAAGCAGCAGATGCAGAAAGCCATGAGTACTCAATACAAGGATTTTTCAGAAGCATTGCAACAGATTGTAGACAACCACAACAGCATACAACAAGACATATTGCAGATCAAACATCAAAGCGAAGCGCTCAAAAATCAGATGGAAAATGCCTATCAGCTGATGGCCATGAGCAACACGCTGCAGACTTTGGTACTCAAATATCCAAATTGGGCAGCGATACTCTTGATAGTGCTAGCCTTGTCCCTCCTGATCCTTTTTTTTGCTCTGTTCGTAACACTCCCCTTTTTGTGGTAACTAAACAGCCCCACCAAGACAAAATCCAAGAAAAAAGACCATGCCACACCACAACAGATAGTAAGATAGATTATGAACAATCCATTTTTGACCGAATTGACGAACAAATTAGCCGAGCTAGACGACATTCATCAAGCACAGATGAACGAAAAACAGCAAGAGATAGACTATCTGGCCAATATCATCGCGCTCAAAGACAGCACGATACAGCAGTTACAGACACAGCTCACCACTGTAAGCGAGTTGGCGCAGAGCTACAAGACCACCATAGACAATCTGACGAGCAAACAAAGCGAATGGCAGGGCTTATTAACCAAGCACGACAATCGGCAGCGGACTTTACAGATCGAGGCGAACAATTTGCATGCACAATTACAACAAGCAAACAGCACCATAGCCACGCTAACAAAGCAATTACAAGCAACCAATCAATCCTTGGGCGACCAAGAACAGATATACAAGGCACAGCTAACGAGCTTCAAGACCAATTTACAAAAGATCTTACAGCAGGAGCTGACGAAATTAGAGACCGAGTTAACGGCTACATTACAAATACAGTTAAAAAGCTCACAGAGTACGGCAAGCCAGTTAGAGGCGCAATGGCAAGGATTGGAGACACGGCTGGAAGAATTAGCGATAGAGCTAAGGTTATTATAGACAAGTTTTTTCAAGGGAGCTGGACAAATGTTGAGACTGGTAAGGAGCTGACCCAAGAAGACAAGGAGAAAATAGAACGCACCTTAACCCCTATGGAGCTTGGCAAATTAATGAAAGGGGCTGAGAAGAAACAGACTTATGAGCAGAGCGGTCCTAGTTTTTAACTTCTTCAGATATTGCATGGCGGATTTGAAATGAGTAATAGAAATCCGAGATACATTTATCCAGGATTTTATCTTTTTGCTCATTACTACAAAAACTTTCGTTGGTGCTTGCTTGGTATTTCAAATATCGCAATGTTTCTACAATTTCGTACTCTGATTTTTCATCATAATTTTCAATCATATAAACAACAAATTGCTTTAAAATATCAAAGGCCTCATGGCTTTCCAAAGTTTTGATATGCTGATCTGCAAAATTTGACATACACCATTCATCAGTAACTAGATTGGTATTTAAGTCATCTAAAAAGGAGTTAGAATCATCAAAAAACATATCTAATCCTTAATCGCCTTTTGGATACTCTCGTCCTGCTGTTTGAACTCCTCTAAAAGCCCTAAAATCACTTCAATTAACCACCTTTTGCTCACCTATTTAACTAGGTTTGGTATTTTGGTAAATTTTTTCATAGATGGCAAGGTGTGGATGCGATAAGCATTTTTGATATTTGGGCAATTTTCACTTGATTTCATAGGGATAAAGTTTTAAAATATTACTGTTTGCTAGGATCTATTGAGAACTTACGCCTACCCCCTGACACTAAGCGAAAAGCCGGCCTTATGGCGGGTTTCTCTTTGTCTGCAATATACTAAATCAAAAATTTTAGCAAATACAAATCTTGTGGGGAAAATTCAAAAATTTTACCCCCTCCCATTTGGAGCTTTTTGTTTTTCTGTATTGTCAAATTGCCCTTATTTAAATATTTTAACAGGGATGTATTATATGTACATAGATCTTGGTATGTCATCTCAAGATTTTAGGCGGCAAGTATTATACCGAGCACCCAGAGTATTCAAGGGTGCAGTCAAAGATTTGAATATTACTTGGAAACAAATCAACGAATTATATCAGCGAGCTAATCCCATAGATGAGCTTTTTCGCCTTAGAAAGGGTGAAATTGTACCCGTTTCTGAGTATGTAGAAAGCTTTGATGATATGGGATGAACTCGCTATCGTTTTATTAAATCTGCCATTTATCATCATATGAAACATGGTGCAACCATTGTTTATAATCGCATTAACAATGAGCCCTTTGTAGACGGTTTGGCAAAACAAATTTCCCATTTTGTACAAGCACCAACGGTTGTAAGTGGTTATTTGGCGTTTGGTAGTGACGCCTCTTTTAAAAGTCATTGGGATACTCGCGATGTGTTTGCAGTGCAACTGATGGGCAAAAAACACTGGGTGTTATACAAACCCAATTTTGAAAGTCCGTTATATATGCAACAATCCAAAGATGTGGATGTGCCAGAGCCAACCATACCTGACATGGAGGTTGTACTGGAAGCTGGTGATGTGCTATATATCCCACGTGGGTGGTGGCACAATCCTGTTCCAATGGGTTGTGAGACATTCCATTTAGCGATAGGAACATTTGCCCCAACGGGCTATGATTATATGCAATGGCTAGCTAAACAAACCCAAAATATTCTACCCTTAAGATATAATTTTTCTGATTGGAATAGTGATAAAGACAATATTATTAAAGCCTGCAATGAATTATCTACCATGATGACAGACTCAGTGCTTTATGATAAATTCATGCAAGAACATATGGCGAACTATCGCAGTGACAGTGCTTTTAATATGCAGTTGTTTGGTAATGCCAATGCTGATGCAAATGACATTCCTGATGATGCATTGATTGTATCTAACATTGTAGATGGCAGAACGCTTGAAAAAGGCTATGTCATTACCAATGGCTTAAAGATTAATATCAATGACGATAGTCAATATTTACTTAAGAAAATTATACAATATGAGCCAATTAGTTTATGCAATCTTTTACAAAAAACTGATAAAAGTATGTCCAATGATATTCGGTCGGCGATAGCTAAAATGGCTGAGCTGGATATTATTGAATTGGTACTTTAAATTATTTTTTTATTCACAGGAGTTTATTATGTTTGAACTAAACATTGAGCAAATCAAAATGGTATCTGGGGGTGTGTCGGATAGTTCTGGGAGCAATTATGGGGATAGCGGTAGTGATAAAAAGAGTGGGAATGTCGCCCACGGTCAGCTGTGGGGTGGTGCCATAGGCGGTGCTATTGGGTCTAGATTTGGACCTGCGGGTGCGGCAATTTTTACGATTGGCGGAGCTTATCTTGGTGATGATATAGAGAATAGTGAGTTAACAAAAGAGGCATTAGATATGTATCGCAAAATTCAAGATCATCGTGATAAATTAGATGTTATTTTACCCTAGCTTATTCTTTGAAGTGGTTTTGGTTTAAAAAATATACTATAAAGAAAAACATTCGTCACAAACTTAAAATGGTATGATTTTCCTGTACTTCAACAAACTTAATCCAAACAGGAAATCTGATTAGTGTATTTTTTTATTATTACCCTTTAATTTATTTTCTTATTAGGATGTAAATATGGATTTAATCCCAAGGCCTGTTGTTGTATTTTTTTATATTTTAGCTGTCGGTTTATTTGTTCAAAAAATAGATACGATAACAAATTTTGACGTCTATATTTATTGGGTAATATATTATTCTTTGGTTTTTTTGGGTATATTTTTTATATTTAAGAAAAGAAAATTTTCTAACAAGAATGACAAGTCTTAATGGTATCTGGGGGTGTCGGATAGTTCTAACACCAAACAAAAAAGTAGCGGCAGTATTTACCATAGGTCATGTTGTAGAAATACAGGATTATCATAAAATGGGTGAGGATTACAAAAATTACGTAGACAGACATTTGCAAAATGGTCTATTTCATAATGACCAATACTTTTAATGATTAGAAATATGTATGAGTATGCGCGATAAAATGATGACCATATCTAGAGTTTTAGCCATTCTATCATTTTTTACATTATCAAAAGTTGTTTATCACAATTACAATGACGTAATTCCTGATAATGCTATTTTAGGGATGGCTGTATATGTGCTTGTATTATGCCTTATGATAAATTTATTTATAAATCATAACACCTATCATGTCCAGTCTATTTCGTCCTGAAGCTTTATCTGCCCAAAAAATAGATTGGGTGGGTAAAGTTGTGATAGTAACGCCGATTAGCTTTACTTTTTTGACGTTTTGTGCGTTTATGGCAGGGCTTGTACTAATGATATTTTTGGTATGGGGTGAATATACCAAGCGTAGTACAGTCAAAGGTCAAATCATTCCTGACAAAGGGTTGGTACAAGTCTATACCACAACAGCAGGTGTGATAACAGAAAAGTATGTTTTTGAAGGTCAGACAATCAAGGCAGGAGATGTATTGTACAAGGTTTCTACTGCTCGCCATACTGGTGCTGGCAATGTACAAAGCATGCTAGACAAAGAACTGGCATTCAAAAGACAGCTGATAGAACATGAAATCACTCGCACCAAGCAAGCTCAAGCTGCTGAAAAAAGAAATATCGCAAATACCATAGAGCGTCTACAAGTAGACATGGATAAACTGCAAGCTCAAATAGATTTACAGGCACATCAGGTTGCCATTACCAAAGAGACTTTGGCACGATATGAATTTGCCATGCAAAGTGAGGCGGTATCCAAGCAAGAGCTAGAATCACAAACAATGGCATACAATACACAGCTAAATAGCTTAACCACCCTTGAAAGAGAAAAAGAAGTCATTGCCAGACAAATTAAAGAGCAAGCCATTGCTTTATCCCGTCTAGAGCATGAACATAGAACAACACTTCTACAATATGAACGCACATTGTCTGACAACAAAAGCGATAGCATCCAAAACCAAGCCAACGATACTTTGATTATCAAAGCCCAAGTAGATGGTGTGGCAAGTGTCGCTCATGCCGATGTGGGGCAATTTGTGGATAGTAGTCAGTCACTTGTAAGCATCCTACCTAATGACAGCCATTTGATTGCAGTGATGTATGTACCGAGTCGTGCTATTGGTTTTGTTAAGACGGATGATGAAGTATTGCTTCGCTATGTAGCGTATCCTTATCAGAAATTTGGACATGCCAAGGGGCGTATTATCTCTGTTGCCAAAACTGCTCATGCAGGACAAAATTTACCCACCATTGGCACAGTATCAGCCACTGAGCAAATCGCCAATGAACCGATGTATGTCATCAAAGCACATTTAGATAAGCAAACCATAACAGCCTACGGCAAAGAACTACCCCTAGCAGTTGGCATGACCTTGGAGGGTGATGTCATGCATGAAACACGAAAATTATATGAATGGGTGCTTGAACCGCTATATAGTCTCACAGGTAAAATTTAAACCAATCAATTTGTCATAGGTGCAATTGCACCTTTTTTGTTGTCAAAGTTTTTATGGATAATCTTGGTCATGGATTTTTTAAAACGCATTAATTTTGGTTTATCAGCCAAAATGCCCGTTATTTTACAAACCGAATCTGCTGAATGTGGTCTAGCCTGTCTTGCTATGATAGCTCATTATCATGGGTATCTTACTGATTTATGGAGTTTGCGCCAAAAATATCCTATTTCTCAAAAAGGTGCAACTTTGCACACGCTTATTAAGATTGCTGGGCAAATGAAGCTTAGCACACGCCCTTTAAGGCTGGAACTGAATGAGCTTAATCAGCTGCGTACGCCGTGTATTCTGCATTGGGATATGAATCACTTTGTGGTATTAAAATCTGTATCCAAAACTAAAATTACCATCCTAGACCCAAGTGCTGGACAAAGACTAATGACACTTCAAGAGGCATCAGATCATTTTACAGGAATAGCCCTAGAGGTATGGGCGGATAGTGATTTTGAGAAAAAAGAAGATAAGGTCAATATTCGTTTATCCAAACTGATTGGTGAAATAAAAGGACTTTACAAGTCTTTGGGTCAGATATTAATACTGGCATTGGCGCTAGAGATATTTGCTCTAACCAGTCCATTTTTTATGCAGTGGGTGATTGATCATGCTATTGTTTCGGCTGACAAAGATTTATTAACGACACTGGTTATTGGCTTTGGCATACTTATGTTTTTAACACAGCTAACCAGCTTGCTTCAGTCATGGATAAGTATGTATATCTCTACTACACTCAATATACAATGGAAGGCTAATGTTTTTCATCATTTAACTCATCTACCCAGTCAATTTTTTCAAAAAAGACATTTGGGTGATATTATTTCTCGTTTTGGAGCAATTGATAGCATTCAGTCTACGCTAACCACAACTTTTTTGACCGTTGTCTTAGATGGTGTGATGACAGTATTTACACTTGTATTGATGTTCTTTTATAGCCCGGCTTTGGCATGGGTTGCAGTGGGTGCAATGATGATCTATGGACTCCTGCGCTTTCTCTGGTATACACCCCTAAAACAAGCTACCGAGGAGCAAATTATACATGCAGCTAAGCAGAGTACGCATTTTATGGAGACTATGCGCGGTATTCGTGCTATTAAACGTTTCAATAAGGAAGATATAAGAAAGAGTACATGGCTTACCTTATTTGTTAATACCCTTAATGCAGGACTTTATACCCAAAAATTAGGGCTTATGTTTGGATTTATTAATGGTATCATTTTTGGACTTGAAAACCTTATCATTATCTATTTGGGTGCAAATTTAGTTATTGATGGTACTTTTACAGTTGGTATTTTAATGGCATTTATCGCCTACAAAAACCAGTTTGGTGGACGAGTGAGCAATCTAATAGATAAATTTATTGAAGTAAAAATGTTAAACTTGCATGGTGAAAGGTTAGCAGACATTGTTTTAGAAAAAACAGAAAAAAATAGCTATCTACCCCTAATAGAGCAAAAAGATAAACTGGTTTATGATATACAGGTAAACAATCTATCCTTTGCTTATAATGATGATGAGCCCTATATTATTGACAATTTGAGTTTTCACATCAAAGATAAAGAATCGGTAGCCATCGTTGGGGCAACAGGTTGTGGAAAGAGTACACTGATGAGCTTACTTATGGGTGAACTTACGCCCAAATCAGGAGAGATTAAAATTGCAGGCAAGGTTCACCACAGCATGGCAGAGCTAAATGCCCGTGATATTATTGCCTGTGTTAGTCAAGATGACACACTATTTGCAGGCTCTTTAGTTGAAAATATCAGCTTTTTTGATGATAAACCAGATAATGAATGGGTGGAAAAATGTGCCATTATGGCTGGGATTCATGATGAAATCATGTCAATGCCTATGGGCTATCAGACGCTTGTCGGCGATATGGGCAATATACTATCAGGCGGTCAAAAGCAACGTATTTTTATTGCCCGCGCCCTATACCGCAGACCAAAAATTTTATTTTTGGATGAAGCCACTAGCCATTTGGATGTTAAAAAAG
>NZ_JAMBAQ010000023.1 GCF_023336735.1 Moraxella oculi | reverse complement strand
ATGGTTATGGGATTGTAGAAAATCAATCACACTGATTCACTGTGATGCGTTAACATCAAACCGCACCCTAAAAGACTGATGGCTTTTGGGGTGTTTTTTTATGTGATGGGTGAGTTGGTTGAGTAAATTTTTTTAGAGGTGGTTAAGGGTTTTTTAAAAAAAACTGTTAGACTATTGAACAGGTATTTTATAAAATACCCATCATTTTTTAATGTGATGATTGTGATTGATAGGGTGAATGATGGCAAACATACATCTTTTGGTGGATACTTCCACGCAGTGCATGAGTGTTTTTGATGGCGATGGGGTGATTCATGTTTTTGAGATATCTACTGCTAAAAATGGCACAGGTCAGCTTGAAAATACAGGCTGTACGCCATTAGGTCATCATCAAATTGCCCAAAAAATCGGGGGCGACTGCCCTAAAAATGCTGTCTTTGTCGGACGGGTATTCACAGGGGAAATCTATGATGAGCAGTTGGGACTTAGCAATCCTGATAGAGACTGGATTTTGAGTCGTATTTTGTGGCTGGATGGTTGTGAGATGGGTGTGAATAAAGGTAACAATGCCGATGGGGTGTGTGATAGCTTGAGTCGCTACATCTATATTCACGGCACGCCAGATACAGAGCCGATGGGGGTGCCAAGATCGCATGGCTGTGTGCGTATGCGTAATGATGATATTGTACTGCTTTATGAGATGGTCAATGAAGGCACGCCTGTACTGATCGTCTGATGTGTTTGGGCATCACCGCCACCTTGAATATGGAGTAAACTGTGAATCTACAAAAAGTCGACCTGAATCTGTTGGTATATCTAGATGTGTTATTGCGTGAAAAAAATGTAACTCGTGCTGCCGAACAGCTGGGCATCACGCAGCCTGCCATGAGCAATATTTTGCGTCGCTTGCGTACTTTATTTAATGATCCATTGCTCATACGCTCTAGTGAAGGCATGACGCCGACAGAAAGGGCGGCTGAATTACAACCTCGCATTCGTGAAATACTCGCTGATATTGGCACACTGCTTGAACCACGCACTGAATTTCGTCCTTACAGCACTTCTAGAATGTTTCGCATCATGACAAGCGATTATGCTGAAGCGACACTGGTGCCAAAATTGGTGAAAGCCTTGCGGTCGGAAGCACCGAATGTGATTTTGGATTTTTTGACGCCATCGGATGTGTCCTATCGAGACATGGAGCAGGGGCGTGTGGATTTGGCAATCAACCGCTTTAATGAGATTCCTCAAAGTTTTCATCAAGTGCTGGTCTGGCGTGATACTTTTAGCTGCCTGTTGTCAGCGGACAGCCCCTATGTGGAGCGATTCAATCTTAAAAACTACCTAAAAGCACAACATGTTTGGGTGTCAAAGACAGGCATGGGGGTGGGATTTGGGGTCAATCCTGAAAAGTCAGGTGGTCTGGGTGCCATCGATCAAGCACTGCAACGCCTTGGGCAAAAACGCCAAATCAGTGTCTTTACTCGCCATTATCAGATGCCAGCAATGCTTACCGCCAATAAGGACTTGATTGCGACATTGCCGACTCGTGTCGCACAGCTACAAGCTTACAACAATCCACAAATCATCGTCAAAGAACCACCATTTTTCATTCCTGAATTTGAACTGACGATGGCATGGTCGCCATTGTTGCAACACCATCCAGCACATCGATGGTTGAGACAGCTCATCTTGCATGTGGCACGCCAAGTCATTGCAGAAGAAAAGAAACAACTGTACTTGGGTAAGTCTTCGCCTGCATTTTTATGATGCGTCTTTTGGGCGTTTGGGTGGGTGTCGGTTTGAATGCTGGCTTTACGCAGCCATCTTATTTTGGTGGTTGGGTTGATGAATTGATGCGTTTGTGCCTTTGATCAGGCAGTATTAAAGCATCATCATCGAAGCTTGGTAGGGGGGTGAATACGGCATTTTTGGCAGGCAGTTTTTGGCTGTGGCGAAGTCGCCAGTTATGAATGCCGTCATTACTGACCTGTAGATAGTACTTGGCGGTGCTGCTGTCCAAATGCACTTGACCAGTATAAAGATTACCATCTGCATGCTTGATGATGAAGTCCCTATCTTTATTGCTGTCGGTGGCGTGAGAGATGGAGACGGTGAGTGATTTTGGGTAGGTTAAAGGTGTGCCATCTCGTAGCTTGCCAGTGCTTAGTGTGTCTTTGGGGTACCTAAGTTCAAACTGCACCAAATCACCATCAAACCGCATCACCCCAGATACGCCCAAATCATGTGCCAGCTGATCACGAGTGGCATCTTGATAAAGCGTTTTACCGTCCATGTACCAATCATCACGCACCGTACTGTCTTGAATGCGAATCGACCACACAATAAAAAACACACACACCACCACGACCAACGCAGGCAATCCGACCACAAAGATGGTCATGAATGGGTTTTTATACCAAGGTTCTTTTTGGGGGGAGGGGTTGGTCATGGCGTGATGTCGTGTGGCTATATTTGGGCGTATTGTAGCACAGTTTGGGCATTAAGTCATGCCAAGTGCGTTTGATGACTTTCAACTCACATCTTGCTGATTTGGTTTTTTTGGAATGGTGCTGGGTAAATGGGCTGAAAAATCAAGCTGTTAGTAAACTTGGATGACATGAAACTGGCATTGTTCATGGAGCATCATTCATCATCTCGTCTTTGTTTTTCTAAGGTGGAGGCTTTGCCCCTATTGACCCCTGCAACATAACCAAGCAATACCGCACCGCCAATCTTCACCATCTCTGATGCCAATGCGGTGTTGTTTGTCTTCATGGCGACCACCAAAACCACCGCAACCAAAAATGCAATGATGCCGAACAGGATGTGTCTTGTTTTGTGTATTTTGGAAAATAGGCTTATTTGAGCAGTTCTTACGCCTTTTTGGGCTTCTATGCTTGTCAAGGCGATTTTTTCATTAGAGCGGATTTTTTCTCGCTCAAGCTCAAGCTCTTGTTGTTGTAGTTGATGGGTTTGTTTTTGGCTTTCTACCAAATCCCTAACAACTCGTACCAATTGTTGTTCATTGGGCTTGTCTGAATGATGTCGGTTTTGACCCATCATGCACCTTCTGGAAAAAGTACGGGCGTATCATAACGCACACGGAATGATCCAAAGCTGCGACTGCCCAGCTTTGGTGGTATGAATTCCACTTCTTTGATGTTATCTTGATGTTTGGCGACTTCTTGAAGATAATGTTGAGCAGAAACAATGCGTTCGCGCTTGGGGACGAGAACAGGGGTTTTTGACTTTTTTGCATTCATCACAATACATCCTTTATTTATTAAACAAAAAAGTCCACACGCTAAGTGAATTCGGACTTTACTCATTGCTTGGTGGCTCAATGTGTTTTCTTTGTAAAAACAGCACGGTAATGACACCAATAATGATGCCGATGGGCATGCTGGCAAGCCAAATATGACCAAGTAAGCAAACCAAGCAGACAATGCAATCAAGACCAGTAACTTATTATATCCCTATCCATCATAAATGACAACATTTGTTATCAAGTATCATTAAAAATCATTCAATAAAAAACCGCCCAAAAGGGCGGCTGCGTCGGTCATTTTTTTGGTTCATAGATAAAATTATCTTCAGCACTGGCACTGTATTTGCCATCTTCACTATACACAGTGATGGTGATGGGTGTTGAGCCTGTTTTGATGACAGCGACATCGCCGATGATGCTGACAGGCAGATCATATGGTTCATTGGCCTGTAGTGGCAGTCTGTCAAATCGTGGACGCAAAGTCATGCCAGGATGGTCGCCCTCCAGACGCACTCGATACACTTGGCGTTCGTTGGTCTTGTTGACGATTTTTAGGACATAACTGTTCTCTACTTTTTCATGGCGAACGGTGCTAAGCTCCTTACGATCATGACGAATCTCAAGCTCAAGCGGTGCACGACCCGTTGCCACCAGCGTCGCTGCTGTGAACAGGGCGACCAAAACGAATGTGTAAGCGAATATGCGAGGGCTGATGATTTTGGTCTTTTGTTTTTCGACCATTTGGCGTTCGGTGGTGTAGCGTATCAGCCCACGAGGGTAGCCGACCTTATCCATGATTTCATTACAAGCATCGATGCAGGCAGCACATTGGATACATTCTACTTGCAGGCCATCACGAATGTCGATGCCAGTTGGGCAGACCTGCACGCACATGCTACAATCCACGCAGTCGCCATAGCCTTCTGGGTGAGTGCCTTTTTTGCGTGCACCACGAGGCTCACCTCGTTCATAGTCGTAGGAGACGAGCAGCGTGTCTTTGTCAAACATCACCGACTGAAAGCGGCCATAAGGACACAGATGCACGCACATGTGCTCACGCATGTAGCCAGCATTGGTCTGCGTAACAAAGGTAATCAACAAGAAAAACACCCAAGTCATCTTACCCCAACCCATGAAAAACAGCGAATGCCCATTAAAAAACAGAGCGTCCACCCCCACGATGAAGGCGATGAAGGTCAAGGCGGTGATGGCGGAGATGATGCCCCATGTCAGATGCACGGCTAGGGTTTTTAGGATTTTTTTGAGATGCCAAGGTGCTTGGTCAAATTTGATGCGTTGATTGCGTTCGCCGATGATCCATTTTTCGATGTGCTGATACAGATGCACATAGATGGTCTGTGGGCAGGCATAGCCACACCACACACGCCCAGCATACACCGTTACCATGAATAAAAGCATGGCAGCGATGATGAAAATGAATGCAAAAAAATAAAAATCCTGAGGCATGAAAGTCGCCCCAAAGATATAAAACTTCGGCTCAATCACATCAAGCAGTATCGCCTGCCGACCGTCCCAGCGCAGCCAAGGAGCGACCAAAAACCCCACAAATATCGCATACATCGAGATGAGGCGAATGGTCTGATATTTGCCCTTGGCAAAGCGTGGGTGGACACGATGCTTGGTGGCGTCCATGTCCTTAGAATGCGGAATGAGTTTCTCTGGTGGTGGACGCTGTTTTTTGGGTCGCTGTGGTGCTGGCTTGGGCGTAGGATTGGCCTCATCTGCTGGCACTTTGGGTGGTTGTTGTGAGTCTGACATAGGGCACCTAGTATGGCTGGCAGGAAAAAAATATTGACCGATGACAGCTACTGCGATCATTCGTTTGGGCCATCGTTCGGTAGCTGTGTTATTATATCATCATTCATGATGTTATTCATAGCAATCTTGCTGATGATTAGGCAAGGTCTTATTTGTCTTTGATGAACCGCAAAAGAAATGATTAAGTCAAAAAAATATCAAAAAAAAGCTTGACAACATGACGATAAAGTTGTAATAATGAGTCGAGCCTTAAAAAAGCTCCGATCATTCACGATCGTTTAATTTTTTTATTAACAAAACAAGGAGTAATGTTATGAAAAAATCCATTTTTGCATCTGTAGCCTTAGGAGCTGTTGCAAGCATGTTAGCAATTTCAAGTGCATCAGCAATCACTCCTGATAGATCTGGATGGTGTACTCGTGAGTATGATCCAGTGCCATATGTAACAAAAGATGGTAAGCGTATCACAGCACCTAATGAATGTGTTGCCAAACACTGGAAATCACAAGGTCGCTAATACGAGCATGTGTTAAATTTTTAAAAAACAGCGGTGCTTAGTCAAGTGCCGTTGTTTTTTTGTTGTGTCGAATGACATTTAAGCTAAATGGTAAAGTGTCAATAGCCATCGTGCGGACGAATACCATGATCATCAATGCCTTTTGTCAAAGACATCAGCTTGGCGACGCTTCGTCAGTCAAAAACAGCACCCAAAGATTCACTCCTAAACCACCAAAACAGTGCACTCAAAAGTCCATCAAAAAAGTAAAACATAGATTGTTACATTAGGATAACAATTTATCTTAACCCTCACGATTGTCTTGTGATAAAATAGAAGAACATGTATTAAGGTATTGACAGTGCCATTCATAAGATTCATACTGCATCGCATCGCATCGCATCGCATCGCATCGCATCGCATCGCATCGCATCGCATCGCATCGCATCGCATAAATTACAGCTTAAAAACTACCCCATTGTTTATTGCTCTGGCAGTAAGCAATGGAGTGGTTTTTGATGTATTTTTCCGCTGTTTTTTGGTTATTTTTTTCAAATCTGACCATAAAAACTGCCAAACATCATCTGATGCTGTGTTTAAGATGCTTGTATCAATGAATCACTCTTTACAGTTGGCTCTGTCAGGCTGTAAATCTCGTTTATAAAATAAAGGTATTGTGTATGAACAGTATATATAAAATTGTCTACAACAAGGCGACAGGCACCTATCAAGCGGTGGCTGAGTTTGCCAAGTCGCAGACCAAATCCTCAGGTGTGGTAGGTAGCGTTACCAAGCCGACCACAGGGTCGAACACTCATGGTCTGACCAAGCTGTCTTTATCCGTACTGGCGATGTCTATTGGTATGACATTGACCAACAGTGCGATGGCTGCTAAAACAGTTCAGCAGAATACTGCTTCATCAGGCAACTATTCTTCCGTTGTGCTTGGTGCTACCAGCGACACTGCAGGCCCTGAAGGTGCAGCGATTATCGATGAAGGTGTTGCAGATAGCCTGCCTAATAAAACAAATCCTAGCCATCGGAGCGTTGCCGTGGGCGGTGGTACTAGAATTACAACAACCCCATTTGCTACAGTGCTGGGTGCTGGTGCCAAGATTAATAATCGTCAAAAAGGTAGCGTTGCTTTGGGTGCTTACTCTACTGTTGGCAACATTAATAAAGGGGAGAATGCACTTCAGATTGAGATCGGAGGTCAAGTTTATCAATTTGCGGGAAAACCAAATGAACATAGTACCGTACTATCAGTAGGTTCTGGTGTTCCAGTCGAAGCGACTAAAATTGGAGATCGTATAAAAAAACCTACCATGTCGCAGGGTCCTGGAAGTAGACTTATACAGAGAGGTGAGCACTGGGCTGACGATACCGAAATGTCATCAGACTATCAATACCGCCAAATCCAAAATGTCGCAGCAGGTACCATCTCTGACACATCTACTGATGCGATTAACGGCTCTCAGTTATTTGCTGTTGCAGAAGCAGTCAAAAAGCTTGCTGAACAAGGCCCTGGTGAACTAGATCCACTACAATTTGAAGCAAATAAAGATAACTTTAATACCGACGGGGATAAGGTTATTGATCGTAAGCTTGGGCAAAAGCTGAAAATTATCGGTGCTAGTGATGGTGCTGCTGGAATCATTACGAATACGAATGGCGATAAAGATGCCATTGAAATTTCTGTCAAGCTTGATGAAGATGGTCCTTTAACAGTTGGTGAAAAAGGTATCAACTTAAATATTGATGGTGATACCTTGGAGCTCACCGGAGATGGCCGTAACAAAAAACTGAGTGTTAAAAAACAGCCAAACGATCAAGCTCTAACAGTCACGACCGATGCTGGTGATGGACAAAAAATCACTAATAATCTGCAAAAAGATGGCACCGCTCCTTTATCAATCAAAGGTAAAGCAGGCAAAGGCATTGAGACCAGCGTTAATGATACTAATGACGGTGTTGATATTGCTGTTAAAATTGATGACCCTGATAACAATCCGATTTCTGTCGGTGCAGGTGGTCTGAAATTCAACTTTGATGAAGGTGATTTCACAGTTGAGGACAATGGTGGTCAGAAGAAGTTAAAACTAATACCTAAACCAGCTCAAGGCGGTGTCGACAGAGATACTTATGTCCATGTCAATACTGGTGATGGCGGTCAACAGCCAGGAGATGCAGAGACCAACAAGGGTAAAGCGGACGAGAAAGGCGGTGCGACTGGTACTAAGTCGATTGCAGCTGGCGTGAATGCTAAGGCTCAAGGCCATAGCAGTGTTAGTATTGGTGATAGATCGACGGTGGGTGATCGTGCTCAAAATAGTGTCTCTATTGGTGCGAATAACAATATCGAAAATGCAAATGTTTTTGTATTAGGCTCTGCTGTTACAAAAACACACGCCAATTCGGTATTTTTGGGCGGTAGTTCAGGTTATATTGCAAATAACTCATCTGCTGGTGCAACAAAGGTTCCGGCAGCCATGATTAATGGCGTGAGTTACGGCAATAACGGAGATGCTTTTGCCGGCCATACCCCAGTTGGCGTTGTTTCCGTTGGTAATGATACCCAAACTCGTCGCATCCAAGGCGTGGGTGCTGGACTAATTACAGCACAAAGTACCGACGCCATCAACGGTAGCCAGCTGTATCATATCATCGATACTGGTGGGTGGAAGTTGCAGGCTAATAATCAACCAGTTGGCGATGGTGAAGGTTTGGTTAAATGGGGTGATACCGTCAACTTTGTTGGTGAACAAGGGATTACTGTAACTGGTCAGAATGATAGCGGTACAAGAAAAGTCACCATTAAAGGTACCGAAATTACCAAGCAGGATACAGATAATGGCTATAAACTAATCATCAAAAAACCTGATGGTAGAACAGAGGAACTAGAAATCCGCAACGGCCGTGATGGTGCCCCAGGTGCCAAAGGCGACCGTGGTGAAAATGGTGCCCCAGGTGAACGCGGTGAGCAAGGTCCTCCAGGACCAGCAGGTGCAGTAGGTCCAGCCGGTCCTCGTGGTCCAGCCGGTCCTATGGGACCTCCAGGGCCACAAGGTGAACAAGGTCCTCCAGGTCAAGGTGGTGGAGCTGGTGGTGCAGGTGTACCTGGCCCTAAAGGTGATGCAGGTCCTCCAGGACCTACAGGCCCAGCAGGTCCGACTGGACAGCCTGGCCCACAAGGCCCTGCCGGCAAGAATGGTGAAACTGGCCCACAAGGCCCTCCAGGTCCAGCCGGTGAACGCGGTGAGCAAGGTCTACCAGGCGAAAGAGGTCCAGCAGGCCCAGCTGGTCCAAGAGGTGAAACTGGTCCTGCCGGTCCTAAAGGTGCTGACGGTGCCCCAGGTAAAGATGGTGAAGCTGGTGCTCAAGGTCCAATGGGTCCTGCTGGTCCAGCCGGTGCTCGTGGCGAAAGAGGTCCAGCAGGTCAGGATGGTGCCCCAGGTGCCAAAGGCGACCGTGGCGAAACTGGCCCAGCCGGTCCAGCCGGTCCTCGCGGTGAAAAAGGCGATCCGGGTGCTCCTGGCCAACGCGGTGAGCGTGGTGAACAAGGTCCTGCAGGTCGTGATGGTGCTCCAGGTGCCAAAGGCGATCGTGGCGAAACAGGCCCAGCTGGTCCTGCCGGTCCTCGCGGTGAAAAAGGCGATCCGGGTGCTCCTGGCCAACGCGGTGAGCGTGGTGAACAAGGTCCTGCAGGTCGTGATGGTGCTCCAGGTGCCAAAGGCGATCGTGGCGAAACAGGCCCAGCTGGCCCAGCCGGTCCAACAGGCCCTCAAGGTCCTCGTGGCGACAAGGGTGAAACTGGTGAGCGTGGTCCACAAGGCGAAACAGGCCCTAAAGGTGAACGCGGTGAAAAAGGCGATCCAGGCGAACAAGGTCCTAAGGGCGATACAGGTCCGCGTGGTGAAAAAGGTGATCCAGGCGACAATAAAGACATGTATGTCCATGTCAATACTGGAGAAGGTACCCAAGGTCCTGGCGAAGCAGATACCAACAAAGGCAAAGTCGACGAAAAAGCCGGTGCAACAGGTGATAAGTCTGTCACAGCTGGTGTCAATGCCAAGGCAACCGCAACTGGCGGTGTCGCTCTAGGCTCTGAGTCTAAGGCGGATCGTGAGGCGATTAATGCTGGTGCAAAAACAGTTAGTCGTGAGCCAAACAAAGACCAAAATCAAGTTTATTCACCGCTGACCGAAAATGTCAAAGTTGATCATCCGGAGACGAACGCATTAAATACCGCCATCACCGAAACCGTCAAAGGCAATCAAGGTGCGGTATCGGTAGGTAATGATGGTAACACTCGCCAAATCATCAATGTCGCTGCAGGTTCTGCCGATACTGATGCGGTGAATGTCGCACAACTTAAAGCATTAGCTGGCTTGCCAATCACCGTAGAAGCTAATGAAGGTGGTTCGGTACCTGTCAAGCTTGGCGATCGCTTCCCTGTGAAAGGTAAAGAAAACGGCGGTATAGTCACGAGAACTGATATAGCCTCCAATGGTCTAACGCTTGAAGTTAAACCTGACGGCACGAAAGGTGTTGAAGTCGGCCCTGAGGGTGTTGCTGTTAAGATCGATAAAGAGGCCGGCGTTAAGTTTAATGACGGTAAAGTTGCTGTTAACTTAACTCCAAACAAAGGTCTAGAGTTTGATCCTAACGGTGGTAATGATGGCAAAGGCATTGGTGTCAAACCACATCACGGCATCACTGTAGATCAAAATGGCGTATCTGCTAAGCCAGATCTTGCTAAAGGCATCACTGTTGATGCACAAGGCATTGGCGTTAATATTGACGACAATGGAGGCTTGCAATTCAATCCAACTCAGCCTGCCAATAACGGTGAGAGAAAGTTAGCGGTTAAGCCACATCATGGCATCACTGTTGACAACAATGGCGTCAGCGTCAAGCCAAAAGAAAACGGTGGTGTAACAGTTGATCAAGACGGTGTTTCTATCAAAGTTGACCCAGCTGGTCCATTAAATGTTGGTAATGATGGTCTAAACATCAATGTTGGTGATCAATTCACCATCGCAGATGCAAATGGCAAAAAGCAACTGCAAGCCAAGCCACGCTTATTTGAAGCGGATAAGGGCAATAATGGTGGTACGACAGAAGATGACAAAAAAGTCAGTCGCAATCTTGGCGATAGCTTAAAAATCAATGGTAAGCAAAATGCCGGCATTGAAACTTCTGTGAATGCTGCTAAAGATGGTATCGACATTGCTGTGAAAGCTGGTCATGGTATCGAAGTTGGCGCTGATGGCGTGAAAGTTAAGCCAAAAGCTGATGATGGCGCATTGACCGTTGATCAAAATGGTGTGTCTGTCAATGTTGACAATAAAGGTGTTAAAGTTGAAGGTAACCAACTTACTGTCAATCCAGATGAGTCTAAGGGTATTCAGGTAACTGATCAGGGTATCGGTATTAAGCTAAAACCAGATACTAATGGTGTTAAAAACCCATTGACTGTAAGTAATGAGGGTTTAAACCTTAATATCGATCCGAATACACTAGAAGTTGCAGGTGATAATGGTAACAAGCAGCTTAAAGTCAAAATCAAACCGCAAGGTGGTATCACTACTGAAGGTAATCAGGGTCTAAAAGTTGATGTTGACGGCTCAACCGTTCAAATCACACCTGACGGTAAAGTCGCAGCTAAGACCACAACCCTAACGCCAAACCAAGGTACTGGTAAGGTTGACGCACCAAATGGTGGTGATGAAAACGCTTTAGTTACTGCTGGTGATATTGCCAAAGCCATCAACGAATCCGGCTTTAAACTCACTCACTCTCAATCAGAAGGTGGTGAAGCAACTGGTACAACAGACCAGCTCATCAAAACAGGCGAGACTGTTACCATCGACGCTGGCAAAAACATCAAGCTTAAGCAAGAGCAAGGCAAAGTCACAGTATCCACCAAAGATGATGTGACCTTTAGTAGTGTTCAGTTTGGTGATGGAGGTCCAAAAATCCAAGGTGATAACGGTAACAGAAGTACCATCAAGCTGACGGATGATCAGAATGGTCCAGTAACAATCGCCAACCTAAAAGAGGGCGTGAATGATAACGACGCTGTTAATGTCAAGCAGTTGAAAGATTCAGCAACCAAATATTTTGCTGATGAAGACATTTCTAAGCCACAAGATGGTGAAAATACTGCAGCAATCAGCAAAGATTTTGCTAAGACATTCGCAGATAGTACGGTAGGTATCAAGGGTGGTAAGACCGGCGATGTCAGCAACATCACTACTAGAATTGATGCTGATAACAATACCATCGAAGTCGCTCTAAACCCTGATGTTAAAGGCTTAAATAGCCTGCAATTTGCTGAAGATCAAGGCATCAAAGTTGGT
>NZ_JAMBAQ010000022.1 GCF_023336735.1 Moraxella oculi | reverse complement strand
GCATGATAGAGATATCAATGCTAGTAAGAACATTCTTGCGGTCGGGCTTGACCGTCTAGCAGTAGGAATCCCCTCGGTTTAGCGAGGGGAGGAAGTCAAAAAATAGGCTCAATTTTAATAATTGAGCCTAAATATATTATCTAGTTATTTTGAACAAATTTTAGCCACTCTTGATTGCTAATCATCAGATTTAATTTATCTAAATTATCATTTGCCTTAATCTGCTTCAATACCCACAAGCCTTTTTTGGCGATATGATATGCACCATTGGCATCAGAGTTTTCAGGTAATTTTCGCTCTTTTTCTGGCAATGCTTCAATCTTACGACTGTCAAAAAACTCACTGTTTTTATTTGCCACAGGCGACAAAATAAAATCATCATCCGTATTAGCGTTGCTATATCGCATAGATACCAACACTTTAAGATAATAATAAAGACTGCTATACAAATCTTTACTATTATTTTGACAAATCAAATCAATTAAATCATTGCCACTTTGATAATTGATTTGATGTTTCTCAAATAATGCTTTTAGACAATCATTGACATTGATTTTTTCCATACTCTTTGTAGTATTGTTGTAAGCAAAACGCACATCGCCGTGCGAACAAATTACCCAATCAGTTTTTGAGCCAGTTGCTTTATCGGTAAATTTTTTATAATCCAAAGCAAATTCAAAATAATCTTTATTGGCATTATAGAAAATGCTATCAAACTTTGCAAAAAAATCTTTGGATTTATCGATATTTTCGTAATGCAAGGGCAATAAATTCACAAACCCTGTGGTTGGGTCAATTTTACTGGTATTCCATGCTGGCACATAGAATAAAAACCCTGTTTGCTTGCCGATATCTTTAATATCTTCAAATTTATTGGTTAATTGCAAGGCATTTCTAATACCGCCCAATTCATTGGGTGTTTTGTCTTTAAATACCAAATAATTAAGTTTTTTAATAAGTGCGTTTTCAAAGTTTTGATAGACTTGCTTTTCAACCTTAAAACGCCCACGCTTAAAACCAAAGTTTAAATCTTCCAGCACAACAATGGCATTATATTTAAGCATCAGCTGACTGATATGATGCACCACTTGACTTAAATAGCCTTGCTTAAGTTCTTTGATATTTTCAATTTCACCCCAGTTTACACGAGCAGTAGCACGCCCTTTTTCTTTATTATCCAAAAGCGTGTGATAATTGACTGCCAGCTCAATGCCGTTATGACCTGTATTCACAATCTCATTTAAAGACTTTTGCTCAATGATTTCGCCTTTTTGATTAATCACACTCACATACAACAAATGGCGTTCGCCACGGTCAATGCCAATGATATGAACATCGTTATTGCTATTTTTGAGTGTTTGATTAACTTTTTGGTTAAAAGCTTTAAAACCAACACCATCAACTCCAAAATTCATCGTAATGGGAATATGTAACAAAAACTTATCTTGGGTATAGCGTTTGTCTTTGTAAATGGTGTGTGTAGCGATTTTGTTGACATTGGCGTTGTTTGGGTTTTTCATTACCAATACTTCGCCAGCAGGGTGTTTTGCCACATCATTAATATTTAATGATGCTTGACGATAAAAAATCTCTGCTTCGCCATTTAATTTATAAATGACATTTTGTAGATTTTCAGGACTAAATAATTCCTTAAAATATAAAGTATGTAAATTCTTGTTGCCATAAGAATGTGTTGAAAAATCCTTATTATAGATTTGAAATAGATATAATTTGCCTTGCTCTACTAAATTATCAATATATTGGCTGTCAATATCGGTAAAAAAAACTTTATATCCTTGTGGCTCAACTTCCTTATAAAAATCACTTAAATCATTATAGCTACTCGTATCAGAAAATACAAAACCAAACTCTTTCCATTCTGGGTGCTTATTGATACTTTCTTTGAAAAAATCTATTAAACGATGGCAATCAGATAGATTGAATAACTCGCCTTTTTTATGCGTGCCTTGTTCGTATTTTTCCAAAATATTCTTAGATGGCGAATAATCGTCAATATTGCTTTTGGCAAAAAATACTTTTGGTAACATTTTATTCGGACCAGGCAGTAGCTTATACACCATTTTTTGATAAACATCTTGGCTATTCGCAACAGGTGCTTGGTCAAAGACCTTTTTGTGGTCTTTATCCAAAATCGCCAGATAATAGTTGCCATTTTTTTGCAAAATAATGCCAAAATTGTCTTTTTCTTTGTTTAAATCCCAACCTGACAGTAAAGTTGCATTATCAAAATTAAGTTTATATTTTTCAACATTAAAAGATTTTTGAGAGACATAATCACGAACTTTATTATAAAGTGAAGTAAACTGCTTTAAATCATCATATAAAGGTGTAAATTCGCCATAAAATGACTTGTCTTCATTCAAACCAGCGTCATTTCCAATCGCCAATGGCTTAATAAAATGCACCAAAGTCATTACGCTATCCAAAAATAGCTTTAAATTAATGATGTCTTGGGATTTTTTGTGCTTATAAAAAGTGCATTCGCCAATCGGATATTCTTTTTCTATAAAGCCTTTAATTGTACTGAATTTATTGTCAATATCTTTGATTAAAGACAATTTTTCATCATCAGTATTGATAAAATATTCTGATAAATAATCCACGATGCTCACAAACTCAACATCATCTTTGCTTTGACAATATTGAGTTAATGCCTGTTCCAAAACAGCAATGCTGTGTTCAGATTTAATAAATTTTTCTCGCTCTTTGTTGAGTTTGTCCCTAGCAGTGTCTGTTTTGGCTTTGGCAAGTTTACTTTCAAACTCTGGGTTTATTTGATTGGCATAATAGTCGCTTAAAGCATTGTTGATTAAATTAAAATGACCGTATATATTATGGGAGATGTGTGTCAGTTGTTTTTGATTGATATAAATGCCATTTATGTCATATTTTTGAATATCATTTAACAAGGCTTGAATTTTGGTAAAATCTTCATAATACCCACGATAAAAATCATTGATTGCATTACAAACTTCATTATCATCTTCAAACCTTGATGGTAAAAATGATAGGCTTTGTTTATCGCTTAATAATTGTTTGTGCAATGGTTTTAATTTGGCGACCTTGCATTTATTTTTTTGATTGTATAGATTTATAATCTCATTAACACCTTGCAATTTTTTGCCATTATCCAAAGTTTTTCCACCTAATAAAGCATTGTAAGCAGTAATGCCTGATTGGGTTAATAAATGATTATAAAAATCAATCTCTGACAAATCATCAATATTAAAATCATCAAAAGAATTGGAGACTTGTTCATCCAGATGATTAAATTGCTGATATAAATCAGCATATTTATTTTTAATATGGCTTAAAGTATGAATGTTATCCACAAATCTGGGTAGATTTTCGTGAATCAAACGATAAGCAATGGCGGTATGTTTATTTTCGTGGCTATATAGATTTTTACGATTTTCATAAAACCCGCTAAAATAAGTGGTAAAACCAATAAACTGCTCAATGAGAGCGATTTTTGGCGACTCTTTTCCCTCTTTTTGGATAATCCATTTAACCAAATTGCCTTGCTCTTTTGTACTGCCAAACAATTCTTTGGCAAATAGACTTTCAAATAAAGCTTTGGTCTTTTCGTCTTTTTTAAATTGCTTGACGATCATTTTACGCAATTGCTCTTGTGATTTTTCTAACGCTTTACGCAGTTCATTGTCATTTTTATTCTGTTTGAGTGCCAAATAATGGTTCTGAAAATTTGACAATTCTGTCAAGCTAATGTCTTTTAATGCCTGCCCAATAAAATCACGATGATAATCATCTAAAATCGGCTTGATTTTTTGGTAGCTTTCGGCAAGTGCGGCATCTTTTTTTAAAAAGTTTTTGGCTTTGATGTATTCAAGTGTTTTGCCAATCGGTTTTAATTCAAAGCGCACAGTTTTAGAAAGTGGGTATTGTTGGGTAAAAGCATTAAATAGCATATATCGTCCTTAAAAAAACAAAAAATTTAATTTAATTAAACTTGCCATTGTAAATTTTTGATTGATAAAAATCCACCCAAAATTACTTTGAATGGACTTTTAAAATCAATAAGCACAAAATTCAAGTTCGGCATAAGCATGGCTGTCGTGCGGTATGTCAAATCCAATCGAATATTTTCCCTTGCTTGCAATATGATATTTCCATTGTGCTTGCTTAATGCCGTACTTTTGACTATATACTTCGTCATACTCATATTTAATGTCATCACCTTTGCTATTGACAAGGTGGGGTTTTGCAATGCCTGCAATTAAATTAATGGTAAATTTTGATTTTTGTTTAAATAAATATGCAGGTCGCTACGAGTGTCAATTTGATAGGTGGCACAATAATCGCCCTTTTTAAATTTGATTTCTATGTCTGTGGGTGGTTTGGCAAAACTTTGCCCGCTTATTGCCATTAGCTCACGCAATAATACAGCTTTTAAACTTTTCATAAATATTCCTTAAAAAACATTCTTATTATCATAACAAATCTGCAAAAAATACAAGCCTTTTATGAACTTCTTAACCCCCTCCAAGAGCGACCGCTTGGTGGGGGCGGAAGGGTTGGTTAAATTTATGGCAGATGATTTTAGTGGGCCGATGAAGTTGTAGATTAAAAAAAATACATTATGCACACCTTATTAGTCAATATCCAAATAAAGATTTTATTTTATTCAAAAAATTTGGTTTATTTTTCTTGATTGGTATGTGATTTTCTTCATAGTCTTCTTTAATTGTATCAATACATTGTTGTAAAAAATTTACAGATTTCTTCGAAACATCAATTTCATTAACAATCATTTGATTAAGTAAATTAAAATCCTGTGCAGTTGGTTTTGCGTAATCTTGAAATTCTTGCCAAATATGATTAACTTTACTCATTTTTAAAAAAGCATTGCTCATATCCATATCATTATAAGAAATCCAATCTTGATACAAATCACTATTTTTCCAAAATCTTGCAGGTAATACAGTTGCTATTCCTTGATGAGTATCGTTAATTAAAATTGGGAAATAGCCTATTGATAAAACTCCATTGGGCAAATGCGGTCGCCAAATAAACATTGTGGTTGTTACCAATTCTTTTTTCGGTCAAAACTTTTGGCACACGAGAAAATAATTGTGTACGCTCATTGGTAATATGTTCAGCATATTTTTTTTAATTCGGGGTTATTAGGTGTAGTGTGTTTTTAAGCTGAATAGTTGGTGAGCGATTTGTGATAATTCATCAATGCTGGTTTGACCGTTAATGTCATAAACGATTTCAGCAGGGCAAGAATGTGTATTATCATCAGAAAACAACATTCTATTGGCTTGGACAATATGTGCCATCACAATTCTACCATTTTTATACAAATATGATAAATGATTGAGCTGTTCTAAATAGGCAGAATATTCTAAACCTTGCATCCAACTTGGGGGAATGATTTGCAGATAAGCCAATTCTTGTTGTGATAATTGGTTGAGATGGTTTTTTAAATTAATATTGGTAATCATTGCGTTTAATTGAGTGAAATTGTCAGACATCAGTGAGCACCTTAAAAATTAGAGTGACAAAAGCAAAACAAGCCCCAAAATTTTGGAGCTTGTTTTTTGGTATTATTCCGCTTTCACTTCAACCCTACCTTTTTTATCAATCGCTGTATCCAGCACTTTGACAAAGTCATCTAGCGACATACTGCCCAAATTCTCGCCTTCTCTTGTACGCACATTGACCGTATTGCTTTCTACTTCTTTATCGCCCAAAACGAGCATAAAGGGAATGCGTTCAAGGGTGCGTTCACGGATTTTAAAGCCGATTTTTTCGTTACGCAAATCGCTAATCGCTCTAAATCCTTGATCTTGCAAGGCTTTTACGGTACTTTCCACAGCGTCCGCTTGTTTGTCGGTAATATTCATCACCACAACTTGTTGGGGAGCAAGCCACGCAGGGAACCAACCTGCATAATGCTCAATCAAAATGCCAATAAAGCGTTCAAAGCTGCCTAAAATCGCACGATGGAGCATGACAGGGCGTACTCGCTCGCCATTCTCATCAATGTATTCCGCCCCCAATCGTTCAGGTAAGTTAAAATCCAGTTGTAGCGTACCACATTGCCACACGCGCCCCAAGCAGTCTTTTAAGCTAAATTCAATCTTGGGACCATAAAACGCACCTTCGCCTTCTTGTAATTCCCAGTCAAGCCCTGCCGTGTCCAGTGCGTCTGCCAAATCTTTTTCAGCCAAATCCCAAAGCTCATCTGCCCCCACGCGTTTTTCAGGGCGGGTGGAGAGTTTCATTTGCACCTCATCAAAGCCAAAATCTTTATAGACTTGCAAGGTCAACTTGATAAAGGCTTGGGCCTCATCACGTATCTGCTCATTGGTACAAAAAATATGGGCATCGTCTTGCACAAATCCACGCACGCGCATGATGCCGTGCAGACTGCCTGACGGTTCATTGCGATGGCATGAGCCAAATTCGGCAAGGCGTAGTGGTAAATCACGATAAGACTTCAAGCCTTGATTAAACACCTGTACATGGCAAGGGCAGTTCATCGGCTTGATGGCGTAGTCTCGTTTTTCTGATGATGTGGTGAACATCATTTCGCCATAATTTTCCCAATGTCCTGACTTTTCCCACAGGCTTTTGTCCACGACTTGTGGTGTTTTGATTTCAAGATAGCCGTTGTCTTTTTGTACTTGTCGCATGTATTGTTCTAATACTTGCCATACTGTCCAGCCATTGGGGTGCCAAAATACCATGCCAGGAGCTTCTTCTTGCAGATGAAATAAGTCCAAAGCCTTGCCAATTTTACGATGGTCTCTTTTTTCGGCTTCTTCTATGCGTTTGATATAGGCTTGTAATTGTTTTTTATCTGCCCACGCTGTGCCATAAATGCGTTGTAATTGTTCGTTTTTGGCATCACCACGCCAATACGCACCACTCATTTTGGTGAGTTTGAACGCCTTTAAAAAGCGAGTGTTTGGTACATGAGGTCCACGACACATGTCGATGTATTCTTGATGATAATATAGACCCATTTGTGTTTCGTCTGGCATGTCATCAATTAGGCGTAATTTATAGTCTTCGCCACGATTTTTAAATATTTCGATGACTTCATCTCTTGGTGTCATTTTTTTGATGACATCGTAATCTTGATTGATGAGCTTGGTCATTCGCTCTTCAATCATTGCCATGTCGTCTTGAGTAAAGGGTTTTTCGCTATAAATATCATAATAAAATCCGTCATCAATCACAGGTCCGATGACCATCTTGACCTCTGGAAATAACTGTTTGACGGCATGTCCTAAAAGGTGGGCGCACGAATGGCGGATAATCTCCACGCCTGCATCGTCTTTTGGGGTGATGATTTGCACGCTTGCATCGGCGTTAATGGGGTCGCAGGCGTCCACAAGTTTGCCATTGACAATGCCTGCCACACACGCTTTGGCAAGTCCTGCACCGATGCTTTGGGCGATTTCCATCACGGTGGTGACACCGTCAAATTGCTTAACATCGCCATTGGGAAGTGTGATTGCGACCATAGTAGTTCTCCTAAATTTGGCGTTGGCAGTGATATTTGCTACAATCAAATATTTGACCGCTACCAGTGGATAAAAGTTAAAGAATGAAATTTATCAATTATAACAGATGTTGATATCCAAAGAAAGAAACTTGGTTGCATCTTTAAAACCTTTGGTGATTGATTGGACAAGCATGCTTTGAACAAGGTAAAGATGACCCAAATTTCCAGCTGATTAAAGTTGGTATTGGTGGGGTGTTGACTGGACTAATGTGTCTGAACTAATGTTTGACTTATTTTTTAATAATGAGTATCATTATCGTAACAGTCATTTTTATTTTCATTTCTAGTAGATGATGGGAGGAATCATTGCAATGAGATCTTTGAAAGCATTCGTATTGGGGCTGGCCGTAATCGCTTTGGCGGGTTGTGGTCAGTCTAATGAGACGCATGGTGAGCAGACCAGACCTGAAGACCATAAGTTTACTGTATTAACCACTTTTACCATCATCAAAGACATTGCCCAAAATGTTGCAGGCGAGGCAGCACAGGTTGAATCCATCACCAAAGCAGGTGCAGAAATACATGATTATGAACCTACTCCTAAAGACATCGCCAAGGTCAAAGAAGCAGACTTGATACTTCATAACGGCATGAATTTAGAGCGTTGGTTTGAAAAATTCTATCAAAACACTACAGTACCTGCCGCCACAGTAACAGAAGGCATCACGCCCTTACTGATTAAGGCGGGGGCTTATAAAGACCTGCCAAATCCCCATGCGTGGATGTCGCCGACGAATGCACTGGTTTATGTGGAAAACATCAAAAACGCCTTGATCGCCCACGACCCAGACAACAAAGATATTTATATCAAAAATGCCGAAGCCTACAGCCAAAAAATTAAAGCGCTGGATGCGCCGTTGCGTGCTAAATTGGCAGGCATTCCTGAAGATAAGCGTTGGCTGGTAACGAGTGAAGGGGCTTTTAGCTATCTTGCCAAAGATTATGGTCTAAAAGAGGCGTATTTATGGGATATCAATGCTGAGCAACAAGGTACGCCACAGCAAGTCAAAGCGGTGATTGATGTCGTCAATGCTAATAAAATACCTGTGGTATTTAGCGAAAGCACCGTGAGCGACAAGCCCATCAAGCAAGTTGCCAAAGAAACAGGGGCTAAATACGGCGGGGTGCTTTATGTAGATAGTTTATCGGAGAGTGGTGGTAAAGTACCTACCTATTTAGACTTACTCAATGTTACGGTCAGCACTGTGGTAGAGGGTTTTGAAGGTTCTGGTAAGTAAGAGTTACAAAAACACAAGTGATTGATATATTGACCACTTGTGTTTTTTGTTTGTTTTGATGGATTAAAGGTTGGTAATAAAGCCTCTACAACTCCCAAATTTTGCTTTATCGATTTTGTATTGATTTTCACTCAGTTTGGTCATGATGACACCATCGCAATCCATTAATTGTCATCGTTCACTCGTTGCCAATTCACCTTCTTTTAAATTTAAGAATTGGCGTAATAACCAACGACTCACGCAGAATTTGGATTGGTCATTAAGCCTTGCGGCTGTCTTCAACATATTTCACGCTCCAAATGATGCTCTTTAATCAGCTTTGATTGCAATACAACCTCCTTAAAATTCAGATGGTGAATTGGATTTTCTATCATTAAAATCTGGGGATTTCATAATTCAATAGTTCCAAATTTCACGGAAAAACACGGAAATTTAAGTTTAAGGATTGGCCTTTAATGGGTTAATCATCTTAGGCGTACTACACATCACTATTGGGTTGTGATCAAACTTCCCAATTACTTTTCTTAAAATATTGCAAGCACCATTGACATCAGCATTGATAAGCGTGTTATTGCTTGATTTAAATAAACCACGCTTAACATGTTTACCTTGATAATTAACTTGTTTAGCAATGGGTTCATCATCAAGAAAGCTACATTTACTTGTATAACTTTCTTCAGCAACAATCACATCAATGCCTCGTAATTTGGCTTTATACTGTATCATTTGTACCAATCTTGCAAAAGGCACACTGACAAAACTTTGATTGTTTCTTTTACCAATATTTATCCCTTGTTTCCAATCTTGATTGTGACCGATAACAATCGTTGTTATCTCGTTGGCAACTGCGTGGTTGATAAGATAATGGCTTGCTTTATGTAAATAATCATTGATTTGATTATTACATTTAAATGATAACTTATTTAATTGTTTGTTAATGCAGTTAATCTGTGGAATGGTTTTATTGCTTTGCTTGGCAAGGTGAATGAATCTGTCTTTTTCACTCTGTAGCTTAGCTTTGATTTTATTAAAAAATTGATTAACAGATTTTACAGTCTTGCCTGTAACAATAAAAGGCGTATTGTTTGTGTTGCTAACAGCTGTCATAAGATTATTTAAACCTAAATCAACCGCTAAATAACGCCCATTATTGGGTTTAGGCGTTGGCTTGTCTGTTTTGTAGATGATTTTAATATCATAACCATTGGCAATCTTGACAACTTTGACTTCTTGTATGTTGTTAAGATTGATGATGTTTTTAAGTTTGCCAAGTTCAAAAGACAATGGTGTATCAAAATAGCTTGAAAGGGTTAAAATGCCTTTTTGCAAATCATGTTTAGAAATTGCTTTTGGTGAAAATAATGTTAGCTCGTCCTTTGGTTTTATCTAAATATTTTGGTAATTTAGGACGAGCTAAAAACTTGGATTTGTCTTTATGATAGGCTTTAACAACCGCCCAAAAAGACCCAAAGTTTTGAGAAGCTTGTTTAATTACTTGCTGTGCAACTTTGGCAGGAACAGCAATATAATCACCTTGTTTTTCTTGGGTTAGTTGATTGATGAGATTAAAAGCGGTTGGTGTTTTGTTGTTTATAATGACGACTTGTCTGTTGTGATAGGTTGCTACATTGAATAGGTTTTTACACAAAAACGCATAGTCATCAAGCATTTTGTAATGCTTGTGGTTTTGTTTAGTGCGGATTGTGTGAGTTAAGTACATGGTAGTTTATTTGTCCTGCAATTCTTTAATAAGTTGTTCGTTTTTGCGTTTGGTTCGTCTTTGTCCGTAAACCCTAGCACAAAATGAAGTGATGATTGAAGTAAAATCAGTAATTAAGTCTTCTCTTTCATCTATCACTTGATTAACCACTTCTATTTTACGGTTTTGCATAGCAAGCAGGGTTTTAATGTAGTTAAACCCAAAGCGTGTTAATCGGTCTTTATGTTCGACAATAATGACATCAACTGTTTTGTCATTGAATAGGTCTATGAGTTTCTTACGATTGTCATTTAAACCACCACCCACTTCTTTAATTACCTTATCAACTTTCTAGTCGCGAGCATTGGCATAAGCAATTATTCTATCGGCTTGGCTATCAAGGTTGCTTTTATTTTCGCTTGATGAAACACGGCAGTAAATACAAACAACGGTTTTTTTACGCACCTCATTATCAACAATCAATATCCGTCCAGTGGTTGTTAGTTCGGATTGAACCTTGCCACTTTTTACCCATGCCCATACAGTGCGATAGGTTACTTTGTTGAGTTTTGCATATTCGGATATTTTGTATTTCATTTAATAATTGATGATATGGCAATAATTATTTGCCATATCAAAATATGGAAATTTATACAAGTATTTTCCGTGTTTTTCTGCTATTTAAATGAAGTTAAAATATAATCGTCTTTATATTCTTATGCTTTTAGATATTCATTTTCTGTTAAGCGAATTTTACCTTTATTTGGCGAATGCCTTTCGACTTCTGCGAGGTGGTTTTTTTGAGTTTCTGGTAATTTGAAAATCATGGTCGTCTCCGAATAATCGAGCGTCTTGCAAAATCAATTTAACAACATTGGCATAAGTAACCACATTTTCATTACCAAACAAACCATCAATGAGAATTATTCTGTATTCATAGACATCTTTTTCTACCGCCAACCCAATCTTCTGTTATCAAAATAGGGGTTAAATAAATCTTGACGACTTTTCACCACACTTTTAGTTTTTATAATGTTTAAGTCCACAAAATATTGATAAAAATGTTCTTTTGCTTTAAACCTGAACTGCTTAATAGAATCATGATTGAATTTTGCCAATCCATGGCCCAATAAATTTAATAATTCGTAATATTCATGCTTGTTACTACGATTATTCATCTTACATGTTCTGTTTTTGAAACATTCTAAAAATTTTAATAAAATTTTGATAATCAGAACATTTGTTTAGTTAAGGCTTAAGCTAAAAATGATTGATTTATGAATGATTTTTATTTACAATAAAACATGAAACCGCTCTATAATAATCTGTTAAAATGGCCTAAGTGCTAGAGGTTTTGAGCATGAAATTTTTTATATCAAAACCGTTTTAAAAGTAAATTTAAAAACCATCCATTCACTCTAACATAACTCATTCAACTTAGCATTTCTTTACCAAAATGACAAATACCCTAAATCCGTCTATTTTTGCCAAAGACATTTCGGTGCGTTATGCCAACGGACATACCGCCTTACACGATGTTAATTTTTCGTTAGACGGTGGGACGATTTGTGCTTTGGTGGGAGTTAATGGCTCGGGAAAATCCACGCTGTTTAAGTCTATCATGGGGCTTGTTCGCCCAAGCACAGGGCAAATTTTATTGTGTGGTTTGCCTATTCAAAAAGCCCTACGCAAAAATCTTGTCGCCTATGTGCCACAAAGTGAGGAGGTGGATTGGCAGTTTCCTGTATCAGTGTATGATGTGGTCATGATGGGTCGTTATGGGTATATGAATTTTTTGAGAATACCAAAGGCAAGCGATCAACAAAAAATCAATGAAGCGATGAAGCGTGTTGACATCGAGCATTTAAGAGATCGGCAAATCAGCGAATTGTCAGGGGGGCAAAAAAAGCGGGTGTTTTTGGCACGGGCATTGGCACAGGAGAGTAAAATTATTTTGCTTGACGAGCCCTTTACGGGTGTTGATGTCAAAACTGAGCAGGCAATCATGGCTTTGCTTTTAGAGTTAAAGGCAAGTGGTCATTTGGTTTTGATTTCAACGCACAATTTGGGAACAATTCCAGAATTTTGTGATCAAGTGGTCATGATTAATCGGACGGTGTTGGCAAGCGGGGCAACAAATGAGACTTTCACACAGAAAAATTTGGAGAAAGTCTTTGGTGGTGTGTTGCGCCAAATACGACTTTCTGGTAAGGATTTGCACGATGATGATGACAGTCGCTCACTGACGATCTTGGCAGATGACGAAGTGCCTGCGGTTTTTTATGGTTTGCAACAAGATGTGTTGGAGGGTGCGTCTTGTCATGAGAAGCAGAAGGCGAGTCGCTTGGGTCCTGTGAACATGAATTCATCAAAAAAAGCCGCCAGCGTGCATGCTGGTGATATTAAGAGCGATCTTAAGGATGAATCATGAGTGAGCTATTGACTGTATTGACTGAGCCTTTTGCTTACGAATACATGGTAAAGGCGATTGTTCTGTCATCAATGGTGGGTGGCGTGTGTGCGTTTTTATCGGCATATCTGATGCTAAAGGGCTGGTCGCTCATTGGTGATGCGTTATCACATGCGGTAGTACCAGGTGTAGCGATTGCCTATGCACTTAGTTTGCCTTATGCAGTTGCGGCATTTTTTGCAGGACTGTTGGCAGCGATGTCAATCTTATGGGTAAAGTCTTTGACCAAATTAAAAGAAGACGCAATCATTGGGTTGATCTTCACTACCTTTTTTGCTTTAGGGCTTTTTATCATTTCCATCAACCCTACCTCTGTCAATGTTCAAGAAATTATTTTTGGTAATATCTTGGGCATTTCTGATGGTGATGCAATACAAGTTGGTATTGTCATGGCTGTATCATTTGTTTTGTTGCTGATTTTTTGGAAAGATTTATTACTGGTTTTTTTTGACGAGATTCATGCCAAATCAGTGGGTTTGTCGCCTTGGTCATATAAGATACTGTTTTTTAGTCTGCTGTCTGCATGCGTGGTTTCCGCACTACAAACGGTAGGGGCGATTTTAGTGATTGCGATGGTCATCACGCCAGGGGCAATTGCTTACCAATTAACAGATAAATTTCGCCCACTTATTATCATTGCCGGTATGATTGGTGTGTTGACTTGTGGCATTGGGGCATACGCAAGCTATTTTTTTGATGGAGTGACTGGCGGTGTGATTGTGTCATTGCAGACATTCATCTTTCTTTTGGCTTTTTTGTTTTCGCCAAAGTTTGGCATGATTACTCAAAAACGGCGTTCAAAATTGATGGCATCGTATTCATCGAGAAAATTAGGGTAATGACCATGAATGTGCTTGATTATCTCATTGAGCCGCTGTCTCACACCTTTATGCAGCATGCGTTGATCTCTGCTGTTTCTGTGGGTTTGGTGTGTGCTTTATTGTCTTGTTTTGTGGTGCTAAAAGGCTGGTCCCTTATGGGCGATGCCATTTCCCATGCAGTATTTCCAGGAGTGGTTGTGGCTGCCTTGACAGGGTTGCCAGTGTTGCTTGGTGCCTTTTTGGCAGGGTTGATGTGTGCGATGTCAGTAGGGTATTTAAAGGCACACACCAGAATTAAAGAAGATACGCTCATGGGCATTGTCTTTGCAGGCATGTTCGCCGTGGGACTGGTCATCTTTAACAAAATGGGGGGCGATCATCAATTAAAGCATATTTTATTTGGCAATCTGCTGGGCATTGATCAGTCAATGTTGTGGCAAACGATGCTAGTATGCGGATTAATTTTTTTACTAACTCTATTAAAAATCAAGGATTTGCTTTTATACTGTTTTGATGCCAGTCATGCACGAGTGGCAGGATTGTCCCCAACACTGTTGTATTACGGATTGCTTGTGTTGCTATCAGCGACGGTCGTGGTGGCGATGCAGGCGGTGGGTGTGATTTTGGTGGTGGCGATGTTAATCAGTCCAGGGGTTACGGCATTTGTGTTGTGCAGGCGATTTTCTATGATGGTCTTAGTTGCGTCAATGAGCTCATGTTTGACTTGCGTGTTAGGAGTGATCATCAGTTATCATTTAGATTCAGCGACAGGTGCAACGATTGTGCTATTGCAGGCAATCGTATTTTTTTTGGCGATGGCGATCAGTAAAGTTAAGGAAAAATACGCAGTCAAGATGGTTGATGTGAATATGGGGTAATTCATACAAAAAAGTTGGTAATTTTATGAATTTAATTTATAATAAACCCAAACTAAGAGGATTTTATTAAGAGGGAATGATGATGTACCACCAAAAATCTCCTGCCACAACTTTCGCTTCTGATAATTATTCAGGAGTGCATCCTGCCATCATGCAAGCACTCAATGATGCCAATGTTGGTCATGTGCCTGCTTATGGTTATGATGAATACACAGACAGGCTTCAAGCCGTTATTCGTAAGCACTTTGGAGAGAAAGCTCATGCGTTGCCGGTCTTTAATGGTACGGGGGCAAATGTGGTCGGTTTACAAGCGATCAATCTTCGATGGGGTGCGGTAATTTGTACCGAATCTGCCCATATTCATCAAGATGAAAGTACAGCTCCACAAGTGATTGGCGGACTTAAGCTTTTGGCAGTGCCTACCAAAGACGGTAAATTAACCCCAGAGTTGATCAAAACTCAAATCTACAATATTGGTAGCGAGCATCGTGCTCAGCCAAGTCTTGTCTATATCAGCCAGACCACAGAATGTGGTACCTGCTATACCATTGAGGAGATTGCTGCCATTTGTGAGGTTGCTCATGCTCATAATATGAAAGTATTTGTTGATGGTGCAAGACTATCAAATGCCGCAGCACATCTGAATGCAACCTTTAAAGAAATGATTTTTGATACAGGCGTGGACATGGTGTCCTTTGGTGGCACAAAAAATGGCATGATGATGGGTGAGTGCTTAATTACTTTTGATGCCAAGTTGGCACAATCTTTGCGATATCTTAGAAAAGTCGGACTTCAAACCGCATCAAAAATGCGATTCATTTCCGCACAGTTTATCGCTCTTTTTGAAAATGAATTGTATCTACATAATGCCAAGCAAGCCAATGACATGGCCACTTTATTAACAAAAGAACTTAAAAACCTTGGTATTGAGCCTATCTACCAAGTGCAGTCAAATGGCGTGTTTGTTAAATTGCCACAAAGGGCGATGGTAAACGCTCGCCAAAAATACGCCTTTTATGATTGGGATAATAAAGGAATGGCTCGTTTGATGTGTAGCTTTGACACCACAGTCGATGATGTGATGGGTCTGATTGAAATCATCAAAAATTCATGAACCGAATAAAGCTCGCCTCTTGATAAAGCAAGGGGCTTTCTTCAATGAGTGTGTCAAATCCAATTATGGAGAATGCCCTTGTGCCGTCTTTTGGTTATCTTTTAAGTTCGAACCAAAAAGCACCATAAAAAGACTTACCAATTTAGTTTAAGTGAAGTTTGACGAGCTTTGAAGTAAATTGATTTCAGGCGTTTTATCGTGAGTTTTTGAGTTTGGTGTGAATGCTTTTGGTGCATCTCCTGTTTACTCTTTAGGATTACCAAATTAGGCATTACCAAATGTTTGGGCGTGTTTGTGAGCAAACAACCCCTAAAACTTAAAACAATACCATGAACGAAGGCGTGTGCAAGTGATAAAAAATATAAAATAAACAATGAGTTGTAAAAATTTTTATAAAATCAATAAAACCCCCCTTTACAAAATAAAATATTAGCGTATAATACACCCCACTCAAGCAGACAGGCAAACAAAACTTGTTTAAATTCAATAACTTAAGCAACTTTTGATTTAACCATTTCATTCAAAGTTTTTAAAGTTAAAGTTCTTAAAATCGTTCTCAAAAACATTTTAAAAAAAACTTTAAAAAAAATTGAAAAAAATGCTTGACATTAAATAAAACTGGCGTATAATACGCACTCATTCGCTGGATGACAACGAATGACACTATTTAAAATCCAAACTAAAGAACAAC
>NZ_JAMBAQ010000021.1 GCF_023336735.1 Moraxella oculi | reverse complement strand
TTTTGATATGATGGAAAATAGAATGATGATAAAGCCAAAATTATGGTGTAACTCATTGAATTTGTTGGGTTTCTCAAGCTCAACCCAACCTACGGGCTGCCAATATCTTTCACAAAGAAGTTAAGCCAACCATTCCATACGGCAACGAGAAGAGACCAATGTTGCTAGTGTTATTCAAAATGTGGTTGGGGCTGGTACGGTGTTGGTGGATGGAGCACTTAAACCAAATATCAAAGGTGGTGCGAGAACCGCTCATTCTAGTGATGCTCATGCTAAGGTTAGCGATTGGGATTTGAATATTGGAACAAATAATCCAAATTATACATCAATTTTGCATGATAAAATAAATAAAAAATTGCCAATTAAAATTAGCGGTAAGTTCAAACCCCAAGAAGAAAAAGATGCCATAAGATTCTCTCAACAGCAGGTGGTGGAGAGTTTAAATTTTCAGACAACAAGAATCAACAAGGCATTGAAGGATTTTTTATTGGAAAGACAGGTGTTGAAGAGCCAATTTCTTTAAAGCGGCTCACTACAACTAATACCAAAAAAGTTCAAACAAAGATTGCAGAGAATGCCCAACAAATCCATGGAGTAGAGAATTTACCAAGCGACAACCCACATAAGCTACCATTGGGAACATTAGAGAAAACAACAATCCATGTCAAATTGACAAACATTACAAAAGAGAAAATGATGGATGATTTAAAATCTTATCCTATAAATGGCATTAGTACTAAATTTGATAAAATTATCTTAGATATAACTAATGGCATTATTATTGATAAAGGTAAAATATTGGAGGTTAAATAATCTGGTGATAGAGATAATACCACAAAGTCTTGAAAAGTTTTCAATCAATCATATAGAAAAAATATATGGTTCTGAAATTCAATTATTTGATAATGATATTGAAATTGTAGATTTAAATAAAATTTATGAAGAAAATTTCTATATGATTCATTCAATTAATAAAGATATTATCTGTAGCATATATTTAGATAAATTTCAATGTCAACACATGAGTTCTTTTGAATATTTATCTGACGAAAATATTTTTAATCTAGATATTAAACAAATATCTTACCAATGGGGCTTGCTTAATTTTTTAAGAATAAAAATTAATTCAGAAAATATCATAGACATACATAAAGATAATAATTTTTTAAAAATTGTTTATTCGTTTGCATTAGCTGTAGATGGACATATTTATGTAACAGAATTCATACCAGATATTAAATCTGGTTTGCATTCTACTGATGATTGGATTAACTATTTAAAAAGATAAAATATTACAAAATGTGATTGGATATAGGAGTTTGTAATTAATCCCATCACCACTCCACAAACCCCGACCGCTCTAATATCGGACGATAAAAACCGACTCTGTTGGGGTCTAATTGGTCTTGTTTAATCCAGTCTGCCAGAGCCCGTAGGCTCAGGTTAGCGACAGCGTAACCCAGCATTTATGGTGTAACTCATTGATTTTGTTGGTTTTCGTACCTCAACCCAACCTACGGGCCGCCCACTTCTTTCATCGGCAAAGTTCCGCCTTCGTCAAAGCCTGTCAAAACTAAAATATCCGCCCCAAGTTTTTGGGCTTTTAGGGCATCGGTCAAATTGGGATTGGGCAGACGGCAGATGATTTTGATGTCCGCAGTTTTGAGTTTGGCGTAAATGGCAGGGTCAAGCCAGCCGTTGTCCAGCACCACAGGCACACTCTCGTCAATCAGCAAATCCACCATTAAGGGAATGAGCGACAAATCATAAGACAGCATAAACGGCACGCCAAAGGGCTTATCGGTCAAGGCTTTGACCTTACGGATTTCGTTACGCATACGCTCCAAAACTTCTTGATTGGAGCTTGGGTTGGTCGTCTGCCCTGCGTGTGGGGCTAAAAAGCCCAGTCCACCTGCGTCCGCCACGCTTGCCACCAAATGTGCGTCCGTCAGCCACGACATTGGGGCTTGGACAATGGGGTGTTTGATGTTTAAGATTTGGCTAATGCGGTTCATAAAATTTTCTCTTTAAAATAAATGGAATGGGGGTATTATAAAATTTTATAATTGGCAATGGAATGGCGATTTTTGGAAAGTTGATTTTCATTTTTGGAAATGTTATTTTTCAGGCTGCCTGAACACACAAACATCATTTCAATATCTATTGAAATGAAAAGCACGCCCTGCTATACTAACCGCCTATGAATATGAACACCGAACACGCCAGCAAACTGTTTGAAAGTCTTGCTTCGCCCACACGCCTTGCCATTTTCCAAGCCCTAACCGCCGAAGGGGGGCGTGGTATGGTGGCGGGCGATTTGGCAAAACAGCTCAATCTTGCCCCCAATAATCTGTCGTTTCACTTAAAAACTTTGGCAAACGCCAACCTTGTTTACAGTGAACAGCAGGGAAAATTTGTCCGTTATTTCGCCAATTTGGCGATGATGAACGGCTTGATTGAATTTTTATTGCATCGCTGTTGTGAAAACGCAAGCGGTGGCGATTGCGAAAAATTTTGCCAATCGTTTTAGCAAATTTTTTTGCCCATTCATTTCGATAACTCTTGAAATAAGGAACATACTATGCACCCAATCAGCATTTATCACAATCCCAAATGCGGTACTTCTCGCAACACGCTGGCTTTGATTCGCCATTTGGGCATTGAGCCGACCATTATTCATTATCTAGACACCCCGCCCGATGAACGCACATTACGCCAATTGATTGAGCAAATGAACATCACGCCCAGAGAGCTTTTGCGAAGTAATGTGCCTGAATATCAACAATTTAATTTGGACAACGAGGTGAGCGATAACGACATCATCAAGGCAATGCTAACCGCCCCCATTTTAATCAACCGCCCGATTGTCATCACCGAAAAAGGCGTGCGTTTGTGCCGTCCAAGTGAAGTGTTTTTGAGTATTTCACCTGTGGCATTGCACAGTGATTTTGTCAAAGAAGATGGCGAAATCATCAGCGTACAAGGGGCATAAAATGGGCATTTTTGAACGATTTTTGAGTGTGTGGGTGGGTTTGGCGATTTTGCTTGGCGTGGGGTTGGGCATTTGGTTTACGCCTTATTTTCAATGGATTGCCACAATGCAGGTGGCTCAAATCAATTTGCCGATTGCGGTGCTGATTTGGCTGATGATTTATCCGATGATGATACAAATTGACTGGCTTGCCATTAAAAATATCCGCCACAATCCCAAAGGGCTGTGGCTGACTGTAACGGTGAATTGGTTGATTAAGCCTTTTACGATGGCACTTGTGGGCTGGTTGTTTTTTAAGGTGTTTTTTGCTGACTGGGTAGATGAACAATCGGCAAGCGAGTACATTGCAGGTATGATTTTGCTTGGGGTTGCACCTTGTACGGCAATGGTTTTTGTTTGGTCTCAACTGGTCAAAGGCGACCCCAATTACACGCTGGTGCAAGTGTCTTTAAATGATGTGATTATGATTTTTGCCTTTGCCCCGATTGCAGGGCTACTTTTGGGTATGAACGACATCACAATCCCGTGGGACACGCTGTTTTTTAGTGTGTTGCTGTATTTGGTGTTGCCTTTGCTGGTGGGAGTTGCCACTCGCAAATCTTTGCAAGATGAACACAAAATTCGCCAATTCAGCCAGCGTTTCAAGCCTTTGTCTATTTTGGGATTGTTATTGACGGTGGTGCTGTTGTTTGCGTTTCAGGCACAAACCATTGTGGATAAGCCGATGATTATCCTGCTGATTGCCATTCCTTTATTGGTGCAGACTTATGGCATTTTTGCCTTGAGTGCGATTTGGGCAAAATGGCTTAAATTGCCCCACGCCATTTCCGCCCCTGCTTGCTTAATCGGCACGAGCAATTTTTTTGAATTGGCGGTGGCGGTGGCGATTGCTTTATTTGGTTTAAATTCAGGGGCGGCATTGGCAACGGTGGTGGGCGTGTTGGTTGAAGTGCCTGTGATGTTGTCTCTGGTGTGGTGGATAAACCGAAAATCGCTAGAAAATAAAGGGGTGTAGGTTTTCAGGCTGCCTGAAATTAATTTTGCAAAATTTCAATAAAAAAACACCGCTTGAACATCAATCCAAACGGTGTTTTAAATTAACTGACTTTTAATTCCGCCCAAGCCCTTTTTATGATTTCTTGACTGGCTTGTAATGCCAAAAATGCCAAAACAAACGCCACAATTAAATCAGGATATTTTGATTGAAAAAAATAAACTGCCATACCCGCCAAAATTACCGCCACATTACCAATCGCATCGTTTCGGGAACACACCCACACACTGCGAACATTGCTGTCGCCATCACGAAATTTTAATAATATCAACAATGCCGACACATTGACCAATAACGCCAAAAATCCCACAATGCTCATTTCAGAATAACTGGGCATTTCCCCATAAAACACACGATAAATGGTCGTCATTAAAATAAATAAACCAAAACCGCCCATCGTTAGCCCCTTAACCATAGATGCTTTGGCTCGGTAACTTAACGCCATTGGCAAAACAATCAAACTTATCAAATAATTGGCACTGTCGCCCAAGAAATCCAAACTGTCCGACAACAGCGAAGTTGAACCCGATTTAACCCCCATCACAATTTCCACAAAAAACATTGATAAATTTAATATCAAGACAATCCACAAGGCTTTTTTGTACTTGGGCGATTGATGAATGGGCTGATTTGAAGTGCAACAATTTTGGCACGCCATTTTTTGCTCCTGTTTTAAGATGAAATTTGCTATACTATAAACTCCGTAGTCATTACAGGGTCAAGCCAAAATGTCAAAATTTTTTAAAATAAAACAAGCCAGTGAACAAACAGGCGTGCATTTGGAAACCATTCGTTATTATGAAAAACAAGGCTTAATCGCCCCCACACATCAACAAAATGGCTATCGTGTGTTTGACGAACAAACCCTTGCTTAATTACGCTTTATTAAAGCCTGTCGCAATATCGGTTTTTCTTTAAATGACATCAAAACGCTGTTGCAATTACAACAAACGCCTAACAAACAATGCAATGAAATCAATGCACTTGCCGAACAACATTTGGCATATTTGGACGAACAAATTAAAGAATTACAACAAGTTAAAACTTTTTTAATGCAATTTGTGGGTTGTGAAAATAAAACGGTTGATAAGTGTCAGATTATTCAAGGTATTAAAGAAAAAGAATAGCGGAATATTTTTCAGGCTGCCTGAAAGTTTATTTTTCAAAATTCCAATCAAAAAAACACCGCTTGCCTTTCCCCAAGCGGTGTTTCCCTTTCCCTTAACCCTTCAACCCATACTGATACGGCACACCCAAATGCTCCCTTAGTGTATCGCCTTCATAATCGGTATGATAAATCCCACGCTCCTGCAAAATCGGCACGACTTTTTCCACAAATTCACGCACGCCCATTTGACTGTCAGGGGCAAGTTTAAGCCGTCTTGGGTTTTGATTGTTTGCACAAGCGAGTTTGATGGACTGACCTTAACAAGCGGTTTGGGCGTTTTGGCAGCTGCCACAGAACCAAAAGACAAAGACAATGCCAAGGCAATGGCGGTTGATTTTAATAAGGTTTTCATAAACTTCCCTTGTTTGATTGGAATGGGGGTATTATAAAATTTAAAAATTGGTAAGGGAATGGCGGTTTTTGGAAAGTTGGTTTTTATTTTTGGAAAATAAAAACACCGCCCATTTGGGGCGTGATATTCTTCTAATAATGTCGCACTGTTATAGTCTTGCAGGTAGGTCTACATTGTGGTTTGGCAGGCACGCCACTAACAAAAAACGGTAGTCCTTTTTTGTTCTGTAGGGTATACTAATCCCATCATTAAAATAGGATATTTATTATGCCAAACGCTCAAGCCATCAACCAAGACTTTTTAAATAAACTTGACCAAGACCTTTGGAGAGCCGCCGATACCCTGCGTAAAAACCTAGACGCCGCCAACTACAAACACATCGTGCTTGGTTTTATCTTTTTAAAATACATCTCCGACAGTTTCAACGACTTTCGCCAAAAACACGCCATCAATCTTACCAATCCTGACAGCGAAACCTATCTTGACCCAGCCTTATTTGATGAAGCTGAATATCAGCAAATTTTAAACGATGAAATTGAAGAGCGGGATTATTACACCGCCGAAAATATCTTTTATGTACCACAACAAGCACGCTGGGAAAACATCAAAGACAACAGCAAACTAAACGCAGGCGATGAATTGCCTTGGGGTGGCAAATTCAAAAATGTCAGCATTTTGCTTGATGATGCCTTTGAAGCCATCGAAAAAGAAAACCCCAAACTAAAAGGCGTGCTCCAACGCATTGCAGGCTTTGGCGTGCCTGATGAAATGCTTCGTGGCTTGATTGACCTTTTCTCTCGCACCGACTTTACCCGCCCAATGTACAACGGCGAACCTGTGCATCTGCAAGCCAAAGATATTTTGGGTCATGTGTATGAATATTTCTTAGGGCAATTTGCCCTAGCCGAAGGCAAAAAAGGCGGTCAATATTTCACGCCAAAATCCATCGTAACCCTGATTGTAGAAATGCTCGAACCGTATTCAGGGCGAGTGTATGACCCTGCGATGGGTAGTGGCGGATTTTTTGTGCAAACCGACCGCTTTATTCAAGCTCATCAAGGCAACCGCAACGCCATCTCCGTTTATGGGCAAGAATCCAACCCCACCACCAGAAAACTTGCCGTGATGAATATGGCAATTCGGGGCATCCCCTTTGATTTTGGTGACAAACCCGAAGACACGCTCATCAATCCATTGCACATTGACAAAAAAATGGACGTGGTGATGGCAAATCCCCCGTTTAATATGAAAGAATGGTGGAGCGAAAGTCTTATCAGCGACCCACGCTGGGCATACGGCATGCCCCCACAAGGCAACGCCAACTTTGCATGGCTACAACATATGCTCTACCACCTATCGCCAAAAGGCAAAATGGCACTCCTGCTCGCCAATGGTTCAATGTCTAGCCAAACCAATAACGAAGGGACAATCCGCAAAAACATCGTCCAAGCCGACCTAGTCGAAGCGATGATTGCTCTACCCAATCAGCTGTTTACCAACACGCAAATCCCAGCCTGCATTTGGATTGTCAATAAAGCCAAAGCTCGTAAAGGCGAAGTGTTGTTTATCAACGCCACCCAAATCGGCTATATGAAAGACCGAGTACTACGTGATTTTACTGCCGATGACATCGCCAACATCGCCACCACCTACCACAACTGGCAACAAGGGCAAGGACAAGGCTACGAAAATATCCCTGCGTTTTGTTACTCGGCAACACTAGACGAAATCGCCAAAAATGACTTTGTGCTGACGGCTGGGCGATATGTGGGGGCGGTCGCCGAAGAAGATGACGGCGTGCCATTTGCACAAAAAATGCAGGAATTGACCACACTTTTAAATGAACAATTTAAACAAGGGCAAGCATTGGAAGAAAAGATTGTGGCAAATTTAAAGGGGTTGGGGTTTTAAGATGAGTGAATGGAAAACTTACAAATTGGGGGAATTATGCTCCAAAATTGGTAGTGGTTCTACCCCAAAGGGCGGAAGCAATGTTTATTTGGAAAGTGGCGAAATTAGCTTAATTAGAAGTCAAAATATTTATAATGAAGGATTTAATCCTAACGGTATTGTGTATATTACACAAGAAAGTGCCGATAAGTTAAAAAATGTCATTGTGAATGAAAATGATGTTCTAATCAATATTACTGGCGATAGTGTAGCTAGAGCTTGCATTGTTGATAAAAAATATCTACCTGCAAGAGTAAATCAACATACCGCTATCTTAAGAGCAATTCCAAACATATTGGACTATAGGTATTTAAAAAACTATTTGATTAATAAACCAATACAAGATTATTTATTAAGCATTTCATCTAGTGGAGCTACTAGAAATGCTTTAACAAAATCTATGCTAGAAAATTTAGAAATACAATTACCTGATATAGAAACTCAACAAAAAATAGGTGAATTTCTAGAAACATTTAATAAAAAAATCCAACTCAACACCCAAGCCAACCAAACCCTAGAAGCCATTGCTCAGGCGATTTTTAAAAGTTGGTTTGTGGATTTTGACCCTGTACGAGCCAAAGCCCAAGCGATTTTAGACGGCAAAACCCGTGATGAAGCCAATTTATCGGCAATGTCGGTCATTTCAGGCAAAGCGATTGAAGAGCTAAGCCAAACCGAATACCAAGAGCTTTGGGAAATCGCCGATGCCTTTCCAAGTGAATTGGTGGAAAATTCAGAATTTGGCGAAGTACCGAAGGGGTGGGAGATTGTACCTTTATCTACTTTTGGTGAAATTATTTGTGGAAAAACACCAACGAAAAGCAAAGCTGAATATTATGGCAATGATATTCCATTTATTAAAATACCTGATATGCACGGAAAGGTATTCATAACTCAAACAATAGATAATTTAAGTTTAATTGGGGCAGATAGCCAAACTAAAAAGTACATTCCAAAAGGGAGTATTTGTGTAAGCTGTATTGCAACTGTTGGTCTGGTATCTCTTGCTTCAAGAAAATCTCAAACAAATCAACAAATAAACTCTATCATTCCAAATGATTTAAATTTTTCGGAATATTTATACTTATATCTTTCTCAATTAGAAATGAATAAATATATGAAAAACTTGGCTAGTGGCGGTAGCGCCACTTTGAATATGAACACAGGCACATTCTCATCAATAGAAATTTTGAAACCAAATGAAAATATAATTTGTTTTTTTAATGAGAAAATAGCAAGTTTGTTTGAAAAAATTCTAAACAATGATATGGAAAATCTTAAACTTACCCAAACCCGAGACCTTCTTTTACCTAAATTATTGAGTGGAGAGTTACTAAATGAGTAATTCTTATCTAGAAAGAAAATTCATCAATGAATTGAATGCAGAGGGCGTGATTGATATTAGGGGGATTGAATTTGCAAGAGACCAAGTTCTATTTACCCTAGATAAAGATGCATATAATGATATTTTTAATGAATGGCTGAATGACTATAAACTGAGAAAGCTAGATCAAGGTAGAAATATCTTAAAGCTCCATAGTAATCAAAGCAGATTTCATAAATTAAAAAGTATATTTGAGCAAAATCAGATAATTCCTTTTATTGGTGCAGGCTTATCCCTACCAACAGGATTACCTTTATGGAGAGGTTTTTTGGTACAAGTGCAAAAAGAAAGTTCGATAAATCAAGAAGTGTTTTTTGGTTTATTAAATAACGGACAATTTGAAGAAGCAGCTCAGTTGCTGGATGAGCATTGTGCTGCACATTTGCAGGAACAATTAGATAATGAGTATGGGAAATACTTTAGTCTAGAAGAGATGGATGGTGTAATTTGTCGATTACCAGAATTTTTTCCAAACTCATCTATTGTTACAACAAATTATGACTCTTTATTAAAAGTAATTTATGAAAATAACAATAAAAGTTTTACTCATTATTTATTTGATTTGAATGCAATAGAATTTTCTCGCTTACTGAGTAGTGGTCAAAGAGTTCTTTTGCAATTACACGGCACGCATACAACAAAAGCCAAAAGAATTCTAACTGTCGATGAATATAATAGGCACTATAGCGAAAACAATACTATTTCAAATTGTATCTATCAGCTATTTTCAAAATCTATTTTATTTTTAGGTTGCAGTTTATCTGTTGATAGAACAATTAAGACTTTACAAGAAATAGTCAGTGAAAAAGGCAGTGATAATTTAGCTCGACATTATGCTTTCTTGTCATTAGACAAAATGTCAGATGCTGACAGAATTAAAAGACAAGAAGAGCTAGCAAAAGCCAATATATTTCCCATTTGGTATGATGATGACCACGATGAATGTATTGAAGCATTGTTAGAATTATTGATAGAAGGTAGGTAAGTATGCTAGGCATCAACGAAAACACCATCGAACAATCCGCCATTGCCACATTAAACCCAAAAGAGATCGAGTTATAAATAAAAGACATTCAAATTTAGCAATACCCAAAACAAGGATTTAATTTTTCATGCTTACACCGATAAAATCGTGGAAAACTTTTGAAGAACAAGCCGATATTTTAAAACAAAGAGGTTTATTATTTGCCAATCGAGCACGCCTAGAAAACTATTTAAGCCGTATTGGCTATTATCGATTCAGTGGCTACCTGCACCCATTTCGTCAATGGGACAGCCACAACAATTTATTGCTTGATACATTTATGCCAAACAGCCATTTTGAAGATGTTTTATCCTTGTATCTGTTTGATAAAAAGTTACGCTTATTAGCTCTTGATGCTCTAGAACGCATTGAAACCGCCATAAAAGTGGATATTACTCATTTATTGGGCGAAAAAGACCCGCTTGCTCATCGAGATTCACAATATTTTAATGGTCAATTTATCAAAAATAACAATCATCAAAAATGGCTAGAATATACCGACGAATTGGTTCAAAGAGCCAAAAAGAAAAGCACGCCCTTTGTTTTGCACAATCAAAACAAATATGGCGATTTACCAATTTGGGTGGTGTGTAATTTGTGGGATTTTGGGGCAATGTCAAAAGTGTATTCAGGCTTGACACGCAAAGATAGAGATAAAATATCCCAAAAATACGGTTTGAATAATGGCAAAGAATTTGCAAAATGGCTAAAAAGCTTAAATGAAATACGCAATATTTGTGCCCACCACGACCGCCTATGGAACAGTCGTATCACCATAAAATCATCAAAAATAAAAGAATCTTTTTGGGATAAATTGGATAACAGCCGACCATTTTTCTATTTTTGTGTAATGCGAAAAATATTAAAAGTATTATGCCCTAAATCCCAATGGGGACAAAGATTTTTATCATTAATAGACGAATTTCCAAAACATTACAGCTCAAAAATTAATTTAAAGGTTTTTGGTCTGATTGATGATTATAAAAATTGGAATTTGTGGCAACCAAGCCAAGATTTAGACAAATAAAAACCGCACTGTGTCAAATGACAGGGAGTGCGGTTGTATCAAGTCCTATTGTAACAATGCAAACTTGCATAGTCAAGACTATCGGAGAAAAAAATGCTGGGCATCAACGAAAACACCATCGAACAATCCGCCATTGCCACAATGCAATCTTTGGGCTGGGATTATACCTACGGCAAAACCATTCTTTTGGGCTGCCAAAATGAATGGCGAGAGCGGACAGGCGAGGTGATTTTAAAGCCACTTTTAGCACAAGCGATTGCAAAATTAAACCCCAATTTGCCCGCTGCCGAGGTGGAAAATGTGGTGGCGATGGTTTGCCGTGCCGACACTGGCGACCTCGCCGAGCGTAACCGCCAATCCTATGAATGGCTAAGAAATGGCGTGCCGTACCGTTATCAAGCACAGGGCGAGCAAAAGTTTGAAGTGGTGCGTTTGGTGGATTTTGGGGTGCCAGCCCACAATGATTTTCGCATTGTCAATCAGCTTGATATTCAAGGCAAAAAGGGCAAACGCATTCCTGATGTGATTGGCTTTGTCAACGGTTTGCCCCTTGTAGTCTTTGAGCTGAAAAATCCACTTAAAGAAAATGCCGACATTGGCAAGGCATACGCCCAATTGCAGACTTATAAAGATGAAATTGGCGATTTGTTCGTGTTTAATCAAGCCCTTGTGATTTCAGACGGCGTGGTGGCTCGTATTGGCTCATTGACGGCGGATTTTAACCGCTTTACCCCTTGGCGTGTGATTGATGAAAAAGACCAAAGCCGACAGATTGCCTTTGAAAATGAACTAGAAGGACTCATCACAGGGGTAATGACACCCAAAGATTTGCTAGATTATATACAGAATTTTGTGGTGTTTGAACGAGACAACAAGAACCGAACTATTAAGAAGATCGGAGCGTATCATCAGTTCTATGGTGTGAACGAAGCGGTGGATTGCACTCTGCTTGCCACCGCCAAAAATGGCGACCGCAAAGTAGGCGTGTTTTGGCATACGCAAGGCTCAGGCAAGTCGTTATCGATGCTGTTTTATGCAGGTAAAGTGTTAAGCCGTGCCGAGCTGAAAAATCCAACGCTCGTTATCGTTACTGACCGCAACGATTTGGACGGCCAGCTGTATGCTACTTTTTGTGGCGGTAAAGATTTGCTCAAACAAACGCCCATTCAGGCAGATGGACGAGACGAACTGCGTCAAGCATTGGCGAGCCGTTCGGCTGGGGGTGTGATTTTTACCACCATTCAAAAATTTGGTTTGTTGGACGGTGAGCTTGCCCACCCTATCTTAAACGAGCGAGAAAACATCATCGTCATCACCGATGAAGCCCACCGCTCCCAATACGGCTTTAAACAAAAAATCGACCGCAAAGGGCAATACAAAGAAGGCTATGCCAAGCATTTAAGAAGTGCCTTGCCTAATGCCTCTTTTATCGGCTTTACCGGCACGCCCATTGCCCTAGACGATAAGGACACGCAGGAAGTGTTCGGTAAATATGTGTCTATTTACGACTTTGAGGATGCGGTGGCGGATGGTGCGACCGTGCCGATTATTTATGAGCCACGCCAAATCAGCTTGGGTGAGAGTAACGAATTTGCCAGCGCTGTTCAACGGGCTGAAGAATTATTTGATGAGGACAGTCCAGCGTTTCGTTTGCGTGAAAAATTGCACGGCGTGGACAGTCGATTACAACAAATGGCAGAAGACATCATCAGCCACTATGAACAGCGCACCACCCTACAAGATGGTAAGGCGATGATCGTGGTGATGAGCCGTGAGATCTGCGTCAAATTGTACAATAAAATCATCGCCCTATGCCCTGATTGGCATTCTGATGATGTGCAAAAAGGGACGGTAAAAATCGTGATGACCAGCACAGCAAGCGACCCTGCCGAGTGGCAACGCCACAACCAAGACAAAAAGACCTTAGAAAAACGCTTTAAAGACCCAGACGATCCGCTCAAAATCGTGATTGTGCGTGATATGTGGCTAACAGGATTTGACGCACCTTGCTGTCATACGATGTATATTGATAAACCAATGAGCGGGCACAATCTCATGCAGGCGATTGCAAGGGTGAACCGCGTGTTTCGCAACAAGAGTCGAGAAAATGGCGGTTTAATTGTCGATTATGTTGGCTTGACCGATGAGCTAGAAAAGGCGATGAAGCAATACACCAACGCTGGCGGCAGAACTCAGCAGGTAAGAGATATTGGAGCCATTGTTAATAAAATGATCGAATACATCACAGTCATTCGTGGGCAGTTTGCGACACCTGTGGATGGTAAGACAGTTGACATAATTGAGATTTTAAAAATCACCGAGCCTGCCAAGCTATTGAATGCGATTTTGACATCAGCCAACCATATTTTAGCTCTAGACTGTGTCAATCCTGATGACAGCAAAGACAAAAAGGATAAAACCCCACGCAAAAATGCTTTTTTGCAAGCGGTGCGGTTTGCCAAAAAAGGCTTTTCTTTGTGCGGTGCATTAAAAGATGTTGAGCCGTATAAGCAGGAATTGGCGTTTTATGATGCGGTGCGAGCGACCATCATCAAAAACAGCGTCGCCACACGCACGCCCACAGGCGACAACGACCGCCTACTGCAACTTGCCTTGTTGATGAATAAGGCGGTGAGTTCAGACGGCGTGGTGGATTTGTTTGATTTACTCAAAAAAGACCGACCCAACATCAATCTGATGTCTGATGAGTTCTTAGAGAGTATAAAAAGTAGCCCAACCAAAGATTTATGGCTGTTGGCGATGGAGCGGTTTTTGTCGTCCGAGCTCAAAGAAAAAGGCGGTGTTAATCTTGCCACCAAAAAGGAATTTGAAGAACGCTTAAAAGAGGCGATGAACCAATACCACAATCACAATTTATCGGTACTTGAAATCATCGAAGAGCTTATCTCCCTTGCCAAAGAATTTGAGGCACGCCAAAAACGCGGCGAAGAGTTGGGCTTAAACCCTGCCGAAATGGCGTTTTACGACGCCTTAGTCCGTAACGAAAGTGCGGTACGAGAAATGGGTGATGAGGTGCTGATGAAACTTGCCAAAGACATCACCGATAAACTGCGTAAATCGGTAACGATTGATTGGCAATATAAAGACTCTGTACGGGCCAAAATGCGAACGTTGATTCGTATTGCCTTAAGAAGCCATAAATATCCACCCGATTTACAGTCAGAAGCGATAGAGTTTGTGCTTAAACAAGCAGAAGCGATTGCGGAGGATTTGGTGGAGAATGCTTAAAATATCTCGTTCAAATGTTTTAAAACTCGTAATCTACTAAGCGGTTTACTGCGGGATGATTCTAGGTGTTTTATACTCGCAATTAAGACAACAGCCCCTTCTATCAAGAAGGGGCTGTTTATCAATAAACCATTAATCTACAGCAAATCAATAGCTAAAAAGGCGCATTTACAAACACTTCACAGCTTCGACAATAATAACTGGCATCAGTATTGGGTCTGTGGTAATAAGGTGGGGTTACTCGGTAGTACTTGCCACAGCCTTGACATTGTATTGCGCTGTCATAGACCCTCACATCAAGCAATAGCCTGCTTAAGCTTTCAGGGCTTGCCTCATGATCACTACACAGCTTAGCAATCGCTTTGGCGCTGTCTTCTTTAGGATTGATCACATGCTCAAAGTATGCTTGGCACAGCACTTTTTGCTCTTGTGTTACATGTGATTGAAATACATATGAGTGGTCATGTTAATTTCCTTTGGTTTAAATTCACTGATAAATAAAACGGTATTAATTTAGGATGGCTTGATTTTATCTCAAATCAATCAAGCTCATGGCTTGATAGATGAGTAATAAGCTCATCTCTTAACGCCAGATAAAGACTGTCATCATCATAAAGCTGTCTGTCTTTGATTTGATGTAGCTGCTCTTTTACCCATGTTAATACTGTCTCATGGTTGTTTAAGTAGTTAGGCACCTCTAAAAACATGCCCATGCCAAATCCTCGTTGAATCTGCAGCTCTTTAATCAATCTCTTGGCAATCTTAGATGAAAGCCTGATCACCTCTTGATGATCCTTCATGTCTTTTAAGACATCGGTCAATAGCATATTGCTTGATAGATGATTTATCATGCCGTCACCTCCTCATCTTCGTGATTATCCCACATTAAATCGTTGGTATCTGGCTTGGGTAAATTTGCCAAATAAAACGCATCTTTACCATGTTTACTTTGCATCAACAGCGCATGAAAGGCACTGCCATCCTGCCTAGTGGCACTAGGCACATAACGGCTATAAACTTTAAACAGCATCATGGTGCTAACATGCTCCATTTGTTTGACAATCCACTCTGGCACCTCTCCAGCTGATAACCATAATGTGGCAGCTGTATGTCTGGTCTGATAAGCACTTCTTGGCTTTAACCCAAGGTTTTTTAGGGTTGGATGCCAAATACGGCGATTGACATTGTGATAGTCAAGCGGCTCTCCTGTGTGCGAACAAAAGACAAATTTGGATTTACCATAGCTCACCTGATACTGTGCTTTGAGTGCTTCAAAAACAAATGGTGACATCATAATCTCACGATTGGATTCTAATGTTTTAGGTTCACTCATCACGCCATTGACCAATGCTTGTCTGATACGGATTTCTTTGCGTTCAAAATCCACATGCTCCCATGTCAATCCATCAATTTCACTGGTACGCATACCAGTAAAGAATCGGACGATGTAGTAGTTTTTATAATCAGCTCGCACACCGTGGATGAATTGCCACACTTCATCAATACTAAACGACTCAATCTGTGATTTTGGCGTCTTTAACTGCTTAATATCTTTACAAGGATTGTCAAAGTTGTAGCGTTTTGACGCTTCTTTTAGTATCATGTACAAAGTTGCCATGATTGAGTTAATTCTGGTAGCTGACAGGATGTGTTTGGTTGTTTTGTGGGTCACTTTGCCGAGAGAAGCACGAAACGCCAAGATATCCGACTTTTAAATCATAAATAAAGCCCGATTTGCAAACTTGGGCAATAAATACTTGTTTAGGATAATCATAATTTTCTCCTGATAAGTTTTACGCCATTCAATCTGCTTTTCTTCAAACTACAGCTCTGCAAACTCTTTAAATAACGGCGTATCGCTTTGTAGGCTTAATCGCCTGTTATTGAGTGCATCAAAATAGGTAGCCTTATCACTCTTTGGGAAATACTGCTCATAACGAAAGCTACCCAATAAAATCCTCCGCTTCCATCTTCTCAAGCACACCAGCAAGCTTTTTGCGATTTGCTGGTGTGTCAGTCAGATTGGTTTTTTCTCGGCAGCGTTTGCCCAGATATCGAAAATCGACAATCAATTTGTTGTATCGCTTGGTAATTGTTGCCATATTACTCTCCTATTGTAGCGCCATACCATTAATACTACCCAAAATGCCAGTACGCATATCTTTTTCAATCTGTTCCCAGATATACAAGATCTTGCGACCGCCAAATGGTCTAAAGTAATGAATGCCTTCAATCAATACAGAATTCTTTAGCTGATTGCGAATGGTACGCTCATCATATTTAATCATCTGCGAAAGCTCTTGAGTGGTGCGGTGGGTTTGTGCCATAATATTCTCCATTTGAAGTCGAAAATATAAATATCGAAATCTTAAAAAATTCTTTTGAAGTATTTTATACTTCTATAGAAGTATATTAGCGTATTTTGTTATTCGATGCAAGTACTTTTTGCAAAAAAATTGGAGTTTTTGATGATTAAAAGCAATTTGCCGGTATTATTGGCACAAAGACGATTGAAAGTTGCAGATCTGATTCGCATGACGGGGATTAGTAAATCCACAGTACATAAGATTTACAATGACCAAACAACACGGATTGATTTTGAGACGATTGATAAAATTTGTGAGGCGTTAGATGTGCAAGTAGGGGATATTTTTGAGCATGTGCCAAATTCGGACTTAACCAAATAGGATTGTGAGTGCCAACAAGAAATATTTTATGATTTACAAAATGCTCCTTGTTGGCAAATTACTTATTTATACTTAAGATTGAAAAAGATGGCATAAAAACGAGTTGGGGTCAAATTGGCAATTTACACTGTGTATCAAAAACACCTTTGGTCACCATTAAAATCGGCAGTGATCAAGTAAAGAAAAGTGGTCACATAGTAATACAAATAAACAACTACCCAAACCCTTGATTTTAAATAACAAAAAAAAAGCCTAATCTTTCGATTTAGGCTTTTTAGAATTTGGAGTGGGAAACGAGATTCAAACTCGCGACCCCAACCTTGACAAGGTCGTGGCAAGTTTGACAACGGAGTTACCAAGTGATATGCCTGTGGCGATCATTTCGCACGCCAGCCTACCAACTCAAAAAGTATTGGTGGGAGATTTAAGTAATATTGTAGAAAAACAAGCAATCGAAGGTTTGCCAGCCCCTGCAATCATCGTGGTGGGAAGGGTGGTTGATTCATACCTAGGTGCTTGATTTTGATGCTGCCATGATTCACAAAAAAAACAATTTGATGACAATCCAGACGGAAAAGTCAAAACCTAAAAACCTATTTGTTGTTAAGTGAGTTGTCATTGCCTATTCGTTGATTTTTTGTTAAAATAAATTTTGCATTTATTTTTA
>NZ_JAMBAQ010000020.1 GCF_023336735.1 Moraxella oculi | reverse complement strand
GCATGATAGAGATATCAATGCTAGTAAGAACATTCTTGCGGTCGGGCTTGACCGTCTAGCAGTAGGAATCCCCTCGGTTTAGCGAGGGGAGGAAGTCAAGGCGAAAACTGATCAAAAATTTTGACAAGCATGTCAAAATCACAGAAAATAGGCGGTTTTTACAACCTGTTTACATACTTTGTATCTTGACTCACAATGACCATTCTCCCTGACTGGCTAAACACCTTAAAGCAACAGCCTAAACTCATCGTCAACGATCTAAGCTCAGGCCTGATGATGGCGATACTCGTTATCCCTCAAAGTTTGGGCTATGCCAGCTTGGCAGGCCTCCCACCCATCATGGGTCTTTATGCTTCAATTGTGCCCACCTTGGTGTATGCCTATATCGGTTCAAGCAGCGTGAGTGCCCTAGGGCCTGTTGCCGTAACCGCCATCATGACCAGCGGTGCCCTCTCTCATTATGCCTCAGGTAGCATGCAATACATCATGCTTTCCATCATGCTGGCATTCATGGTTGGGGTTATTTTATGCTTATCCAGCATGCTTCGGCTGGGCTGGATCATGCAGTTTGTCAGTCGTGGCGTTGCCAGTGGCTTTGTCAGTGCGGCGGCGGTGATGATCATCATCTCACAGCTTAAAAATCTCATCGGCGCACCCATCGCTGGCGACAGCCTTACCATCATCATCAATAATCTTTTACATGATGGTTTTTATATCCATGCAGAAACCGCTTTGCTGGGTCTTGCAACTTTGTCTTTATTATTCGCCAATCGCCATCTTAGTTTTTTATGGTCTTGGCTACCCAAGTCGAAAGCCGAATTTGCCAAACGCTTAGTCATCATCATTGTCGTGATGATTGGCATCATTTTTGCCAATCAGTTGCACTGGCAAGAGCTTGGCATCCATCTACTTGAGCCACTACCGACACAACTTCCAGCACTCAGCCCACCCATCTTATCCACCGATACCGTCCTAAAAATGATACCCTCAGCATTACTCATTGCACTCATCGCTTTCATTTCAAGCTCAACGGTGGCAGGAAGTTACGCACGCATTCACCAACAACCTTTCAATAACAACAAAGAGTTGCTCGGCTTAGGTCTTGCCAATATTGCCAGCAGCTTTTCTGGGGGATTTGCTGTTACAGGAGGAATCTCACGCACCAGCTTAAACATCAGTCTTGGTGCCAAAACGCCATTCGCTTCGGTGATTTGTGCGATAGGAATATTATCAATTTTGCTGTTTTTTGGTCAATATTTGACAGGATTGCCGTACGCCATACTTTCAGCCATCATCATCATGTCAGCAATACAAATGGTGGATTTGGATACCTTAAAAGACGCCATCAAGCACGATGGGGCTGATGCGTGGTGCTGGATCATCAGCTTCATCACCGCGATCGCTTTTGGATTGAACTTTGGTCTAAGTGCAGGAATGCTCACAAGCTTTGTCCTGATGGTGCATCGCTCACAGCGAGTGAACATTGCCACCATTGGTCAAATTGGCAATAGTGGACATTTTCGCGACATCACGCGCCATAAAGCAACCACTGTTGATAATCTGCTCATGCTACGCATTGATGAAAGCATCTACTTTGGCAATGCCACAACCATTCACAACACCTTGCGTGAACGCTGCTTCAACCACCCAAAGGCACAAGAGATCATTTTGGTCATGACCGCCGTCAATCATTTGGATCTGACCGCCCAAGACATGCTCCTTAATTTCAATCAAGAGCTTAAACAGCAAGGCAGATGCCTACATTTGGCAGAAGTGAAAGGCCCAGTACTAGACAGCCTAAAAAATGGCAAACTCATCAGCAAATTGTCTGGCAAAGTGTTTTTAAGCACCAAGCAGGCGATGGATGCTTTAAATCGCCAAAAAAATGATTGGTACGGCTTGTAGATTATTCCAAAATAACCACTTTTCATCAATTTTTTTATTTTTTGGAATAAGTTTATGCCAAATAACACATTGAGTTTAAGCAAAATTTTCGTTAAGATAACCAAAGTCTTTTAAAAAATTAAAAAAATGAATAAACAATCAGTCACTTTATACAAACAAATTCACCCCCATCAATGCCAAGTCTTGGCAAATTTAGGTTTTAGAAGTCTAATCAACCTAAGATTTGACAATGAATGCGATTACCAGCCAGCCAGCCACGATCTGCATCAAAGTGCGACCAAGATTGGTCTTGAATATCGACATTTACCCATAGATGGCGACTGTCTGCATTTAGACATGGTGAAAAAATTTGCTCAATTATTAAGCGAATTACCACACCCTGTGATGGTCTTTTGTGGCACTGGCAATCGTGCCAAACTCATTTACCAAAGTGCGGCAATCAGCGGTCTTATAGATGGCGACAGCATTGAATGATCTCACCTACCACCTCATCACCAACAATTAAAATGGCACTGTGCTTTGCCACTCCATCCAAACACCATGCTTTGGATGCTTTAGGCGGAGTTTATGGGCATGCAAATTAAGCCTAGAGTCAAGTTCCAATGCCAACCCATCGGCATAAATTGGATCGCCAATCATCACATGCCCAAGATGCACCATGTGTACTCGCAGCTGATGGCTACGCCCTGTGATGGGTTTTAAGGCAATGCGAGTTACAGGGTGTGATTGACCATCGCCATCGTTACGCCACTCATGGCACAGCACTTCATAGTGTGTCAAAGCTCTTTTGTGCCAATTCATATCAACGACATGGCGAGGTTTGGTCGTCGGTTCATAACGCACAGGCACATCAATGATGCCTTTTTTATTGTCATTCACCACGCCCATGACCACCGCCTGGTACTCCTTTGACGGTATGCGATCAATGAATTGCTTGGAGACATGGGTTTGGGCATGCTCATTTTTAGCAAAAATAATCAAACCTGATGTGTCCATGTCCAATCGATGAATGAGCTTAATGTTTGGATATGCCTTAAGCAACCGAGATTGCAAACTCACTTTTAAGAACCGCCCATCAACACTCAATAACCCCGCTGGCTTATCACCCACCCAAATATCGTCGTCTTCATAGACTGTGATGGACTGAATGAAATTTTCAAAAAAACCCTGATCTTTTTGGGATTCATCAGCCATCATTTGAGCAATGCTTTCATCGCTTAGGCGATCTTGGCGGTCGGTTCGATTGTCGGTTCGATTCATGATGTTTTGACACCGTGATTTAGAATGAGCGTTAATGGCAAAAAAATCTGCCCTTCTTGATAAAATTTTGTTATTATAGCACAATCAGATTGTCATTTTTTTAAACCCTAGAATCACTTAGGTATGTTTTATCATACCCAACCTTGAAAAATCACCAATCCACCTTTATAATTCATATGTCCCATTCTCAACCCAAATAGGTAGGAAATTATGTCTCTCATCAATACCACCGATGCAACCTTCGAACAAGATGTTCTAAAGTCTGATAAGCCTGTACTTGTGGATTTTTGGGCACCTTGGTGCGGCCCTTGCAAGGCCATTGCTCCAACCCTAGAAGAGCTGGCTCATGACTATGAAGGTCGTGCCGACATCATCAAAATCAATGTTGATGAAAATCCTGAAACTGCAGCACGATTCGGCATTCGTAGCATTCCAACGCTGTTTGTCTTTAAAAATGGTGAAAAAGTCGATACGATTGTCGGTGGTCGCCCAAAATCAGAACTTGCCCAATTATTGGACAAACATCTTTAAAACCCGTCAAAGACCAAAAGGCTTGTTTTTTTACAGGTCTTTTGGTTTTTTGCTTGATTTTACGAACAAAAACTCGTATCATTACACACCGTTGCATTCTTTCATTCAACCAGCAACATGTCCTTTTTTTTTTCTCATAAGATTTTTAGCCGTCCATTATCAGCATCATGCTGATGGCTTTCTCATGATCACTCTTTGCAAGACCTATCCATGAATCTAACCGAACTCAAAAGAAAATCCATCTCTGAGCTGCTTGCCATTGCAGAGCAAATAGGCCTTGAGAATATGGCTCGCAATCGTAAACAAGACATCATTTTTGCCATCTTAAAAACTCACGCCAGAAATGGCGAGCCGATTTATGGAGATGGTGTACTAGAAATTCTGCCTGATGGTTTTGGATTTTTGCGTTCATCAGAGGGTTCATATTTGGCAGGTCCTGATGACATCTATGTCAGCCCAAGCCAAATCCGCCGTTTTAACCTACAAACTGGCGACTCCATCGCAGGGCAAATCCGCCCACCTAAAGAACAAGAGCGTTATTTTGCCTTATTAAAAGTGAGTGAGATTAATTTTGATACACCAGATCGCAGTCGCCATAAGCTCATTTTTGAAAATTTAACACCGCTTTTCCCAACCGATCAGCTGACTCTTGAGCAAGGTAACGGAACTACCGAAGATCTGACAGGTCGTGTCATTGATTTGATTGCACCGATAGGTAAAGGTCAACGATCCATCATCGTCGCCCCGCCAAAAGCAGGTAAGACGGTATTATTGCAAAATGTTGCCCAAGCAATCTGCAAGAATCATCCTGAATGTTATCTCATCGTCCTACTCATTGACGAACGCCCTGAAGAAGTTACCGAAATGCAGCGTACGGTACGCGGTGAGGTGGTCGCCTCCACTTTTGATGAACCGCCACAGCGTCATATTCAAGTTGCCGAGATGGTCATCGAAAAAGCCAAACGACTGGTTGAGCATAAGCAAGATGTCGTGATTTTACTTGATAGCATCACTCGCCTTGCTCGTGCATACAATACAGTCATTCCATCAAGCGGTAAGGTGCTGACAGGCGGTGTTGATGCCAATGCCTTAGAACGACCAAAGCGTTTCTTTGGTGCGGCACGCAATGTTGAGGAAGGTGGTAGTTTGACCATCATATCAACGGCCTTGATTGACACAGGCTCTAAGATGGATGGGGTGATATTTGAAGAATTTAAAGGCACCGGCAACCAAGAAATAACCTTGGAACGAGATCTTGCTGAACGCCGTATCTTTCCAGCCATTAACATTAAAAAATCCTCTACTCGCCGTGAAGAACGCCTGTTTGATGAAGAAACACTGCGTCGTGTGTGGGTATTAAGAAAACTGCTTCAACCCATGGACGATTCACAAGCGACCGAATTTTTGCTTGACCGCTTGAAAGATTCAAAAACCAACGATGAATTTTTTAGCAACATGACCAAAAAATCAACAAGTTGATGATGCGTCATGTGGGAAATTGTAACAATCGATAACCATCAGAATGATGAAATAAAAACATGAAATCATTTGTTACAATTTTTTGGCTTTGATTAGGAAATTGTACTTTTCATTTTTTAAAATTTAGGTATAATACCTTTCCGGTTTAAAGTAAGATATTTTTTGCAATCCAAAAGCAGAAATGAATGATGATTTGATTCTGCCATTTTTTTGGTTTTCTAAATATGCTTACTGAATTATCAGCCTATGGAGATTTACTATGAAAACTAAACTAGTCCTATCTGCTCTTATCGCTTCTCTAGCACTAACCGCTTGCTCAAAGCCAGAAGAAAAAGCTGCTGACGCTGCACAAGATGCTAACGCTGCTGCTGTTGAAGCTCAACAAGCTGCTGACGCTGCACCTAATGACGCTACTGCTCAACAAGCTGCTGACGCTGCACAAGCTGCTGCTGCAACTGCTAATGCTGCTGCTGCAAATGCACAAGCCACTACTGGTGAAGCTGCCGACGCTGCTGCCGACGCTGCAAAAAATGCACAAGATGCTGCTGAAGAAGCTGCTGACGCTGCAAAAGATGCTGCAAACGCAGCAACTGCAACAGCAACTGATACTACCACTACTACCACCACTACTGTTGTTACTGAAGAGAAAAAATAATATCTCTCTACCTTAACATCACTGATAAAAAAGAGTCCTCCTTGGACTCTTTTTTGTTGAGCGAATTAAAAAGTTCATGACTCCTGGGATCATACAGGTAAATTAGCCATGCCAAATAAATCAAAACCCTCATCATATTCTAAATACTTTAAGCTGATCAAAAGCTTGGGGTGCTATTGATATGGTGTTAGATCTTGTTGGGTGATTGATTCTAACATGCTCAAAACACCACCAATAAATTAAGATTTTATGGCAGAATAATAAAGACACTGAATGAGCGGTTACTTTAACAAAAAACTCAAGTAACCTTTTTTGTAATTTTTACTGCCCAATTTATAAATTTATAATGGGTCATTCTCATGGTTAGTCTGGTGCGGCCCCCAAGATAAAAATGTCAGTTACTTAATTGATCATCATCGACTGACTCGACGACCTGCATTTGAGCATCACTGACAGCATCATCTTCCGTAGGTTCTAATACTGCTGGATCTTGTATCGTGATTTGATCGCCTGCAATACCATTTGGTTCAGCAGGCTCTGCCGACATGGGTACTACTTCAGGATCTGCAATCTCTGGTATGGCAAGCTCTTCTTTTTTGGAACAAGCTGTCACCATAACAGCCCACACGACCAGCAAATATAGAGATTTTTTCATCACACCTCCCCATTAAACAATTCACCAATTTTCAGTATGGCATAACAATCATACCAACAAGAAAATTTCTCTCCTTAGTTCTTATCAGGTAATCTTGCCATGACATTGCTTATACTTTAAGGAACTTCCACAAGGACATGGTGCATTTCGGCTGATGTTTTGTGGAATCACGACCGTTTCACTTTCTGTGTCATCAGCTGTTTGAGCATTCATGCCAGCAACCGCTCCTAATGTCAAACTGATATTCTGACTCGGTGCTTGGCGACTTTCTGACTGCTCCTGTTGCTCACCCAAATGATGATGCTCGAACTGCATTTGCATGGATTCAATTTGACGGCGACGCTCTTCTTCTAATGCTGCCAGTTCTTCAGGTGTTGGCACATGAACTCTTGCTAAGTCTTGAACAATATCGGATTTGATCGCACCAAGCATCGATACAAATAGTTCAAAAGATTCGTGTTTATATTCCTGCTCTGGATTTTTCTGTGCATAACTGCGCAAGTGAATGCCCTTACGCAATTGATCCATCTGGGTCAAATGCTCTTTCCAATGACGGTCAAGACTTTGAAGCATGAAATGGCGTTCAAGCTGAGCGGCACTTTCCTCACCCATCTGCACTCGTCTTTTTTCATATCGAGCAATGGCTGTGTCAATGATTTTGGCACGCAACCCTTCTTCATCAAGGCGACGGTCAGCATCAAGCCAGTCATTGATTGGCATATAATAACAGAATGCCTCTTCAATCTCATCCTCCAGCCCATCAATATTCCACTGGTCATCAACCGAACCAGGTGGTATGAATTGATTGATGAGTGCGTGGTACACCTCGTGATGCATGTCCTTAATAGAATCTTGTAGATCAGCCTGCCCTAGCAAATCATCACGCTGAGCATAAATCACTTTACGCTGATCGTTGGCAACATCATCATATTTAAGCAAGTTTTTACGCGCATCAAAATCCCTCGCCTCAACCTTACCTTGGGCATTTTCAATTGAACGAGATACCATCTTATGTTCAATGGCTTCATCTTCTTTTAGACCCATCGCACGAAACATATTGGTCACTCTGTCGCCTGCAAAAATACGCATGAGATCATCTTCAAGCGACAAAAAGAATCGAGATTGACCGGGGTCGCCTTGACGACCTGCTCGACCACGCAACTGATTGTCAATGCGACGAGATTCATGACGCTCAGAGCCGATGATATGCAATCCACCTGCTGCCTTGACAGCTTCATTGCGAAGTTTCCATTCCGCTTGTAGAGCCGCTTTTTGCTCCTCTGTCAGTTCGTGCAAGTTGTCGATTTGAGCCTGCCAATTCCCCCCCAATATGATGTCTGTGCCACGGCCAGCCATATTGGTGGCAATGGTTACGGCCGCAGGCTTACCTGCTTGGGCAATGACTTCTGCTTCGCGTTCATGTTGCTTAGCGTTTAAGACATTATGCACAATGCCCTCTTGGTCAAGCAAGTAAGACAAATCTTCACTGGCTTCAATGGTTGCTGTACCGACCAACACAGGCGCCCCTTTGGCAGTGATCTTTTTAATTTCTTTGATGATGCCTTGATACTTACCCATTTTGGTCAAGAAAATCTGATCATCCATGTCAATACGGGCGATTGGACGGTGTGTCGGAATGATCACCACTTCAAGATCATAAGTGGATTTAAATTCTGCCGCTTCCGTATCCGCTGTACCTGTCATGCCAGACAGCTTGTCATACAGACGGAAATAGTTTTGAAAGGTGGTTGTCGCCATCGTTTGGTTTTCAGACTGAATCTCCACATGCTCTTTGGCTTCTACTGCTTGATGAAGTCCCTCTGACCAGCGGCGACCCGGCATGGTACGACCTGTATTTTCATCCACAATGATCACTTCACCATCTTGGACGATATAGTGAATATCCTTGATAAAAATATGATGTGCACGAATTGCTGCCTGTACATGTGCAAGCAGTGGCAGGCGAGCTGGGCTATATAAACTTTCGTTTTCACCAAGCTGTCCAACTTCAACCAAGAAACTCTCGATTTTTTCGTAGCCTTTTTCACTGATCTCAATGGCACGATTTTTCTCATCAATCCAAAAATCACCATCTTTATTGTCTTTATTAAGCTCCTCATCCTTTGAACGAATCAAGCGTGGAATGATGTTGTTAATGAGAGCATACAGCTCAGCCGAATCTTCGGCTTGACCTGAAATGATGAGTGGCGTACGAGCCTCGTCAATTAAGATACTATCAATTTCATCAATGATGCAGTAGTTGAGAGGTCGCTGTTTTTTTTCAGATAGGCTAAACACCATGTTATCACGCAGGTAGTCAAAGCCGTATTCATTATTTGTGCCATAAGTAATGTCAGCACGATAAGCCTCAAACTTTTCTTGTGGGGGCTGTTGGCTATATATCACCCCTACCGTCAACCCCAAAAACCCAAATAATGGGCGGTTCAACTCAGCATCACGACCCGCCAAATAATCATTGACAGTAACGACATGCACACCTTTGCCACTGATGGCGTTGAGATAAATAGCAAGGGTTGCCATCAGCGTTTTACCCTCACCTGTTTTCATCTCGGCAATCTTGCCTTCATGCAATGTCATGCCACCAATAAGCTGAACATCATAATGCCTCATGCCATTGACACGAATGGACGCTTCACGGCACACCGCAAAAGCTTCCGGCAACAGATCATCAAGACTCTCACCTTGCTCATAACGATTTTTAAACTCAAAGGTTTTTTGACGCAACTCGTCATCAGTCAACTGTTGAATGGTGGGTTCGTAGGCATTGATTTTTGCCACAACCTTACGCATTCTTTTAAGTTCTCGTTCATTTTTGGTGCCGATCACAGCACTGATGATTTTTGTTAGCATTTGCGTCATTCCAAATTGCACAAGGGCAAAAAATTTGATTAATCAAGATTATGGTTATAAAAATTAAAAAATCAAGCAGGTCATGAATTTTTAACCAAGCAATGAAAGCGGAGGTGTATCAATTGCCTTGTAATTGATTTTTCATTTGCTTAATCTTTTGGTCAGTTTGATATTGGCTCAACGCATACACTGCCCAAATTGTCGCAGGCAACCAGCCAATCAGTGTGATCTGCAAAAACAAGCAAACCACTCCTACCAATGGTCGTCCAATGGTAAAAAAGGTCAACCATGGAATGAATAAAGCAATTAACAGTCTCATATTTTTTTCCTAAAATCAGACACACTCAAACTACGCTTTGGATCAAGCCTGCCATCAACCATCAGCCATCAGCCAGCTCAAAGAATGCCTTATCCGCACAAGCGATCGTCTTATCCAAATCTTCATAAGTATGTGCCGAACTCATGAAAGATGCTTCAAAGGCAGATGGGGCAAGATAAACACCCTGTCTTAGCATGGCATGGAAAAATTGATTAAAGCGTGCGGTATCGGCATTCGCCACATCGCTAAAATTTTGTGGCAACTGTTCGGTAAAAAACAATCCAAACATACCGCCTACAAAACAAGCATTAAAAGCAATGTCATATTTATTCGCCTTGTCTTGCAAACCTGCAACCAAATATTCCGTCTTTTTGGTCAGATTTTCATAAAAACCATCACAAACCAACTCATCAAACATCGCCTTGCCAGCGCGCATCGCCAAAGGATTTCCTGAAAGTGTGCCAGCTTGATACACTCCTCCCAAAGGAGCAATATGTTCCATAATCTCACGCTTGCCACCAAACGCTCCGACAGGCAATCCTGCTCCGATGATTTTACCAAAAGTAGTCAGGTCAGGCGTGATGCCAAAATATTCACTTGCCCCCTTTAATCCCACACGAAACCCCGTCATCACCTCATCAAAAATCAACACCACACCATACTGAGTGCACAGCTCTCGTAAGGTGGCATGAAATTGCTGACTTGGAATGATCATATTCATATTACCGGCGATTGGTTCGACAATCACACAGGCAAGCTCTTCCCCAAACTTCTCAAAAGCTTGTTTTAGGGCATCAAGGTCGTTGTAAGGCAATGTTAGAGTGTGCTTGGCAAAATCAGCAGGCACACCTTTGGAAGTTGGCTCTCCAATGTCCAGCATGCCAGAACCAGCTTTGACCAGTAAGCTGTCGCTATGCCCATGATAACACCCTTCAAACTTCACAATTTTATCTCGACCTGTATAGCCACGCGCCAAACGAATCGCAGACATCGTGGCTTCTGTACCACTAGACACCATGCGAATCAGCTCGATATGGTCAATGAGCTCGCAAATCAAATCTGCCATCGTCGTCTCAAAAGGCGTTGGCGCCCCAAAAGACAATCCATCATCAGCTGCCGACTTGACAGCACTGATGACCTTATCATGTGCATGACCAAGAATCATCGGACCCCACGAACCAACATAGTCAATATAAGGCTGGTTTTGAGTGTCGTAAATGTATGCCCCTTTTGCACGACTGACAAACACAGGCGTGCCGCCAACACCAGTAAAGGCACGAACTGGCGAATTAACACCTCCTGGAATGTGTCGTTTGGCTTTTTCAAACAGCAAGTGGTCGGCAGTCAATTGAGTCATTTTTCATCTCTTTATATTAAGTTTATTAAATTAAAATCCATCATTCATCAAAAAAAGGGGGGCGTAAGGTGAAATCAGGTATTATTCAGGCATTATTTTTTGAAATATTCCATCATGGTGCTTACTGAGTATCACGACAAAAATAGTCATCACTTAAACTAACACAAGGAAGCCAGCCTATCGCACCAACAGGAACGCTTTCATGATTCTTAGGGGTCGTCATTTTTACCCAAGCCCAATCACCATAAATCCCAAGTACCTCCACCACATCACCAATATGCACATCAAGTTCGGTTGGGTTGTAGTTCACCAGCAACAAATCATTCAGCAAAAAACCACCCCATACAAAAATCTCTACACCTCCCACATCCACATCAGCACTGTACCAATTCGGGTAGTTTTGACAAGGCTTAACATTGAATAGGCGAGTTTTAGCAGGAATGGTCTTAAAAATGCCAATATTTTGATGCTTCTGAATGACATGGCGGTGCATTTATGCTTTTTTCACCACGCCAGACTTTAATTTCATTGCCCCAAAACCGTCTATTTTACAATCAATATCATGGTCGTCAGGTGCGTCATGGATTAAGCGAATGGACTTGACTTTGGTGCCAACTTTAATAGGAGTACTCGATCCTTTAACCTTCAAATCTTTAATCACAGTAACACTATCGCCATCGTTTAGCACATTGCCTACCGCATCCTTAATCACACGAATGTCAGCAATCTCCTCGCCAGCCAGCCATTCATGGCTACACATCGGACAAATCAACAGTTCGCCATCTTGATAAGTATAGTTCTCTTCACATTTTGGACAGGCAGGCAAGCTCATGGTCATTCCCAATCTTTAAATCAATTCATTAAAAGCATCATGAAAATATCCGCTTAGTATAACAGATTTTCGTGATTTTTTGTTGACACAAAATATCAATCTTAGCTTGAACATGCTACAATGGCAATCATCAGCTTAAATTTCATTAAGAAAAAAATCCCATGACAAACACCACTTTCGAACAACTCATCATCAGTGGCAAAGATGCCGCCAAATTCTTACAGGGTCAATTAACCATCAATGTCAATAAACTCAATACCGCCCTCACCCCATGTGCCATCAGTGATTTGAAAGGTCGTGTACAGTTTGGGCTATGGGTCAATCGCAATGATGACGAGACTTTTACAGTCATCACGACCAGTGATTGCATGCAAGATCTCATCACTCATCTTAAAAAGTACGGTGCATTCTCAAAATTTCACACCAGTGAGACCACCCCCATTTACCCTACCGCCAAAGACGACTTACCGACTTTTAGTAACGATGATCGTGAGGCAGATTTTACAAGATGGGCGATGATGAGCATTGCCAATGGCAATTACTGGATTACCAGAGACACTCAGGGACTGTTCCAACCCCAAGAGCTACGCTTACATCAGCGCGGTGGTGTAGATTATGACAAAGGGTGCTATCTGGGGCAAGAGGTCATCGCACGATTGTGGTTCAAAGCATCCCCAAAAGCGTATTTACATCGAATATTACTACCCCAAGAGTGCCAATTCGGCGAAAAAATCGACAAAATCCAAATCGTCAATGGCGTAATGGTCGCTGATGGATTTGATGCTTTGGTCATCGGTACGCCTGATGCTGTCAGTCAAGCAGGGCAAATACTACCACTACCCAATTCCTTGATGGGCGGTGTGGCTCGCCCTTAGTAATCACAAATATCAAGCCATCACCGTCAGCATGCTTGGCGGTTTGTGGCTGGTGATGACAGACATCGCCTCCCCATCAACTTTTGGGATTTGTCATCACTTCTAAAACAAAGTTTATTGGCCCATCATTGACTGCCGTTACTGTCATATCTGCCCCAAACTCACCAGTCTGCACACTTGGGTGGACCGATCTGGCATAATTGACCAATTCTTCAAACACAAGCCGTGCATGAGCAGGTGGCATGGCTGGGGCAAAATCAGGGCGACGACCCTTATCGGTCTTTGCCATTAGGGTGAATTGTGATACCAGCAAAAGCTCTCCTTTGACATCAGACAGCGATTTGTCTAACTTACCAAGCTTATCTGCATCGGTGGTATTTTCAAAAATTCGATAAGCCAAAATCTTATCAATCAGTCTGCATGCACCTTCAACATCGTCATCTTGACCAATACCAATGTAGGCAAGCACACCAACACCAATACTCCCCACGGTTCGATCAGCGACAACAACCTTGGCAGAATTTACTCGTTGAATGAGCGCTTTCATATGATTCCTTAAATTCCTAAAATCAATCATTCAGACCATCGCAGGAATGGTCCACCACAGCGTCTGACCAAAATGCTTATTCAGATGGTTTTGTAGATATCGTTTGGTATCAGCACTGATAAGCACATCTTGGTCATCATGAAATTCATTATAGACAAGTGCATGGAGACGAATGTTGCGATTTTTAATGCTCTCAAGACTTAGTAGCGTATGATTGATGCTACCAAGCCTACCAGAAGTTACTAAAATGATGGGGTAATCATGGCGTGCGACATAATCAATCGTCAAAACACCGCCATCTTCATCATCAGTCAAAGGCACCAACAGACCGCCTGCCCCTTCTAGCAGCACCACGCTGTACAATTCTAAAAGCTTGGTCGTACAATGCTCAATGCGTGCTAAGTCCACCGACACATCAGCCAAACGACTTGCCAAATGTGGTGAAGCTGGATAGGGTAACAGTACAGGCATCGTCTCACCACACTCATCACACGCCTGCAATGACACGCCCATCAATGAACGATGTGTGATGATGTCATCTGAAATGCCTTGACTGCCTGTCTGAATGAGCTTTTGGGTGATGACCGACACACCTTGCTCTTGTAGCCGCCTGGCTATCATACCTGTGGCAATACTTTTGCCAATATCAGTGTCAATGCCACTGATGAAATACACCCCTTGCATTGGATTTGTGGTATTCATAATCATGCCGTCATATTAAAGTTTTTTGGCGATTAAAATCATTGGTTCATAGGTCAAAGGCAAGCCCTCATCATCTGCATATGATTGATAAGCCTGACAAAACCTTGACAAAGATTCTTTACTCCAATGAAAATCGCTGTCCGTCGCTGTAACGCCTGTTGCTTGCAAATGCCTTAGTACCGCCATCGCATTATCAAAGTGCAAAGTCTGCTGATAGACCGCATGATACTCCATGCAAAAGCCAGACTGAATAAGTCGCTCAACAATCTCATCAAGCGAATAATATACCAAGCCACGATTGGTCAAGCGTTTGAGTTGCCAAAGATTATTTTTGCCAAAAGTACTAAATGCCAGCACTCCGCCCATCGCCAATGACTGATGGATTTTGGCAAACAACTCATCAAGTGGATAAATCCATTGTAAAACCGAACCAGACAGAACCAAATCCAGCCCAGTTGGTAGGCTTATTTTTCCAATATCGCCCAATAAAAATCGGTAAGCATCGGCTGGGATTAGCAGGCGATTTTGGGTAATTTTGTCATACAAATCATTAAGATATAGCAGGTCTGGCACATAGTATTGTAACAACTGCTCGGTCAAACCACCACTTCCACAGCCAATCTCCAATACTTGGGCAAAGTGCGTTTGTGTAGGCGGTCGCAGCCCAACCAATGCCGACATAAGCCTTTTGGCAGCCACTTTTTGGGCGATGGCATTGTTTTGATAGGTGTCATAAGCAGCACTAAAGCGTCGAGCAATACGCACCACATTCATGATTGCACCTGCCAGGCGATGATGTCCAACACCTTTTGCAACTTCTCAAACTCATCATCACTGATGGTTGCATTAAGACACAAGCGAAGACGGGCTTGATTGATGGCAACAGTAGGCGGCCTGATGGCAAGTGCAAATAATCCGTGTGATTGACACAATTTTGCTGCTGCCAATGCTTTGGCATTCTCCTTCAAAACAATCGGTACGATATGGCTTTTTGAACCACACGCCAAGCCAAGGTCTTTAACATGGGCAATCAGCCTGGCTGAAAGGTCTGCCAGCCTTTGCCGCTCAGCACCAAGCTTATCAATCCTTGCCACGACAAAATCCGTCCATGCAACATTAATAGGTGGCAAGGCGGTACTAAAAATCAATGGTCTTACCACATTGATGAGGTATTTCTTTAAAACCTGATGACAAATTACATACGCACCCATCGACCCCATCGCTTTGCCAAATGCACCCACCACAAGGTCAATTTCATCAAGCACGCCAAAGTCTTGACCGCACCCAAGTCCACCCATGCCGTGTGTACCGATGGCATGCGCTTCATCAACATACAGCATTGATTTGTCGTAACGATTTTTAAGCCGAACAAGCATAGCCAAATCAGTAACATCGCCATCCATGCTAAAAATGGATTCGGTCATGATGACAATTTGGTGGATGCGGTCATCATCTTGATATTTTTGTAGCAACCGCTCCAATTGTACAAAATCTTGATGGGCATAACGCACACACTTAGCACGGCTTAGGCGAATGCCATCGATCATGCTGGCATGCACCAGCCTATCAGCCAAAATCATCGTACCATCATCGCACAGTGCAGGAATGATGCCAATGTTGGCATGATAGCCGCTATTAAACAGCAGGCATGAACGCCCAAAAAGACCTTGCATTCTACTCTCTAAGCGTTCATAAATGCTAAAATTACCAGTTAAAAGTCGTGATGATGAAGCACCAAGCTGATATTTTGGAGCAACATTTGTTAAAAACTCCGCCTGCCAATCACTGTTTGTGGCAACGCCCAAATAGTCATTGCTAGCAAGGTTTAATAACGACTTGCCATAAGCCAACCTAATATGCCGCTTACAATGCGTCAAAGGATAAAAAGCTCGCACATTATTCTTTTGATTCAGATGGCTTAATTTGTCAGCATATTTTTGTAGCAGTTTTTCACGCATCGTTCCACTCATTTACCAAGGCAGCCACACCACTAAGCAAATGGGTCAATTCATCATCACTGATGATAAAAGGTGGCATCACATACACAAGTCGCCCAAAAGGACGAATCCAAATCTTATGTTCAATGAGCCGATCTTGCACCCAAGCCATGTCAATCGGTGCCGTCAGCTCCACCACCGCAATCGCTCCAAAAACACGCACATCAGCCACGCATTTAAGCACTTTCAAGGGGGATAAAACTTGTCGGCAAATCTGTTCAATGTGAGTGATTTTACCCTGCCAATCTGATGACAATAACACATCAATGCTCGCCATTGCCACACGACACGCCAAAGGATTTGCCATAAAAGTTGGCCCATGCATGAACACGCCATCATCAGCACTGATGCCATGTGCTACTTCACTGGTCGTCAATACTGCCGAAAGCGTCATGTAACCACCTGTCAACGCCTTGCCCAAACACATGATGTCTGGCACAATGTTGGCATGCTCACAAGCGAATAACTTGCCCGTCCGACCAAATCCTGTGGCAATTTCATCAGCAATCAACAACACGCCATGGCGATCACACAACTCACGAATGGCTTTGAGATAATTAGGATGATAAAATCGCATACCCCCCGCCCCTTGCACCACAGGCTCAATAATGAACGCAGCAAGTGTTTCATGATGCTTGGCAAAGGCGTTTTGAATGTCAATCAAGGCATCATCTGACCAATCATCACCCAACTTCACACTGGGTGCTGGCACAAAAATACGATTCGGCAACGCCTCACCAAAAATCTGATGCATGCCTGTTACAGGATCACACACACTCATTGCATTCCAGGTATCGCCATGATAGCCAGAACGGGTCGTGATGATGTTTTGTTTGGCAGATCTGCCCTGTGCATGCCAATATTGTACTGACATTTTTAGGGCGACTTCTACGGCCACCGAACCAGAATCAGCATAAAAAATATGTTGCAGGGGTTTAGGGGTAACTTTTAGTAATCGCTTACCAAGCTCTATGGCAGGCGTATGCGTCAAGCCACCAAACATCAGATGCGACATTCGCCCCAGTTGCTCTGTGATGGCAGCGTTTAACACAGGATGATTATAACCATGAATCGCACACCACCAAGACGACATGCCATCAACCAACACCGTCCCATCAGCCAATGTAATTAAACAGCCGTCAGCCTTTACCGCTTTAAGTGCGGCGATCGGCCGAGTCATTGATGTGTAAGGATGCCATAAATGTGTAATATCAAAGTCATCAAAATTTTGTGCAACAGACATCAAGCCACCCATTAAAAATGCTTATCATATCGGATTTTTGGCATAAATGATAGCTCAAACAATATTTTTATGCTTGCATGATTGATGATCAACCGCCTTAATACGCACGCATATTTTTAAGTTTTTTTGTATATCTTTGTTAATAACATGCCGTAATCTGTGCAAAATGGGTTACAATGCCATGTTCTAACTTTTATTTGACATTTATCATGAATCTATTTTGCATCCTACAAAATCTCGTTCCCCAACAAGCTTTATCCGAATTGGCAGGAACCCTCGCCAAAAGCGACAATCCTTATGTCAAAAAAGCCTTAGTTCACGCCTTTGCCAAAGCTTATGACATTGATTTAAAAGAGTATAAAAAAGACAGTCTGGATGACTATGTCAGCTTTAATGAATTTTTTACTCGTGAATTAAAGCCAGGTGCACGCCCCATTAATGAGATGCCAAATAGCATCGCCTGCCCTGCTGACGGCACAGTCAGCCAAATCGGCACCATCACACACGGTCAGCTCATCCAAGCCAAAGGGCGTGAATACGATGTCAGTCAGCTCTTAGCAAATTATGAGCTGGGACAATCGTTTAATGATGGCTCCTTTGCCACCATCTACCTTGCCCCAACCAACTACCACCGTGTACACATGCCTTTTGATGGCACATTGACCGCCACTCGCTACCTACCTGGTACGCTGTTTTCAGTCAATAATACCACCGCTGCCAATGTGCCTGATTTATTTGCCAGAAATGAACGCCTTGTGTGTGAGTTTGATACCCAATGGGGTAAGTCTTGTGTGATTTTGGTTGGTGCGATGATTGTCGCTGGTATTGAATGCGTGGCGACAGGCGCCATCAAACGCACGCCTTACATTCAAGAGCGTTCGCATGATTTGATGCTTAAAAAAGGCGATGAGTTGGGCAGATTTTATCTTGGTTCGACCGCCATCATCGTTTTACCAAAATCAGCACAGGTTGCTTGGAGTGATGAGTTGACGCACGGTAAAACAGTCAAAATGGGCGAGTGCATCGGAATGCGACAACCCCAATAAACACAAGCAAATCAAAACACAAAAAGACGAATGTCATGATTCGTCTTTTTGTGTTTCACAAAGCCGTGATTTTGGCATATCCTTTTGATGATAGACCATGCCAATCTTGTTTGACCCCTCATGCTCTTTACAGACCAAGCATTGGTCGTAAAAACCTGCCTGTATGCGAACGCTCATCTTTGGCAACCTCTTCTGGTGTGCCAAAAGCAACAATCTCACCGCCACCAGCACCACCTTCATAACCCAAATCAACAATATGATCGGCTGTTTTGATGACATCAAGATTGTGCTCAATGACAACGATTGTATTTCCTTTATCTCTTAAGGCATGCAAAATATCAAGAAGCTTTTTAATGTCATGAAAATGCAGACCAGTTGTTGGCTCATCTAAGATATAAAGCGTCTGCCCTGTATCTCTTTTAGCAAGCTCTTTGGCAAGCTTCACCCTTTGTGCCTCACCCCCTGAGAGTGTCGTGGCAGACTGCCCCAGCGTGATGTACCCCAAACCTACCTGCATGAGAGCTTCTAATTTACGGGCAATCGCAGGTATCGCCTCAAAAAACACCAAAGCATCCTCAACGGTCATGTCCAATACATCGCTGATGGATTTACCCTTATAGCGAATTTCTAGCGTTTCACGATTATATCGCTTACCAGCACAAACATCGCACGGCACATACATGTCTGGCAAAAAGTGCATCTCCACCTTAATCATACCATCGCCTTGGCAAGCCTCACAACGACCTCCTTTGACATTAAAGCTAAATCTTCCAGCCTTATAGCCCCGAGCTCTTGCCTCTGGCGTCTGGGTAAACAAATCTCGAATGAGCGTAAACACACCTGTATAGGTAGCGGGGTTTGAGCGTGGTGTACGACCAATCGGACTTTGATCAATATCCACCATTTTGTCCAAATGTTCAAGCCCTGTGATTTTGTCATATGCCTCTGGCACAAGCGTGGTTGCATTGTTCAGCTTGGTTGCCGATAGGGGCATGAGTGTGCGATTGATGAGTGTGCTTTTGCCAGAACCTGACACGCCTGTGATGCAGGTCATGACGCCGATTGGGATGGCTAGATTGACATTTTTTAGATTATTCCCCCTAGCACCTTCTAGGCGAATATAGAGTGGCTCACTGACGGTTTTTTTACCTTTCTTAACTTCGCCTATTTTTGCTTGATAGCGAACAGTAGGGATTTCTATGCGTTTTTTACCCAATAAATACTGACCTGTGAGTGATTGTTCATTAGCAGCAATCTCATCTGCCGTCCCTGTGGCAATCACTCGCCCACCATGCACGCCTGCCCCCACACCGATATCAATGATGTGATCTGCCATGCGAATGGCATCTTCATCATGCTCTACCACAATCACCGTATTGCCCAAATCACGCAAATGCGTCAGTGTGGATAACAAGCGATCATTATCCCTTTGATGCAGACCAATTGATGGCTCATCTAGCACATACATCACTCCCATCAGACCTGCCCCAATTTGACTGGCCAATCGAATGCGTTGTGCCTCACCTCCCGATAGCGTCTCAGCTGAACGGGCAAGGGTGAGATATTCAAGCCCTACTTTGGTCAAAAACCCCAGCCGTTCACGAATTTCCTTAAAAATCTTATCCGCCACTTCGCCTTTAGCACCATCAATTTTTAAGTTTTCATAATACTGCCAAGCCTGTCCAATCGGCAGATGAATAATATCTCCCACGCCACGCCCATCAACTTTCACACTTCTGGCGATTTCGTTTAATCGCACGCCTTGACAAACATTACAGGTGGTGTCGGACAAGTATTGAGCAAGCTCATCTCGTACGATATTACTCGTGGTGCTGTAATAGCGGCGCTCCAAGTAAGGCAAAATTCCTTCAAATGGGACGGTTTTAACTGTTTTTCGTCCTCGCTCATCTGTGAAGTTAAAGGTCAGTTTTTCTTTACCAGAGCCATTTAGGATGATATTTTGTTGTTTTTTAGCCAAGCTTTGCCATGGCACATCCATGTCAATACCAAAATGCTGACAAACAGTGGTCAGAAGTCCAAAATAGTAGGCGTGGCGTTTATCCCAACCATGGATCGCCCCCTGATTGATGGATTTGGCAGGCTCAGTAACAATGCGGTCAGCAGAGAAATACTGGCGTTTGCCCAAGCCATCACAAGAAGGGCATGCACCAGCAGGATTATTAAAACTGAACAATCTTGGTTCTAACTCACTGACCGCTCGATCACAGGAAGGACAGGAGTGTCTGGCAGAAAGTATCGTCTCCTCCCCAGTGGTCATGTCATGCACCACGGCAATGTCGCCACCAAGTCGCAAAGCGGTCTCCAAACTCTCCGCCACTCGATTACCCAAATCCTCACGCACTTTAAATCTATCCACCACCACTTCAATGGTGTGTTTGTGCGTCTTGGTAAGAGTTGGCAACTCATCCATCTCATAGACCACGCCATCTATACGCACCTTGGTAAAACCTTGGACTTGTAAACTGTCTAGCAGTGCCACATGCTCACCTTTACGCTCACGCACGATCGGAGCAAGGAGCATCAGCTTGGTGTCTATGGGTTTGGCGAGAATGTCATCCACCATCTCACTCACCGTCTGGGCGACCATGGGCAAGCCGTGTTCAGGACAGTATGGCGTACCAACACGAGCAAATAGCAGACGCAAATAATCATACACTTCGGTGATTGTGCCAACCGTAGAGCGTGGGTTGTGGTTGGTAGATTTTTGTTCAATGGCGATGGCGGGTGAAAGACCCTCAATGCTGTCTACCTCAGGCTTATCCATTTGACTTAAAAACTGACGAGCATAAGCGGACAAGCTCTCCACATAACGGCGTTGACCTTCAGCGTAGAGCGTATCAAAGGCAAGCGATGATTTACCAGAGCCTGACAGTCCTGTGATGACGACCAGCTTATCTCTTGGAATGTTCACATCAATGTTTTTTAGATTGTGCGTGCGTGCACCCTTAATGCTGATGTATTCGTGTGCCATGGGTTTTTGCCTTATTGTTCGTCTTTTATGTTTCAATCATATGATAAAACATAATGGGGCAAATGGCACGCTTTTTAAAGTACGCTTAGATTTTATTTAGGCAAATTACTCTATCTGCACTCGCTATTGTCTCTAGGCGATGGGTAATCATTATTCTTGTGATATTTAAAGATTTAATCATTTCATTAATTTCTTGTTCTTTTTCAACATTTAAATGACTGGTTGCTTCGTCCATTATTGACTTCCTCCCCTCGCTAAACCGAGGGGATTCCTACTGCTAGACGGTCAAGCCCGACCGCAAGAATGTTCTTACTAGCATTGATATCTCTATCATGC
>NZ_JAMBAQ010000019.1 GCF_023336735.1 Moraxella oculi | reverse complement strand
TACACCACACTAAACAACGTCCATGCGTAAGCATGATTGCGGAGTTGCCTTATATCCACCGCCTGAAGTCGGTGGTTTTACGGCAACGGAGGATAAAAATATGGCGACAAAGGAAATGACCGCCAGTAGTTTTGATATTTACACTTACAAAAAAGACAACACCGCTTTTATTTGTGCGAAGACTGACCGCCAAAAAACGCCCCTTATCACTTTTGAAACATTGGCAGAAGCTCGTGAATATAAAAAAGACCCTGAAAATATTGCAGAGCTTAGCAGACGCTGGACGGCTCACAGGGAGCAAAACTCCATTACAAAATCCGATATGAGAAACGCAGTCAATGAAGAGCGTACAGGGCAATCTTACCGAGACCACGACATAACACCTGATGAGTTTATGGCAACTTTTGGGGTGCGTGGTGGACAGTTTGGTAACTGGGTAACTGGCGATGAACGCCAGCAAATGCTCAATAATGCCTATGACGGCTTTATGGACTTATCCAAAGCCTTAAAAATTGACCCAAAAGCCATAGGATTAAATGGCACGCTTGGCATTGCCTTTGGTGCAAGGGGAAGCGGTTGGGCTTCCGCTCATTATGAGCGTGGCGAACAGGTTATTAACCTTACCAAAACTCGTGGAGCTGGCTCACTCGCTCACGAATGGTGGCACGCCCTAGACCACTATATGAAAAATGGCGATGGCCTACTAACACGCCATTTAAACGCCAACAGCACCGCACGACACCAAGAGCTTATCGCCCCAGTCCGTGAATTGGTTAAAGATATTCATAAATCAGAATTATACAGCCGTTCACAAAAGGCGGACGCATACCGCAGTCAGCCCTACTTTTCAACCGATGTGGAAATGACCGCTAGGGCATTTGAAGGACATATCCAACACACCCTATCCACGATGGGAATTAAAAATGATTTTTTGGTAAATATCAAAGCCGAAAAAGATTGGCAAAAGAATTTAGACGCTTACCCCTATCCCAAAGCAGAAGAATTAGAACCGCTTGGCAAGGCATACAATACCGTTTTTGACACACTCAAAGAAGTAGATAAAGAATTTGTGCCAGTTCACTATGAGCCTGAACAGATTATTCACGCTGACACGCTGGCAGTTACTGGTGCTGAAAAGACAAAGGAAAGTTTAGAGCCAATTATGAAAAACCAAGAAAATAATTCCCTTAATATTATTGCCAAAGATTTTAGCAATGACCCAGCTTCCAAAGAAGTACAAGATAGAGTTATGGCGTTAGCTAAACAGCACCCACAAGAACTAATTAAAATTTATACAGAAATGAGTTCTACTTTTAACGGTCGTTATATCGCTTCTGATATGATGAAAGAAGTGTTTGATGATTTTAATCAATCGCCAGCTCATCGCAACCAATTCAATAATGCAGTACACAATTCGGCAGCCACATTATCCGCCTTGCATTTTGAGCAAATGATTAACGAGCCAGTTACAGATGGGCGTGATACAGTTGTTTTTTTAACAGGTTGCCCGGGGGCTGGTAAAACTTCATCAGTAATGAATAGTAATACATTGAAACAAAATGTTGGTATTGTTTTTGAAGGACAATTAGCTAATGCACATCAAAACCCAGCAACGATTAAAAAAATACAACAGGCATTAGATAAAGGTTTTAAGGTTGAAATTATTGCTGTTAATCCCTTACCTGAACAAGCCTTAGAAAATACCTTTAAAAGATACTATGACCCTAATGATGGGCGTGGTGCTCCAATTTCCACAATGGCACGCATTCAAGGCAATACTTATGACGGATTAAAAGCCATACAAGATAAGTTTGGCGATAAAGTAGAATTGCATATTGTTGATAAACCAGACGGTAACAAAAACACTATAAAATATGATGGCTGGCAACATTTAGATGTGATAAAATCACAGGGTACAGAGGCTGATATTGCAAAGCGACTGGAAAATCATCTTATCAATCATTATTCACAGGGAAAAATTGATTATGAATGCTTTAAACAATCCGCTGGTTCAGAAGAAAGAGCAAAACAACTCTTGGGTTCAAGAGTGGTTGAACGAGACAGCGAAAGCGAGCGAGAGAATGGCAACGGACGAGAAATTTCGTCAGGAAGTCGCCAAGAAAGCCACACCCAGCAGGGAAGAAATTCAAGCCCTGTTAGCCAAGCACATACCCACATTACAAACAGCCAAACCAAACCTAATTTAAGCACTCAAAACACCTATATCAACTGCCCCTATGCCGAGAAAGACCAAGCCAAAGCACTAGGGGCAAAATGGGATAATGCCAATAAGTCTTGGTATGTGCCACAAGGTACTGATTTAAGCAAGTTTGAGAAGTGGCTTGTTCCTGAAAAGGAAAAGACCACAGAAAACCCAGCAATAACCCCAACACCACAGGGCAAGACCTACCTATACACCACACCGTCAGATAATGAAGCCATTCAAAAATTAAAAGTAGATGGCATTGTTAAATTTGATTTACCCAACAAAGTTTGGTACACCTTAGAACCTGAAAATCCACAAGTTAAGCAATGGCTACAACCAGCTCATGTGCCAAGTGCCGAAGAAGCATTTGCAGAGCATTTAAGAGCAAATGGCATAAGTCTGGACAACGGACATCCCATAGCAGATGGAAGACCGCACCGCCTAAGTAATGACGGCTCGAATAAAAAAAATGTCATGTATCAGCTTTACCGCAACGATGGTGGAATACCAGCAGGACGCATTACAAATTTTAGTCGTGGTGGTACGCCTGAAAAATGGGTATATCCAGCAGAATATATTGCCGTACTCAAAAACATAGAAGCGGTAAATGTCGCCAAAGGTTTAGCTAAACCAACGCCTAGTATAGCCCATTCCAGCACCGAAAAGACCTATCCCACACAAGAGCAAGGTCAATCACCAAAAATCCATAGTGTAAGCCCTGAACAGCAAGCTACTTATGATAAGACCGCCAGCAGGGTTGCTATGGTTATGCAGTTTGCACCACTCGCCCAGCAACATGAATACTTGGACAGAAAGCAAGTAACCCACAATCACATTATGCGTATTGTGCCTGACAAGAGCCAACTACCGCCACAATTTGCCAATGATATTGTGATTGCAAATGACTGGAAAGAAGCCCAAGCGTTGAGAAATCAAGGCGATGAAAGAATGATATTGCAAAAGGGCAATCTGATGATACCCCAATTCAACGAACAGGGGGAATTACGGTCTTTTGAGACAATCGGCTATCAAGGTGCTAAATACGCCCTAAAAGGCGGTGAAAAAAATGGATTATCGGTTACTTTGGGTCAAGCGAAAAATGGCCAGCCAATTATTATCGCAGAAGGCTATGCCACAGGTGCAACTTTGCACGAACAAACAGGGCGGACGGTGGTTGTAGCTTTTGGTAAAGGTGGATTATTGAATATTGCACAGCAAGTAAGGGAGCATTGCCCTGATAGCAAGATTTATATTGGTGCTGACAACGACCACGCCAAAACCCTTGAAATCAACCCCAATACAGGCAAACCGCATGAGAATGTCGGTCTTGTGGACGCTCAAAAAGTAGCCGAAGCCGTACCAAATACCCATGTTTTAGTACCGAAATTTGCTACTGGCGAACAGGGCAAAGATTGGAATGATGTTTATGTCAATAAAGGCGTTGATGAGTTTAAGAGACAACTCATAGAACAGCTTAACCACATTAACCCCCCAAAGGAACAACCAAATATTACCCAATCTGAGCCAACTGTACAGGAACGCCTAGATAGTGATTTTATCAAACAAAGCTATCCGCAGATGAGCGATGAGAACCTAAAAGCAATTCAAGTTTGGAAAGAAGTCATCACTCACAGCGAAAAATACGCACCTGAGACCAAAGAAGACTTATTAAAACGCCTTGCCGACCATATCCCCAGTTATGCCAATGGCGAACGGTTGCCACTTCCAACAGGCTACATGGAGCAACAGCAAGATATGGGAAAGCAGACAGCGATTGACAGCCAGCACCAAGAACATGACAAAGACGATGGGGGGCGACAATGATAAAACACTTGTTGTTGTTATCCCTTGTCATTGCAGCTGGTTGTACCAATGGAATAGCTATCCTTGACGGTAATGGCGGAAGACCAACAAACAATAAAACGCACGCTATTTCTTTTTGCGTTTGGCAAGATAGCGGTTAAGTGTAGCAAGGCTCACGCCAATTTCATCAGCAATGCTTTGGTATGAAATGGATTTGTAACTTTGCAAGTCCTTTTCTTTTTTTGCCAACCGCTCTTCTATGAGCTTGATTTTGTCGGCAGTTAAGGTTGGTTTACGCCCTTTATACACACCCCTTTGTTTTGCTTTGGCTATACCCTCTTTTTGGCGTTCACGGATTAAAGCTCGTTCTAGTTCTGACACCGCCCCTAAGATGTGCAAAAAGAATTTATCCATAGGACTATTGTTTGAGCCGTCAAAGGTTAAATTATCTTTGATAGATTTAAAGCTAACCCCTTTTTTATTGAGTTGGTTGATGATTGAAATTAGGTCTTCAAGACTTCGTGCCAGTCGGTCAAGACTATGCACCACGACTGTATCACCATAGCGTACATAATCTAGCATTGCTTGGAGCTGGGGGCGGTCTTTCGTTGCACCTGTCATCTTGTCGGCAAAAATGCGGTCAAGGACGACACCGTCAAGCTGGCGGTCGGTGCTTTGGTCTATGGTAGATACTCGGATATAGCCAACAGTCTGTACTTTTTGCTTTTTGATATGTTCGTCAATGCCTATGATTTGGTCTTGGTCTAAGGGGTTTTTCATTTTCTTTTATGTCTTTATAAAAAATTGACTAATATTATGCAATGTTTGTATTAAAATTTCAACAACACCCTATTGACATAAAATTTTAGTGGGTTATAATATATGTCATTAGGGTATAACCTATTGGTATATTCATTGGAGAAATTCTATGTCAAATCCAAACAACACAAATTATCTTGTTTTGCTAATATTGTCATTTATTCTTGTTATTATTCTGCTTGGCGTGATGTATGCCGTCAATCTTGGATTCAGATCTATAAATCTATGAACTTCACGGTATTAACCATGAAGTTTTATGAAGTATTTACTCAAGGAACTGCTTATGTCAAAAAATTTTGTATTCACCTACAAACAACCCGATGAATGTCCTTGTTGCGGTAAAGTAGGAAGGTTATTGTCATCTATCAATGACGATATTATCCACAATAGCACCAACGGAAAATTTATCGGGTCTGGTAGCGGTATTGGAATTGGATTGGGCGGAGGACTTGGCCTATATACTGGTGCTACTGTTGGGAATATTAATACTCATACTGTATCCAAGACTAAGTTACAACAAAAAACAGAACCTGTTGTCCTACCTAAATCTGACCGCAGTTCAAGTGTTCTAAAAATTATAATCACTTTTATAGGTTTTTCTTTTATAGGATTGTTTTCAGTGGTAGTTGTATCCTGCTATTCTGAAGCAGCTATGGCAAATGATTTCTCTGGATCTGGAGTGGCTATGGCAAATGGTCTCGATGGTTTCAGGCGTTCTGCAAACGCATTTGCAGATACTTTCATTTATTTTGTCATTCTTATCCCTATCTTGGGAATTATCCCTCTTTTATTTAATTTACCGAGATCAATGTCAGCAGACCATGAAGAAAATGAAATAATTCAAAAACAACAAGAACTATTAGACAGCTACTATAAAAATTTGAGATATTGCAAAAATTGCCATGTTATCTTTGACAAGCAAGGTTTTTACACGTCTGTTAGTGACAACGCTGTATTTTTGTTGAGCAGCAACGCAAATCTTGGGAAGTTTGGCGTTATTCATACAAGAAATGTCAATGCACGTATTTAATTAATTTTTAAGCAGGTAACTTATGAAGGATGCTTCTATATTACTAATCATTGGGGCGGTTCTATTATTCGTGCTCAGTAGTTATAATGAGCAAACAGAATTAGACCAATTTTACTTTAACTGGTTCTTTGCTGCATTGGCGATGTGGTGCTTTTATATTGCACTAAAACCAGTTAAGGACAATCAAAATCTAAGCAAGATGGACAAACTCTTACGATATGCTCATGGCGTAATAGGGGTCATCTTTCTGTCTATTTGCATCTGGTCGACTTATTATATCAATTACGGCAATGTGAGTTATGCTAACATCGCTCTAATAACTCACACCTGCGACAAAGACGGTCAGGTTGCCCAAGATTGCCAATATGTTGCCTCAGTAACCTACCGCCCTTATCTGCGTAATATTTCCATATTAACCATTCCAAAGTATCCAATTTTAGATTGTCGTAGCTTTGAAGAGTATGAGTGTAAGCAGGAAAGATTTATGGTTAATAAAAGCGATATTAAAAGTTTTGTTCTTTTAGATAAATAAGGGACTTATCTGAAAATAATTTATATGGTACACTCTAATAATACCTATTATAACAACTACACCAACCTCGAGAGATTTGATAAGGAAAATTCCATGTCTGATTCAGAATTGAATAGCTATACGGATAGCATGAAAAAGAAAAAGGCGGAGAGTGTCATGGCGGCAGAGCAATACAAAGCTGTGCGAATATTGCAACTTAACAACGCTATTGATGCAGTCAGTGCTATTTGTTCAAGAGCTAAAGATAAAGGGTACTATCCTGCTTGGTGCATGGAGCAAGATAGAATAATAACAGCCATATTTCCCAAAGAATTGTCATTTAGGTCTCAATTTCTGTTTCCTTTCTTTTGGATTGGTGCATTTTTAATTATGTCTCCGCCTCTATCAATACTTCTATCTCCATATCCATTAGCTTTTATCATTTTGATTTTTCTGTTTGTCTTGGCACTAGTTCTATTTCTTTTTAAAATGTTTCAAGGCTTGATTGAATATTTTATCAAGCCAAGTTTGGTTAATTTTAAAGAAGTGGGATATTCACTGTATGCAAAAGATTGGAAAATATTTATCTTAAAGCACTATCTATTTTTTTAAGATGGTTAAATTCAAAATAAAGCAAGACCAAGTCTTGATTTTTATGCAAAAATGCATTATATTAAACATGAACGCAAGGGCGTTGGAGTTTTAAGTTACCCAAGATTGCGTTTATAATACCAAATCCGCTTGTATGTCAACATATAGGCGGATTTTATTTTGGTGGTTTATTATTATCCCCTTTGGGAATGACTGAAAATAGTTCCGCCTTTGGCTTCTTGGTAGTTAACTCAAAAATAGCTCGGTCATTTACCATATTGCCATAACCGTCATTGCGTGGCGTTTGGTTTTGAATGGCAGTCATTCTTTGAGCCATAATAACTTGGCTGTTTTCGGATAAAGCATTTTCAATTTGCTGTATCAAATCGGAAATTTTATATCCATCTTTCTCTGCTCGGCTTTGATAATGATGCCTCCCTATATACAAAATTTCATTTTGCTCCAATGGGGGTAAATCATTGACTATTCGAAATTCATTAACTTTAGTAAATTGCTCATCAGTAAAATATCCAATAGCAACAAATTTGGGGCGTTCACCATTTTGTAACTGTTCTAAGTTGGTGCGAACGATGTCTATTGCATTTTCATATAAAGGCATCTTTTTTATCTTCCCATAAAGTTATTGCAGATATGATAATTCACAAATCTCAAAAATTGCAAATTTGATTTTGATATGCAAAGAAACTATCTGCCTTTGTCTACAGCAACCCCCTTTGTTAGTTTTTCAATCTCTTTTTTAAGTTCTCTATTTTCGCTTGTAAGGCTCTTAGCATAGCTTTGGTATTGTTCGGCTACCTTGGCATGGGTATTGCTAATTTTCTTCATCTGAGCGTTTGTAGGCGGTTTTTTCGTGGGAACACCCTGCCCTTTTCTTAAATTTTCATGCAGCTTGGACTGACTATAACCATCTTTGGCTTGAAAACGATGTATTCGGCGTGTTGCTGTAGCTAAAATACCCTGCTCCCTGAGCTTATGCACAAAATTGATACGGTAATTGTGTAAATCCTGCTTGCGTGGATTTAGTCGCTCCCCTCTGTCGTTAGTAGCATTAACTAGCACATGAACATGGGGACTATCTGTATCTAAATGCTGAGCCAAAAAATACTGATGCCCCTCAAACTCTTCTTTCACAAGGTTCTTAACAGCATCTTTCATGGCTTCTGGGTTTGTACCTTTTGGCATTGAAAAGACAAAATGAAAGGCTTCACGGCGGCTGCCTGTTTCGTGCTTATCGTGCATTCCCTGAGCTTTCCAGCCGTCCAATAGGATTTTTTGCTCGTCCTTACCCTTGTACTTGTTTCCATCTTGGTCTTCAATCTCAACCTTACCATGCCTACCAATGTAATTAGCATGAGCCTGAGCTTTGTTCGCCCCTTTTGATGAACCGCTTATTTTAACCACAACTTGCGGTAATTTGGCATTGGTTGCCTTAATCGCATTGGTTGCCGCTTGTTTCGGTGAACTAGAATAATTACGCTTACTGGTGGAAGACTTTAAGCCTCCACTTGATTTTGACTTGACTGTTTTGGTTTTTGTTCCATTGAACCAGTCCTCAATATCATCAAATAATTTAGCCATATTTACGCCTAATAATATTTTTTATAATTTAGAAAAACTTAATAAATGCCAACGCTATTTTTTAATATTTTTTGAATATTTTTTGTATGATTTCTAATAAATTCATACAGCTGGTTAATTGGCAATTCTTTCATATCACCAGCATTATTTGCTTTGGCGATTTGGTTGATGTTTACACCGATTCTATGAAGCTCATAATTAGATTTTTTGAGCTGCTCAATTTCCACGCCAAATAGTTTTCTGTCGCCATACAGATGATTGTATATGACTGTTGAAATGTAATGTTGTAATGAGCTTTGATTTAGGTTTGCCAGCTCGTGCAAAAAATCATAGTCATAGACTGGTAGTGAAAATTGAATCCTTTGCTTTTTTACAGGAAATTTTTTTCGTGAAAGCTCTGCCGCCAATTCATGATTTTTCTGTTTTTTGGCTTCATAAATTGCTTGGTTGTTTTCTTTTATCATCTCTTCATGTTGAGAGATATATAAGTTTTTATTCTGAATGGCTTTCTTTTGAATGCCAGAATAATCAAGATTTTTCTTTTGGCTTTCCAATTCATCTTCCATTATTTTATCAATGATGGCGATTATCGCCTTGGTTCTTGAATAAGAACAAGGTTTTTTGGGCGTAGGTTTTTAGAAAATCTTTGTGTTTCTGCGTTAAACCTTTCAGCAAAAAAGAGCTGTTGGACATAAGGGTGTTTCCAAAATAGTAAATAATAGTAGCCATTATAGCACAATAAATATATACTTTTAACGGCAACAGCCTATCCTGCACTAGAAAACAAAGAAAAAATCAGCTCAGGGTGTAGACCTGAGCCACTCCCCCCAACCCCAAAACCACGCAAATACTTGAAAATGCTTTAAAATTCTTTAAATTTTTCATTTTTTACTTTAAAATGCTTGAAAATATAGTTATAATACTTTAAAATGCTTGAAAATTCTTTAATTCTAGTGTAGAATGCCACAAATTCCACTAAGGGGGTGTTTATGTATGGCTAGACCACGATTAACAAAAGAAGCTATCGCTTTCATTATTAAGTGTAGAGATGACCCAGCTCAGGTATACACCTTGGAAGATATAGCAAAGTTGGTTGAAGAGAAATTTGGTATTAGTGTAACGCTACAAGCGATTAGCAATAACTACCGAAAGTACAAAGGTGATAAAAGTATTACCCAAATCTCACAACCAGTTATTGAAGAAAAAACCGAGATTTCAAAAAAATCTATCTTTAAACCCAAAAAAATCAAACAAGATGTATTGCAGAATTTTGATAAAAATACTGACAATATAGACTTGGAAGATTTATTTAAACCAGCAGAATAGGTGTAGTTATGTCTTATCCACTAAACAATGCAATTCATTTTGTAATGCAATCAAAAGGCGGTATTGGAAAAAGTGTTGTATCAATGCTAATGTCTCAATATCTTTTGGAAAATGTTGATGATGTTACTTTGATTGACATTGACCCAAGCAACAAAACATTGGCTTCATACAAAAGCCTAAATGTAAAACAAATTGACATCATGAAAGATGATGAAGAATTGGTAGACCAATCAAAATTTGACGGATTTCTTCAAAACTTCTTGGAGAATGAAAATGCAACTTTCTTGGTTGATACTGGTTCAGGTGAATTTCTGCCATTTAATAGTTATTTAACTATGATGGACATTCCAAGTGTTATTCAAGATGATTTTGAAAAAAACATCTACATTCATGTGCCAATCAGCTACGGACAAGCCGAAGATGATAGCAAAAAATGCTTAATCAAACTTGCCGAAAGCTACCCAACTGTTCCTATTATTGTTTGGGAAAATGAATATTTTGGAAAACCAACTACGGATTTCTCAAAAACAAAAGCATTCCAAGCGATTGATAATATTATTGGCGTTGTTAAAATTACAAAACTAAATAATGATACTTTTGAAAAAGACTTTTCAACAATGATTAAGCAAGGAATGACTTTTGAAGAAGTAGCAAATGACACTAAGACATTTGAACTTCTTGCCAAAAACCGCCTTAAAAAAATCAAAAAAGACATCTTTTCCAAAGTTGATGATGTTTTTAAAGATGAGTGATTTTTCACAATCAAAAACCACAAATGACGGTATTATGCCGTCATTTGCATAATATGGGGAAACTCCATGAGCGAAGAAGACAAAGAAGTAAAAAAACTCATTCAGAGCATATTTGAACGCACCAATACAAAGGTTGGCGAAGACGACCCAAGTGTTGCCCTTGTGCTGGGTCTTAGAGATATTCTCAAAGACAATATCCAAGACTTTGAAGAAAAAATCACAGAGCTTAACAGTCAGCAAATCATACGCATACAAAGCGAGCTTGAACACGCCATTACCAGCATTCAAATGCAACTGGACGGCTCAAATGAGTATTATGTCGGCAATAGCACCAATCACGAAAAAAACCTAGCAGAAGCGTTCACAGGCTTATTGAGCGAGCTTGACACCAAGAATAAAGACCTAAATTTTATTCTCACCAAAATTCAGGCTGAGTACGACAAAGCCAGCGATGAGCGTTTTGAGCGTCATATCACCAAAATTGAAGAGTTGCAAGCAAAAGAATTGCAAAGACAAAGCAAAAAAGACACCGCCAAACAACGAGAAATCCTGTTTGCTGGTGCTGGTTTTGTCGCTGGTGTAGTCATTTGCTTGTTAATATTTTTTGTAGTAAGATAGGTGGTTATGACAGACAATCAAAACCAAGAACAGCCACAATTCAAAATCAAGAAAACAGATGAATTTGAAAAGTGGTTTAAAAAACTAAAAGACCGACAAGCGAAAAAGCAAATACTTGGTCGCTTATTTCGCATTGAGCAAGACGCATTTTTTGGCGAACACAAAGGCATTGGCGACAATATCAGTGAGTTAAAATTTCACACAGGGGCTGGATACCGAGTGTATTACACCATTCGTGGAAATGTCGTGGTTTTATTGCTTTGTGCTGGCGACAAAGACAGTCAAGAGCGAGATATTGAACAAGCCAAAATTATTTTGGCAAATTGGAGTGATGAAGATGAGTGATTTTAACATTTTAGATTATCTAAATAGTGAAGAAGATATTCAAGACTTTTTGGAAGAAGTTTTGAACAATGGAGCAAGCCCAAAAGCGGTGAAAAACGCCTACATAATCGCTGAACAGGCTCGTGCCAAACTTGCCAATGAAAAGCCTAGCATTGGTACAGCCCAAATGTTCTTCAATCTATGGCAACGCCAGCACAACTACGCCACAGCCTAATTTTTTCCTTTTTTCTTTTAATAAAAAACACCGCCATAAGCGGTGTTCAAATCAATAACATCTTGATTACCTTGATAGAATTTCATCAAGTAGAGCAAAGCCCTTACGGTCTCTTTCGCTCAACAAATAACGCTCCCAAATTCTGACTACGCCCTGATAGTCTCCCTTTTCAAAATACATTTTTTCAATACCAAAACCAAGTCTTGTTTGGTTTGCCAATACAAATTCTTCTGCATTAGCAAGCAGTTTTTCAAAATCTTGCTCTAACTGTGCTTGGTCTAGTTTTTCTTGACTGGCTTTGGCTTGTTTGGCTTGTTTTTTCTGCTCATCAATTTGTTGTGGTGTAGGGTGGTCTTTGATTTCATCATCGCTATACCAGTCGGACGGCACAAAATCAAGCACTTTAAGAAAATCAATATGCTTGGACTGTAAGTGTACATTCGATAACTCTTTGATAATTTCGTCCAAATCTTGACCGCTTGCTTTCTTGATTTTTGTTGCAAATAGTGAAAGTTGCTTTTGGCTCATCTTGAAATTGGTAAATGGGTCTTTGGGAGCATTACCCCCTTTTCCTTTTGTCTCTTCAATTTTCTTTTGTGATATATCTTCAAAAGAAAAAAGCAGCTCAGACACAGAACGACCAACTTTCTTTTGTTCGTAAGAAATGCGGATTTTGGTATGCTCATGAATTTCTTTTATTGCTCTATCTAAAACATATCTCTTAAAATCATAATATGTTTTGTAATTATCAATACAATTAAATTTTTCTTTCAAATACTTAACCGTATATGTTTTTTGCCTAAAATTTTGGTATAGACAACTAACAATCAATTCAAATAAAATAATACCATAACAACCCAACTTGACAATAACATCAATTTGATATTTTGTGAAGGGATTTGCTTTATCAAAAACAGTCAGCATTTCAACAATTTCGTCATTTAAAATAATAGACAACTCCCCTTGATTTTCAAGGTAACTACACTTGGAAACCCAAGTAATACCGCTTTTATGGGTTTTTTCACCAAATAGCTTATCATCCTTAAAATTCCAATACCAAAACGCCTTAATTAATATCTTATCTGCTGTATCTGACAATATTCCATAAGTATTGGAATTATCAATACCGTATGTTTTAGCAAAATCCAAAGCCTTGACAGTAAAAATTCTACGATTTTTATTAGGAAAATCTTCAACATCTTTACGCACCATAGGCGATAAAAACATAATCAACCGCCTTTCATTTAAATCCAAATTAGTAATTGCATTTAATAAACGATTTTGCAACACATACCATTTCTCGCCATAAGTAAGTTTTTCCTGTAATTTCAAACTTTCATTCCCATTGTCTTGCTGAGCTTGAACGGCTTGCTCTTTGGTGTGCGTGGCAATCGGCTTAGGCTCAAACACGGTGGGAAAATCATCAAGTGATAATCCATAGTTTTTCAGGATTGCTCGCTTCATGATGGGATTACCGCCAAATTGTTCATCAATCATCTCAATGGACTTACTCACCTTTTGCAAGGTTTCAAAATCAAGTGTTTTAAGTTCAAAATCTGTCATCGGTCATCACTCCAAAATCAGTACCCATATTAAACCAAAAAAACGGAAAATAATCAATAAATATTCGTAAATGGTGTAAAAAGTTCCGCATTTAAGTGTAAAAAGTTCCGCATTTAAGTGTAAAAAGTTCCGCATTTAAGTGTAAAAAGTTCCGCATTTAAGTGTAAAAAGTTCCGCATATTGGGTTTTCAAAAATCAACTCAAACCCTTTATTTACAAAGCATTAAGGGCTGTGGATAACTTTGGACAAAACTTATAAATATTATAAATATTATAAATAATAAAAAGGGCTTCGCTACCGCTTCGCCTTGTTGTTGATTGATTTTTTATTTTTTGAGAAAAATTTTCTCTTTTGTCTTTTTAAAAATCTTAAAATCTAGTAAAATCTAAGAAACAGATAAAACATGGGGCTGGTAACAGTGAGCGGTAGAACCAAAGTTAAGTACAAAAACATCTCAGTAAACATTGCAGTAGAACTCAATGAGAGACTAGACAGCTTGTCTAGCTTAACAGGTAGACCAAAAACATTCTACATTCGTGAATGTCTTAGAAAATACATCACAGAGCTAGAAGAAACTTACAGCAGTCATACGCTAGAAAGTTCCGATAACAAAAAATTGTAAAATTTGTGAAAAATGCTTGTATTTTTTGTAGATTATGTTAATCTAATCACTAGATATTCGTATCTAGTATTTTTCACAACGGGAGTAAAAATGCTTGACATACTCAAAAAAGTCGCTACCATGACGCAACGCAACGCAACGCAACGCAACGCAACGCAACGCAACGCAACGCAACGCCTAATTTTCGTCTTCTAAAAATCCTTTCTTTGGCGGTTATACCGCTATTCTCAGCGTCTGCCCTTGCCAATACCACTTCGGCAGACCCACAACAAGTACAAATCCCCCAACTGTCCAACAAAGATATATTTGGCTGTCAAGCCTTTTTGTGCTTTGCTGGCGGTATACACACCCCTGAATGTCAATCCACAATCAGAAAAGTTACTCGTGATTTGGCTCGTGGTAAAAGTTTTCCAGTTTGCCCCATGATTTCCAACGCTGACGGTTCTATTGGCGGTCAAAATGGCTCTCAAAAGCTATGGACGCAAAACACTAGAAAGCGTGTTTATGTGTACATTCAAGACCCTGACGGCACGGTCCGTCAAGTTGCCAACATCAGAAAAAAAGGTCGCTTGTAAGGGGTCTATGCGATGTTGGAAGCTATCATCACAAGTAGTTGCAGTCCTAATGTACACCCTGTAATTGTGAATGCGATTGTAAAGACAGAAAGTAATTACAATCCGTTTGCTATCGGAGTGAACAGGGGAGCAGGGCGGTTGGCAAAACAGCCAACAAACTACGCAGAAGCGGTGCATATCGCCAAGCAATTACTTGCTGGTGGGGCAAATATTGATTTGGGATTGGGTCAAATCAACTCAGCCAATTTAAAATGGCTCGGCTTGACGGTGGAGCAGGTGCTTCAACCATGTGCCAATCTTAAAGCACTTCAAACCGTGTACTTGCATTGCTATGACCGTGCTGGCAATACTGGCAAGGGTACGAGAATGCAAAGAGCGTTTTCTTGCTACAACACAGGCAATATGACTGGTGGATTTAGCAATGGCTATGTCGCCAAGACAACCAAAAATTACAATGAGCTGACCGCAAGAGTGGCTCAGCCAGTCGCACCCACGCCTATACCCCAAATTCAATTCCAACCAAAAATCCAATATCAGACCTACGACACCGTAAATGGCTCTAAAACCGCCATAGACGCTGTTCAAATCAATTCCGCTAGTCAAGTACCAAATGGCGTTCAAAATGCAACTATGAGCGTCCCTGTGCGTTCTAGCGACACATCTCAACCAAGCCCCACCCCTGAAAGTGATTTGACTGCTGAAAAACCTGCTAAGGTTTACAACAGTTGGGACATTTTTAGGGATTTTTAACTCATCATAAGGAATTTTTATGAATAACACAACTTTTTTGTCCGCACATCAAAAAGCCATTGGCAAAGTAATTGCCAAGCAAGCATTGATTTTGCTTTTAGGTGTAGCGTGTACCACGCTAGCTTTCGCAGCTGGCTTTGAAGATAGTGCCCAAAAGGCAGACAACTTATTCAAAGACATTTTGAAATGGGCGACTATCTTAGCTGGTTCTGCTGGTGCGGTTTATTTGCTCATCAAGTTTGTTCAGGCATGGAACGGTCATAGTGACTGGATGGACTTCTTGAAATTTGCGTTTTTCTATGCCTGTGCTGGCGGTGTAGCAACAATCGCAGCGTACATTTTCGGTGCATTTAAATAATGAGCGAAGAGTACCGCACATTTTCAAGCTACAACGGTTTAGACCGTGTGGTTATGGTGTTTGGCGTGCCACTTGTGCCAGCCGTCATTGTTTTAATGATTTTGATGTTTGGTTCGCTAATCGCACAAAAAATACTGGGGCTTATTGGTTTTGCCTTTGTAGCTTTGGGATTGCCAATATTTTTATTTCTCAGAAGTATTTCTGAGACAGATGATAGGGCGATAAATATACTCGCCCTTGAAATGTTATTTAGATTGAAACGCAAGTATTATCAAGAATTTGGCAATACTTTAACTTATGTACCAATGAAGTATCTTAGAAATGGCGAATATATTCAGCAAGTTTTTAAACAGGCTAACCGCTTCAACAGAAGAATTACCTAAACTTTATTATCATGTTGCCGAAGATGTTTTGGATTTTGAAAACAACTATCTTTGTAGCGTGATTGAGTTTGATGGTATTAACTTTGAAGCGATTAGTACAAATCACTTGGAAAGCGATTTTGACGCTTTAAACCTAGTATATACTGAGCTTGCGAAAGATAAAGCTAGTCGCTTGTCGTTTTATACTTATCAACTTCGTAGAAAAATTGAAATCACATCTGATTATCAATTTGATAATAAATTTTGTCGTGATTTTTCTGACAAATATTTAAAACGGTTTAATGATAAAGACTATTACCAAAATACATATTATATGTGTTTGGTAATGAAATATGAAAATGATTTTGAAGCTGGCATTGACGACATTCAGAATTTAAATAAAAGAATACTGAGTATGTTATCACAATATCATCCAAGAGTGCTAATTTCTTATCAAAATCAGCATGGTATTTTATCGTCAGAACCGCTTGAATTTTTTTATGAGCTGTTGAATGGTGAACCGCCAGTAGGGGGCATTGTTCCGCTCACGCCTAGCCCTGCTTATGAAATTTTGCCGTCTTCCACATTGCACTTTGGGCATGAAATTTTGCAGATTAAGGGTGAAGTAAGAAACCGCTTTGCTTGCTTGCAAGATTTAAAAGACTTTCCAAACAGAACCCATTTGGGGCTGTTTGATAGTGCGAGCTTGGCTTTGCCATTTGAATATAATTTGGTGCAGTCGTTTGTGGCATTAGCACCAGCTAAGGCATTAACACGCATTGAAAGACAAGCCAACCAAATGCGTTCAGCAGATGATAAGGCGGTACATCAGCGTGAAGAATTGTTGGAAGCTCAGGGGTTTATCACATCAGGCGAGCAGATTTTGGGGGAATACCATTGCAGTTTAATGGTGTTTGGCGACACGATAGACCAAGCTGTCAATAATGTGAATGAAGCCAATGCCAACTTTTCTAATAAGGCTGGGGCGGTGTTTAAAAAAGCGAGTGTATCAGCACCAGCAACATTTTTTAGCCAGTTTCCGACTTATCGCTACAAGCCACGCCCAATGCTGAAAACCAGCCGTAACTTGGCAAGTACATTTTCCTTGCATAATTATTCAACTGGCAAGGCTCATGGCAACCCATTAGGGGACGGCTCAGCCGTTGTGCCATTAGAGACGGTAGCAAAGACCCTGTACAACTTCAATTTTCATTTCACCAATATTGGCGAAAATAATATTGGTGAAGCAGTCGCAGGGCATACGCTGATTTTAGGGGCGACTGGTACAGGTAAGACCACATTACAATCAGCAATGACGGTGTTTGTTCAGCGTTTTAATCCAGCTATGTTCTGTTTGGATAAAGATAGGGGTATGGATATTTTTATTCGTGCGTTGGACGGTGATTATTTTGCGATTGAAGAAAATATTCCAACTGGCATTAACCCTTTTCAGTTTGAAAAAACGCCTAAATTGATGGACTTCTTGAATACGCTGGTAATGGCGTGTGCAACCGACAAAAACCACGAATGCACCAGCGAAGAGCAAAACCAAATCAAGATGGCGGTGGATACGGTGATGAGTTTGCCGTTTGAAAGTCGCTGTATGTCCGCAATTTTGCAGTCATTGCCTGATAAGGGTGGTAACAGTCTCTATGCTCGCCTTGTTAAGTGGTGTACAACTGATGAGTATGGGGCTGGAACTTACGCTTGGGTATTTAGTGACACCAACCTGTTTGACCCTAACAATTTTAAAATTGTTGGTTTTGATGTTGGTTCAATCTTGAAAGAGAATTACCAGCCAACCGAGCCATTGCTTGCTTGTCTTTTGTATTTGAAATCGGAAATGACAAAAAATCACCCATTACTTTTAACGGTGGTGGAAGAGTTTTGGCTACCACTCAAATACAAAACGCCAAGAGAGATGATGTTAGATGTCCTGAAAACAGGGCGTAAGCGTGGCGAATTTATGATGTTAGTAACGCAGTCACCCGAAGAAGCAGTACAGTCTGAAATCTTTCCAGCAATCATTCAGCAGACCCCAACCAAGATACTACTGCCGAACCCTGACGCAGAGTATAAGAATGAGCAAGGGGGCGGTTATATCCGTGTTGGTCTGACTGAAAAAGAATTTGCGATTTTGAAATCGCTATCTACACAAAGCCGTATTTTCCTTGTGAAACAAGGTCAGCAGTCCAGTTTTGCTAAGATGGACTTGTACGGATTTGGTGATGAAATTAGCGTGTTATCATCAACCAAAGAAAATGTAGAATTACTTGATAATTTATTAAGTAAATTTGACGAAAGACCAAAATCAGAAATTTGGTTACCCTTGTTCTATCAAGCAAGAAAAGATAAAAAACAAGGTACGCTGGATTTGGATTTACTAGTGTCTTCGGTATCATCTACAATAGTAGAAATTAAATAAGGTCGTTAGACTGTTGAATGTATTTTATCAAGTTATTGCATATCTGTAAATTGCAATAATATTCATTAGTTGTTAATAGTATGGAGTATATCCCTATGAAAGTAAATTTTAGTGAAAAAGCCAAAAAAGCAATTTCTGCTTTTGCCTTACTAACCATGATTGGGTCAAGCAATGTGGCTTACTCGGCTGGTGTGCCAGTTTTTGATGGTGCGAATGTTGCCCAAGCGATTAGCCAAGTGCAGAACCAAATTAAGCAAATTGAGAACCTAAGAAGCCAGCTTAAAGCGGTAACTGGCAACGCTCGCTTAGGTGTGCTACTCAATGACCCAAATGTTCAAAAAGCTCTTGGTAAGTATGTGCCAAGCGGTGTTAGTTTGTCTGATTTGACAAGCGGTAACTACGATAAGGTGCTGGCTCAGGTTGCCAAACGCATTGAAGCAGATATGCAACGCCAAAGGGAAGCGACAGACCCAAAAGCACAGCTCGCCCAAGCCACGCTATTAAATTACGCTCAGGTTGAGCAGTCGCTTACAGACTTGGCAACATTTTCACGCTCAGCCCAAAAAATTGCCGACCAAATCAACCTTACCACAGACGCAAGTAGTAAAGCGGATTTGGCAAATACGCTGATGGCTCAAAAAACGCAAATTGACCTTGCTATTGCTCAAATCAATATCAAGATGAAGCAAATGGAAATGTTGGAAAGACAAGCAAGAGAGATTGCAACGCAATCTTACGGTCAAAAAATGTTTAGACGCTAATTTAAAAAGGGTAAGCAATGGCAATTACAATATTTTCAGATGTTTTTAATTCAATAACAGAAACCGTTACTGATTTGACATCAAATAATATAGCAAATGTAATAAATATGTTAGAGCCATTGCTTATCAGTGCTTTTACTGTTTATTTGTTATTTGTTTTTCTGTCGTATTGGAATAGCAGAGTAGAAGAAAATATTGTTGATTTTCTTAAAAAGTGTATGGCATGGTGTCTAATACTGACTTTTGGCTTAAATATTGGTGCTTACAATAATTATATTATGCCGATAGTTTTAAATTTTGGCGATGGGCTGAGTGAAGCGTTTTCAGGTCAAGGAACCAGTGTTCAATCATCTTTGGATACGATTATTGATACTTCTATTACAGGTATTGAAAATGGCTGGAATGAAATAGGTGGATTGGATATTGCTGGACAATTATTGTTTTTTATAGCACTTTTGATTATGTTGCCCCCTTTAATCATATTCCTAACAATGTCTATGGCTTATTTGATGTTGGCAAAAGTTTTTTGTGCTGTATTGGCTGTTATCGGTCCACTATACATTATGTGTGCTTTATTTCCAAATACTAGACAATTCTTTTTTAACTGGGTAAATCAGATTGTAACATATAGTGTTATGGTATTGATTTTAAATGTATTTGTTAGTCTTTTTGTTGGATTTATGATAGAAGAAATAAGGGATATGAGCACAATCATTATTCCAACTGCTATCAATGTTGCTGTAATGTCTATTATCTTTTTTGTATTGCTGATGAGAGTTCCAGACTTGGCTTCCGCTTTGGGTAATGGTATGTCAATCAATGGATTTAGCCAGGGAGCTAGAAGCATAGCCAACCTTGCAACAGGTGGAAAAGCGAGTTTGGCTATGGGTAACAAGGCATATGGGAAAGTTTTTGGCGGTAACAGCATGAAAGGCAAAAGTTAATTGCCAAACATTTTATTTCCATACGCTGATGTTTTAACTGCTTTCTCAGCTTCATTGGCGTTCTTGCAATTCTCATCAGATTGTTTGTTTTGCTTACAGGCTTCTAATACTTCGGTGCGTTTTGCTTCATTTTCTTTAAGAAAATCTACGGTGTAGGTTTCTTGTTTGCCACAAGCAGTTAAGGCAGTAATGACAATCACAGACAATGTGAAAAGTGTGGCGTGTTTCATGATTTTTCCTTTTGTCTTTTTAAAGAAAATTTAAAGATAAATGCTTTTTTATTTTATCATAGAAATTAAGGTTATGTAATGAATAAATTTATCCTAATGGTATTTTGTACAGTATCCTTAACGGCTTGCCAGTCCACGCATAAATTGCCCATGCCAAAAGGTAAATGGGTGGCAGTAAATACACCTGATTTTATACCGCCAAATACTGTTAAATATCGTGATAGTGTTAGCACATTAACACAAGATGTAGATGAGCCAACACAAACAGACCAAGATCAAGACCAAGACCAAGAAGAAATGGGAGAAAGCCGATAATGTTTAAGTCAAAAAAAGCCAATAAAGCTGATAAGTCTCAGCAGGTTAAAAAAGACAAAAAGATAAGCAATAATCAGGCGGTCAATGATTACTTGAAAGAAGCTCGTGGTTTTGAAAAATCACGCATTGAGTTTGTAGAGAAGTCAAAGACTTTTTGGCAATATGTGGCACTTGGTGCGGTTGCTATCGCTATTGCCAATGCGGTTGCTATCGTGGGTTTAACGCCCCTAAAAGAAAAAGAGCCGTTCGTTTTGCGTGTTAATGACAATACAGGTGAAGTGGATATTGTAACCACATTAAAAGATGAAGAAATTACCAGCCTTGAACAAACTGCTCGCTACTATGCGTCCAACTTTGTTAAGTTATCAGAAAGTTATGATTGGTACACCATTCAAAAGCAATTTGATGATTTGATGTTGTTTGCTGATAACAATGTCCAAAACGAAATTAGAAATAAATTTGCCATGCCAACCGCTCCACACAAGGCTTATGGTAATAGTCAGCGTGTAGATGTCAAAATCAACAGCGTTTCTAAGATTGGCGATAATCTTATGCAAATCCGTTTTACGAAGACGGTCAGCCCCATGAATGGCGGTACTTATGATGTGATGAGTGGTAAGCTGTCGCCTGAACCTATCCAAAGTCGCCATATTGCGGTGTTGGCTTATGACTATGTCAATGTACCAACGGTTGATGAAATTCGCCTAGTAAATCCTTTTGGCTTTACGGTCAAATCCTATCAAGTAAACGATGATGGAGCAGGTCAATGAAAAAGCTGATTTTTGTTTTTGTCTTTTTAGTGACAACCTTGTCAGCTCATGCAGAACAGTTGCCAAGTTTTACCGCAGATACTCGTATGCAGGTATTTAATTATCGTACTGATGATGTTTTTGTCATTAGAACGAAAATAGGGCATTCTAGCCTTATCCAGTTTGAAGATGGCGAAACCATTCATGATGATGGTGGGCTTGGTGTTGGCGAAGCTCGTGATTGGTCTATTGCAGTCAAAGGAAATAATGTCTTTTTCAAGCCGTTACAAGTGTCAGCCCCTACTAACATGATTATTGTAACCAATAAACGCACCTATGCGTTCGCCTTGTACGCAACAATAGCGGACGATATGACCTATGTCGCACGCTTTAACTACCCACAAGAAAAGGCAAGCCAAGCACCAGCTAAGCCAACACCAGCAACATTTCAAAGGGTTAAGCAGGGTGATGATACTTATTTGATTGATGGCAAAATCAATACTGCTTATGTCAAGCGTGGTAATTTAGAACTTGCTCCAACGGCAATGTGGGACAATGGTCTATTTACCTACCTACAATACAATAATGCCAAAGAATTGCCAAGCGTTTACAAGGTTATGCCTGATGGCACAGAAGCCCTTGTAAATACACATATTGAAGCCGATACCATGATTATTCACGAAACCAACCATTTATACCGTTTGCGACTAGGTGGAGCGGTAGCGGAGCTTGCCAATCAAAAGCTAAGAGATAATGGATTTAATCATTATGGCACATCTGTAAACTATTTAGAGCGTGTAGAAAAAAAGTAGGGGTTCAATATGAATATTTTTAAGAAAAAGGTCAAAGACCAAGAAGAAAATCAAGAAATTGATGGAGTTAATGCGATTGAGCAGGTCAATGCCGAAGACGCTCAAATCAAAGACGATGTACCTACTGTTAATCAGGCAGGTAGAGACGCTGGCAATGCCAAGAGCTTTAAACTGTTGGCAATTATGTTAGTGAGTTTTATTGTGATTTTGGTAGGTATTGCTTTGACTATTGGGCGTTATCAGCAATCCAAAGCGGACGCAAAAGCCCAAGAAGCTGAAAAGCAAGCCCAAGCCCAAAAGGACATGGCAAGAAGTGCAAAAGTGGATATTGAAGCGGATAAACAAGCTATGCAGACCTTACCGCCCCCAATGGACTTAGAAGAAGATTTGGAAACGGAAGAAGAAGCAAATGTTGTTACCCCAACACCTGAGCCGTTGCCAGCTCCACAGCCCCAGCCAAAATACAACAACTATGATAGTGGCGGTATGGTTGCAGGTCGTGATTATGTTGCACCAGCACCGTTGCCAGCACCAGCACCCACGCCAGTTGCACCAGCATATAATGATGAATATGTAGAAGAGCCAACAACAGTAGTGCAAGCCCCTGTTGAAATTGAACACTCATCAGTATTGGTTGATGTTTATGGCACAAAACAAGCCACAGCCCAACCACAAGAAACAGGACTGGCTGGCAGTATGCGTGCTTCAAATCTAGCTAATGGCACAGTATCTAATCGTGGTGACACAACCATGATGTTACTCAAAGGCACAACCATTCCATGCGTTTTAAAGACAAAAGTAGATAGCACATATCAGGGCTTTACCATTTGTCAAGTAACCAAAGATGTTTATTCCGCCAATGGCAAGGTTTTGTTAATTGAGCGTGGTTCAAGCGTATTTGGTGAGCAAAATATTCAGATGACACAAGGCAAGGCAAGGGTATCTATACTTTGGGGGAGAATTGAAACGCCTAAAAATGTATCAATCAACCTAGATAGTCCAGCAACAGGGCAACTGGGGGAAATGGGCGTAAATGCAAGGGTTAATAATCACTTTTGGAAACGCTTTGGCGGTGCAATCATGTTGTCAGTCATTCAAGACGCTTTTGAAATTGGTCGTTCTCACTTGGAGAAGCAAAGTGATGGGGATACAACAACAATCACCAACACAACCAACACGGCAGAAAGTATGATGGAAGAAGTATTGAAAAACACCGTCAATATACCGCCAACCGCCACAATCAATCAGGGCACAGTAATCAATATTATGGTTGCTCGTGATGTGGACTTTAACAGCATTTATGGGTTGCAAAGACGCTAGTATTTCTTTTGTCTTTACAATATAAAGGTTTTTTGTATGCACTTACTTGATAGAACAGCGTCCTTGCGTGGTCTTTTGGCTGAGACAGGCATTCAAGAATTTTTGGACGATAAAGGCAACACAGAGATTGCTATTAACCGACCCTTTGAACTTTGGACGGAAAGCAATAAGGGCTGGCAACGCTATGATATGCCCAATCTTGATTATTCTGTTTTGCTTAAAATAGCCAATACTTTTGCAATTTTAAACAAATTAGAAATCACTCCAAAAAATCCCATTTGTTCAGGGGTTTTTCCTGATGAACAGCGTGGACAGGTTGTAATACCGACAGCGTGCGAAAGGGGTACTGTTTCTATTACGATACGACAGCCAAGCCAAGAACGCTTTACATTGGGTGATTATGGCAAAACTGGGCGATTAAATCGCTGGCTTGATAAATCAACATTTACCACAGCTAATATAATTTTGCCAAGTCATTTAAAAGATAAACTAGAAGCGGAAAGTAAAGAAATTGGATATTTGAATAAATGGCTTGATATTCCTGATGATGTGCATTTGCAATTATTTGAATTACAAATGCTAAAAGCAAAAGCTGAAAGGGATTTGGAAAGTTTTATACAGCTTGGTGTAAAACATTATCAAAATTTCTGTTTGGTTGGTGCGACTGGCTCAGGTAAAACAACTTTTACAAAAGCAGTTTGCGATATAGTGCCAGTTGATACTCGCATTGTAACGATTGAAGATACACCTGAATTGGATTTACCATTACATTTAAATAGGGTGCATTTATTTTATAAGGAAGTAACGCCAAAACAGTTATTAGCGTCTTGTATGCGTATGAAGCCTGACCGTATATTCCTAACCGAATTGCGTGGTGATGAAGCCTACGACTATCTAAACGCCCTAAATACAGGTCATGGCGGTTCTATTACTACCGTTCACGCTAATGATTGTCAAAGTGCTTATTATCGTATTGGAACGCTCATTAAACAATCGGAAATTGGCTCAAAAATTGATTTTGACCAAATTATGCGTGATACATACACAACAATAGATGTAATGATGTTTTTGGAAAGAACTTATGTAACAGAAGTAAGTTATGACCCTGTCCGCAAATATCGTCTAATGCAAGGGAAGAAATTATAATGGCTCAAAAACAATCTGCTGGTAAAAATATTGCCTTATTGTGCATACTTAATATATTTTTTATTGGTATTGCGGTATTGGTTGCCAATTATGTTTTTATTGAGTGGCAAAAAATACCAAGTGAATATTTATCATATAATACAATTTATCCTCCGTTGCCGTAAAACCACCGACTTCAGGCGGTGGATATAAGGCAACTCCGCAATCATGCTTACGCATGGACGTTGTTTAGTGTGGTGTATT
>NZ_JAMBAQ010000018.1 GCF_023336735.1 Moraxella oculi | reverse complement strand
GCTGCCTAGGTTGCCGTTTTGTAGATTTTGAGCGAGGGTGCGTACTTTAGATGCAGCTGCTAAAGTCCCCATGAGCTTGGCACGGCGAGAGTCGGTGTCTTGGGTGGCGTCTTTTAAAGTTTTAATGCTTTGTACATCACTCACAACACTGCTTGAAACACCGGCAGTCACCCCTGTGGTTTTTTGTAAGAAGTGTGATTGATTGCTGGTTTGGATATTTTGGCTTGTGATGTCTACAGCTTGGGCTTTAAATAAAATATTACCTGTATTGGCATCAATCGCATCTTTTTGAGCGATGATGTCACTATTGATGATATTGATGTCATCACCAGCTTCAAGGCGGATGTTACCCCCTGTGGTGCCAATCAATGAGCCTGTATAGGTGGTTTGCTCATGGCTGTTTTCTTGACGAGTGTGCTGTTTGCCTAGGGTCACTGAGGCGGGTGCGGTGGTAAATATGCCTTTTTTGGTGGTTTGCTCGCTACTGTGGCTACTTAGACTGTCTGTGGTAGAGCCAATGCTAAGCTGTTTGTCGGCTTTAACAAGAATATCGCCATCCGCCAATACTTCAGTTGCCATCAAAGTAGTATTGACACCGCTGATGACAACTTGATTGCCACCCACCTGATTTTTTATGCTGGTGCTGCTGTGCTGCTCAAAGCTGGACTGTTCGGTCTTACTGCCTGTTAAGCGGCGATTGGTGTGTAAACTTTCACTCTCTACACTCTGTGTTTGCCGCCCCTCAGTCATGCGTACATCACCGGTCGCCTTAACAGCAGTCACACCTTCCGACTGTACGCTTGAGCCTTGGATGTTAATGTCTGCGTTTTTGCCCGTGGTCGTGATGATGGTGTTACCAGCACTTGTGATGTTTGAACCCACATCCGTAGTTTGATTGTACTTAAAGTAATTATTGTCATCTGCCACAGCACTGATGTGGTTGCTTGCGGTAACAGTGCCAATGTCGATGCCATTTTCGGCGCTCATTTGGGTATTACCGCCTGCGTTGTCTGATGTGGCACCTTGATAGATGATCTGATTGCCACGCAGACTTAGGGTGGTTGATGGTTTGCCGTTTTCATCAGTTTTGTCTTTTAAGCCCTCACCAACACTGATGGTGGCGATTTGGCTTAGGTCAGTTCTGCTTGAACTACTTTTATCTTGTGTGTTTGTTTGGGTGGTGGTTAGACTTTGGTTGATGATTTGGTTGCCAGCATCAAGACTCATGGCACTGTTTGCGTGTAGGGTGCCATGATTGGTGATGTCATTGTTTGCTTTGATGGCGACAAAGTTGCCATCAATAACGCCTGTGTTATTGACATTGTTTGCGGTGATGGCAGCAGTGTCTTTGGCGATGAGGTTGCCATTATTGTCAAGATCGCCAGTCAGCTGCATGTTGATATTTCTTGCTGAGACAGCACTGTATCTGCCATCAGGGGTAAGTGCACCTGTCGCAATATTGGCAGAACGCAGATACAGCTTGGGTACTAAGGCGTCTTGGGTTTTGGTGATGCTATTGCCATCTTTGTCTTTGGTGACGACCGTAATTGGTTGTTTGACCAGCCAGACGATGTCCGTGGTTAAGTTTGCCATCTGCTCAGGCGTGAGTGCGGTGCCAAGCGTGTAGCCGAACTGTTTGGCTGATGCGATGCCATTATCCATCAGCTGTTTAAAGGCTTCTTCATTACTGCGGTAATCGGTATTGATGTGTCTGCCTGTCAGTAGATAATACTGATCTTTAATACGCTGTTGCTCACCATAGCCATGAAAGAGGCGTTTATGGATGTGATTTGGGTCTGATTGTAATGCTTTTAGCATATAATCAGAGGATAGCCACTGTTTGTAATTGGTAAAAGCAGGGTCAGTTTGAATCAGTGGTTGATTAGGATTATCTGCATTGATGGTGTATAGGGCTGATGTTGGAATGGTGAGGGTGTTGTCATTGACATCAATGATTACAGAGAAATCACTGCCTGTGGCTGGCTTGTCAATGCTGGTGCTATTTGGCGTGGTATTGATGGCAGCATTTAGGATGGGGAGCTCATAAGTTGCTAGTGGTGCAAAGGATTGCGTAAAGCTACCACCACCATTAGGTACACGTTTATGACGACGACCACCAGCTGATGAGTGTACAGTATATCTTGTAAAGCGACCATTTTCGGTGACTTTGGTTTTTTCGCCATACAAACCATTGTCAGGTGTTTGAATCACGGTATCACCAATGATTGCAAAGCCATTACCCGCATTCATTTGGCTTTTATCGTTAATTAAGGTGTCGCCATGGATGATAAGATTTTGTCCTGCTACCATACGAGCAGGGTCAGAAGCTAGGGTTTTATCTTCATAGACGACAAAGTCAGTAGTAATGACATCCACCTCTTCGGTAACGAAGTGGAAATTGCCACTGGCGTCTTTGACATATAAAGCCCCATCAGGCGCACCTTTTTTGCTGGTTGGCGCAAGTTTTGCTTCATCGGTGGTGTAGATGTTTAGGGCTAAATCAACATCGCTTTTATTTGTGGCAAATTGGCGATTATATTCCCTGATAGCCAGTTCTAACGCTTCAATGGCAGCGGCGTTATCCTCTTCCCATTGCAATAATGGTCCCATGACTTTGGTGTAATTCGCCAACTCTTTGTTGTACTGGGTACACGCTTGATTGTTTGCACCTGCCAAAGCACAGCTTTGAGCGGTCTTGCCTTTTGGTAAGTCAGGTGCATCTAACAGGTCTTTGGGCTTGATGTTGGGAATAGGCTGTTTGGGTGGCTCAATCTTAAAGTATTCCCATATGGCAGAGTTATTGTCATAGTTAATGATGCAATCGCTACCTTCAGGGCAGTCAAATAAACCAGCCATTGGCCTGTTGCCCAAATCAGTAACATCAGTGCTCTTTTGGGCGGTGGGGATGGTGGCAGCTTGTTCGTGAGCGCGGTAAAGCGTTTGTCCATAAACAGATTCTTCCTCTACCTTAACCGTATGCTTTTTAAAGTCAGCATTGGTGTTTAGCAGGGTTTTGGTGTCAACCTGCATCTGTCCTGCCGATTCAATCGTCGCACCTTTATTGACCACTGTCTGTGCTTTGCCTGTGGCGTGATGATTGTCGTCTAGATTGCCGCCAATGTGCAGACTACCAAGACTTGTGATTAAAGCTTGATTGTCGAAATCTTCGTTGAATTTGCCTTCTCTGTCAGGATTGGGGTTGTTGTTTAAGGTGTTGACACCGATATCCAGACGCTGTCTTGCGGCAATGACTGGGGCGGTGTGATGGCTGTCGGTATCACTGGCTTTGTTGGCTGGGGTGTTGTTTAGGGTGTCGGCTTGTATGGCAAGGTGTGTGCCATAGATACGGCCGCCAGCAAGATTGTCAATGGTTTTTATAGCTTGAACAAGCGTTTTTTCGCCATTGATTAAACCTTGGTTATTGATGCTGGTTTGGCTAGTAATCTGTGTGTGATTACCGCTTGTAATACTACCTGCTTGACTGTTGTCAATGTGCTTGGCATTCAGCGTCAAATCTTGATTAGCAGTCAGTTGGCTTTGGTTAATCAGCTTGCCATCAGTGGTTAATGTGAGATTGTTTGCGATCAGCTTGTCATCATCCGTATGGGTGTAGTCGGCTTGTTGTGTGATGGTCAGGGTATCAGCCGTGATACTGCCGCCATTTTGTAATTCTTTAGCAGTGATATCTGCTTGCTTTGCTGCGGTGATGCTGCCGCCTTGATTGATGATGTTGTCTTTGGCAACAAGCGTCATATCACCGCCGCTTGTCAGGCTGCCACCTGCGTTAACAATATCAGACCCACTCTCAATCACCATACCATCTTTGGCGCTAATATCGCCTTTGCTGTTGTCAAAGCTGGTTAATTGCCAATTAATATCATCTAAGGCGATTTTACTGTCGGTGTTGGTAAGAGTCTTGGTGTTTAAGGTTTGTGCGTCAATGGATGCTTGATTGGTGTTCTTTGTCTGATTGGCGGTGATACTAATATCACCTGTGGCGGTGATGAGTGCTTGATTGCCGGTGTTGTGAATACTGTTGGTAGCAATGATATGACCACGAGCATTTGGGATGGGTTTGGTTTGCGAGTTTGAACCAGAGTCACTTAAAGTAGGTGGCTGTGGGTTGGTTGCTGTATTATCTGTTGGCTCACTGCTAATACTGCCAGCACTTTGATCACTGCTTGGGGTAGAAGGTGTGGGGATGCTGGTTTGCTCATACAGACTTTGACCGATTACAGCTTTATCGGTGTTGATGAGTGTATCGGTGGTGATATCAAGCTTACCTGTACCAGTTTGGATAAGCTGACCGGTGTTATTAAGCTTATCCGTATGAACTTGCAAAACACCGCCATAAATACTGCCAAGGTTTTCAATCGCTTCTTTGGCTGCAATCTTGGCAGTTTGGCTGCTGTGAATGATGCCTGTGTTATTAAGACTTGCGGTATTGATGGTAATATCAGCTTGTTCGCTTAACAAGGTGCCATTGTTTTGAGTGGTGTTATCATAGGTGTTGATGATGACAGCATCTTTGGCTAGGATTTTACCAGTATTAACAAGATTGCCTTGACTATCTAGCGTGAGTGTACCTGTGCCAAGCTGCCTTCCATTGCCGGTTGCTGTGATGACCCCTTGGTTATTGACCCCAAAGCCGCTGGAAGTGCCAATCAGATGGATTTTACCTGCGTACATCCCGCCCAGATTTGAGATGTCTAGAGCGACACCTTGCTGGCTTGCACTGCTGACACCATTGTTTTGATGAACGGCTGATAACTGATTGAAGTTGCCATCTTGTAGGCTGACCTGATTTTCACCTGTAATGACATCCAGCTTATACCCTGCATAGATTTCATCATTAATCTGCACAGCTTTGGCAACGAGTGCCGCATAATCTGTACCTTGCAGGTTTAATTTGCCATGGGTGGCAATATGACCTGTGCCAACTTCATAACCTGTCACTTGCCCTTGATTAACTTGGCTGTTTGCTGCTGCCAGATGTACATTGCCAGCATTGATAAACCCAGCACCATTGACCACCAAGCCTGATGGATTGGCAATGATCACATCCGCCTTTTTACCTGCCACTTCAATAAAGCCGTTTAAATAACTTGGATTATTGGAATTGACTTGGTTTAAGATGGTAGAAGCTTCCCCACGAGCCATATAGGGGTTAGCTGCCACAAAGCCTGCGATTTGGGTGCCCACTGCTTTACGGTTGTTATTTAATACAGCGCCTGTACTACCCACATCAAACTGGCTGTAATGGTTATTGGATAAGCCACGAGCATTGGGGGTTGCGATATTAACAGACACAACACCACTTGCGGTATTTAATACAATCGGCTGTAAGGCTTTATCGGCGGATTTGTCTGCAATGATGGTGGTGGGGGTGTTGGCATGGGCTGTCAAGCCTAGGCTAAGAAGAAGTGATAGCGAAAGAGTTTTTAAGCCAAAGCCCCATCCAGATGATGGTGTCGTGCTACCACCCATGCTAGGGTTGTCAGATTTGCCTTGCGATCTTGTCTTTTCAGAAACCACCACAAGTCTTCCTAGACTTTTACTAAAGATCACACGATAACAAAAACGGTTCATAATACACCCACTTATACAACCAGATTCTACTTTTAATCATCCAACGCATCTGCCAGTTTACCAATTCTTAGCAACAAAGCAGTAATATTGTGTGGATACTAGCACAGGTATTCTTAAAAATAAAGTCTTATCTATTTAAAATTTAATTTTTATTTTTTAAATTTATTTAAAAGTTACTCTGCATACCCGAATCGCTTTTTGTTTTATGATACTAATCAGCATCTATGGTTACTATGCAATTCTGTTTATAATCACAATATTTAAAAATGATTTAATTTTTTAAGATAAATCAAATGATGATAAAATCTAAATAAAGCATCTTGCAATCAACAAATTCATAAGTTACAATCGGGTAACTTTAAATACTGATTGGATGGCCATGACACGCTTTTGTTTAAAACCGTTAACCCTAACCACTTGGATTGCTTTAGGAGTCATATCACAAATCAATACCGCACAAGCGGCGGATGATTTCTTGATTGCCAACACCAACAACCAAACCCTAATCCAAACTCAAGATGCTCGCAATCAGGCATTGCTAGAGCAATTGGTGCCAAATCCAAAAGTGGTGGTAGATATAGCTGCCACTGATACCACCACCCAAATCCAAGAACAACCAACAGCAGATAATGCCATTTGTTTTGATATTCATAAGATGGGTTATTCGGTGTTATCCCAAGATGATCTCATCTTTGCAGACAAGCTTGGCTTTGCACTCATACCTGAAATCATGGGCAGCAGCAGTGTATTAGGCAAGTGTATGACAGCCACTGACATCAATGCTATTGCTACTCGTGTGCAAAACCGCTTGATTGAACAAGGCTATGTCACCAGTCGTATTATGGTTGGTGATCAGAATTTGGCAGGTGGTGAGCTAAGATTAACCCTAATCCCTGGTAAGATTGCTCAGGTGGTGGTGAATACAGCGGATAGCAAAGTACCTGTCTATGTTAAACAGACAAATAGGGCTTATCCTGCCATTTTAGACACAGCACTCACCACGCAAACAGGCAAGCTATTAAACATTCGTGATTTAGAAACTACGCTTGAGAATTTTAAACGCGTGCCAAGTGCTGATGCCAATTTTAAGATTGCGCCAAGTCATACTGGTTTAAATCCATCAGCAGATAACGCCATCAACACCCTTGGCTTTAGTGATATTTTAATTGATTATACTCAGCATCGCCGCATTCGTGGCAGTCTAAGCATTGATGATTCAGGCTCCAAATCCACAGGGAAATATCAAGGCGTAGCTACTTTGAGTGTGGATAATCTAGCCAATTACAATGATTTGCTCTATTTAAGCTTTGGGCGAGATTTGGGTAATCAAATCAATGATGACAAAGACTATCCGTCTGATAAGAGCAAGGGCTCTAAGAATTATGGGGCAGGCTTCATATTACCGATTAAAAACAGCGTACTGCAACTAACTGCCAATCGCTACACCTATCATCAAACTGTAGCAGGTAGTACCCAAGATTATATCTATGGTGGTACTTCTCGTGGGTACAACGCTAAGCTGTCTCATCTAATACACAGAGATGCTCATAGCAAAAGCCATGTGTACGCTGGCGGATATGTCAAATCCCAACAAAATGATATTGATGGTACCCTCATTGATGTACAAACCCGTAAAACCGCAGGTTATTTATTTGGCATCAGCCATGAGACCACTTTTGGCAAACAAGCCAAGCATAGCCTTAGCACCGATATATCTTATAAACGAGGCACAGCCGCTTTTAATGCACTGCCCGCACCAGAGGAGATGTTTGATGAAGGCTCAGCTCGTGTTGGCATCTATCAGCTAAACTTGGGTCTAACCAGCAGATACAATCCAGTCATAGGTAATAAGCCGTTGCCCATCATCCACAGCACCACGCTCAAAGCCCAATACGCCACAGACAGTCTAACACCAGATTTAAAGATGGCCATTGGTGGCAGATACACCGTCAGAGGTTTTGATGGTGAGCGTTCATTATCTGCGGATAATGGTATCTTAGTAAGACAAGATATCAGCTTTTATCCAAGCTTTCTAAATCAGCAAAAAGCAAACAGCCAATCAAACCATGCCATTTATCTAGGATTGGACGCAGGCTATATCACCAATCACAACAAAAGCCAAAATGAGCTACTGCTTGGACAACATCTAGCAGGTGCTTTCATTGGCATCAAAGGACAATATACGCCAAATACAAATAACCCCTACCTAAGTTTTAATTACGACATCTTCACCTCAAAAGCAATCAGTGAGCCCACAGGTTTTTCAGATAAAGATTGGGTGAGTGGTGTAAGCTTGGGGATGATTTTTTAAACGCAAGTTGACATCAAAACCATCAGTTAGGTAAATTAGCTTGGCCGGTGGTTTTTTTATGGGGTGGTCAAATCAGAGTGGAATAAGTGGTCACGTGAAGAGTGGAATAAGTGATCATTTAGAGTGGAATGTGCATTACCCCTTGTATTATGGCTTTTTTTCTTTCAGGTTGTACGGTTGCCGAATTTAATAAATTTATACAATCGACAACGACAGAAACAAAACAAACTCAACACAAATCCAAAGTTGAAAAACAAACATCTTCAACAGGACAAGTTATTCGGATTAAGAAGAACCCTAATAAAGGGAAAAAGCGAGTAAATGTAGGTGGTATGGAAATGCCTTCTCAGTTTTCTTATGATGAAGACGGTGATTTACAATTTACACCTAAAACATCAGACAGAGATATTAGAGAATACAACCGTATTCTAAAAGGTACTGGTATTCGAATAGAAGGATATTAAAAACGTGTTATTTTGATCGATTAAAGACAGCTTAATAATAGGTAGTCTTATTTATTATAGCTAGATATTGCCTAGCTATAATAAAAGTTTCATTGTAAATTAAATAACTCAAACCATTAGGGGAATCCCCTAATGGTTTGAGTTGAGATTGTAGGTAGAGATATTATAAGGAATTTGAGTTATTGGGAGTGATTGAGAATTTTGATAGGTAGGCTTATGGTTTATATATGTTTTGAAACTAAGCTAAAGAGATTTAGTCTCAATATATTTTCAGCTTCTGAAATATTCATTCCCCACATACCTGCCAATATTGGAATGCTAATATTGGCATTCCAAGGAAATAAAGCTTGTGTTTTAAAATTCCCAAAAGGTCCATCAGTTTCAATTAATATTTTTTCTATTGGCATAAGTTGAGCTAAATCATACCCCTTTTTACTACTCAACATTGCAGGTCCAACCGAGAAATAACAGCCTATTTCAACTGCTCGCTTTAACTGCTGTTTGGTACCCGAAAACCAATGAAGAATTGGTAAATTGTCATTTATTTGACTCAATTCATCTAGTGCAGCACTAGCACTCATTCTAGAGTGTATGCTTAATATTTTACCACCAGCTTTTGCTGAGCTTCTTAAAATATGACGAAAAACCTTTAATTGAGTTTCCCAATATGGCTTAAACTCTCTTCCACCATCTAAGCCAATTTCACCCACATAGCGAGTTTGGTTTAACAAAGCATCAAACAATTCTAATTCTTGCCAACGTTCGTGAGCTAATTGGGGATGTAATCCCAAAGCGGTACGAATACGAGAACAATCTTTTGCTAATAAACTTGTGCCATACCACGCTTTTGGTGTAGTTGTAACAGATAAGACATACAGATTCTCATCTTGACATCGTTCCACTACATATTGTGGATTGGAATATAAATCCAAATGACAATGCATATCCATCATAATATTTGGTTCGCTATTAAAAGTTGTTCTACTTCGTTCAATCCATCCACAAAAACATTTGCAAACTGATTTAATTGTTGAATAGGTAATGGGCCACTTTGTAAAACCCATTGATTTATATTGCGATCATTTTTTTGATGAATAGCTCTTATTAAAGCAAACAAATCATCTTTTCTATCCTGATTTATTAAAATTTGCCGAATATCATTAAATTCATATTGAGCATCATTGGTAACCCCAGCATAATGCAATGAGGCTCTACGAATCAAACAGGGAACGCAAACCCCACATTGTTGGTTTTTGCGTTTCCAATGGCTACACGACACGGTATCAGGGATAATTTGTCGCAATAATGGTAAATTTTTACATTCTGCTATCATTTGACCCTTGGTTTTAAATTGATAAGGATTTTTTAAAGTAAAAGGAATGTTGACTGCAGTGAATAATTTTTGTATTTCTTGAATAAAATAAGGATGCGTGGTACGGGTACTCAAAGTACCAACTCTGAGTGAGGTTAAAGGGGCATTGATTGAAATAACCCCATTTTCAGGTACGAAAATATCAATCTCTTTTTGAATAACTTCCTGTAATGCATAAGCTGATACAACTGCAAATGCCAAAAAATTTAAACTTCTGGTTCGCATTGTGATTTCAGCCGTACCACCATTGTTTAAATGTGGCTGTGCAATTGCATTAAATTGAGAAAAGTTAGCATATCTATTTTGGTTAAGTTGTTGAATAATTGCTTGCTGACGCGATTTATCGCCTTTATAAGAATGACTTACCAATACAGGGGAATATCCCTGTTCCAATAAATCAATCGCTCCAATCGCTGAATCTAAACCTCCTGAAAACAAACAAACGCAGTCTTTATTTCTCAAATCAACCAAGTTTGTTCTGCCATTTGGCGTATAAGGCTGTGGCGGTAATTTTCCGTCTGCCTGAAAATTAAATTGCCAAATATCGCCACTCAAAAAGTGTAAGATCTGTTCTAAGTGTGCTTTATTCGTGTGCCAAATATCAGGCTGACATAATGGCAATGTAATAGAAAAAGAACGACACCAACCATTTGCAGTATCTTTTCGCAAAACAAAAGTATCTGCTGCCGTTACTGCCATTGCAATGGCTAGAAAATCCATAACTTGATTATTGAGCCCAACACCCAACCTTCTTACACTATCCAAAACCTTATTGCCTATATGAGCAATTTGTAGATGTTTATCTCCCATTCCATACAACCGAACAGGTATTGCACCATTTGGTAGATTTTTTAATTGTTCAATGTCGTGATGAAAAACCAATTGAGTCATAAATAATCCTCCCATTCTTCCCAAATTTCCAAAATGGCTTGGTTTTGAATTTCTTGCATTTGTTCGGTTGTTAGCTGGCAAATATCATCAGTAAACTTAGGGGCAAGCGTAATATCCACCACTTCACGAATAAGTTGTCGTAAAGCATTTTCCACTTCGGCAATTTGCACAGGATTATCGCCTTTCTTCCAAGCCTTACCAGCATCGTGTGCAATTTGTAAGAAAATACTTTCAGTTAAATAACAAATCATCATTTTACCGATGACTTCAATGGTAACGCTATTTTCATCAAATGTTGTCATTCCTTCCAATGCTTCTGATAAAGCAATATTCATTGCATAACGAATTTTGTCTGAATCGCCGTGATGTCCAGCCAAAAGTTCGGTAATTTGGTTGATGACTTTATCGCAAGACTGACCATTCAAACTGTTTAAATTAACCGAATATTGTTGCTGTTGGCTGCCTGAAAAAATACCAAATAAGCCCGAACCTGCTTGGGTGATTTTGCCTAGCTTTTGTACGGCTGTATGTTTACCGCCACTCGCTTTTTGAGCATAATGACCGAGTGCTTTACGCACATCCTCACGCCCACCGCCTTGTACAGACCTACCGATCGCTTGGCGAAATCCCTTTAATCGTTGCGGTTCTGGTGTTTGCGGTAATGCTTGACCGTCATCAACCCAAGCGGGTAATAGGGGCGAACGACCATTTGGTCCTACGCTAGATTGTGAAGTGCCCATTTATTACTCCTGATACCAATTTTCATTTTTTAATCTTACTGTAAACCATTTATCATTAACACCCTTATTTTTCAATTCAACAATAAAGCGGTTTAAGATTTTTGCACCACCTTCTGAGTTTTCTGCTAACAAACAAGCTCCCGTAAAACCATTTGGACTTTTACTCCAATCATCCGCTTTTCTTAATTGCTCAATTAAGGCCTCCATAACAGAGATTTGTTCATTTATTGTTAATTGTTGAATGGTATTTTGGGTATTTTGTGAGCCTGTTCTTGATGTGGTTTTAAGCAAAATACTTAAAGCATCTTGGGCTTTTTGAGAAAGTTGAGCTGTATAAGTGTTTAGCGGTATGGTTTCTCTGGATAAATAAATTGCCGCTCGCAAATCAACATCAGATAATTTGGGCTCTAATTTTACCCATTCTTTGATAAATTCCTGAATAGGCTTATTTTCAGACAGCATTGATAAGTTTTGCTCATTTTTATTTTCCAGCTCTTTTAATAATTGGGGTTTTCCATTTTCTTCATTGATAAGTTGATAAAATTCTGTCACCACATCAGAATCTACACATCGCTCAAAAATCACTAACTTGGTAATAATTGCTTCATCTAATGGCATTTGACGCTTTTCTGAGATTTTGGTACGCATTTTAATGGTATTTAAAATGCGTTTTACAATTCTAGGATTTCCGTGAATATTAGGCGAATTCGCCAATAACGGGGCTATTCTATTTGCTCGTTCAAAATCTGCCAATAGAGCTTGATTATCTTGTTCATCAATTTTGACGGTTATCTCTTCTGGTTTTAAGGATTGATTTTGCCAAGATTGCTGCAAATGGACTTCTAAAAATTGGCGTAAGTTTGCCAGTTTTTCTGTAGGTAATTTTTGATAAATGGCGTATAACATATACAGATATGCACGAATTTCAAGCACACCTGCTTTGGGTACACGAATGGGAATTTGAATCAATTTATCCAAGTAATCAATTTGATGACGACACGACAAATCTTTGTAATGCTCTGCAACGGAATGACGAATCATCTCCTCATCAGCCGCGATAATAAATGCTGTACGATTTAGGAATAAAAATAAACGAATTGCCTCCAATGTTTGAATGGCATTAGCAGGCAGACAACGGTCAAGGTTGTCAATCACAATAACCAACTTCTTATCCAAATCCTGTAATATTTCGCCATATTCTTTTCTAAATGCATCGATTTGTTGTGGTGGCGTTTGTTTTTCTTTTGGTTTAATAAGGTTTCGTCCCGAATCAACAATATCCTTTCCTGTGTCCACAACTTGTTTACTTTCTGCCTCATCTTGAATACCGTCTAATGAATTCTTTGCCGTTTCAACTGTTTTGGAAATTAAGCCAAAAGTTGGTATTCCCATAGCAAAAGCTGCACCCTCTGCAACTAAGCCAGCCAAACGCAGACCATCGATGCTAGCTAATAAGTTTTTAGATTTTTGCAAAATAGTTTCGTCATCTTTGGCAGCCTGAATTAAATGGCTTGCAATTACTTCCAAAAGTGCTGCTCTAGCATCATCAAATCCTTGATAAAGCCAAGCGTCAAATTTAATCACAATCCATTCGTCTTGGTTGATTTCTTGCTCAATCAAATTCAATAAAGATGATTTTCCAGCTCCCCAGTTCCCAAAAATACCGATAGAAACCGGAAGCATTGTATCTGTCTCCAATATTTCGGTAACAATTTGGGAAACTTCACCAAAATTGAGATAGTCTTCTTTAGATTCGGTATCTGACCACATTAAATCCCTCTCATTTATAAAGATATAGACCTTTATATACTAACACGTTTTTCAACAAGCATTTTTAATGTTTTTATAATGATAAGTATATAGAAAGTATCAAGATTGGTGGATGAGTTATCGAAATTAAAAGATATTAGGAAAAGGGATGGAAGTGGAATAAAACAGATTAAACTACTATAATCAATAAGCGTAAAAAACAGCATACTCAAATTTAGCAATGCCTCTTATAGAGTTGAACGTGATAATTTCTACAACCTACCTGCTTTTCCTTCTTTCAATGATTTTATGGATAAACATTGCCAACTTGGTATCTCATAGCAAGCATATTGTGTAAAAATAAAATCTGAAATCTAATCTTCTCATACTTTATTTTTACACAATCCAGATTGAAAAGTAAAGAATAAGCACTTAATTATTTGATTTTAAATACCTTTATAGTTTACATTTTACTATAAAATAGAAACAACCGTTCTAAATGAAATTTTGATCATCTCTTAATAACAGCTCAATGTTTTGAGCTGTTTTTTTTGGTTTGGGATACATTTGCTATTTGAGCAGTTAAAAATAAAGCAATGAAGCTGTGATTGGCTGCATTCATTTGGCATTTGGCTAAGAGAGCCGCTTGTTTTTGAAAAGTGGCTTTTAAGGCATGTGCGATTGTTTAATAAAATATGTGTGGCACAAAGATGCTGTCATCACCTGTGATGGCGGAATGACTTTCACGAATGCCGATACCAGCTGCACCATGTCCAATGATCCAGCTACTGATGATGGCGTGTTTTATGTCGCCATGCTGGTCAGTAAAAGTGGGTGGTAGTTGGGCTTGTTGATACACAAACCCTTCTGTGCCATAATTACCGCCTGTTTGCAAGCTAAAGTCATGAGTATGTAAAGAAATGTTTGCCCCTTGACGAGAAAAGTACGGTTTTTTGATAAACTCACCGCTGAATTGACTTGCTTCAAGGTAGGTCGGTAAAAGGTTTGGGTGATCGGGAAACAGTTCCCATAATACCACAAGCATTGCCTTGTTGCTAAAAAGTAGTTTATAAGCAGGTTCAATGAATGTTGTGCGACCATTAGCAATATGTTGCCCAAACTCTTCTTGGAGTAGCCATTCCCAAGGATACAGTTTAAATAGCAGTTCAATCGGTTCATCATACAAATCAACAAAAGCCTGCTGTGTTTCATGAAAGCCAATATCGCTGATATCAATGAATCGTGCGTCCAACCCTGATTGTCTGGCGATGTCTTGTAGGTGGCGCGTGGCCATCACATCTTCGCTCTCATCACTCATGGCGGTCAAATAAAGAGTGCGACCTTTTAAAGCTCGAAACTCGACCATGAGGCGTTCGTAAATGCTATTACACTGCTTGGCATGACCAAGGTTCTCGTGCGTCTGTAACCAGTGTCGCTGTGCTACCCCGCTTTCTAAAATGAGAGTTGGTGTGTCAGCGTTGTATTCGTAAAGCTTGGGTGTGTTCGTGCCATCATAACATAAGTCAAACCGACCATAGAGGGTTGGCGTGTCAGGCTGAAAGCTTTGTTCAATCAAGACTGCTGACTCATCATCAATGCCAAGACGGGCATAATCACCTGTTTTGATGATGTGGCGTGCAGCCGAGAAATACATTTGATGCAATTCTTTGGTTGCTTTTGTCAGTGTGTTGATTTCGCCATCATCAAAGACATAATACGCATCGTCTTGCCAGTGGTTTTGCCAGTAGAATGGATCTATGCTTACATGCTCAAATCCCATCCGTGCCAAATCATGGTGCCAAATTTGGTTTGGTTGGGTGGTGATGCGCCTCATGAACGACCGCCGCCTGAGCGTTTACCCACGCTACCAAAGCCTTTTCTTGGTGTGGCTTGTTGTTTTTGGGCTTGGCTACTTTGGTAATTTTGTGTGCTTTGAGCGGCACTTTGTCGTTGTCCTGCTGCCTGTCCGCTTTGTACATTTTGGGCGGAGTTATTGGTGGTGGGTTGCTGTGTGGTGGCAGGTGTTTGAGCAGTCTTTGAAGCGTCTGCCACACGAGCATTGCTGGCTTTATTCGCAAGATAGCCAGCTGCTGCCCCAGCTGCTGCCCCCGCCAGTAACGCACCACCGACGCCCATGCCATCATCAGCTTGTGCCGTCTCGGTCGCCATCGGCGTTTGTTCGCTTGAGGGTTGATTGATATTGGCTGCCTGCGCTTCTAGCTGGGAAGCAGCGTCATTAATGGCTGCTGCTTCGGCTTTTGCTTGAGCTGCAGCCAGACGGCTTTGGGCTTCAGCAAGTTCACGCTCAGCATCGGCCAGACTTTGCTCGCTTGTTTTTGGTGCTTGTGGAGCTTGACTGGGGCTGGGTGAGCAGGCGGATAATCCGACAACGCCAAGACTTAATAATGCTAAAGATAGGCTTTTTTGAGAAACAGACATGATTTTCCTTGCTTAATGTTAAGGTTGGTTGATAAATGATGAATTATTATGCGGTTAAATGAGTGATTTTACAAGGTTTTTTTTAAGTTGATTGTGGTTTGTTTTATGTCAATGTATTTCCCAATGCCATGAAGTCATGCTATAATTCTATGGATACTTATTTTTACTTTTTCATCTTTTGCCAATGGTTGGTTCATACAATGACGACACCTGATAACATGTTCCGTCCGTCCAAGTCAAGGGGTTTTTTTGACCGTCTTTGGCAGGGTTTTTTGACAACGGTCGGTACTGAGAGGTTTTTTCACATCTTTTCGCCGTGGGTCAAGTGGCTTGCTGTCATTGCAACTGTTTTTTTGACCCTTGGCACGGTGTGGGGCTTGGTTTTTGCGCCAGCTGATTATTTGCAAGGCAACAGCTACCGCATCATTTTCATTCATGTGCCAGCAGTCAGTTTGGCAATGAGTATTTATCTTGCCTTAGCGGTGCTTGGCGTGATTTTCTTGGTGTGGAAGATTAAAACTGCCAACATCGTTGCCCAAGCAATCGCACCGATCGGTTTCATTTTTTGTGTGCTTAGTTTGCTGACAGGGTCTATTTGGGCAAAGCCAACTTGGGGTACTTATTGGGAATGGGACGCGCGCTTGACGAGTATGCTGATTTTGGCATTTCTTTATGTTGGTGTGATGGCGTTATTTGCAGCTTTTGAACATGCCCAAAATCGTGGTAAGGCAGCAGCGATATTATCCATTGTGGGTGCGGTCAATTTGCCCATCATCAAATATTCAGTACAATGGTGGAATACGCTACATCAAGGGGCGACTTTCACAGTAACCAGTGCCCCTAAAATGCCAGCAAGTATGTGGCTACCATTGCTTATGATGATGATTGGCATGTACTTCTTGGTGGCGGCAATTGCTATCTATCGCACCAACACTTTAATTTTGGCACGAGAACATAACAAATCGTGGGTAAGAAAACTACTTAACAAGCCAGCCAATCCTCAATCATAAGGTAGCAAGCGATGACTCTGTATTTTTCCAATCTTAGCGAATTCATTGACATGCAAGGCCATGGGGTGTTCGTTTGGGCATGCTATGGCATCACTTTTGTTGCATTGATCATGCTCATCTCTTTTGTCTTAAAAGAACGCAAGGCGACGCTTAAAAGGTTGCAGCAATCAAACATCAAGCAGTCTTCGCGTTTGACTAACAAGCAGCGTAAGTCATTAAATGCAAATGGTGTATCTGGTTAGGCAACTGCCCATTTAAATTGAAGCCTTTTTGGCCATTCAATCGTATCTTTGACAATCATTTTTACAAGTCACCAAATTATGAATAGTGTTAGACAAAAAAAACTCATGTGGGTTTTTGCCATGCTGGCAGGGGTAGCGATCGCTGTGGCCTTGATTCTGTATGCCATTCGCCAGCAGACAGATTATTATTTTGACCCAACCGCCATTGTTCAGGGTCAAGCACCAGAGGCTAAACGCATTCGTGCAGGGGGTATGGTGGTGTCAGGTTCGGTCAAAAGAGATCCTAATGACCGACTTAATATACGGTTTGAAATTACGGATTATAAAGAATCGGTGCCTGTGGTCTATCGTGGTGTGTTGCCTGATTTGTTTGCGGAAAATTCTGGCATCGTGGCAACAGGCGAGCTTAAAAATGGGGTGTTCATTGCCTCAGAAGTGCTGGCAAAGCATGATGAAAACTACATGCCACCAGAAGTTGCTAAGTCTTTAAAACAAGAACATGCTGCTCGTGGTGCAAATCTTAACAGGGAGCAATTTGTGCCCGCTGTTCCTATGAGTGAGATTGATGAACGCAAGCCTGATCCTTAGTATCAGGCCACCAGATTCATACGATCCATGCCGATGCCTTAATAAATGGCAATATGAGTTTGATCGCTGGTCATGGAGTGTTGTTGCATGAAAAATAAAAAACCTTGCAAGTATTATCCTGCAAGGGGTTTTTGATGGTGTTTGATACAGCTTGATACTGATTGATTTTACCGTAAAAAATGTAGTTTGGCGGAGATGGAGGGATTCGAACCCTCGATACGCTATTAACGTATACACACTTTCCAGGCGTGCGCTTTCGACCACTCAGCCACATCTCCAATTTCTTTATTATAACAGACTTTTTTGGTTTTGTCTTAATAATTTTAATGGGTAATACATAAAAGGTGTTGTCATTTGGGTTTGTGTATGTTTGTCTGTCCTTAAAGTCAAACTGTGAGTGAGGCGTCTATGCTGATGTCTCAATTTGCCCTACATTCCATGTCTGCTGATGGCAAGGCTGGGCTGTTCATGATGGGTAATTGTTGGCATGATTTGATTTTTTGGTCGGTAATCATGTGTGTCATTGTGTGTGTAAAATGCTTTGATATAACATGACGCAACACGATACAAAACAGGCTTATAAAACACAATCAGGCATCAAAAAAGCCTTGATTTACAAGCTTTTTGATGGTTTATGACACTTAAAAATACTTGATGATTTTCAGTGATTTTGATAGGTGGTGGAGATGGCGGGAGTTGAACCCGCGTCCGCCAGCACTACGCCTATGACTCTACATGCTTAGAATCTGTCTATGGCTTTAATCCGCACCGAACCGACAGTCAGGATGGATTGGACGATTTGCTAAAAGTTCGCACCTGTCATCGCAACGCTAACAGATGCTATCCTTTGTGCGTTCGCATCGGGGAGAGCAACCAAACCAAAGGCAATCTGTGCCGTCCCAAGTAGCCCTTAGGCTGCTAGTGCGTAAGTTTCGTCGTTTGCGACTATTTTAAAGGTATGTTGATTTACAAGAGGCATACACTCTTGACATGCACCATTAGGTTTTGCTACCAGCGTCGAAGCCAGAACATCCCCAAGATTTGGACATTCTAACAAATAACCGCAATAATAGCAATGCCAATGAGATGAATTTTGCGTTCATTGTTTTCAATTGCTTTTTTTGCCTGACTGATCAATATAATACGCTTGATTGCCTTTGATGACGAAAGCAAGACCATCAATAAAATTGGCGGGGGTATCATAGATGGTGGGAATGACCATCTCGCCTTTTGGGTTGATGTAACCATATTTATAGCCACTTTGTGTCTTGATGCCAACCGATGCCAAACCTTCAGAGAAATCTGCTGCTGCATTAAATATGGGTTGAATGACAATCTTGCCATTTTTATTAATAAAACCCCATTTGCCATGAATTTTAACTCTGACCAGACCATTTTCAAACCAGTCTCCAGCATCTGAATAGATGGCGGCAATCGCAATATTGCCTTTTTTGTCAATGAAGCCATAGTGATTGTTTTGTTTAATTTTAGCTCGACCTTCCCAAAATCCCCATGCGTCATCAAACTGAGGCTTGATGACAACTGTGCCTTTTGGGTTGATGTATCCGTACTTATCAGATTGTTTGATGAGTGCCAGACCATCATCAAAGTTGGCGGCCTTATCAAACTGTGGCGGTATCACAATTTCGCCTTGTGCATTGGCATAGCCGTACTGATTTCCTTTTTTAACAACAGCCAGATTTTCATTGTATTGACAATCTTCAGTGGTGTGGACGAACTGATATCCGCTGGGTAAATTGATTTGTTGTTCACAGGTTATTGGTTGTTCTGATGAGTCAGGTGATGGCGATTCGGCATGTGCCATGACCGAGATGACCACCAGTAATGGTGCGGCGTGTTTTAGCATGGTATTGACTTCAAATATTATTCAATTCTAAAAAAATACACTCATTATATCATGCCAGGGCATGAATGATGGCGACTTTTAGAGCGTCTAATTTATCTTTGCTTAAAGTTTGGCTATTGGTATCACTTAGATAAAACACATCTTCAGCACGCTCCCCTAAAGTGGTGATTCGTGCACCATGTACTTTGATGCCAAGTTGACTAAATACTTGTCCAAGTCTGGCTAAGAGTGCAGGGCGATCTTTGGTGATTAACGACATCATCTGTTGCCCTGTATGAGCCAATGAAGTCGCTTTAGTAAATTGTACTTGGGTGGGGACGGTAAAGTGCCTAAGTCGTCTATCAAGTCCAAAATGTCGTGGCACGAACTCATGGTTGTCATCTTTGAGGGCTTTGGTAAGAGCGTCAATCAGTGCCTGCTTACGAATGGCGTTTGTCAAGATATCATCTCGTTCATTCCCGCCACCAATGGCGTAACGATCAATAAGAACATAGCAATCTAATGCAGCAGGCATGCCATCAATCATGACAGTTAAAATTGTGGCATCCAACACTGACAACCCCATCTGATCCAGCACGCCTACGGTCGAGGCAAACAGATCGTTTTGGTCATGTGTGCAGATGAATGCTTGTACGGCATTTAATGCCAAATCTGAATGTGTTCTTAAAGTGATGATGAGCTCGTTGGTTTTGAGTTTGTGTTGATGGGTGAGAATTTCATCTGTTTGCCATGCAATGTCGGTGTGTTTTTGTTTTAAGAAAAATTCCTCACTAAAATCAGACCATAGGGTTTTAATCTCATTAGATGGCTGTGTCAATAAAGAGAGTGCTTTTTTTTGGCGATTGGTGATGACGGCATGCTTATCGATCGTTTCTTCTCCAAGACTAAGTACATGATGTGTGCTGACATACAGCTGTTTTAATAATGATGCTCGCCAAGAATTCCAAAGCTGGCTATTGGTGGCATTCATATCAGCGACCGTCAGTACATACAGATGGTTGAGATGTGCTACCGTCCCAACAAATCTGGCGAACTGAAGAATCACGACAGGATCGGAAAGATCCTGCTTTTGGGCGGTTAACGACATCGTCAAATGCTCACGCACCAACCATGCCACAAAAGACGCATCTGCTTCATTCAGCCCATGATCTGTTGCAAACCGATAGGCATCATCTGCCCCAAGCCTGCTATGATCTCCTTGCCTTCCTTTTGCAATGTCATGAAAAATGGCTGCAATGACGAGCAGGTCCTTGCGGTTGATTTTTTGATAAATCTCACCCACCAGGTCAAACTTATGCTGATATTCATCATCATTCACATCGCCAAAACGGTGTAAAACCTGAATTAAAAGCAGTGTGTGCGCATCTACGGTGTAACGATGAAACAAATCATACTGCATGAGCCCCATGATTTGTCCAAAGGGGGGTAGATAATTTCCCAGTACGCCATAACGCTTCATGAGCATTAGGCGATGAAATAGCAGATTGTTTTCTTGTAGATTTGCCAAAAAAAGTGCACGGTTTTTGGGATTTTTTCTGTAGTTTTCATCAATTTGACTGCTGGCAAGGCGTATGGCTTTGAGTGTGCTGGCGGCAATTGTTTTGATGCCATGCTGCCCCATAATGAGAAAAATTTTAAGCAGGCTTTCGGGGTTTTTAATGAAAATGGTATCATCTTTGGCGATGATTTTTGGGGGTAAATCGACATTATTGGCATGAATCATCTGATAAAAATCATGCCCAATGCTTAGATAGTTATGGTTGCCACCAAAATAGCGTTCTTGGTAATAAGCACACAACATTTCACAGAGTGCGGCTACCTGCATGGCATGCTGATAATATTGTCGCATCATGTGTTCAAGTGCTCGTGTGATCATTTTGCCATCAGCATCATCTGGTATGAGGTTTAGACGCTTGGCGATGTTTTTTTGCTGGTCAAATAGTAGGCGGTCATCACAACGACCTGATAGGGTGTGTAGATGATGGCGAATGAGCCATAAAAATTTTTGTGCGTTTTTTAAGTCGGTCAGCTCGTCGCTACTGATCAACCCAGCCTCTGTTAGGTCTGATAAATCATGTGCTTCATCAAAATAAAATCTGCCCAACCAAATTAAAACATGCAAATCTCTCAAGCTTCCAGGTGCGGTCTTAACATTCGGTTCTAGATTGTATTCGGTGGCGTGATGATTCAAATGGCGTGCCTTGAACTCTGCCATCTTGGCAGCATAAAACGCTTGAACACTCCAGATGGTCTTGACTGTGTTGATTGGCGTGTGTTTTAGTATCTGATTGCCAGCAATCAATCTGGCTTCAAGTAGGGCGGTGGCGATGGTCTGGTCGGTGGCGGCAAAAGTCATGTTGCTGGGCGTACGCACGCTGATGGCAGGCGTGATGCCAATGTCCCATAAGATTGCCACAAAGCGTTCAATGCTTTGACTGTGTGCCTGTATGTCCTCACCCAAAATCAGCATATCAATATCAGAATGAGGGAGAAGCTCTTTTCTTCCATAACCACCAATGGCAAACAGTGCCAAATCATCAGGCAAATAAGCGTGAAACAAATCGCTTAACAGAGCATCAATTGCGTGAGTGCGAAGCTGGATACAACTGCCAATTTGTTCGGTGGGATGGTCTAAGCTTAATAAGTGTTCATCAATTTGGTGATTCATGTCTAGTAGCCAAGACTTGATGGGCGTGCCATCAAATGGTTCTTGAGCTTTGATTGGTGGGGGTGTGAAAGTGATGGTTAAGATGTTAGCATCGTGATGAGGTGGATGTTTCATGATTGAGTTTTACTGGTATTTGTGGGAACTCTTAATTGCGATGGCCTCATGGACAAAGCTATGATTGATGCCATACTAGCATAAATATTAAGTTGATCAAATCAATCATTGTCAGATAATGGGCAAATGCTGTTTGATTTTATTTGTGTTTGACGATCTGTTTGAGCAATAGTGGGTTTGTGAAATTGTCATTCACGGCTGAATGTTCAATAAGATGTGGCGTGATGGGCTTGGTCTGACTTTGATGTTTGGCATGTGAGTGGGTTTTTGTGATCGGGTGGGCACGCCTGGCTGGCAAGCGTGCCAACAGAGGGGTTAAGTGCTCAGAAAGCTCAAATCTTCATTTGGTCGCTTGGTGGTAACAATACAGCCGTTATCAGTAACGATCAGCGTGTGTTCCCATTGTGCAGACAGCTTGCGGTCTTTGGTGATTGCCGTCCAGCCGTCTTTCATGATTTTGGTTTGCCAGACACCTTGGTTAATCATTGGCTCAATGGTGAGTGCCATGCCTGTTTTTAGCTGTACGCCTGTGCCTTTTTTGCCATAATGCAATACTTGTGGTTCGGCATGAAAGGTTTTGCCAATGCCATGTCCACAAAATTCACGCACGATGCTGAATCGTTCTGGCTCGACGACTTCTTGAATGGCAGCGCCAATGTCTCCCAAATAAGCACCATTTTTAACAACTTTCAATCCAGCGTATAGGGCTTTTTGAGCGGTGTCGCAGAGGCGTTTTGCCATGACCGAACCTTCCCCGATGATCCACATTGCTGAAGTGTCGCCGTAATATCCGTCTTTGATGACGGTAACATCAATATTGATGATGTCCCCATCTTTTAAAAGGCGGTTGTGGTCAGGCATGCCATGGCATACCACATGGTTGATAGAAGTGCATAGCGTAAAAGGGTAGCCTTTATAATTAAGACAAGCAGGAATGGCGTTTTGTACCTCAGTGATGTGCTTGTATGCCAAATCATCTAAAAACCCTGTGCTAACACCTGCTTTGACATGAGGGTCGAGTATTTCTAGTACTTCTGCTGCCAGACGGCCAGCGACTTTCATTTTTTCAATATCATCATGATTTAAAATGGGAATGGCTGTACTCATAAGATTGACCTAGCTGATTGATGTGATGAACGCAGTGCTGTGTGCGATACTTAAAAATAAGAAGGGTTTAATGTCTATTTTACTAAATTCTTTGTGTTTTTGCTTGAATTGAAACGATTTGGTTGGTTTGACGAATGACTACTCTTCATCTAACAGATCACGATCACGAGCCGCCTGTAAGATGATGCTTGATCGGTTGCCAGAGCGACAAAAAATGTGTAAAGGGCGTTCTGTGGCGTTAAAAAAATCAGCAAACTCTTGAACATGAGTCATGTCAAGCATGCCTCCTGCAAAAGCAATCTGTTTGTATGCGATGTCATGCTTGTCGCAGGCGGCTTGAATCTCATCGGAGGTAGGCTGATTCATTTCTTCATGATCAGGGCGGTTGTTGATGATGGTTTTAACCCCTTGATTGGCAAGTTCTGCAACATCAGCAGGAGTGATTTGTCCTGAGATGGTGATGCGAAATTCTGGTGCAAGTTCAGTCATGGCAATTCCTTAATATAAAAATCATAGCTTACATTGTTTTGGTGGTTTTGGCAATGGTTTGGTATGTGCCAACCTTTCATGACTGCAAAGTCACAGACAAAAAATCTCAAAAAATAACCATCAGGCCTATGTTAAAATCATCATTTTTCAGTCGATGTAATCTTAAGGGGTATCATGAAAGAATTTTTTCAAGCAGTGCTAAAAAACGCCAAGCAGTTTGGGGGACAACTGCCCACTAAATTCATGAATCTTTCAAGTCAGTCAGAGACTGGTGGCGATCATGTGGCATATCCACATATTTTCCAGCCTTTGGACTTAGGATTTACCACCATTAAAAATCGCATCGTCATGGGGTCGATGCATACTGGTCTTGAGGATAGGTTTTATCACTATGGTAAGTTGGCGACATATTTTGAGATGCGTGCCAAAGGTGGTGTTGGACTGATCATCACAGGTGGCATATCCCCTAACAGGCAAGGCTGGCTTACCCCATTTGGTGGTACGCTCAACCGCAGGGCTGATGTGGTACATCATCGCAGGGTAACTCGTGCAGTACAAAAGCATGGGGCGAAGATTTTATTGCAGATTTTGCATTCTGGGCGTTATGGTTATCACCCCTTTGTGGTCGCACCCAGTGCGATAAAATCACCAATTTCGCCATTTAAGCCACGCCAGATGAGTACGGATAACATTCTTGCGACCATTGAAGATTTTGCTAAGACTGCCCATCTTGCCAAGCAAGCAGGCTATGATGGTGTGGAAATCATGGGTTCAGAAGGGTATTTGATTAATCAATTCTTATCCAAACGCACCAACAGACGCACAGATGAGTATGGTGGCGGTTTGGAAAATCGTGCCAAATTCGCCATTGATGTCATTCGTGCGATTCGTGATAAAGTCGGTGAAGACTTCATCATCAGCTTCCGCTTATCAATGGTGGACTTGGTGGAGGGTGGAGCAAGCATGTCGGAGGTTATTACTCTGGCTACTTGGCTACAAGAGGCTGGCATCACCTTGATCAACACAGGGGTTGGGTGGCATGAGGCCCGTGTGCCAACCATCGTAACATCTGTACCGCGTGCAAGCTTTGTGCGATACACAAAAGCCGTCAAAGATGCTGTGAACATTCCTGTCATCACCTCCAATCGCATCAACATGCCACAAACAGCCGAATCAATCTTGGCAAGTAAGCAGGCGGATATGGTTCAGATGGCTCGCCCATTTTTGGCTGACAGTGATTGGGTTGGCAAAGCACGCCGTAATCAGTCGCATTTGATTAATACTTGTATTGGTTGCAACCAAGCTTGTCTTGACCATGTTTTTGACAATCGGCAGGTAAGCTGTTTGGTCAACCCCTTGGCATGTCATGAGACTCAATACACCATCAAACCTGCCAAAAAACCCAAAAAGATTGCCGTTATCGGTGCTGGCGTGGCTGGCATGATGGCAGCAATTACGGCGGCTCATCGTGGGCATCAGGTGGTGCTGTTTGAGGCTAAGCAAGAGCTTGGCGGTCAGTTTAATTATGCTAAGGTCATTCCAGGGAAAGAGGAGTTTTTTGAGACGATTCGCTATTTTCGTGAACAACTCTCATGGCATCAGGTTGATGTTCGTATGGGCATTCATGTGACCAGGCAGTTATTAAGCACAATGGCATTTGATGATGTCATCGTGGCGACAGGCGTCGTACCAAGACGGTTGAACATTGAAGGTCTTAATTTGCCTAGTGTGATGAGTTATGCCGACTTACTTTCTGGTAAAAAAGTGGCTGCAAAGCGTGTGGCAGTGATTGGGGCGGGTGGGATTGGCTTTGATGTGGCGGAGTTTTTGGCTCATGGAGCGACTGTGTCAGAAGAGGTTCATTCACCCACATTTCGCCCATCTGCTCAAACGACCGATGATTTTTTTAGGCAATGGGGCATTGATGGCGATGCTAATTATACGACGGCTGGGGCTGTGGTGGCACCAACACCCATCAAACACCAGCGTCAAATTTATCTGCTGCAACGATCGAAAGGTAAGATGGGTAAGGGCTTAAACAAGACCACAGGCTGGGTACATAAAGCAACCATCAAGCAAGCTGGCGTGAGACAAATCTGTGGCGTAACTTATGAGAAAGTGACTGATGAGGGGTTATGGATAACGGTGGAAGGTCAATCACAACTGTTGCGTGTGGATACGGTAGTGGTGTGTGCAGGTCAAGAGTCGGTGAATGCCCTGATGCCGAATGTTGGAGACGCACCAATCGCACAATACCACATCATCGGCGGTGCTAAAAGGTCTGAAGGATTAGATGCCAAGCGAGCCATCAAAGAAGGCTTTGAAGTTGGGGTTTTGGTGTGAGTGCGTGTCGGTTTGTTTCATTTTTGCGTATTTGTCATGTGTCATACAATCGATTGGGTTGATGGGGTTTGAGTTTAAGTTTTTTTTTGAGTAGGGTGGTTGGTTGCCTATCATGACCATCAAAGAGGTTGATGGTTACATTGTATTAATTATGTATATCAATTGTAAACTTTTCATATAAAAATATCAGCTTATAAATTAAATATTGTCAATATTATATTGATATAAGTAATTGATTTCATTTTTTTTTTTTTTGCATGAGATATTCGGCACATTTGACATGAAAGAATGTTACCATATGTTTCCCATTAGCATCATATTGCATTAATTTGTTATTGAAAGTATCATGCGCATTGTAGACAGTTGTTCATTTAATTTATTGATGAATGGACATGATTTCTAATCTGACGAAGCCTAACTAGAAGCGATGTGGTCAAACTGCTTGCCCCTGTTCGGCTGTCGTCCCAATCATTTAATTCAACAAGGAAAAGCTCAATGCCTAAGTTCAATCCTTTTGTAACTACTGCATCAGCTGTAGCATCTGCCATGTTGCTATTCTTTAGTACTCATGCCGTCGCTACCATTCCCAATGCGGTCAGTTGGTCTAAATCTGCCCAAATAGATAGCAATCCTCTCAACCCAAAACTCTCAGAGCGTACGGCCAGCATCATTCTTGTGCGACCAAAGACCGATAAACAAAGCAATCCAGACGACAGTCTGAATATCGCTGTCAATGGTCGATTCTTGACAAGTATACAGGACAATCACTATGCTCAAGCCATCGTTTGTTCTGGCGATGTGGCTTTATCGCTTGTGCCAACTGCTGTCAAGATCAATGACTTGATGCATCAGGTCGTTAACATCAAAGTTGAACCAGGTCAAACCAAAGTGCTTGTTGCAGATGTTAATGATCGCAATATCATGTTGGCATCACTAGAAGATGATAAAGTTGCGAACGCTTTTAATGGTATTTATCGACAAAATCATCAAATCAGTCGTGTGCAGGCAGAAAACTGCCCACCACCACCGCCAAAACCAGAGCCGGTCTTACCTCCACCACCCGCACCAGTACCACAGCCCGTATCTGAATACTATGTGGAAGTTCGCCCAAATGTTAAATTAAACATTTTATTTGATACTAACAAATCAGATATTAAAAAAGAATACCAGGGGGAAATCGCAAAGGCGGCTGACTTCCTAAGCCAGTATGCAGATGCCAAAGTCATTGTTGAAGGGCATACTGATTCTCGCGGTTCAGATGCGTATAATCAGGCATTATCAGAAAGACGAGCTGCTGCGGTCAGACTGGAGCTGATTAAAAATTATGGTGTTAATCCAGCTCGCATCAGTGCACAAGGATTTGGAGAAATTCGTCCAGTGGCAACGAATGACACTGTAGAAGGTCGTGCTCAAAACCGTCGTGTCATGGTAGTCATTCCAAACGAACAGTAAGATGCGTCATTTGTTAGTGATTAATTGTTGGTTTAATAATCAATTTTAGAGAAAATTAAGAGTATACTTATGTCTAAACATATCGCATTAAAAATACATAACGCCACCCAAACTGTGGCTAATCATACCGTCATCGTCAAAGATGGCAAGCCGACCGTCATCAAGGCAGCGTCTAAAGTTAATTATGAATTGCTGGATGTTGCCCGTGGTACAGCACCTGATCATATCATCACTAAAAGAGTGGGTAAAAATCTACATATCATCTTGGATAAAGAAGGTCAAGATGATGACATCATCATCGAAGGCTATTATGAAAAAGCGGATTCTGCTCTTGTAGGTCTGTCGGAAGATGGTAAATATTACTACTACATTCCAGATACTGGTGAAGTCGGCGATTATGTTACCGAGCTTGCCATTGGAGATGCTGAAGGTCAGGCTTTAGGTGGTCAATCTTATATTCATCCATGGTGGGTGGGTGAGGCTGAAGCCAGCACCAAGGTTAAGGTGGCTGTCTTACCTTGGATCATCGGTTTGACGGGTACTGGTGGTATTGTTGCACTTACCAAAAGTAAAGATGATGATAAAAAACAAGATAATGGTAATGATTCATCAAAAATTGCCGAAGCAGAAGCCTTGGTGAAAAAAGCAGAAGATGCTAAAAAAGCTGCTGAAGATAAGCTAAACGACATCAAAAAAGATGGCGTCATCAGCCAACAAGAAGTTGATGAACTAAACAGACTTAACCAAGCAGTTAACCAAGCTAAGCAAAAAGCAGATCAAGCTGTTAAAGCATTGCCACAAGGTGCCAAAGACGACAAAGGCAACACCAAAGAGTCACTACAAGATCGTGTGAACAAGGTTGCTCCAGTTCAAGTGCCTGCGGTTAATGA
>NZ_JAMBAQ010000017.1 GCF_023336735.1 Moraxella oculi | reverse complement strand
TTTTGATATGATGGAAAATAGAATGATGATAAAGCCAAAATTATGGTGTAACTCATTGAATTTGTTGGGTTTCTCAAGCTCAACCCAACCTACGGGCTGGATTATAGACAGAAGAGAGGTTAGGCCATGAAACCAAACAATATTGATGCTATACATATATTAAACAATATAAATATATTATCACTAAATGAGTTAAAGCATGAAAAATACATATTTATTGATTTAATTGCTTTGTGCTCGAATCTCATAAATCATATCATAGATGAAGATGGGGATAAGATAAATATTGCATATAAAAAAATTATATCATTTCCAAGAATTTATATGGAATCATATAGTGATTGGGATAATCCAATATTTATTCATATTGAACGATTAAAACAAATTAATTTGTAATTTATGTGTTTTCATTGATGGGATTAGCTTGTAACCACCCCTCCCTCTGCCAAGCCAAACCATTAACTGAGTTTCACTTGGCTTTGGTAGGGAGTTTGGTGCTTAATCACACCAAAACAGATTTGAACCTATTTACGCATACAAGCAAATGATTATATGCTAAAAGCACTACAATCAGACCCAAATCACATCCACAAACGCCTATCTGATGGCTATGGTGAGCAAGCCCGCATTAAAGATCAGTATTATCTACTGACAGGCAGACACATCAACACCGATTACAGTAGCAATGAAGAAGCCTTTAAGCAGTTGATGGATAATGGCATCACTCATGCCAAACAGTTCGGCTACACGCTTGGCACCGCACTCACGCCTGAGCAGATGGCAAACTTAACCACAGACATCGTCTGGCTGGTCAAACAGCCCATCACCTATACCACCAAAGATAAAGATGGCAATAGCATCACCAAAATCGAGGATGTCTTAGTGCCTAAGCTGTATTTAAGATCTGCCAATATTGCGACAGGTGCACTTACCCCTGATGGTAGATACAGTGCTGTCTCAGCAAGAAATATTGACATGCAGCTGACTGGCAATTTGGATAACAATGGTAATGTCATTGCCAGAGACACGCTAAGCATCGATGCAGACAATGTCACCAATACCAATCGCATCCAAGGTGAGTTTGTTGCCATCACTGCCGCCAAAATAATTTACCTTACATCCTATAAATTACCTACGTTGACGGTTAACAGCAATAAGAGGTTTATTTAGTGTATCTTGTGTCATCCCATGCATATATGCATTATATTGCCATACAATAAATTGCTGTTTATATCGCTCATTAATTTCTTCCAAACGTTGTACTTGAGCTTTTAAATTCTTAACTTGCTTTTGCAGATAATCCATTGTTACATTCGGTTCTGGATTAGCTTTAGCACTTTCTTTTATTTCTTGTTTTCGTCTAGTAAAGGCTGTTTGAATATCTGAATAATTTGCAAGAGACTGTCTCTCAATACTTTTAACATTCAGTAGTTCTGCCACTTTATGACAGAGTAAATCCCATGTTAATTTACCCTCCCAAGTATTAATCAATATGATTATATCTTCTAAATTTTCTTCTGTAATAAGAATTTTAGGCATACTATAACTCCATTAGTTTATATAAATCATCGTCTAACTTAGCTGTTTCTTTCTTCTGTATATCTAGATCCATTCCTCTTTCCAACAAAGCTAATTTAATAGGGGAAGGATCATACTCATCAGGCATCCTTAATAATGAACCATTTGGGATGCTCTCATCTTCTAAGAATTTAATTTTAGTTTTTATGTGAGTTAGTCTCCATCCTAAATTACTTATCCAGCGATCTGCACCAAAAACACCTATTTTATGGTGTTCTTTAGCTTTATTAAATTGTTCGGTTATCTGGGATTCACGCACCTTTAAGATTTCTAAGGAGTGCTCTAAACCTTTAATACAAACAAGCTCTTTACATGTTTCACAATCTCCATGACGAGAACATGGAGACATTGCATAATCATGTTCACAGATCCCTATTTCTGTTACCGTTGCGATTCCAATTCTATCTTTCCCTAAGTCTTCATAGGTAATAGGAAGATTCAAATGAATTTTATCTAAGATAGAAATATCTTCGGGGATGAGTAAATTCCTAACTGATTCACTTTTTTCTTCTTCTGTTCTGTGATCATAAGCCTTGTTATCTGCAACTCTTGCTCGTCCTGCCCAATTAGCTAAAGTTAACTCATCCATTCCTCCTCGTTCAGCTTTTGTACTTAACCAATGTCTTGCATTGTGTGATGGCAATCTTATGAATTCTCCTTTGGATGTGCCTATACAATGTTTTTCCCATAATGATGTTTTAGGACGAGTTTCAGAATAGCAAAACCTATCATTAATTTGATTCACCGTTGGCAACACAAAAGAAAAACTTTTAGGGGAAAAGTTATCATGAAATTCATTTTCTCTAAATAATAATAAAGCTTCAGAAACCTTAACATTTTTATGTTTATCAACATAAGGCCAATTATGAAATTTTGATGTATATTTTTTATATAAAAATTTTCCTAACGCCTCATAAGTTATAATTCCATCATTTTTACTTATTAAATTTTTAAACCATTTAGTATTAGTGTTATTTTTGTCAATATCTAGTACTTCAACAATTTCACTTTTAGTTAAAGGCTTTTGATATAAAGAACGGGATGGCGCAGCCTCTTTATTGGATAACATCAATATATTAGGATTTTCTTCTGCAAATTTAGCAACTCCTCTTGCTAGGGTGCCTATATTTGTTAAGCGTTTAACGGCTTCAACAACAATATCTTGCATACAGCTAGGAACCCATTTTAATCCCACTTTACCATTTTTTGCAGGTATCCATCGAATACCTAATTGCTTATTTCCTAAGCTATCATTCTCCCATTCTAAGCAATTAACAGATAACGACATTAACTCAGAACAACGAGATGGAGCAACCATAAGTAGAACCATAACAGCTGTGTAATATTCAGTTTCTTTGTCTAAATTGGGAGCATCATGAAAGAGTTTAGCTACCAACATCATTTCTTCATCAGTTGGCATTTTACTGGAGCGGTATTCTTTTCCTTTTTCATCCAGTAATATAGTCAAATCTCTAGGGCGTTTGTAAGGACTTTTCCATAAAGGTAGTTGAGGTGTAATTTGATTTTCTCTACAAAAATCAAATAATTTTTGAATTTGATAACCTAATTTATTGACTGATTCCGTACCTTTTTTATATTTTTTTGATACGATATTTTCTACTTCATGAATAACTAAATAATCAAGCTGAAGTATGTCAGCTTTTCCTTTAATATTGTAGAGAGCCATTTCAACTATACGTAAAGATTCAGTATGTCGGGCTAAATTCCGAATAGGATTTAGAGAATAAGTATAACGAATATAGGCTTTGGCAAATTCAATGAATGGTGCAGCTAATGGCTCATATTTATAAGCTGTAGATTTAATTCTTTCTGTGGAAAAACGAACCTGAACTGGATAAATGCCGAATGTTGTTTTCCATTGGTTGTTTTCCCAGCAATCATTTCCAAAGGTAGTAAGCTGATTTTTACTGAAATTAATAAATTGCTCTAAATTAGATTTAGGATTATTATCTTGTGGAGTAAAAATTAGATTATTCATAATTAGTGGCTCCCAATAGTTCTTTTCATATCATTGCAAGCTTGAACAACATACTCAACAGCTAAAATAATACGATCTTTGGATGATGCATAATCTATGCTTTTGGTTTGTTTTAAACGTTCTTCCTTTTCCTCATACAACTTATTTAAGATTTGTTGATGAGGACCATCAACGAGCGGTCTAAACTTAGGACATAAATAACAAGTTTCATAGCCAGTTATACAAAAATCATTTGTACCACAAGCACCTATTGTATCTATTCCGTTATTGGTTATTAAAGATGTTGGATCGTGCCCCCTCTCGCTTTCATTTAAGTTAGAAATAATTCTACCTGTAAATGCTTGAGCTAGTTTTCCCATTTCAGCACCCATAACACGATCAATGTATTGCACTGTATCAGCTGTATTTTCAGTATAAACTTTAACGTTTTGTGTATCTGTATGATCTAGAAGCTCTGCTATAATCGTTGCCCCAACCCCTTTTCTTCCTAGATTTGTCCCTCTAGTATGGCGAAAACGTCTTGTTGTTACATGAATAATTTCACCTGTTCGTTCTGAAATTGCTTTTTGGTGAATACAGAATTTTCGTAATGCGTATAGCTCCAACGAAGAAGCAGAATAATGAAAAATATCTTTGTTCAATAATGAAAGATCAAAATTCCTATTTTTGATATTCTCCTTTAAACAATTCCAATCAATAAACATTGGTAATTTCATTTTATAACTAGAAATAAAGGTTTCATCAACCAGACTAAGCAATTTCTTATATTGATATTCCATAAAGTTTAGGAGAATTAAATATAAGTCCTCTGTGATAGCAAGCTTTTTAAACGTTTCTCTAAATAGCCCTCCTCTTTTTTTTGCACTAGGGATATTTAGAAAATAATTCCATGTTCCTTGAGAGATTTCCTTTCTTAGGTCTTCAAATTTTAAATGGCGTATTTGAATGGGTCTTCTAGCTGTAGATTGAAGTAAGTGAATATATGCATATGTTTCAAATGAAATAAGATCTTCTCTCCAAAGTCTAGCAAGCTCAGCCATTAAAGCCAAAATTTCATTTTCGGTAAATGCTCCTGTATAAGGGCATCTCATTAATACCGATTTACCTTAATCATTTCCACTTAACGTAAAGCTTTCTAGCAATGACACAACAGATTTATCAACTCCATAATAGCCATACTCATGCCATGACAGTAAAAAACCCTTTAATGCTCCTAAATGCCACTCACGCTCTTTACCTAAAGTAGCTTTCCAATTTATTATCACAGATGTATCAATAATATTTGAGTTAGTACTTATTACAAATTCTTGGAATCGACGATGCATATTAAAAGTATGGTAGCTAGAATATTTTTCAGCATAAATAGCAAGTGTTTTTTTTAAATCCTGCTAGTGTTTTATGATCTATATCTAATACAGCTTGAGAGAAATTAATTGTAATATCTTTACTTATATGCCAAGAGTTTTCATTTTCATCAAATACATACCCATCTCTTGACTGTCTAAGATGTTTATTCTGATTCATAATTATCAACCTTTTTTTGAAACTCAATCTGAAGATCTAATAATATCTTGTTAGCTTTTTCTCTTATATAACGTTGATTATAAATATTTCCTGATTTCTCGGATGTATGTCCCATAAGATGTTGTCTCATCTTTGCTTCTTTTTCAGGTGAAATAAAATCTTTATGAGAAGAATCATTATTTACACTTTGGTTATTCTTATCTACTTTTCGTGAAAAATCTAAGTTCCATTCATGACGAAAGATATGTGGATGAATGATAGAAAATTTAGGATCTATCTTTTTCATTGTTGGTACAATAACGTTATCAAAAGAACTGGTACTAATTGGGTTTCCTTGCGTTTTTCCTTTTCGATGGGTTACAAATAAATATGGATGTTTATTAGCGTTAGGAATCTTAGAGCGATAGTTCATAATATAGTCATTGATAAGTTGAGCTATATTTTGTGAAATAGGAAGTCGCCTTTCTTTCGTTTTACTTACAGCTTGCTTCTTCCTTGTGTCAAATTTATCATCATGTGTTCGTCTAATTGTAATTGAGGATTTAGCTGTTCCTATATCAATAAATGGGATTTGAATTGATAATAGCTCTCCTCTTCTAATCCCTAATTCCTTTAATAAGATAAACATCAAATGGTTTCTTTTTCTAATTCCAATATCTTGAAATGGATTATTAGGATTAGAAAAGTTCACAATAGACATAAACTCATCTAACAATCCATCAGGTAGCTCACTTTCTGGTTTGATAGATAATGTTTTATGATTTTGGGGTCTTGCCTTTTTAATTAATGCAACTAATTTTGTGATTTTTTCGATATATTCGTTAGATACACGAATTACTTTAGATAAAAATAATATATATTCTGAAATAATTGTGAGTCTATTATATTGGTGGCTAAAAGATGCAGACGAATAAATATCAATAAATTGAGTTTGACCTTTCATTAAAACATTCTTTTTCGTACTATTTACATTCTTTTGTTTTTTTGCATTTAACCTCATATGTTGAATAAGAGATTCTAATTGCTCGCTAGTTAATACTATCTCTCTATGAATTAAATCACTTATAACAAGATTATTACCTTTTTCCCAACTCATTAGCCATTGTATAGCTATTAGTTTATTTCTGATAGTGTTCACTGCGGATTGATTACGCAGTTCTACAGTTACCCATAGGGTTGAATAAAAATCAGGAATACCAGTTTTAACATTAACCAATATAGGAAAACGTTCTCCATTTGAAAAAAGGACTGTTTCTAATCTATACATATTCATTTAATTTACAAAAATATCATATATAAATACTATCAAATTAAAGATGTTGTGTCAAAATTAATGTAAAAAAAAGAGAACCCTTTTAAAATAAAGGGTTCTCTATATTTATATGGGTTTTATTTTACAGTTTTAAATTATATGTAACTCAGAACGGAATGTCATCATCAGCCACCGCAGACGGCGGTGTGTCCGACTTAGCGTTAGGCATCACATCGGCTTTGGTGTTAGGCGGTGTGCCAAAAGAGTTGGGTTGGGCTGTGCCATTGTGAGTAGCTTGCGATACGGCATTTTGATCTTGTTGGTTGGCAAAGCCATTTTGAAATTGAGCATTTGGATTGCTTTGATTGGCGTATCCTTGATTGGAATTGTGCTGATTGCCAAAACCGCCTTGAGCACCTTGATTATAATCATGATTGCCATAATTATTAAAATTATTAGAGTTGCGATTTTGATGATTGCCCCATTGCTGATTGTTTTGATTGTATCCACCATGATGACCGCCTTGATTGCCGTAATGACCACCACCAAAACCACCATTATTCTCATTATTTGAGCTTAGCATACGCATTTCAGAAGCACGAATCTCAGTGCTATAACGCTCAATGCCTTGCTGGTCGGTATACTTACGAGTGTGCAAGCTGCCCTCAATATACACCAAACTGCCTTTACGCAAAAACTGGGCAGCAATCTCACCCAAGCGGTTAAATAAACTGATGCGATGCCATTCAGTCTGCTCTCTACGCTCACCGGTGTTTTTATCCGTCCAACGCTCGGATGTCGCTACTGAGATGTTGGTAACGCCACCACCGTTTTGAAAAGCCCGTATTTCAGGGTCATTACCCAAACGACCCACAATAATAACTCTATTCACACTACTCATAAAACTCTCTTTATATCAATAAGACTTATTTAGCTAATCAAATAAACAGACCAATCTTGTTATCACACCATGCCTGCATGATTACTTTAACGAAAAATCATAAAAAAAACCAGCTTTTTTTATATTCAACCCAAAAAAAACATCATAAAAGCCATAAAAACTCATGTCTGATTGCCAACATCAACTCAAGCAAGCTATAATACAAAGTCAATCCAAGCCGTCATAAGGTTTATCATGAATCCCTACGCCAACATCCAACCATTGCACTTTAATGGCGTTCATTTTGATGAGGCACTCATTCAAAAATACAATCAGCAAGCCCCACGCTACACCTCCTACCCCACCGCTCTTGAATTCACCCCCATTTTAGACGGTGCCGAGCATGATATTTTGGTCAATAAAGATCCAAGCTCACCGCTTTCTTTGTATTTTCATGTGCCATTTTGCCGTCATTTGTGTTACTACTGCGGTTGCAATAAAATCATCACGAAAAAAAACAGTGATGCAGGCGACTACCTAGATCATCTCATCAAAGAAATCAGACAAAAAAAGTCTCTACTTAAAGGCAATTCTGTCGTCAAACAATTACATCTTGGCGGAGGCACGCCCACTTTTTTTAGTGATGAAGAACTGACCACGCTTTGGGATTTTTTACAAGATGAGTTTGAGTTTGCACCAGACGGCGACTATTCTATTGAAATCGACCCACGAGAGCTGCGTCCTAGCACGCTTGAAGCACTCAGAAACTCTGGATTTAATCGCCTAAGTTTTGGGGTGCAGGATCTGGCAGAACAGGTACAAATTGCCGTCAATCGCATTCAGCCAGAACACATGGTGCGTCAAGTCATGGCGGAAGCAAGACGCTTGAATTTCCATTCCATCAACATTGATTTGATTTACGGTTTACCACATCAGACCATCTCAAGCATGGCAGAAACGGTCAGAAAAATCATTGACATCAATCCTGACCGACTTTCTGTTTTTAATTATGCACACCTACCAGAACGATTCACCACCCAAAAACGCATTAACGATGAGGATTTGCCAAGCCCTGCCAACAAACTCACCATGCTTGGCAACACCATCAATGCCCTATCCGATGCCAATTATCAGTACATTGGCATTGATCACTTTGCCCGCCCTGATGATTCTATGGCGATTGCTCAAAGGCAAGGTAGGCTACACCGTAATTTTCAAGGATACGCGACATTGGGTGAGTGCGATTTGTTAGGCTTTGGCGTTTCATCAATCAGTCAAATCGGTCAGCACATCTTACAAAATCACACCGATCTCAACACCTATAAACGCATGATTAGCGATGGACAACTACCCGCCGTCAAACACATAAAATCACAGCCAAAAGATGAACTGCGTCGCCACATCATCATGAATCTTCTATGCCATGATCGACTGGACTTTGCTCAAATTAATGAACAGTTTGGCATTGATGCAAAAAGTTATTTTCAAGATGAGCTGGCACGCTTACATGAAATGGCAAATGACGGTCTGGTCAAATTAAGCGACACTGGTGTGGACATTCTGCCCAAAGGAAGGGTGTTGGGTCGTAGCGTGGCGATGGTGTTTGATGAATACCTCACTAAAAAACACGCCAACCGCTTCTCTAATGTCATTTAAAACAAAACGGCCCTGATGTGGGTATTATTATCCGATACTCATTTTTTAAAGGCTTTGTTTTTTAATGAAGCAAAAATGCCTTGATGTTCAAATCTAGGTATTCTTAAGGTCATGGTATTTGACAGCATGTCATGCACCGACAAGCCTTGGCGATTGAACCAACAAAAAAAATAATTGAACATCAGACCAAAAAACGCACTCAATAAAATCACCAAGCGAGAGCCATTCATCACAGCCCCAATCAGCACAAAAGCCAGCGGAAGCAAACAAGCGCCAATGATACGCTTAAACGCATCCGTCCAAGTCAATAAACGCCCATTTTGCTTGACGGTTTTTAGTCGCCAAGTTTGCATTCCCAAGGTTTGTCCAGATTTTCTCCAAAAAATGCCATAAAAAGCCACCAAAGTAAGCACAAAAGCAGGAGTCATCACGCCATTTTGATACCACAGTGGTAACTGTTTGGCATCGGCAGCACTCACCCCCACATCAAAAAACAGCAGCGTACCCACCACCGATAATACCAACCCCATCAAAAACAACATGGCCAAAATCAGCATGCCATCATATAACATTGACACCAGACGCAATGTCGGACTGGCAATGACAACTGGCTCATCACAAATGGTGGTTTTACTGGGTTTTGATGCAGGTTTATTATTCATGGTATGCCATCAATTCACTTATTTTAGATATTGTATCATGGAACATAAAAGAAATTGCCAAGTGTTGTCATAAAAACTGTTGATCAACACGCAAAGCAACTTTAAACTGAAACAAAAAAAGCCATCAAAACCCTAAGATTTTGATGGCTTTTTTAATATGGCACACCCGGAGAGATTCGAACTCCCGACCCCTTAGTTCGTAGCCAAGTGCTCTATCCAACTGAGCTACGGGTGCGTAGTTAATCAAGTTAGCAGCTCATTGCTGATGTCTTGATGGTGGGCTATTATACTAGAAAATTTTAGCATGTCAAGCTTTTTTTAATTTATTTTAATTTTTTTTAAAAAATTAAAAATAAAATGGCGGTGACGGAGGGATTCGAACCCTCGATACAGTTTCCCGTATGCATCCTTAGCAGGGATGTGGTTTCAGCCACTCACCCACGTCACCATCACAACTTGATGAAATCACCTCATGTTGTGGTCGACAATTATAGCAAAATTTTCGCCTTTTGCAAGCTATTTTTTAAAAAAAATAAAAATTTTAGGAAATTCAAGCAAACCTCATCATGATTTGTTATGATAACCAAAGTCGTCAATAAACCCATCATTCATACAGAGTTTTTTATGTCTTTCATCAGTACTACCATGCGTCCCACTGTCTTGTGCTTTTCAGGGCTTGATCCCTCAGGTGGTGCTGGCTTACAAGCGGACATTGAGTCCATTGGGGCAGCAGGTGCACACGCTGCCATTGCCTGCACAGCAATCACCGTACAAAGCTCTCAGCAGGTATTTGGTTTTGAGGCGACTTGCAGTCATCTATTGAAATCCCAAGCAATGGCAGTACTTGACGATCTGCCCGTCAAAGCCATCAAGTCTGGCATGCTTGGTACGGTGGATAACATCGCCATGCTCGCCAGACTTTTTAAAGATGGCATCATCCCAGCTGACACACCCTTTGTACTAGATCCTGTATTGGTGGCGAACTCCGGCGGAAGTCTTGGCGACAAAGACACATTGGTATCAGCATTTTCACAACTATTACCCCATGCCACGCTAATCACGCCAAACACACATGAGCTAAGAGCTTTGGCAGGATTTGGTGATTTACATGACTGTGCCAAAGCGTTGAACGACCAAGGCGTAAAAGCGGTTTTGGTCAAAACATCACATGATTTTCATGAAGGCGACATCAAGCAGTTTTTATACATCAATGGTCAAGTCGCTCACACCAGCACCATTGAGCGTCTTCGTGGTGAGTTTCACGGATCTGGCTGTTCGCTTGCCAGCCACATTGCTGGAAGACTGGCGATGGGTGATGACTTGATAGATGCCATCACAAGTGCAGATAGCTGGATCAGTAATGCCTTAAAAAATGCTGACACCCCCCACCCCAATCAGCCATCAGCACAATTGATTCCCAATCGGTTCTTGTGATACATTAGGTGAAAGTGAGTGATAAAAAAAGCATGGGATTGCATCATTGTCCCATGCTTTTATTTGTTAAGAGCTGTGTGGACAATATGCCACTTCAAGCAAACGAATAAATCGCCCTTCTACATCAATAACTGTAATCTGCCATTCCCCAATCTGCACCATCTCACCTTCTAGATGACCAACCGAGCCTAATGTCTGCATGACCAACCCACCCATCGTATCCACATCTTCATCATCAAATGCAGAGCCGATCATCTCATTACAATCACTGATGAGTGTTGCTGCTTGAATAAGCCATACACCATTTTTATCTGGGTGTGGTACAATGTGATTAATAGTACTGTCTTCATCAATATCATCATGCTCATCAACGATATCGCCAACAATCTCTTCTAGCAAATCCTCCATCGTAACAATACCAGACACCGAACCAAACTCATCTAACACAACCGCCATATGCACTTGGGCTTTTTGTAACAACCTAAGCAATGTGTCTGAGCGTGCCGACTCGTTGATGTACAACGGCTTCCTAACAATATTCTTTAATAAAAATGGTGCATCAACCCCTCCTGCTTGCTTGGCAAGAATGGGAATTAAATCTTTGGCAAGTAAGATGCCAATGACTGCGTTGTCATCATGGCTGTCAAACACAGGATAGCGAGAATGCTCAGTCTCAAGTAACAGCGATAAAATGGTACCAATCCCATCATCACTGCTGATCGCTGCCAACTGTGGGCGTGGCGTCATAATTTCACGCACTTGAGTAGCGGGCAAGTCTAGCACACCCTCTAGCATATCAACCATATCTGGCTCTAAAAATTGGCGAGAATCCTGCACCAATTTCAACAAATCATCTCGTGTTTCAGGGGCGGTAGAAAGCCAGCGTTTTAGGCCACGCCTCCAACCCCCCGACGGACTCTCGTCAGACATCACAAACCCTTTTATATTAATAAGAAAGTTAACTTAATTTAGCGGATTTATTCCAATTATTCAAGCGTTAATTAAGATGCTTTTATGATGACAAACATGCCAATCATGGGTCAAATCTTAACCCAGCGAATGACTCGCTCCTCAATCTGCTCCTCATCCAAAAACACCTCCGAGATGCAGCGACCTTGCACACCCAACTTTTTCATTTGTTGGTCATGCCTATGCCGACCTGCAATCAGATAATGCCAATGGGGCAATTTTTGATTTAAATGCAGTCGCTTATAAGCACAATGCCTTGGTAACCACATCATCTTAGCAACCAAATCTGCCGTTAAACGAATACAATCTGGAACATGCTGCTTGCGATTGGCATAATCCGAACAATGCCCCGTATTGCAGTCTAGCAGCTTACAAGAAACATCTGTGTATTCGGTGAATTTGGCATCTTCATCATCCAAAAACTTCACCAAGCAACACACGCCACAGCCATCGCACAATGCCTCCCATTCAGCGGAATTGAGTTCATCTAAGGAATATTTTTCCCAAAAACGCTCACGCAGTTGTTTGGATTGGTCGATGTCATCTAAATACATCACAACAGCCAATCCAGCTCATCCTACCATGTCTACAAAAACATTTTAATAAGTTTGGCGTCATTACACAAACCTTATTTCCTTTTAAAACTCATCAAGCTCAATGAGCATGACGCACTATGCTCTAACAGGTGCATTTGCTAAAATTTGTACAAGCAGTTGCCAGTAAGTTTCCACGCTGTCAATATGCACCATCTCTTGTGGCGAATGGGCGTTTTTAATCGTCGGACCAATGGACACAATATCCATGTCGGGGTAACTTTGCTTAATCAGACCGCACTCTAAACCTGCATGGATCACTTTCACTTTCGGCTCATGTCCCAAGATGTCAGCATAAAGCCGATTGGTAAGGGGCGTGATTTGTGATTGTTCATCAGGATTCCAGCCAACATAACTGCCTGTAAATTCTGCCTGTGCACCTGCCAAAATGCAAAGACTGTCTAAATTTTGACAGACGGCATTCTTGCCAGATTCAAGCAGTGAGCGAATCAAAAGGCTTGCTTTTAAACCCTCATCATCAAGATTAACCACCCCAAAAGACAGTGAAGTCTCAACCGTATCTTTTGCAATGTCTGAATGACGCACCATCCCACTTGGCAATGTGTTGAGTAAATGAATCACACGAATGGTATCCTCATCACCAATTGCCTGTTGTGGCAACTGTGAAGGTGAGATGATGCAGTCTAGTTTTGGCTCAGCTCTCATCATTTCAGTCTTAATGATTTCAAAAGCCGATTGCAACGCTGTCGCCAGCTCATCTCGCACTGCTGCATCACAGACTAAAATCACGCTCGACTCTCTAGGAATGGCGTTTCTTAGCGTACCGCCCTGAATACTTGCCATGCAAAACGCTCCTTGAAAATCAGGTAAGACACTGGCTAACATGCGAGCAGCAATCTTAATGGCATTCCCTCTATTTTTATGAATGTCGAGACCCGAATGCCCACCTTTAAGACCTTTGATATTCAAGCACAACGCCGAGCTGTATGTGTGATTTGCAAGCTCAACAGGCAGGCAGATGTTAGCATCAATGCCACCAGCACAGCCAACATACACCTCGCCAATTTCTTCTGTATCTGTATTAATCATCAAACCAGAAGTCAGCTCACCTGGTTGCAAACCAAACACGCCGACCATGCCAGTTTCTTCGGTCATGGTTAATAATACCTCGATATCAGGGTGAGCCAAATCATCAGCCTCTAGCACCGCAAGGCAGCTTGCCATGCCAATGCCATTATCCGCACCCAATGTCGTCCCTGTTGCCATCAGCCATCTTTCATCATCTTGATTGCGTCTTAACATGATGGCATCTGCATGAAAATCATGATCTGTGCCAGCATTTGCTTGTGGTACCATGTCCAGATGTGCTTGTAGAGCGATGGATTGGCGATTCTCCATGCCACTGGTGGCAGATTTTTTAATGATGACATTACCCACAGCATCACGGCGAGCAGACAAGCCTCTTGACTTTGCCCATTCTAGAATATGGTTGGCAAGTGCTTCTTCATGATGGCTAGGATGTGGAATGCTAGAAATCCTAGCAAACCATTGCCATAAAAGACTGGGCTTTAAAGATTCAACAACGGATAAGTTGGTTTGGTAAGCGGTTTTATTGAGCATTTTCTTCCCCATGCTGTTTAGTCATATTGCAGTATTTACTCATTCTACCACATTTCATCACAAATCTCATGCCTACCCAGGTTTACTTTGGCATTTTATGATACAATCAAGCATATTTTAAAAAAGACTTTGTCATGATCAACAGACCCAAAATCATCTTTTTTGACATTGATGACACACTCTACATCAAGTCTGAAAATCGCATTCTTGATAGCACCAAAATCGCCTTAAAACAACTAAAAGAACAAAACATCATTATTGCCATCGCCACAGGGCGTGGCATTGGTGTTTTTCCGTCATGCGTGCATGAGCTTGTCAAAGAAATCGGCATTGAAATTTTTGTTACCATTAATGGGCAATACAATGAATACCGTGGTCAAGTTTTGGTAGATTTTCCACTCACCCCCACTCAAATTCTTCAAGCCACCGAACAATTGATCGGTGGAAATATCGCCTATGGCTATATGACAAAAGACGAAATCATCGGCTTTAATCAGAACAATCACATGGCATGTGCCTTGACCAGCTTAAACATTCCTTATCGCATCGCTGATGACTTTGACATGAGTACGCCCATATACCAGATTTTGGCATTTTATGAAAATAACAAGACTGCCAACATTCGGCTCAATCACACCCTAAAAACCTTCCGTTGGCACCTAAGCGGTGTGGATATTTTAGATAAAGATGGCTCCAAAGCTCGTGGCATTCGTTCAGTACTGGACAAACTGGGTCTAAACATGGCGGACGCATGGGCATTTGGCGATGGATTTAATGACATTGAAATGCTCTCATCGGTAGGTTTTGGCGTGGCAATGGGCAATGCACCCAATGCCGTCAAATCGGTGGCAGACCACATTTGCCCCAATCACACAGATGATGGCATTTATCAAGGACTAAAAGACTTGGGACTGATTCAATAGATGACCACCACCCATCAAAAAAAAGACAAACCGCCTAACGATTTGTCTTTTTTTGATGGCAAACACTCATCGCATCGTTACAAACTCCTCTGAGCCTGTAGGGTGAATGGCAACGGTATTATCAAAGTCCGCTTTGGTCGCCCCCATCTTAATCGCCACCGCAAACCCCTGAATCATTTCATCAACACCAAAACCCACGCCATGCAGACCCACCACTTTTTCATCATCACCCACACAGATGAGCTTCATACGACACGGCTCACGATGGGCTGTGATGGCTGAGTACATTGGCGTAAAATTAGAATGATAAACCTTAACCTGCTCTGCCCCAAATTGAGTAACAGCCGCATCCTCAGTCATACCAACTGTACCAATTGGCGGATGGCTAAAAATCACGGTTGGGATTGTATTGTAGTCTAAGTGTTCATTAGGCTTGTTATTGAATAGTCTTTCAGACAATCTGCGACCTGCCGACACAGCCACAGGAGTCAACTCAACACCGTTTTCAATGACATCTCCTACGGCATAAATACCCTGAACATTGGTGTTTTGAAATTGATCCACAATGATTTGCCCCTTAGCATTGGTTGCCACGCCTGCCGCTTCTAGGTTGATGGCATCAGTCGATGGCACTCGTCCAGTCGCCCAAATCAAGCACTCCACATTCAAAGTTTCGCCATTATCAAAATATACCGACAAGCCGTCAGCCGTTTTTTCAACCTTAGTGGTATTGACATTCGTATGGAAAGTTACACCATCTTTTAGCATGACCTCTTGTAACACATCAACAATATCTTTATCAAAATTTTTCAAGATGCCACTTCGTACACACAGATGTGTCTGCACGCCCATCGCATTCATCACGCCTGCAATCTCAACACCAATATAGCCACCACCGACAATCGCTACTGATTTTGGCAATTGTGTCAACTCAAAAAAACCATCCGAATCAATACCAAGATCCGCCCCTTCAATGTCAGGACGCTGTGGGCGACCGCCTGTGGCGATCAAAATATGATCGGCTGTGATGATCTGAGTCTGACCACCATCAGTAACTTCGATTGAATTTTTATCAATGAACTTGGCAAAGCCGTTGATTAAAGTAACCCCATTTTTATCAAAGGTGTTTTTATACGATTGATGAATGCGATCAATGTAAGCTTGACGATTCGCCACCAGTTTACCAAAATCGAAATGCTGAACATCAACCACAAACCCATAGTCAGGCGCATAGTGATTGATAGCAGTTGCCATATTCGCCCCATACCAAAGCACTTTTTTTGGCACACAGCCGACATTGACACAAGTACCCCCTACTTGCTTAGCTTCAATGACAGCAACCTTTTTTCCATACATGGCAGCACGATTTGCTGATGCAATGCCACCAGATCCACCACCGATGGCGATATAATCGAAATGCTGAGTCATGATTTTTTTTCCTTAGAGTTTAAAACAGCTTAACAGATGATAAAAACACATCTGATTCATTTTACCATAAAAACAAAACCGCCTTACAAAAAAAGCGGTTTTGTTTGTCTTTAAGGCATCAAAATAACACACGCACTCGAATCGTTTCAGGCACATGACGCAGTCGTTGTAGTGCTTTTTCAGAATCACTATCGTCAACATCCATCACCAAATAACCAACATCACCACGAGTCATGAGGGATTGAGCGACGATATTGATGCCCGCATCAGCAAATGACGCATTGATTTGCGACAGCACACCTGGCACATTCTTATGAATGTGTAATAAGCGGTGAGCACCCTGCGTCAATGGCACGGATACATTTGGAAAATTAACAGCACTGGCAGAATCACCCTGATCAGAATAGCGTACAAATTTCTCAGCCACTTCTAAGCCAATATTTGCCTGTGCTTCTTGGGTTGAACCACCCACATGTGGCGTTAAGATGACATTGTCAAAATCACGAAGTATGGAAACGAACTCTTCATCAGCAGATTTTGGCTCTTTGGGAAATACATCAATCGCCGCACCCAACAATTTACCGCTTTTGAGTGCCGATGCTAACGCATCAATATCCACGCAGCCGCCACGAGCAGCGTTGATGAAAAACGCACCATCTTTCATTTGGTCAAATTGATCTTTGGTCATCATATTTCGGGTGCTTGGCAAATCAGGCACATGTAGCGTTACCACATCCGACTTCGCCAGCAACTCATCAAGACTTCCCATCTGCGTCGCATTGCCCAATGGCAATTTGGTAACAATATCGTGATAGATGACTTTCATGCCCAAGCTTTCAGCCAGTACTGACAACTGCGAACCGATAGAGCCATAACCAACGATGCCCAGCGTCTTGCCTCGCACTTCATAGCTGTCTTTTGCCGACTTATTCCACCCACCACGATGCACGACCGCATTTTTTTCAGGAATGCCACGCATCAGCATGATGGTTTCGGCCAATACCAATTCTGCCACCGAACGCGTGTTTGAATACGGTGCATTAAATACCGCAATGCCAAGTTTGAGTGCAGCGTCTAAATCCACTTGATTTGTGCCAATGCAAAAACAACCAATAGCGATCAATTTTTCAGCAGATTTTAATACTTTTTCTGTCAACTGTGTGCGTGAGCGAATGCCAATAAAGTGAGCATCTTTGATTTTTTCAATCAGTTCTGCTTCATCTAATGCGGTTTTAATGTATTCAATATTGACATATCCTGCTTCATTAAGCACTTTTAAAGCATTGTCATGCACGCCTTCTAAAAGCAAAAAGCGGATTTTATCTTTTTGTAATGATAAATTCATAAAGTTCTCATTTAACAAGAAATAAAGTATGTGAATGATGCTTGGCAATCTAAGAGCTTTAAGCAACATACCTCATTAAAATTTCAAGCACGACCAAACAAAAAAAGCCCATCATGATGATGAGCTTTCTTAATGCCATCAGCCGTCCTGACCCAACTCATCAGCGAATGCTTTGGCAAAACTGTCTTTGGTAGGCACGCCATCTGTAGGTGCTAGCAATTCATCAGACAAAAGCAAGTCATCAACGACACGAGTCTCTTCAGCCATCTGTGCCTTACGCTGACGATTTTGATGGTATGCCAAGCCAGTACCCGCTGGAATCAAGCGACCCACGACCACATTTTCTTTTAGACCTGTCAATTCATCAACCTTGCCCATTGTTGCCGCAGCAGTCAAGACACGGGTTGTCTCTTGGAAAGACGCTGCAGAAATGAAGCTTTCTGTTGCAAGTGATGCCTTAGTGATGCCTAAAAGCTGGCGTTCAAACTGTACTGGGAACTTATTATTAGCCACCAATTCCTCATTCAATGCACGAATCTTCGTGTATTCTGCTTGGTCGCCTTTAAAGTAGTTAGAATCACCACCGTCAATAATTTCTACTTTGCGTAGCATTTGACGAACAATGACCTCAATGTGTTTGTCATTGATTTTAACACCTTGCAAGCGATAAACCTCTTGCACCTCATTAACGATGTAATTCGCCAATGCCGTTTCACCTTTGAGACGCAGAATGTCATGTGGGTTTTGCGGACCGTCGGACACCACCTCACCACGCTCAACCATTTCACCCTCAAACACATTGATCTGACGCCATTTTGGAATTAATTCTTCATGCACATTTCCATCTGCATCGGTGATGATAAAACGGTTTTTGCCCTTGGTTTCTTTACCAAATGACACCACACCGCTGATCTCTGCCATGATGGCATGATCTTTTGGACGGCGTGCTTCAAAAAGATCAGCAACTCGTGGCAAACCACCCGTAATATCTTTGGTGCCAGAAGTGGCTTGTGGCACACGACCCAATACAGAACCTGCGGTTACTTTTTCACCTTCTGAGACACGAATGACAGTCTCAGCAGGTAAGAAGTATACCACCTCTTTGCCATCTTGTGTGTCTAGGATGATTGCAGGGCGTAAATCTTTGGCGATGCTTGGACGGTCTTTGCTTGCTAGAATCTCAAATGAACTCACACCTGTGGTCTCATCCATCTTCATCGTAGCGGTCATGCCATCGGTAATGTCGCTAAAACGCGCAGTACCAGCAAATTCAGTAATGATTGGGTGGGTATGAGGATCCCATTTGGCAATCACATCGCCAGCATTCACTTCCTCGCCATCGTGCAACATGACATTTGAGCCATAAGGCACTTTATAACGCTCACGCTCACGACCTTGATCATCCGCCACGCCGATTTCAGCAGAACGAGAAACGACCACCAGATGCCCATCAGCATGCTCTACAGTCTTCATATTATGGAAGCGAACCGTACCATTGCTGCCGACAGACACGCTGTTATCAACCGCTGCGGCACTTGCTGCACCGCCCACATGGAAAGTACGCATGGTTAACTGAGTACCTGGTTCACCGATGGACTGTGCCGCCATCACGCCTACTGACTCACCGATGTTTACTAAGTGGCCACGAGCCAAATCACGACCGTAACACTTAGCACATACGCCATGACCTGCCTCACAGGTAATCACTGAACGCACATACACCTCATCAATCGCATTGGCATCTAATTTTTCAACCAATCTCTCATCAATCAGCGTGCCATCAGTAGCAATCACCTCGCCTTCAATCGTTGTTATCTCTTTTGCAGTAACACGACCAAGCACACGATCGCCCAATCGTTCTACAATTTCACCACCATCAATCACAGGTGTCATGCGCTGACCTGCTTTCGTGCCACAGTCATCAATCGTAATCACCAAGTCTTGTGCCACATCAACCAAACGACGAGTCAAATAACCTGAGTTTGCTGTTTTTAGAGCAGTATCCGCAAGACCTTTACGCGCACCATGTGTTGAGATGAAGTATTGAAGTACCGTCAACCCCTCGCGGAAATTGGCTTTAATCGGTGTTTCAATGATCGAGCCGTCTGGTTTTGCCATCAGTCCACGCATGCCTGCCAGCTGACGGATTTGCGTAGCACTACCACGAGCACCTGAGTCTGCCATCATGTAGATTGAGTTGAATGATTTTTCACGCTCAATGTCGCCATCAGCATTCACAACCTCATCAGTCGATAAGTTTTCCATCATCGCATTGGCAATCTTGTCTGATGTACGAGACCAAATATCGACCACTTTGTTATAACGCTCACCTGCGGTAACAAAGCCTTGCTCAAACTGCTGCTCAATCTCACGCACTTCTGAATCGGCTGCGTCCATGATTGCTTTTTTGGTCGGTGGGATTACCATGTCTTCCATGCCAATGGAAATTCCAGACAAGGTCGCCTGTGCAAAACCTAAGTACATCAAATGGTCAGCAAACAACACCGACTCTTTAACACCAAGCTTACGATAACACGAGTTTAGCAGACCAGAGATATTCTTTTTGGTCATCTCTTTGTTACATTCATGAAACGCCATGCCCTCAGGCATGATATTCCAAATCAATAATCGGCCAGCAACTGTTTCTTTTATCTCAGTCTTAGTGATTTTTTCATCAGTTTTTTCATCAATGATGGTTTCGGTAACACGGACTTTAATCTTAGCATTGACACTCAAATCTTCCGAACCAATCGCACGCAATGCCTCATTTACCGTGCTAAACACCATGTTTTCACCTTTGGCATTCACATGGCTACGACTGATGTAGTACAAACCCAAAACGACATCTTGCGATGGAACAATGATCGGTTCACCATTGGCTGGCGACAAGATGTTGTTGGTTGACATCATCAATGCACGAGCTTCCAGCTGAGCTTCCAAGGTTAATGGCACATGAACCGCCATTTGGTCGCCATCGAAGTCGGCGTTAAAGGCTGCACAAACCAATGGGTGTAATTGAATCGCCTTACCTTCAATCAGTACTGGCTCAAATGCTTGCAAGCCCAAGCGGTGCAGTGTCGGTGCACGGTTTAGTAGTACTGGATGTTCACGGATCACACTGGCCAGCATATCCCAAACGGCTGGTTCTTCACGCTCAACCATTTTCTTAGCTGCTTTGATGGTTTGAGCGATGTTATTTTGTAGAAGCTTGGCATAGGTGAAAGGCTTAAATAACTCCAACGCCATTTTCTTTGGCAAGCCACATTGATGCAAGCGTAGCGTCGGACCCACAACAATCACCGAACGACCAGAGTAGTCAACTCGCTTGCCCAGCAAGTTTTGACGGAAACGACCCTGCTTACCCTTAATCATGTCAGCCAATGATTTTAAGGGGCGTTTGTTTGATCCAGTAATCGCACGACCACGACGACCATTATCAAGCAAGGCATCCACCGCTTCTTGTAGCATGCGCTTTTCATTGCGTACGATGATGTCAGGAGCATTTAGCTCAAGTAGGCGTTTTAGACGGTTGTTACGGTTGATGACACGGCGGTACAAGTCATTCAAATCACTCGTGGCAAAACGACCACCCTCAAGCGGCACCAATGGACGCAAGTCTGGTGGCAATACTGGCAATACCGTCATTACCATCCATTCAGGTTTGTTGCCAGAATCTCGGAAAGATTCTAACAGCTGCAAGCGCTTGGCCATCTTTTTTAGTTTTGTTTCCGAATTCGTCTGCGGAATGGAATTACGCAAACCATCAATCTCAACATCAACATCGATGTCTTTTAGCAAGTCTTGAACAGCTTCCGCACCCATTTTAGCAACAAATTCATCACCATACTGTTCAAGAGCCGTGAAATATTCTTCGTCATCAAGCAATTGATTCTTTTCAAGACCAGTCATGCCTGGGTCAGTTACGATATAGCTTTCAAAGTACAAGACGCGCTCAATATCACGCAAAGTGATGTCTAATAAAAGACCAATACGGCTTGGCAACGATTTTAAAAACCAAATGTGTGCCACAGGGGATGCAAGTTCAATATGACCCATGCGATCACGACGAACCTTAGCGGCTGTTACCTCCACGCCACATTTTTCACAGATGATACCTTGGAATTTACGGCGCTTATACTTGCCACACAGACATTCAAAATCTTTAACAGGGCCAAAAATTTTAGCACAGAATAATCCATCACGCTCAGGCTTGAAAGTGCGATAGTTGATGGTTTCTGGTTTTTTTACTTCACCATGCGACCATGATTTTATGGTATCTGGGCTGGCCAAAGAGATTTGAATGCTGTCAAATTCTTTCATGCCGTTATTAGCAGGGCCTTTCATGATGTCTAATAAATCTTTCAAAAGGATTCTCCGTTATCTTCTGCAATTCGATCATCTGCACCAACCTAAGTCAGACAATTATCAGGCTGGTGCTTGGTTATGAAATGTTGACTTATTTTTTCTTTTCTTTTAAGTCAATGTTGATACCCAACGAGCGAATCTCTTTGGTCAATACATTGAACGACTCTGGCATGCCTGGGTTCATATACTGTTCACCATCAACAATGTTCTTGTACATGCGAGTACGACCCTCCACATCATCTGATTTGACGGTAAGCATTTCTTGTAAGGTATAAGTAGCACCATAGGCCTCTAAAGCCCAGACCTCCATTTCACCAAAACGCTGACCACCAAACTGAGCTTTACCACCAAGCGGTTGCTGAGTAACCAGACTATAAGAACCTGTTGAACGAGCATGCATTTTGTCATCAACCAAATGGTTGAGTTTTAGCATGTACATATAACCAACGGTTACAGGACGATCGAACTTCTTACCAGTACGCCCATCATACAGTGTTTGCTGACCTGATTTGTCCAGACCTGCCAGCTCCAAAAGCTCTTTAATCTGCGTTTCTTTAGCGCCGTCAAAGACTGCCGTACCCATTGGAACCCCTTTGCGTAGATTTTCCGACATTGCCAAGATGTCCTCATCTGATAAGCCATCAAGATCAACTTGTTCACCGCCGACCTTGTTATAAATCTTATCCAAAAATTCACGCAATTCACTGACAGCCACTTGAGCACGCATCATGTCATTAATTTTATCACCAAGACCACGAGCCGCCATACCCAAATGCGTCTCCAACACCTGACCGATGTTCATACGAGATGGTACACCCAATGGATTTAGCACGATGTCCACAGGATTACCATTTTCATCATAAGGCATGTCCTCAACGGGCATGATGCGAGACACAACACCTTTGTTACCATGACGACCTGCCATCTTATCGCCTGGCTGAATACGGCGTTTGACCGCCAAATAAACCTTAACGATTTTTTGAACACCATGAGCCAAATCATCGCCTTGTGTCAGTTTACGCTTCTTCTCAGCAAACTTATTATCAATTTCGTCTTGTTTATCCCTTAGGTAATCAGCAATTTGATTCAAACGCTCAGAGATCTCCTCTTGGGCAGGCTGTATGTCAAGCAAGTCATCTAATGACAAACTCTCTAAGTCAGACGCCGTCAATACTGTGCCAGCCTTAAAGCCTGCACCACCACTGATGGTTTGGGATTCTAGCAAATGCACAATACGACTGCGTGCCGCCGCTTCAAAGATGTTCAACTCTTCTTTTAAATCTTTGCGATAGCTGTCAAGCATTGCTTTTTCAATTGATTTGGCACGGCTGTCTTTTTCCAGGCCATCGCGAGTAAATACTTGCACATCAATCACCGTACCTTTTGTTGATGAAGGAACACGCAGTGAAGTATCTTTAACATCAGCAGCCTTTTCACCAAAAATCGCACGCAGCAATTTTTCTTCTGGGGTCAGTTGGCTTTCACCTTTAGGCGTAACCTTACCGACCAAAATATCACCAGCATCAACCTCTGCACCAATATAGACAATACCAGCCTCATCTAAGTTAGCTAAGGCCGCCTCACCAACATTAGGGATATCTCCTGTAATTTCTTCAGGGCCCAGCTTCGTATCACGGGCCACGCAGGTCAACTCTTGAATATGAATGGTTGTAAAGCGATCTTCTTGCACCACACGCTCTGAAAGCAAAATCGAGTCTTCAAAGTTATAACCATTCCAAGGCATGAATGCCACACGCATGTTTTGACCAAGTGCCAATTCACCCAAATCGGTAGAAGGGCCATCTGCCAAAATATCGCCACGAGCAATCACATCGCCTTCGTTGACAATGATACGCTGATTGATACAAGTATTTTGGTTGGAACGGGTATACTTGATAAGATTATAAATATCAATGCCTGCTTCACCTGCGACCATTTCATCTTCGTTCACACGCACGATAACACGACTGGCATCTACCTCTTCAATCACACCACCGCGTTTGGCGACCACGCACACACCACTGTCTCGAGCCACATGTCGCTCCATGCCAGTACCAACCAATGGCTTGTCAGAACGCAAAGTAGGTACTGCTTGGCGTTGCATGTTCGCACCCATCAAAGCACGGTTTGCGTCGTCATGCTCCAAAAACGGAATCAGCGATGCTGCCACCGATACGACTTGGCGTGGTGAAACATCCATGTGCGTTACCTTATCAACACCCATGCGAACGGACTCACCCTGATAGCGAACCATGACCATCTCTTCGGTCAACTCGCCATTTTGGTTCATCGGTGAGTCCGCCTGTGCAATCACAGAACCCACTTCTTCAATGGCACTCATGTACTCGATATCATCGGTTACCTTACCATCAACAACACGGCGATAAGGAGTCTCTAAAAAACCAAAATTGTTGGTCTTAGCAAATACCGCCAATGAATTGATCAAACCAATGTTTGGACCTTCAGGCGTCTCAATTGGACACACACGACCGTAGTGAGTGTTGTGAACATCTCGAACCTCAAAGCCTGCACGCTCACGCGTCAAACCACCAGGACCCAGTGCTGACACACGACGCTTATGGGTAATCTCAGACAATGGATTGTTTTGATCCATGAATTGAGACAGTTGAGAAGAGCCGAAAAACTCCTTAATCGCTGCGGCAACAGGTTTTGAGTTAATTAAATCCTGTGGCGATAGACTGTCAGATTCAGCAGTTGTCAAACGCTCTTTCACCGCTCTTTCAACACGGGCAAGACCAATACGGAATTGATTCTCCGTCATCTCACCAACCGAGCGAATACGACGGTTACCCAAATGGTCAATATCATCAACTTCTCCACGACCATTACGAATCTCAATCAATTCTTTTAATACATCAACGATGTCTTGGTTTGATAGCACGCCTTGCTCACGCTGCACCTCAATGTCGTCAGTCTCAATGAACTCACGACCCAAGCGACGATTAAATTTCATGCGACCAACATTGGACAAATCATAACGCTCTTGACTAAAGAACATCTGCTCAAATAATTTTTCAGCCGTTTCCAAAGTCGGCGGCTCACCTGGACGCATGACCTTATAAATTTCAATCAAGGCTTCCTCACGAGACATGATGGTGTCGGCACGCAGAGTGTCAGCAATATAAGCACCATGATCAATATCATTGGTGAACAAGATCTTAAAGCCTTTGATGTTTTTATCAGCAAGCTTCACTAACAAATCATGGTCAATCAAGGTATTGGCACGAGCGATGACTTGGTCATGATAGACAATGTCTTCCGCCAAGATTCGTTCATACAGATATTCATCAGGAACTGCCAGCTTGGTCATTCCTGAATTGATGATTTCTTTAATACGGCGTGCGTTGATGCGTTTGCCTTGTTCAACAATCACCTTGCCCTCTGGCGAGATGATATCAAATTGTGCCATCTCACCTTGTAGACGCTCAGCCACCAACTCAACTTCAAAAGACTCTGCACCTTTGTACACCTCAATCGTTTCAAAGAAAGTCTTCAAGATGTCATTGGTATCCATGCCAATAGCACGCAAAATGATGGTAGCAAGTAACTTGCGACGACGATCGATACGGGCATAAACCAAGTCTTTTACATCAAATTCAAAGTCTAACCAAGACCCACGATAAGGAATGATGCGTGCATTATAAAGCACTTTACCACTTGAATGTGATTTACCTTTATCGTGATCAAAAAACACACCAGGGGAGCGATGAAGCTGGGAGACGATCACACGCTCAGTACCATTAATGATGAAAGTACCATTTGCTGTCATGAGTGGAATTTCACCCATAAAAACAGTCTGCTCACGAATGTCTTTAATGACAGCTTTGCTGTCTTTATCTTTACTATCCTTATCTTTTAATACCAAACGAATTTTGACACGCAAAGGAGCGGCAAAAGTCGAACCACGCATGATGCATTCACGCTCATCAAACTCAGGCTCTCCCAAATAGTATTCAACAAACTGCAATTCAGCATTTCCAGAATGGCTAACAATCGGAAAAATAGATGAAAAAGCTGCCTGTAAACCAACATTGGCACGCTCTTTTGGTTTTTTATGCTCTTGCAAAAACTGCTCATAAGAATCCACTTGGATGGCCAGCAAATAAGGCACATCCATGACGTCTGGAAGTCTAGAAAAACTTTTACGAATGCGTTTCTTTTCAGTATAAGAATATGCCATTAATGTTCCTTACAGTAAACCAAAACAAAAGGTAAATCATACAAACTTATCAAGACAAGCTTGCTGGATAAAGGGTATCAAAGCAGAAAAATCAAATCATCAGACACAACAAAAAACCAAACACCCAACAGGCGTTCAGCATCAAAGCATGAAAGCGGATAAAGTTGTTGCATCAGCACGGTTTGTCCTTTTCACTTGTGTGGGAAACTTAGCGCTTCTAACCAAAATACCCAAAAATAACAAAACAAAATGCCAAGTTCGTGGCTTTTTGGCTCAGTTGATAACACCAAATCCTTGACCAATCCACACAAAAGGTCAAATAAAGAATTTTAACCTAAAAAGCTCAATAATGCAAGCTTGCATTAGATTTTATTATGAAAGATGAGATTATCCAACCAAAAACAGTTAATTCAAAAACCCCGCTTTCACATAAAATCAATCCAAACCCTTTGATGACACCTTCTCCAAACAATCAGCAAAAACAAAAAAACAATTTTTTAAACCAGTTTTAGCAACTCATGATTTAACACGCACAAAATCCAAATTAAATAAAAAAAGCTGATAATGCAAGGCATTATCAGCTTTTATACACCTAAAACTTAGGCAAATTTTTTGGCAACGATGGGCTTATTTAAGCTCAACACTTGCACCAGCTTCTTCAAGCTTCTTCTTAAGCTCTTCAGCTTCAGCTTTAGAAGCACCTTCTTTAACAGTTTGTGGAGCACCTTCAACTAGGTCTTTAGCTTCTTTTAGACCAAGACCAGTAACTTCACGAACTACTTTAATAACAGCAACTTTCTTGTCGCCACCAGAAGTTAGAACAACATTGAAGTCGTCTTTTTCTTCAGCTGCCGCTGCTTCACCGCCAGCTGCTGGAGCTGCTGCTAGGGCTGCTGCAGATACACCAAATTTCTCTTCCATCGCAGAGATAAGCTCAACGATTTCCATGACTGATTTTTCTGCGATTGCATCTAAGATTTGTTCATTAGTTAGTGACATAGCAATTATTCCTATGAAATAAAATGGTAAATTGAGCAAAACGGATGATTTTTACAAAATTCAAAAAATTTGAAAAAATTAAGCCGCTTCTTGTTCTTGCATCTTGTCGCGAAGTGCAGCCAAAGTACGCGCAAGTTTGCCTGCTGCTGCTTCTTTCATGGTACCCATCAGACGAGCAATGGCTTCGTCGTAAGTTGGTAGTGTTGCAAGTTTATCGATTGAACTGGCGTCAATAAATTCGCCTTCAAAAGCTGCACCTTTGATTTCAAACTTATCGTTACCCTTTGCAAATTCTTTGAACAAGCGTGCTGCAGCACCTGGATGTTCATTTGAAAATGCAATCAGTGTAGGGCCAACGAATACATCGTTCATGCAAGCAAAATCAGTGTCTTCTAGAGCACGGCGTAATAAAGTATTACGCACAATACGCATGTTCACACCTGCCGCACGAGCCGCTTTACGAAGTTCGGTCATCTGTGCCACTGTTACGCCACGAGAATCGGCAACAACAGCAGATAGGGCAACTTTGGCAGCTTCATTTACTTCAGCAACAATTGCTTGTTTGTCTTGAAGATTTAGTGCCATGGGTTGTCTCCATATTTATTATTTGCAAGCAAATAATAAGCAAATTTCACAAATCCAACTGGATTTGCACCAAATACGGTGACTCATCGTCTTTCCGTCTGCGTAGGCTTATGAATCATCATAATTTATGCGATTAATGATCATGACTAACCGCACCTACGGTCTTAGACAGCACAACCCGCTGTGCTGAACTAATAATACGATATACTGAATGCTTAATTACGGGAAAGCATACAATAAAAATGTCTATTATAGGTGAAAAACCCTAAAAATCAAGCTTTATATGATGACTGAGTTTTTCACCTTTATTGGATAATCAATACGATTACTTGTTAGCACGGTGCGGAACTGGATCGATAACAATGCCAGGACCCATGGTGCTAGACAGAGTAATTTTCTTGATATAAATACCTTTAGAGGTTGCAGGCTTAGCACGCTTTAAATCATTCAGCAATGCGGTAGCATTTTGCTCGATTTGCTCACCAGTAAAGCCAATTTGACCGATAGAAGCATGGATAATACCAGCTTTATCAACACGGTATTGAGCTTGACCAGCTTTCGTGTTTTTAACAGCAGTTGCAACATCAGCAGTTACCGTACCAACTTTTGGGTTTGGCATTAAACCACGAGGACCCAAAATCGTACCCAATTGACCAACAACACGCATGGCGTCTGGTGAAGCGATAACAACATCAAAGTCTAGGTTGCCAGCTTTGATGCTTTCTGCCAAATCTTCAAAGCCCACAACATCAGCACCTGCTTCTTTAGCAGCATCAGCAGCCGCACCTTGAGCAAATACAGCAACACGCTTAGTTTTACCAGTACCAGCTGGCAAGTTGGTAGCACCACGCACCACTTGATCTGATTTACGAGGATCAACACCCAAATTGATGGCGATGTCGATAGACTCTTTGAATTTTGCTGCTGGCAAATCATTCAAAATTGCCACAGCCTCTTCGATGGTGTATAGCTTATTGCCATCAACTTTTTCATTGATGAGCTTCTGACGCTTAGTTAGCTTGGCCATTACACACCCTCCACATTTAGACCCATTGAGCGAGCAGTACCTGCGATGGTACGAATACCTGCTTCAAGCTCGGCAGCAGTTAGATCCGCTTCTTTGGTTTTAACGATTTCTTCAAGTTGCGCACGGGTTACGGTGCCCACTTTGTCTTTATTCGGCACACTAGAACCTTTGGCGATGCCAGCAGCTTTACGCAACAAAACAGCCGCAGGTGGCGACTTCATGATGAAGGTGAAAGACTTGTCGCTAAACACAGTGATGACGACAGGAATTGGCAGACCAGGCTCAAAGTTTGCTGAGGCAGCGTTGAACTCTTTACAGAACGCCATGATATTCACACCTTTTTGACCCAAAGCTGGACCAATTGGTGGTGATGGATTTGCCTTGCCAGCAGGCACTTGTAGCTTGATGTAGCCATCAATCTTCTTTGCCATAAGTATACTCCAATGGTGGGTAGTAGCGCTACGATTAGCTCCCCAAAGTTAAGAATTAAACATGGTTTAATTCAATTAAAAACTCTAAGCAACGCTTAGAGCTTAAAATGACTATTATAACGAATTTAACTGAGTTTTTCAACTTTTGTAAACTGCAGTTCAACTTCAGTCGGACGATTAAACACGCTCACAGTCAGATGCAGTTTAGACTTATCATAATCAACTTTTTTCACCAATCCCTTGAAATCAGTGAAGGGACCATCAATGACCAGCACTTCTTCTCCTGGTTCAAACATGGTCTTAGGACGAGGTGCGTCAGTACCTTTTTGAATACGATTCAAAATGCGATCAGCTTCTGCTTTAGTAATGGGTGCTGGATTTTCTGGCGTGCCACCGATAAAACCTGTGATATTTGGGCAACTGCGAACAATGTGCCAAGTATCTTCGGTCATCTCCATATTAATAAGCACATAACCTGGAAATAATTTATGCTCAACCGTGCGTTTTTTTCCATCACGCATTTCAATCACTTCTTCGGTAGGCACTAACACATCACCAAAAGATTCAGAAAACTCACTGCGTTTGATACGCTCAATCAAGGAACGCTGAACTTGTTTTTCATAACCAGAAAACGCCTGGATAATATACCAACGCATCGCATCACCTTTAAATAAATTAGTTAAGAACAAAGCCAATAATTTTATTAAAAATATTATCCAACACCCAAACAACCACGCCAAAAATAATGATCATTAAGATGGTTTGCCATGTATAGCGAATGGTTTCATCTTTAGTTGGCCAAGTTACACGACGCAACTCAATACCTGCATCTTTAAGCAGCGTTTTGAAAGCACGACCTTGATGAGTAAACACCAAACAAATGATGGCGAAAATTATCAAAGATGCCGTGCAGGCCAACTGCACCCAAACATCATTTGCCATCACCCAATATCTAGGCAAATAGTCCGAAACTAATGTGGCACCGATGAGTGCAACAACGGCTAGCAACCATAGCAAATAGTCTTTGACCGAGTGTCTTTTGGCAACTTCAACAACATTTTCTTTAGAAACAGTGATTGTTTTTTTTTGCTGAGCTGAGCCATTTGACGCCACAGTTCGAGCTTGTGAATCAAAATTATCTTTATTAGCACTCATGCAGAAGTTTGCCTTGGGGTGACCAATTTTTTTATGTGATTAAAATAATGGTGTGAAAAAATAGAATGGCAGGCGATGAGGGACTCGAACCCCCAACCCTCGGTTTTGGAGACCGATGCTCTACCAATTGAGCCAATCGCCTAAAGAGTTAAGAACTATTATTATAGCAAAGATAATTTAAAATGCAAGAGATTTATAAAATATTTTTAAAACCCTTTGCATTTTATTCATTAGCCAAAAGCAGTTGTAAAATAAGTGTTTTTGCATTCATTTAAAGCCTCTTAGGTGATCAGCCTCTTTCACATCTTGAATATCTCCGTTTCTACGACCTCATTAACCATTTTTTTGTATCAAAGATAGATCATCTAAGTCGCTACATGCAATATTTTTTATTATCAAACCAGCCCATTAAAGCATGATTGATACTTTAATCAAACTCATCAATAACCAAATCTTATTGGTGTTCTGTTGCAAATGTGATTCAATACAATATAAAAATGCACGATCAAATGCTGGTAAAGTCATCCAAGAATATCAAGGCTTGTTCATTTAGACCAATGATTTAATTTAAAAAATTATTTCCCCCAAGAGAAAACCCCCACCATCTTAGGCAGGGGTTTTTGACTTAGTAAGTCGTGTTATGTTTGCTGTTAAGCCAATCTTATTTTAAGATCAGTTTTTAACATTAGC
>NZ_JAMBAQ010000016.1 GCF_023336735.1 Moraxella oculi | reverse complement strand
TCAATTGTTGCTTTATTATCTTTGATCTGTGCACGGTTCTTAGCCACTTCATCAACAGTGGTTTCAGAAATCACAGCCAATTTACCGATGTCATTGGTGTTGTCAGCGATTTCGTCGATGAGGACATTAGATGCAGTGGTTAGAGCATCAATTGTTGCTTTATTATCTTTGATCTGTGCACGGTTCTTAGCCACTTCATCAACAGTGGTTTCAGAAATCACAGCCAATTTACCGATGTCATTGGTGTTGTCAGCGATTTCGTCGATGAGGACATCGTCTGTTGCGTCCAAAGCACTAACAATATCAGCCACGCCATCAAGAGCAACACGGTTGTCTTCAATTGTCTCATAAGCTTGTTGAGACCAACCTAAAAGACCGTTAAGATTATTATCAGTCTCTTCTACAGCAAGTTCTAGATTTGCAATTTTGTCAGCATTTTCGTTTGTTTTGAACTTATTCAAGTCTATTTGAAACGCAGCAAGGCTGGTTGCGGGAGTGGTGTCTTCCGTGTAGTGCGATGTTTCTTGAGCAACCGCTTGACCAGCTACCGTACTTGCCACAGCCAATGCCAACGCAGAGGCGATCACACGACCTTTTGAGCGAGAGGTGGCGATTTCTGAGCATACCACCGATTGACCAAGCGAGTTACGCTTGACTTTAAAAATTTTATTCATAAGACATCTCCTACACCATTGATTTTTGAAAATAGGTAAATATCAACCCAGAGCAACTCTTGGTTTAATATCGCCATATAAATTGAAAAAACTACTTTACTTCATGGTAACAAGGCATCGCCTTTATGTCAATCATTTTAGCATTATTTTTAGCTTTGCTGTCAAAAATTTTTTGTTGTTTTTTTGATTTTTTATCTCAATCGAAAAAAATTGTCTGTGATCATCACTGAAAAATACTTAGGGCTTTTGTGATGATTGAGCCTTGGCAGTGTTGTGTTTTTGCGTGCTTTTGAGCTGATGATTTGGGTGTGTCTGTGCTTGTGTCTTGATGTGGTGATTGTGTTATAATTTGGTCATTCAACCATTAACAAAAACACAATATAGGCAGTCCAAATGAACTTCGTGAAGCATGCCATCATTCCTTGTGCAGGCTTTGGCACAAGAATGCTCCCACTTTCAAAAGCCATCCCAAAAGAGCTACTACCGCTTGGCAATCGCCCAAGCATTGCCTATGTCGTTGATGAAGCGATACAAGCAGGCATTAAAAACATCGTGCTGGTCAATCACGCCCAAAAAAGTGCGATAGAAAATTATTTTGACATCAATGGCGAACTAGACAACCAATTGAGAAATAAGGGCAAAAATGAACTGGCAGACAGTCTAAACTTTTTGCCAGATGATGTGGTGATTGCCAGCGTACGCCAAGGCAAGCCTTTGGGGCTTGGACATGCTGTGCTACAAGGGCGTGCGGTGGTGGGTGATAATCCTTTTGCTGTGCTTTTGCCTGATGTGGTGCTTGACCCATTTGACACCGATTATGCCAGTCAAAACTTGGCATTTATGCTAAAAGAATTTAAAAAAACCGCTCGCTCACAAATCCTTGTCAATCCTGTGGCGGTAGCGGATATTGACAAATACGGCATTGCTAAATTACAAAATCCTCAAACCATTGAAAAATCAAGCCAAAACCAAGTGCTGCCTGTTACAGGTTTTGTGGAAAAGCCAAACGCCAAAGACGCACCGTCAAACCTTGCGGTGGTGGGTCGCTATGTGTTTGACAATGCCATTTTTGATTATCTTGCCAAAACCGCTCCAAGCGTGGGCGATGAAATTCAGCTGACCGATGCCATTGATGCACTGATTGGCACACAAGGCGTGGATGTAACCACGATGGTGGGTAACAGCTTTGATGCTGGCGATATGACAAGCTATATGCGTGCGTTTATGTATTTTGCGACAAGGCAGGGTGTGGATAAACAAAAAGCCCACAACCGACAATCGGTGTAGGCTTTCTCTTTGTCTAAGGCGGTCTGTTAAAAACAGTATAACTGGTTGCTACCAGTTCCGACCCCTAGCTCACAGTGATATTGTAGGATAAAATACAAATGAATGCAAGTCAAATTGATGAAATTTTTGACAATTTGTCGTCCGAACGATTGCAAACTTATTTAAATCTTTGCCAGGACAGACAGCAGGCATTGTGCTTATATCAAAAAAATATGGCATTATCGGCAAGTTTTTTAGCACCTTTGCAAATTTGTGAAGTTGTATTACGCAACGCGATTGCCAATGCCTTGACTTTTGTGCATGGGCAAAATTGGTTTAAAAATCATTTACTTATTAAAAACTTATTGCCAGTTTGGCGAAAAGAATTGCAAAAAGCACTCAAACAATTGGGCAATCATACAACTCAGTCGGTTTTAATTCCCAATCTTAGCTTTGCGTTTTGGCAATCGTTTTTGACCAAACGCTTTGACGGTGTGCTATGGAATAAGGCATTTTTTGTGGTATTTAGCAATGCTCCCAAAAAAAGTGTGGCGGACAACCGTTTGTTTTTACACCAAAGTCTTGACGAAATTCGTAAATTTAGAAATAGAATTGCCCATCACGAGCCGATTTTTAACAAAAATCATCGGCAAATTTACCAAAATATTATTACAGCGGTAAGTTTTTGCTCACAAAGTTTGGGGCAATTTTTGCAAGACGCTTACAAAAAAGCAGATTTTAATCATATTACTAGCAATCAACCCAATCAAAACACTTGGCAAACTCTACACACCCTTGCTCAAAATCCCCCAGATTTAAATGCCTTATTTAAATCCAATCCCACTCGTGGTAAAAAGTTTACTGCCAACGCTTGCGATATTTTTATGGATTTTAGTAAGCAAGCGATTGACGAGACAATTTTAAACAATTTGTTAAATTTGGCAGATGAATTTGATTTATCTAATAAAATCAATGACTTACTGACGGGCAAAAAAATCAACGACACCGAAAATCGCCCTGCCTTACACACCGCTCTTAGATTGCCAAAGGGCGAAGTGCTTGTTGTGGATGGCGTTGATGTCAATGACCAAGTTCATCAAAGCTTAGCAAAATGTGAGACGATTGCCAATCGTATCCGCCAAAAAATCTGGCGTGGTTATTCAGGCAAGGCGATCACTGATGTGGTTAATATTGGCGTGGGCGGCTCGGATTTGGGACCGTTGATGGCAACGACGGCACTTGATGAATGGGCGGATACCGCCATCAATGTGCATTTTGTGTCCAATATGGACGGCACGCAGCTCAATAATTTATTAAAAATTTTAAATCCACAAACGACCTTATTCATCATTTCATCAAAATCTTTTGGTACGGTTGATACACTCTCTAACGCCAAAACGGCCTTGCACTGGCTATTGTCCGCACACAACAACAAACACACCGTGCTACACCGCCATTTTATTGGCGTATCCACTCGCTTTGACAAAATGAGCGAATGGGGCATTCACCCTGACAATCAGCTTTTGCTTTGGGACTGGGTTGGTGGGCGGTTTAGTATGTGGTCGGCGATTGGGCTTGCCATTGCCATTAAAATTGGTATGGATAATTTTTATGAGCTATTGGCAGGGGCAAACCAAATGGATAGGCATTTTGCTGGTGCTGATTTTGCTGGTAATTTGCCTGTTTTGCTTGGGCTGATTGGCGTGTGGAATGCCTCGTTTTTAAACATCAACGCCCATTCGGTGTTGCCTTATGATGGACGGCTTAAATTTTTTCCCAATTATTTAACCCAACTTGAAATGGAGTCTAACGGCAAATCGGTAACAAGGGACGGACAAAAGGTGGATTTTAAGACCTGTCCGATTTTGTGGGGAGATATCGGTTCAAACGCCCAGCACGCCTTTTATCAGCTGTTACATCAAGGTACCCAAGCGGTTTCTTGCGATTTTATCACGCCGATTAATCGCTATGATACCAATCAAGCTCACGACAAATATTTGGAAAATCAGCATAAATTATCGCTTGCCAACTGCTTGGCTCAGTCGCAAGTATTGGCATTTGGCAATCAGGCCTTACCCCAAAATTTGCAAATCAACAATGATGCTTTTGGACAGTTTAAACAATATCGTGGTAATCAGCCGTCCACGACTTTGCTTTTGACGGCTTTAACGCCCAAAACTTTGGGGTCTTTGATTGCACTTTATGAGCATAAAGTGTTTGTGATGAGTGTCATTTGGCAAATCAATCCTTTTGACCAATGGGGCGTGGAAGTTGGTAAAGTGATGGCGGACAGCGTTTTGACGGCATTAAATACAGGGGTGGGCGAATTTGACAGTTCTACGGATAATTTGTTAACAGTGATAGGGAAGAAAAAATGAAACAAATACAGCTTATTGGTGTTAATTTTGAGAGTATAAATACTGCCATATTTTTGGCAGGGTTAGATTTACAAGTGTATTTAATTGGGCAAACCGACACAATCAATGCCTTATTAAAAAATTATCAATTTGACCGTCAATTGGCTTTGTTATGGCAGTTTTATACCGCTGACAATAAAATCATTATTAGCGATATATTACAAAATACCGATACTTTTTGGTTATTTTTTGATAATGAGACTGATGATAAATCTAATGAGTTGGGCGATACATTTTTAACAAAACAATTATTCAATCCAAATAGCCAGGTGATATTAAGCGGCTCAAAACCGATTGGGTTTTTTGATGAATTTGCCAACAATTTGCCGACAAATTGGGTATATTATTTGCCGTTTAATTTTTTAAAAGAAGGCAATAATTTTAATGCGTTTTTTCATATTGAGCTTTTGTTAATTGGCGAAAAGATTAAAGACAGTTTTGATAAATCCAGTATTTTAAAGATATTATTAAAAGATAGCCAAAAGCACAATATCTCTACCATTAAAACCATTGAGTTTGTGCGTGCCAGTATTGCAGGTATGCTTGCCACACGACTGTCTTTTATCAATGAAATGGCACGCCTTGCCGACAGCCACAAGGTCAATATCAAACAGATACAAACCATAATGGGGCAAGATAAACGCATTGGCAAAGAATATCTAAAAGCAGGGTGGGGTTTTGGTGGTAAGTCATTGCCAAACGAACTGTCGTTTTTGATGCAAAGTTTTGAGCAAAATCAAGTGGATACCGCTCTTTTAAAAGCAGTTGTTGATGTTAATGATGACCAAAAAGAGCTGATTTTTAGAAAATTTTGGCAATATTTTAATGGCGATATTGACCATAAAACGGTGGTGATTTGGGGGGCGGGCTATCGCACGGGTGCTGGGCGTACCATAGGCAGTGCGGTGCATACTTTGCTAAATTTGTGTTGGCATTATGGCATAAAAACATTGGTTTATACAGTAAATACCACTTATGAACTGACCCAGCAATATCAAAATCAGCCATTGTTTCATTTGATTGACAATCCTTATGCACTGAATCACGCCCACGCATTATTTGTGATTAATTGGGCAGATGGTCAAATTGATGTATCGGCCTTGAATGAATTTGCCTTGCCGATATTTGACGGTAAAAATGTATTTTGTGATACGCAAATTTGTCAATACAAAGGCTATTATACAGGCATTGGTTGTTTTGATTTAACAACCAAATCGTAAAAAGGGTAAAAAGATGAAAAATATTTTGGTAACAGGTGGGGCAGGTTATATCGGCTCGCATACTTTGATTGAGCTTGTCAAGGCAGGTTTTAGTCCTGTGGTTTATGATAATTTATCCAATTCTAGCCCAATTGCCATTGACAGAGTAGAAAAAATTGTCGGTAAAAAAATTGATTTTATCCAAGGCGATGTGTTGGATAAAGTGTTATTAAGTCAAGTATTTGCAAAAAACGATTTTTTCGCCGTGATTCATTTTGCAGGCTTAAAAGCGGTGGGTGAAAGTGTCAAAGAGCCGTTAAAATATTATCAAAATAATGTGGCTGGCACTTTAAATCTTTTGGAGGTGATGAATGATTTTGATGTCAAAAACTTTGTCTTTTCATCGTCGGCAACGGTTTATGGCAATCCCAAGTCTTTACCGATTTTTGAGGATTTCCCCCGCTCTTGTACCAATCCTTATGGACAAAGCAAATTAACGGTAGAATATATTTTAGAAGATTTGTGCAAATCAAAAGTGTTTAATGCGATCAGTTTGCGTTATTTTAATCCGATTGGGGCGTATGAAACAGGCACGATTGGCGAAGACCCAAGTGATGTTCCCAATAATTTAATGCCTTATATCAGCCAAGTGGCGGTGGGCAAACTTGCCAAATTATCCATTTTTGGTGATGACTATGACACCATTGACGGCACGGGCGTGCGAGATTATATTCATATCACTGATTTGGCAAAAGGACATTTAAAAGCCTTAGAATATTTGGTCAATGGCAATGACAACACAATTGGATTTGAGCCAATCAATTTGGGTACAGGGCGTGGCACAAGTGTTTTGCAGCTTGTGAATGCCTTTGAAAAAGCAACCAATCAGAGTGTGCCTTATGTGATGGTGGATAGGCGAGCAGGCGATATCGCCAGTTGTTATGCGTCTTGCGATAAGGCAAAACAAATATTAAATTGGCAAGCACAGTTTGATATTACCCGTGCGTGCGTAGATGCTTGGCGGTGGCAAAGTAATAATCCTAATGGGTATCAGTTGGACTAGCTTTGCTGCTTTGTCATGAGGGTGTTGCCGTAAAAGCAGTGGCATCAAGAATGCTTGGGTGGTCTGACTGGTCATTCAATAAGATTGACATCGGCTGACTGGTCATGACTGCCCAATTAAGCCTGTCATCACTCATGTTGTACGCACCAAGCCAAAAATGCCATCAACCTCATGTTTGGGGCGTGTTTCATGATGGGGGTGATGCTTGTCTTATCAACACAGATTAATGGCTGGGCGAGTCCATGTTTTGCTTGACTTGTTTGATTCTTTGTTCTGTTGTTGGGTGAGTTGATGGCATTGACCAATGCGAATGCTTGGCATCTTTACTCATTCTTTCAAGAATATTGGCAAGGTGTATTGGCGAGATACCAAGGCGTTTTAATTCATCAATGGCGAATTTGTCCGCTTCAAGTTCGGCTTGTTGGGAATAATGAGCGAAAGTTAGCAAGCTGGGTAATGTTAAGAGTAGGCTGTTGACATCGCCTGTCGCCACAAAAATCAAGGCCCCTACGCCCAGACTGCTGATGGCCTTTTCTAGGGTATGGCGATGTGTCAGATGACCTTGTTCATGGGCTAGTACGGCAAGGATTTCATCATCATGATGGCTAAGTATGATGAGTTCATCAGTGATGACGATGGTATTGTTGGCAATGGCAACGGCATTCATGCCAAGTTCGCCACCACCGCGTATGAGTATTTTGGCTTTTGGATTGGGGTCGAGTTTGTGGTATAAGGCGGTGATTGCGTCTTGGCGTTTTTGTGAGATGATGCTCTGGGTCGTCATTTCCAACACTTCATTCTCCCCGCTGTCGCCAATCTCCATTAATATGTCGTGAGGCAGTGAATGGGCAATGTGATGTGCAGCTAAGGGTATGCCAAAGCGATATAACCCAACTACAAGTACGCACATGACAGCAATTCCTACTGCGACCCATTTCCAATGTTTTTCCATATGACTGACTTGGCTAAATAGCTTTTGATGATGTAAAGGTAGCCAGTCAGGCGGCTTGCCCAAAAACTCAATCTTAGATCCATCTGACATGATTAAAGCGTGCGGTGCTTTGTCAACGGCAGGCAGATATTCATAATCTTTGGGAAAATGGCGTTTTTGTTGCTGGGTGTTTGAGGTATCTTTCCAGGTGATGACAAAGCCATCAAGCACGCCTTGATAATACACTGGGTGGATATGGGCAGGGTGTGGTGTGCTTATCCGCCCATCAAAATAGCGAATGGTGCTGGTCATTGTAGGCTCACCATGAAACATCAAGATCAAAGACATCACTGATTTCCTCGCCCACAGGGGATATATTGTCTGCATGGGGCGTAGTCAGTCTTTCAAAATCATCGACTGCCATGAAGCATAATGTTTGCACTTTATAGCGATGCATACGCACCACCGCCCATGGGTAGAGCAGCCCTAAAGACAGTACAATGACAATTTGGTTGGTCAGATGAATGAAGCTGAATTTTAGAATGCTAAAATTGACCAGTTTGAATTGATTATCGCCAAGTGTCAGCTTTCCCCAAACGATTTGATGTAAAAACCCTTTTATAACTGGTATGATGAACAACAATGCCACATAAAATGCCGCCATGACCATGATGATCATGTCATCAACAATTTCATCAAAAAACATGCCAGTAATAATGGTGAACATACCAATCACCATCAAGGCTAACAAGAGCATGGGCAGGCACAGTGCTTTATAGAAGTCAAGAATGGTTGAATGAAACCCGAACTTTAACCGCCCAAAATAAGTATTATCAAATTGGTAACGCTTAAACAACCAAAACCCAAGCGGTGATAATAAGCCAGCACTCAGCACACTCATCAAAAATGTCCCAATGGCGATCAGATACAGCTTGCCCAGTCCACCACCAAACCCAAAATGTACATTATTATATTGGCTATTTCTTGCCATGAATCTCATGGTTGAGCGAATGATCCATGGCATGGCAATCAAGATGAACAGCAAGCCTGCTAAGGCAACCGTAGGTAGAAAAACATCAAAAATACTGATTGCCGCATACAGACCAAGAGCGATGAGCCGCCCCATTAAAATGCGTTTTGGGTTGGCGGTGAAATCAAAACCTCGTCCATCAATTTGAGTGTTGCCATAAAAATATCGCAGACGACGCACTTTCGCCCATGGTGCATAGATGCCTAGTGTGATGATGGTTAAAAGTAGATTGACAATCCATATCTGAAAGTAACTGGTGCCATCTCCATGAAAACTAAATCGATGCATGGTTGGGGGGTTGGTTGATGGTGATGTGTGAGAATGCGTTTGAGTTGGGAGTGGTGAGATCTGTTCTGTCATGATGAAAAATCCATGAGTGATATTGTCAACAATTGTATGTTTTTAGTTACATTGTATCAGCAAATCTGTTAAAAATAAATAACGATTTTGTCGTGATGAGCGTGTCATTTTGGTAAAAACTGTCATCAAAACTGTGTTAAAATGAATGCAACCCCACTGTTTTGGTGATGCTATGCTAGACTTACAAAAAATCGTATTGGCAAGTAATAATCAAGGTAAGCTTGCTGAATTTCAAAGCTTGTTTGATGCTCAAAATTTGGGTATCAGCATTGTGCCACAAGGGAATCTTGGTATTACTGATGCCATAGAAGATGGGCAGTCATTTATTGAGAATGCCATCATCAAAGCTCGCCATGCGAGTGCTCAAAGTGGATTGCCTGCCATCGCTGATGACAGTGGGCTGTGCGTGCCTGTTTTAGGTAATTTGCCGGGGATATATTCGGCACGCTTTGCAGGCGAGCATGGCAATGACATCGCCAATAATGAAAAGCTCATTCAAGAGCTGGGGAGTTATTTTGAGCGAGGCGAGAAAGTGGAGGCTGTCTTTGTCTGCGTGTTAGTGCTTGTTCGTCATCAAGATGACCCCTTACCCATCATATCCCAAGGCTTGTGGCACGGTCAGATCATCTCTGAGCCAAAAGGGGAGCATGGCTTTGGCTACGACCCAATTTTTTGGTTGCCAAAATTACAAAAAACCTCAGCCCAACTTGATAAAATACAAAAAAATCAAATCAGCCATCGTGGGCAGGCGCTGCATTCTTTGATGACAATGTTGGCGAACCAAGGGCTTTGTCGGTAAGTCATGGGTAAAAGCCATGTGTTGAATGAAAAACGCTTGATATCAATTGATTTTTTATCTGTGGCGATTTAAAAACATGCCAATTGACTCATCATTCATGTTGGCTTTGGCCGTAACAATTTTATCAATCGCCACTCCTTATTATGTTCGCAGACTTTATAGACTCTTGACTTAGCCAGCTGGGAGATGCGTTTGGCAATTGGTTGTTGGTGCGTCAGGTTGCTTTTGGTTGGAGGAGTATCTTGCTGGCGACTTGCCTTTTGCTTGTCATTTTTATGGAAAAAAGCTATAATGACTGTCTTTTAAGAATTTTATGGCAGTCATTGCCAGCTTGGACTTATATCGTTATTTTAAGTAATTGATTTTTAATAATTTTTTTAAAGGTAATCACCATGAGTAATCTAGACATCGCAGTCAATGTACTGTCTGACAAAGAGACCCAATTGACCGTAAAAGTGCCAGTTGGTACCATTCAAAACAAAGTAGAAAGTCGCATTCGCAGCTTAGCCAAAACCGCCAAAATCGACGGCTTTCGCAAAGGTAAAGTGCCAGTAAGTCATATTCGTGCACAGTACGGAGCAGGTATCCAGCAAGAAGTGATTAACGATGTGATTCGTGATACTGTATTTGAAGCGATGAGTGAGAGAAAGGTGCGTGCTGTTGGTGTGCCGAACATTGATGATGTCAAGCTTGAAAATGACTTTTTGGTATACCAAGCCACCGTTGAGACTTTCCCAGAGGTAACGGTGCAAGGTCTGACTGAGATTGAAGTGGAGCGTCAAACAGCCACCGTCTCAGACGAAGATGTTGATGTCATGATTGAGAACTTACAAAAGCAACGCCAAACTTTCGAAGCTAAAGAGGGTGCTTTGGAAGATGGCGATGAAGCGACTTTCGATTTTGAAGGTACGATTGATGGCGAGAAATTCGAAGGTGGCACTGCTGAAAACTATCGTTTAATCATTGGTTCAGGTCGTATGATTCCTGGCTTTGAAGATGGCATGAAGGGCATGAAAGCTGGCGAAGAAAAGACCATCAAGGTTACTTTCCCAGCAGACTATCAGGCTGAAAACCTACAAGGTAAAGAAGCTGATTTTAAAATCAGTGTTAAAGAAATTAAAGCACCTAAGTTACCAGAATTGAACGAAGAATTCTTTGAGTTATTTGGTGTGAAAGAGGGCGGTCTTGATAAGCTAAAAGCCGATGTTCGTAAGAACATGGAGCGTGAAATCAAAAACGCAGGCCGTAACCAAGTGAAGCAAGCAGCTTTTGATGCGTTACTTGAAAAAAATGAATTTGATGTGCCAAAAGCCATGCTGGACCAAGAAATCAATCGTCAGCGTGAGCAAATGTTGCAGCGTTTTGCCCAGCAGTTTGGTGCCAATCCAAACAGCTTTGGTGCGGACATGTTGCCAAATGAGTTGTTTGAAGATCAAGCGTTGCGTGCAGTGCGTTTGGGCGTGCTTGTCAGCCAAATCATTGAGCAACAAAACATTGAAGTTGATCAAGATCGTGTGACGGCATTCATCAGTGAAGCTGCTGAAAACTATGAAGACCCACAAGAGGTGATTGATTTTTATACCAATGACAAACAGCAGCGTGCTGGTATTGAGTCTGTGGTATTAGAAGATCAAGTGGTGGATTATCTGCTTAGCCAAGGTAAGGTAACGGATAAGGAAGTTAACTATCAAGATTTATTGGCGGCAGTGCAGCAAGCACAGTTCTAAGTGTCTTTTGCTTACAATAAAATCATAAAAATACCCCAGCAATGTTTGGGGTATTTGTTTATTTGATGGTAAAATAAGCATTATTTTAATATTTTTTTGGAAAAAATCCATGAATGACATGAAACACAATCCTTTTTATGATCAACTGATGGACAGTTATCACGCTCCGCAGAACGCTTTGGTGCCGATGGTAATTGAGCAGTCTGGTCGTGGTGAACGCTCATTTGATATCTTCTCTCGCCTACTGCGTGAGCGAGTGATTTTCCTGACAGGTCAGGTTGAAGATGGCATGGCAAATCTCATTGTCGCCCAACTTTTGTTTTTGGAGGCGGATAATCCAGAAAAAGACATCCATTTGTATATCAATTCGCCAGGCGGTGTGGTAACGGCTGGCATGGCAATTTATGATACGATGAATTTCATCAAGCCGCATGTTTCAACCATTTGTATGGGACAGGCAGCGAGCATGGGTTCATTCTTGTTGTCAGCAGGAGAAAAAGGCAAGCGATATGCTCTTGCCAACAGTCGTATCATGATTCATCAGCCGTTAGGTGGATTCCGCGGTCAAGCCTCTGATATTGAGATTCATGCACGAGAAATCATTCAGCTAAAAGCCAAGCTTAACCAGTTGCTTGCTGAACACACAGGACAGCCTGTTGAACGCTTGGAGAAGGATACTGACCGTGATAACTTCATGAGTGCCGAGCAAGCAAAAGAATACGGCTTGGTTGATGTGGTGCTTGATAAACGCCCATCAAATCTGTAAGGAGTGCGTATGACCGATCTAAAAAAATGCTCATTTTGCGGTAAGAAAAAAAGTGAGGTTAAAAAACTCATCACAGGTAAGGGTGCGACCATTTGTAACGAGTGTATCTTGGCTTGTGGCGATATGCTCGCTGATGCGGGCATTGACAACGATAAAGAGACGACCGACAATGACAAGCAGGTCAATGCGTGGGAAAATGCAAAGCTACCGACACCAAAGGAGTTAAGAGCCCATCTTGATGAGTATGTCATCGGTCAAGATGCTGCTAAAAAAGCCTTGTCCGTGGCGGTTTATAATCACTACAAGCGTCTAAAATCCGAGCAAAAAGGCACATTAAATGGTGATCAAGTCGAGCTGGCTAAGAGCAATATCATGCTGATCGGCCCTACAGGCTCTGGCAAGACTTTGTTGGCACAAACCCTAGCACGGTTACTAGATGTTCCTTTTGCGATGGCTGATGCCACCACTTTGACGGAGGCGGGCTATGTGGGCGAAGATGTGGAAAACATTGTTCAAAAATTGCTACAGGCTGCCGATTACGACATTGAGCGTACCCAAAGAGGCATCATTTTCATCGATGAGATTGATAAAATCACCCGTAAATCCGAAAATCCTTCCATTACCCGAGATGTCTCTGGTGAAGGCGTGCAACAAGCATTATTGAAGATTATTGAGGGTACGGTAGCAAGCATTCCGCCGCAAGGAGGTCGTAAACACCCACGCCAAGAGATGATACAGGTGGACACAAGTAACATTCTGATCATCGTTGGTGGTGCGTTTGCAGGCCTTGATCGAATCATTCAGCAGCGTACCGAAACCACAGGCATGGGTTTTAATGCCACTGTCAAGGCACAATCAGAGGCAAAAGTCAGTGAGTTGTTCCGTGAGGTTGAGCCAGAGGATTTGGTGAAATTTGGTATCATTCCAGAGTTCATCGGTCGTTTGCCTGTCATTGCCACACTGGATGAATTGGATGAGGCGGCATTGGTACGGATTTTAACAGAACCAAAAAATGCCTTGACAAAACAATATCAATATTTGTTTGAGATGGAAGGGGCGAAATTATCCTTTGATGAAGAGGCCTTGACTGCCATCGCCAAAAAAGCGATGAAGCGTAAAACAGGTGCAAGGGGATTGCGTTCCATCATTGAAAGTGCATTGCTTGATACCATGTATGAGTTGCCGAGCATGAATGATGTGAAAGAGGTTGAGGTAACCAAATCGGTGATTGAAGATGGTGAAACACCACGAATGTCGTGAGTTGTTTTGCTAAGTTCATCAAACCAAGTTTGCTTGCAGACTTGGTTTTTTAATTTCATTTCATTAAGATGTCAAGCTTTAACATGCTTTTTTGGGCCATGCTGATTGAGATTTTAAAACATTGAGAGATGAGATTGGCTCTTACAATATTGCAATGGTGTTGATAAAAACGCAGGCATGCCAGCCCTTGTCAAACGCAACAAGGTGTGGATGTCGAATGCTGGTTCATGGGTGTGATTGCGTTGGTTGTGTATGAAATTGATGCGAAAGCACCTGTCATGACCCATTGGTCAATTTTAAAAAATTTTCCACCCCAAGTGATGAAAATTTTGTTATATTAAATTGGCTAAGTGATGATTGCTGGCATTCAATTATTCATGATAAAAGGAAAAGGTAATGACTGAGATTTATAATGGCAACAGCTTGTCTGTTTCATTGGCGAATGGTATCGCCAATTTGTGTTTTGACAATCCATCAGAATCAATCAATAAATTTGACGCAGCGACGAATGCTGAATTTGCTGAAGTGGTTTCGTTGCTTGAAAATCGAGATGATATTCAGGGTCTGATCGTCACTTCTGGTAAAAAAGTCTTTATTGCAGGGGCGGACATCACGGAGTTTGTGTCGCATTTTGAACGCCCAGAAGAAGAGTTGACCGCTTGGCTGCTGAACATTAATCAGACATTCAATCGTTTTGAGGATTTGCCATTCCCTAAAATCGCTGCCATTAACGGTGCAGCCTTAGGCGGCGGCTTTGAGATGAGTTTGGTGTGTGAATATCGTGTGATTGGTGCATCAGGTCAAGTGGGTCTTCCTGAAACAAAACTGGGTATTTTTCCAGGATTTGGCGGTTCGGTGCGTACCCCTCGTGTCGTAGGCGTGGACAATGCGCTAGAAATCATCGCCACAGGTAATCATATTCGCCCAGATGCCGCCTTAAAGATGGGCTTGGTCGATGCTGTGGTGGCTGATGATCAGGTTGAGCAATCGGCGATTGATTTGGTTAAAAAATGTATCGCTGGTGATTTTGATTGGCAAGTCAAACGCCAAGAGAAAATCAATCCTGTACGCCTAAGCCAGCTTGAACAAGCAATGGCGTTCAATGCTGCTAAGGGCGTGATTTTCACCAAAGCCAACCCAAAACATTATCCTGCCATCGCATTGGCGGTACAAACCATCGAAAAGCATGCCAATCTCACCCGTGATGATGCCATCAAAGTGGAAGTGGAGGGCTTTGTAAAAGCGGCTAAGACGCCACAAGCTCAAGCGTTGGTTGGTGTGTTCTTAAATGATCAAGCGGTGAAAAAAATCGCTAAAGATCATAGCAAAGATGCCCATGACATTGATGAGATGGCGGTACTGGGGGCGGGCATCATGGGTGGTGGCATTGCCCATCAAGCAGCCGCTAAGGGTCTGTCCATCATCATGAAAGACATCAAATCCCAACAGCTTGATTTGGGCATGAGTGAGGCAACCAAGCTGTTATCCAAAGAAATTGAGCGTGGCAAATCAACGCCAGCTAAGATGGGGGAGGTACTTGGTCGTATTCGCCCAACCTTAAATTATGGCGACTTTTCAGCACCTGACATCATCATTGAGGCGGTTGTTGAAAATGAACAAGTGAAAAAATCTGTACTCGCTGAGGCAGAAAGTGTCATGAAAGAGAGTGCCATTTTGGCATCAAATACTTCAACCATTAGTATTACCAAATTGGCCGAAAATCTCAAACGCCCAGAAAATTTTGTAGGCATGCACTTTTTTAATCCTGTGCATCGCATGCCACTGGTTGAGATCATTCGTGGTGAAAAATCGAGCAATGAAGCAGTGGCAACCACGGTTGCTCTTGCCCAAAAGATGGGTAAAACACCCATTGTTGTTAACGATTGCCCAGGATTTTTGGTGAATCGTGTGCTGTTTCCGTATTTTGGTGCGTTTGATTTGCTGGTCAAGCATGGAGCGGATTTTGCCAAGATTGACAAGGTGATGGAGAGATTTGGCTGGCCGATGGGTCCTGCTTACTTGTTGGATGTGGTTGGTATTGATACAGGCGTGCATGCTAGCCAAGTGATGGCGGAGGGTTTTCCTGATCGCATGAAGCCTGACTACAAGACAGCGACTGATGTGATGTTTGCAAACAATCGCTTGGGTCAAAAAAATGGCTTGGGTTTCTACAAATACGAGCTTGATAAAAAAGGCAAGCTTAAAAAAACATCAGATGGTCATGTCTATGAACTGCTGACAAGTGTGCAAGATGCCCAAGCAGAGTTTGACGATCAGCAAATCATCGATCGCTTGATGGTGGCATTTTGTAATGAGACGGTACGCTGCCTAGAAGATGGTATTGTAGCGACACCTGCCGAAGCTGATATGGCGATGCTGTTAGGGCTTGGATTTCCACCGTTCCGTGGTGGTCCTTGCAGATACATTGATCAAATAGGTGTGGTCAATTTTGTGGCGTTGTGCGATGAATATGCACATCTGGGCAAAGCCTATGAGGCACCAGCGTTGTTGCGTGAAATGGTGCAGCAGGGCAAGACTTTTTACTGATTGAACACCGATGGCTAAAAATAAATTTTAAGGAAAAATCATGACAACTTTATCCCCAAAAGATGTGGTCATCGTTGATGGCGTGCGAACAGCGATGGGTAAATCGAAAAATGGCATGTTTCGTAATGTGCGTGCTGAGGTACTTTCAGCCGAACTGATGAAAGCATTGATTGATCGTAATGACTTGGATGCTGATGTGCTTGAAGATGTGATCTGGGGCTGTGTGAACCAGACTTTAGAACAAGGCTGGAATATTGCCAGGCATGCCAGTCTGTTGGCAGGTATCCCCAAGCATGTGGCTGCTCAGACTGTCAATCGTCTGTGCGGCTCTTCCATGCAAGCACTGCATACCGCAGCGGCTCAAATCATGACTCATCAAGGCGATGTGTTCATCATTGGCGGTGTGGAGCATATGGGGCATGTGGCAATGATGCATGGCGTAGACATCAATCCAAGCGCTTCCAAGCGTGTTGCCAAAGCATCGAATATGATGGGTCTGACTGCAGAAATGCTAGGCAGGCTTAACGGCATCACTCGTCAAGAACAAGATGAATTTGCCCTAAATTCACATCTAAAAGCCGCCAAGGCTACTGCTGAAGGTCGTTTTGATAATGAAATCGTAGGTGTTGAGGGTCATGATGATGCAGGTAATTTGCAGCTTTGCCTGACAGATGAAGTGATTCGTTTTGATGCTAACATTGAAAGCCTACAAAAACTAAAACCTGTCTTTGACCCAGCTAACGGTACGGTAACGGCAGGCACAGCATCAGCATTGTCTGACGGTGCATCGGCAATGCTTGTGATGAGTGCGTCTAAGGCAAAAGAGCTTGGTTTGCGACCAAGAGCTCGCATTCGTGGTATGGCTGTGGCAGGCTGTGATGCCGCCATCATGGGCTACGGTCCTGTGCCAGCCACCCAAAAGGCATTGAAGCGTGCTGGAGTAAATCTGTCTGATATCCAGACGATTGAGCTTAATGAGGCATTCGCCGCTCAAGGCCTGTCTGTGCTAAAAGGCTTGGATCTGTACGACAGACAAGACATTGTCAATCACAATGGCGGTGCCATTGCTTTAGGGCATCCGCTTGGCTGTTCAGGAGCTCGCATCACCACCACGCTGCTTAATGTTATGGAGCAACAAGACACCCAGCTGGGGCTTGCAACGATGTGTATTGGCCTAGGTCAGGGCATCGCCACCATCATTGAGCGTGTTTAATCCATTTGAATTGAAAAAAGCCATTGATGATCAATGGCTTTTTATGAATGACTTGGTGGCCAAGATGAGAGGCGGTGTGATGATGTTGGCGTGTGTCATTAGGCAACAAGATCACACAGATGGGCATTGCTTATGATACAATTTTAATATGTTTTGATGCTGATTTCATGCTATGATAAGAAAAAATCAGACATCAACCATTTGGCGATTGGTCTTCAATCGTGTCTTACTATTACTAATTGATGAGGAAAAGCTTATGAAATTGCATCGCATATTTTTGGCTGTGATGGTGATGACAGTCTCGGCAGCCAATGCCATGTTGCCAACGCCAAGTGATGCACAACTTCCAAACGCTCAAGTCAGCCAAGTCAATCCAGAGATTGATGCCAAGTTGCATGCTTTTTTGGTGCGTACTGACGCTGCTGGTAAGGAAACTTTACAGCCATTGACAACCAATGATAATGTGGTTCATGGTGATGTGATCGAGTACCAAGGGTTGTACACCAATCATAACGCCAACCGTTTGCGTAGCATGACTATCACACTTAGCATTCCTAAAGAGGCAGAGCTTATTGGCATGGTAGAGCCTGCAATCGTTCGAGCCAGTGTTGATGGTCAGCGATTTGTCAACATGCCGATTCGCACCAGGGTTAATGGGCAGATACAGGAAGTTCCATTAAGCTACTATAAAGCATTGCGATGGACAATCGAGGATGTTGGTATTGGAGCGACGGCTGCTGTCAAGTATCGTGTACGCATTAAGTAATCGCTTGTCAGTTTTTTTGTTAGTATTTGATTGTTATGTCAGCGGTATTGACTCATGATTTTGATTTGGAGTTAACTCGTCAGGAATTGGCAAAACAAGCTGAACAAACAGCATTTGAGTCAGCAGGCTTGGAAGCGTTAAGACGCTACAAGGCAACAGGGCTACACATTACAGACGAAGAATTGCAAGCGTACATCGGCAGTTTAGCCAACGGCGAATCTGTGGAGTTTCCAAAATTCATTGGAAATGCAAATTTGGTTTCAGCCATGCGATGAGTGATTATGTGTGAAAGTTATTGAAAGCAAATTTGATTATGGCAGGCGACGGATATTGCACGGTTAATGTCAAATAATGTCCTTGTTTTTTTAAAAAGAATATTGTATTTTTAACCTAAACGCAAGGGCGGTGGAGTTCTAAGTTAACCGAGATTTTATTTTGGCGACAAGGCTCATTCGTCATGGGGTTTTTTCATGTCTAAAGTCCCTAATTGTTTCTTATAAAGGTGGTTAAAATGACTGACACTGCTTTAAACCCAATGTATCCTAACAAGAATGTTTGTGATGTTAGCGTTGCTAATATTTTTAAAATACCCTTTACTAATCTTTACTAGAGGTTTAGAGATTTGATTAAGAGGCAAAACCAGTTCTTTTCAAATCAAGCATTGAGGTAAAGATAACGCATTTTTTTACTGGTGATGAGTGAGTAACAAGTTAATGACGCATTTGAACAAGCAACTGTACTTCCATGATATTGTGATCTTGGCAGTCGTCTTTTTTGGCATTGCCATCTATGATTCAACCTTACATTTCATTGGGATGCTCAATCATGGACAGGTTGCCCCAGAGACATTAGAGTTTGATGCCGGTGGTAATTGGCGAGGCATTGCGACTGAGTTGGTGGCTTTGGTGGTGGCTTGGGGTTATTTAAAATACCGTCGATTTGATTTTAAACAGCTTAATTTTAGCTTTAATCGCTGGACCATACCAAAGACTGTTTTGTATGTTCTTTGTGCAAGTGTGGTTGCCACCCTTTATGAAACCTTTCAGTACATGGCTTTTCCGCAGCTTTATGCTGCCGCAGAAGTGCAGTATGGTGTGGAGGAGCATTTTGGTATGTGGTCGCCGTCTTTATTGCTATTTGCTTTGATTAATGGCTTTTATGAAGAGGTGTTTTTTGTTGGGCTTGTGGCATTGACTGCTAAAAAGCATTTGCCACTGGCAATTGTGTTGACTTTATTGGTGCGCTTTGCCTTTCATACTTATCAAGGCTTGGCAGGGGCTTTGACCATCACGACGCTTGGTATGGTGTTCTTGTTGTTGCGTCGTAAGAGTGATGAGTTGTTGCCGTTCACTTTGGCACATTCATTTTTTGATTTGTTTGGGTTGACCTTGCCTTTGTATTTGCTGGGGGAGTGAGAAAGAAGAGCCATTAAGCAATGGCTCTTGATGGTGAAGTCATTCTACTGTTACTGATTTTGCCAGATTTCTTGGTTTATCGACATCTGTACCGCGTACCAGTGCGACATGATAAGATAGGATTTGTACGGCAATGGTATGCACGATGGGGGATAATACCCCGACATGGCGTGGTGTTCGAATCACATGCACCCCATCTGTCTCGGCAAAATCGCTATCTAGGTCAGTCAGCACAAACAGTTCGCCACCACGCGCACCAACTTCTTGCATGTTTGCCTTGACCTTATCAAGCAATTTGTCATTTGGGGCGATGACGACCACAGGCATGTTTTCATCAACCAATGCTAGTGGTCCGTGTTTGAGTTCACCTGCTGGGTAAGCTTCGGCATGAATATAAGTCAACTCTTTAAGCTTGAGAGCGCCTTCTAGGGCGATTGGATAGTGAATACCACGACCTAAAAATAAAGCCGATGGCTTAGTGGCGAATTTTTGTGCCCAAGTAGCAATCTGTGGTTCTAGATTCAAAGCGTGTTGAATGCTACCAGGGAGCTGACGCAATGCTTCACCATGGCTTTCAAGTTGGTCATCATTGAGATGGCCGCGCATCTTGGCTAGGGTTACTGCCAGACCAAATAAGATCACCAGTTGTGTTGTGAACGCCTTGGTGCTTGCCACCCCAATCTCTGCTCCTGCACGAGTGTGAATGGCAAGCGTGCTGTTTCTGGGTAGGGCGGACTCCATGACATTACAGATGGATAGGCTGTAATCATGCCCTTGTTGCTGAGCGTATTTCAAGGCTTCCATCGTGTCTAGCGTTTCGCCTGACTGACTGATGGTGATGATCAGCTCATTTGGGTCAGCGATGACATCACGATAGCGGTATTCACTGGCGATTTCAACATCACAACGAATTTTGGCGATGGACTCTAGCCAGTATTTGCCTGTCAATGCGGCGTAGTGGGAAGTGCCGCAGGCGAGAATTTTAATGCTGGTGATGGCATCAAAAATTTGTGGTGCCATGTCGCCAAAATTTTCTGCGACAAATCCGCCATCTAAGAAGATCTCTGCCGTATCAGCAACCGCTCTTGGTTGTTCATTGATTTCTTTTTGCATGAAATGGCTATAAGGCCCCAGTTCAAGGCTGGCAAGGGATAGCTGAGAGGTCTTAATTTGACGCTGTGGCGTGTTACCATCTTTGTCAATCAAAGTGTCAATGCCATCGGCTGTTAAGATGGCAATGTCCCCATCTTCTAGGTAGGTTACTTGACGAGTAAAAGACACGACCGCTGAGACATCTGATGCGACGAATACTTCTTTTTCGCCAAATCCGATGAGTAATGGACAGCCCATTCTGGCCACCACCATCTGTGTTGGGTCGTCAGGCGTGATGACGGCGATGGCATACGCTCCTTGAAAACGAGAGCATGCAGTTTGTACAGCACGATATAGATGACCGCCGTTTTGGGTGTATTCGTGATGAATGCTGTGAGCGATGACTTCAGTATCTGTCTGAGATTCAAACACAAAGCCCAATGCTTCTAGGCGATTGCGTTCTGCTTCAAAGTTTTCAATGATGCCATTATGCACAACAGCAATCGTTCCGCCTGAAATGTGTGGATGTGCGTTTGGTTCGGTTACGCCTCCGTGCGTTGCCCAGCGAGTATGACCGATGCCGATATGCCCTGTGACGCCTTTAGCTCGTGCTGCCTCTTCCATGAGTGCCACGCGTCCAACACGACGAACACGCTTGATTTTGTTTTCTGCTTCGCCATATACAGCAATCCCAGACGAATCGTAGCCACGATATTCCAAGCGTTTTAAGCTGTCTGTCAAAAAATCTACAATATTGGCATTGCTGCGAATGCCACCAACGATACCGCACACAAAAAGTTCCTTAGTATCAAAAAATACAGTTAGTCATCAATGGTCTTGATGAGCCAATCGTGAGACACCCAATAAGCCACCCCAAATCGTTGGGCAGCTTGGTGAATTTTTTTGGCAAACCCAAAAAGTTAAAATGAGTGCTAGTATATCACATTCGTTTTGTGTAAATTGTTTAGTTTTGCTAAAAATCTTGTTGCTAAGTCGACCATGATGCCTTTAATAAAAGCGTTGAGTTTTGGGAGTGAAAATGTCCAAGATTATCAGCTGGCATGGGATGTTATTTATTGAAATGCTACAACAAATCCCAGTTGTCCCTTGCAGGGTAGACGATTTTTGGGGTGCTGGGTCGGTCAGTTTCTGCTTGCAGTTTTTTACTGCGATGCACCAAAAAGTCCAAAAGATGATTGCGAATACGATAATAATCTTGGGTATGATGAATCTCTTCACGACTTCTTGGGTGAGAGATGGTATTGACGACAATCTCGGCAAGCACAGCTCTTGGACCATTACTCATCAAAAAAATTCGGTCAGCAAGTAAAATGGCTTCGTCAATGTCATGAGTGATCATAAAGACGGTTTGGTGAGTTTTTTCGACAATATTGACAAGCTCATCTTGAATGATGCCTCGTGTCAGGGCGTCTAATGCACCAAAGGGTTCGTCCATCAGTAACATTTTTGGTTCGGTGGCAAAAGCTCTGGCAATGCCAACACGCTGTTTCATACCGCCAGACAGTTCAGAAGGCATCTTATCCATCGCTGATTCTAGACCAACCAGTGAAAGATAATGGCGAATCTTATCGGTTTTGTCATGATGGGGCAGTTTGCCAAACTTAGCATCAATGGCGAAGCCGATATTATCCTTGACCGACAGCCAGGGCAATAAGGCATGTGATTGAAACACCATACCACGCTCCAAGCTGGTGCCTGTGATGGGAATGTTTTCCATCAGTATCTGACCAGAGGTGGGTGTGTCAAGCCCTGCTAGGCAATTTAAGATGGTGGATTTTCCACAGCCAGAATGACCAATCAGGCAGATGAATTCATTTTTCTTGATGTCAAAGTTGACATTCTGAAAAACGGCTTGGGCATCTTGGGAAAAGCTTTTGGTCAGGTTTTTGACACTGATTAGGGATTCTGTCATCTTTAATTCTCATCATTCTGTATAGCTGGCTTTTCTTTGTAATTTGGCAAAAATCAAATCAAGGAGCATGCCCACCAAGCCAATCATCAATACCGCAAAAATCACATTGCCCAGTGAAAGATTATTCCACTGATTCCATACAAAATAGCCAATGCCTGTGCCACCTACGAGCATTTCAGCAGCCACAATGACCAGCCAAGCAATGCCCATGGAGATGCGCATGCCTGTTACGATGGTTGGGGCGGCGGCTGGCAGGACGATTTTTCTGGCCTTGGTTAAGGCATCTACTTCTAAGGTACGAGCGACATTGAGCCATTCACGGCGAACACTGGCTACGCCAAAGGCGGTATTGGTCAACATTGGCCAAATTGAACAAATAAAAATCACAAACACTGCCGATAGATTGGCATCTTTGATGGTATAAAGAGCAATGGGCATCCACGCAAGCGGTGAAATGGGTTTGAGTAACTGTATGAAAGGAGAGATGGCTTTATTGGCGATTTGAGAGATGCCAAGTAAGTATCCAAGCGGAATGCCAACCATCATCGCCAGCATGAAGCCTGCCAACACACGAACGATTGAATACGCCAGCTGAATGCCAATGCCTTTATCGTTAGGACCTTTGTCATAAAAAGGATCGGATAAATGCTCAAGGCTGATTTTGGCGAAATTGACTGGGCTGGGAAAGTCGCTTTGGACTGTGCTTAAAGTCGCACCAGCTGGCGTACCCTCTGGTATGTTGCCCATCAGCACTTCGTATTCTAAAGCGATGGGGTCGGTTGGGGCGGTGGTTTTGGTGGGTAAAGTCGCCACTTGCCAAATGCCAAGCATGCTAATGACGAGTAAGAGACTTAGTAAATGGGCTTTGGTTTGTTGTGTGAGTTTGCCAAACATGGCGATTTGTCCTCATATAAACTGCTTGGCTTGGCGTCTGATGTTAAAGCCATTAAGATAGTCATCTGGTTTGGCGGGGTCGAATCTCTTGCCCATCACAACAATGGATTTTTCATCAGCAAATTCATAACCTAATTTACTCATTTCTCTCTTGGCATCAGTGAGCATAAAGATTTGTTGGGCGAGTGATTGGTAGTTGACATCGCCTTTTAGATAACCCCAGCGTTTCATCTGTGTCATCATCCAAACCGCCAATGAATGCCATGGCATCGCATCAAAGCCTGTGCGATCAGGCACATCTTGAATACCACCCACACCATCGGCAAAGCGACCAGTAAGACTTTGGCGAATGACCAATTCAGGTTGGTTGAGATAATTGGCAGGTGCTAAGATTTTGGAAAGCTGTTTTTTGATGTTAGGTTGGTTTGCCATCACATTGGCTTTTAAAATTGCTCGGTACATTGCCAAAAAGCTGTTTGGGTGATGTTGAATGAATGTTGATGATGTGCCAAATGAACAGCAAGGATGCCCATTCCAAATATCACGGCTAAGCGTATGAATGTAGCCTGCCTTATCCCACACAGCTCGTTGGTTGAACGGTTCTGGCCCAAAAAAACCATCAATATTGCCTGCTCTTAGATTGGCGATCATGTCAGGTGGTGTGGTTAGGCGAAGTTTGACATCTTTATCAGGGTCAAGTCCATGTTCCGCCAAAAAATATCTTAGCAGGTAGTTGTGCATCGAATGTTCAAAGGGAATGGCGAAAGTCATGCCTTTCCAGTTGGCAGGATTGCGGTTGTTTTTGTGTTTGAGTGCCATCACCAAGGCTTGCCCATTGATGTTTTGGATACAGGCGACTTGAGTGTCTTGTTTGGCAGACCCTAAACCAAGAGTCATTGCTAATGGCATCGGTGCCAAAAAGTGTGATGCGTCTAGCTGGCGACTCATGAGTTGATCTCGTATCAACGCCCAGCCTGCTCGCTTGACCAGTTTGGTGCGAATGCCTTGCTCGGCATAATAGCCTAAGGGGTCAGCCATGATGAGTGGCGTGGAACATAGTATGGGGATAAAGCCAATGGTCAGCTCTTTTTTTTCTAAGGCAAGCTTATCAATCGCAGCGGCTTCTTGGAGAGAGGATAAGGGCAGAATGCTTGCTACCGCCGCCATCACCGCACCTTTACCAACACTGTTCAAAAATGCACGGCGAGTCGGCTCATGCGGGAACAGTGCTTTAATGGCAACAGCTTCTACAAAGTCAACCGATGCTTGCTCAATCTGGCTGGCTTGACTGTGTTTGTCATCAAGCAAGCTTGTGGGGCAGGTCGATTGATCATGATGTTTGCCACATGAACAGCCTAGCTGTGCATCATGTTCAAAAGGTCTAAAGATGTTGGTCATATGTTGCTTTTTAAACCATGCTTTTTAAGTATGTTGAGTGCATCATGTCAGCTTTTGATGGGTGTTTTTAGCAATGCCTTAGCAATGACTTGCCCATCTTGGTGCATTTCCAAAGACAGTTCATTCATGTCATCATTGACAACATGCCAGTTGCCATCAGCTTTTGGCAGACCATGAGCAGTTACAGCGATGCTTTTGTTTTTTAGGCGAATCATTGGCGGTTTGTGCTCATAATTACCTACGCCCTGCAAAATATGGCTTGCAATGGCGGCGGCTTGGGCTCGGTGTGGGGCGACATAGCGACATGGCACGCCATCTATGCTGATGCTGTCGCCAATGGCATAGATATGCGGCATGTTTGTTTGAAGTGTTTTTTTGTCGACGACGATGCCTGTGCGTCTGTCAAATGCGATGCCAGCTCGGATTGGCAGGCGTTCATCAATCATCAAGCCAGTCGCCACGACAATTTCGTCAACTGTTAAAGATTGGGTTTGTCCATCGGTGCTGTTCATCAGTTGTAGGGTGCGACCATGCTCATCGTGATGAACCGCCTGCACCATCGTTTCGCCCATGAAATCAACACCCAAATCAACGATGGCACTCAAAATCCGTTCGCCTGCCACTTTCGGCAATAATGCACTCAATGGATATGTGCTGACATCAATCAGTGTTACTGCGTGTCCTGCTCGTCTTAAATCTTCTGCAAATTCGGTACCAACCATGCCAGCACCAACGATGGCAATGTGTTTTTTTCCATCTTTTAGGCGATTTTGCAACCCTGAAAATCTTTGTAGATGGTTGATGTGCCATGCCGAATCGGGGCAGATGGTGGGTGGGTATGCAGGAGTAGCACCAATGGCAAGCACCAAATCATCATAACCGATGATACCACGCGTGGTGTGCACTTGCTGAGACTGGGCATCAATGTTGGTAACAAAAGTGTTGGCAACTAGGCGGATATTGGCGACTTTGGCGGCTTCCATGCCTGTAGTACGCACCAAGTCGCTTGGTGTTTTTTGTTGGCTGATGGCAGCAGACAGCATGGGTTTGTGATAGCGGTCAGCATCATCGGCACTGATGAGTGTGATATTGATGTTGTCATCAATCGCACGCAATGCCTCAACCACACTCCAACCAGCCAAGCCAGCACCAACGATGACAATGCCTGCTTGATCGTCGGTGAACTCTATGACATCAAGCACAGCATCTTCTGCCTGTTCATACGGCTCAAAATCGCTTTTTTTCACACCACACAGCGGACACTGCCAGTCGTCAGGAATGTCTTCAAAGCGAGTGCCAGCAGGCAAACCGCCATCAACATCGCCCACCTCTTCATCATAAACATATCCGCAAGCCAAGCAGATGAATTTTCGCCAATCACCACGACCATCAGTTGCCATCATTTTGTTATCCTTAGTGAGTGTTGTCAGTTTTTTTTGGTAAATGAATTGGTTGTCATTAATGCTAAAAAAGTAAGCTACCTAACCTGAGGTTCGCTCATGATTTGATGGGATAAATAACGCAAATGCTTGATCGCAGGGGTAACAATCGCCACAAACTGTGCTTCACGCAGACGGCGTTGGGGATTGGCAATCATCAGGTAGCCCTTTGCACCTTGGTGTAGCATGGCAGCTTGTGTGGCCTGTAGGCATAGCATCGCACCTTGCTCTCTGACATTGAGTACATCTAAGAAAAAATCGTGATGAGTGTCAAAAGGCGTTTCAGCAAGCTTGAGAGTCGTGGCTGTTAATTTATCCAAAGCAAGGCTAAGTGTGCCTGCTTGATCTTCTAAAAAGGCGTTGCTGACAGCCGTACCTTGGCGAATGTCGTCAATCGCTCCAGCGATGATGCCAGCACCGATGCCCAGCTGCATCAGGACGAATGCACCACGAATGCGTTTGATGAATTCTTGGCAGGGCATGGCGATGATGTCGTCGGTGGTGATGGGGTAATCATTCAGTTCAATCCGCCAAGTGCTAGAACCTTCCATTCCTGCAAAGGTTGGGCAAGCGTGCAGCTGCCATTTTCCTGCTCGCATGTCGTCGAATTGAAGTAGGAAAAATAGCTGCTCTTTTGTGTCTTCAAGGACTGCAACAGCACCGCAATACTGATCTGGTGCGATGTGACTGATCCATGGCAATGTGCCTGTGATGCGATAGCCTTGTCCGTCTTTTTTGGCCTTTAAAATCATTGTCTCAATGTTTGCCCAGGTTTTCATTGGGTTGGATAGGGCGGTGCCACCAAAGCGATCGGCGATGGCATGCTTGGCGAGAAATTGCTGTTTTAAAAGCAGGTTGTCAGACTGGTCTAAATACAGGCCGCACACTTGATGACACCAAGATAAAAAGCCTGTCGTACCACAGGTTTGGGCAATCTTAGCGGTCGCCAAAATCGCCGTGCCAAAATCTCCACCGTGATCGGTCAGATGTCTTGAAAATGCACCAGCTTTTCCCAAAACTGACATTTCAGCAAGCGGATAGTAGCCTTGATCAATATCGATGACTTTAGGGGTAAGATGTGCCTTGGCAAGTGTTTCGATGTGATGTAAAAGTTCGCTTGACTGTTGAGATGAATGGCTCATGATGGGCTCAATATTGTGATTGAAATATGAACTAACATTATAAGCCAGCCTATTGGGGGCTAATTTATGCTATTTTAGACTATGTATATTTTATTTTGGCATATCTGATTGAAATGGTGATGATTGCAATCTGTCAAGCCGCCCCCATATAGGGATAAATTTAGCCACATAAGAAGTATCATCGTGATTTCAGTCCAGCAGCCAGACCAATACCGTCAACGCTTTTTCATTGAAAATTCACCTGTGCGTGGTGATGTGGTGCGTCTGACCAAAGCGTATCAAACCGTCATCACCAAAAAAAACTACCCCAATGCCATCAAAGCATTGCTGGGTGAAATGCTGGTGGCGGCAAGCTTACTCATTGGCACATTAAAGATCAATGGGAGATTATCAATACAGCTACACTCATCAGATGACAGCATGCCTTTATCATGGGCGATGGCAGAGTGCGACCACGCAGGGCAGGTGCGAGCTTTGGCAAGCTTTCGTGATGATGACGCATGGCAAACCATCACCACGAGTCGTCAAGCGTTCAGCAAGCTTGGGCAAGGTGTGCTATTCATCAGCATTCATCCAGAGCAAGGCGAAGCCTATCAGGGTATCGTGGAGCGTGTGAGTGATGATTTGGCAGAGTGCTTGGCACACTATCAAAAGCAGTCGGCACAGATTCCAACCTTATTGAAGATTGCCACCGATGATCAGGCGGCAGGTGGTATGTTGGTACAGCTATTACCCCAAAGCGATCAAGACCGTGAAGATGATCCAGATTTGTGGGAGCGTATGAAAGCCCTGACCGCCACCATTAGGGCAGATGAGCTGACTGAGCTTGGTGCTAATGAGATACTGCATCGTTTATATCATGAAGAAGAAGTGGTCATTCCAGAGGTGGTGCCATTAGAGTTTGGCTGTACTTGCTCAGTGGACAAAAGCGAAGCGGCAATACTACAGCTTGGGCATGAAGAGGCCATGCGTGCACTGGAGGTTCATGGTGGCAGGCTGTCTTTGGATTGTGGGTTCTGTGGTGCGTCTTATGACTTTGATGAAAAGGCGATTCATACTCTGTTCTCATGACATGTGTTGAGCCGTATGAGGTGGGTCTGACCCACCTTGTTTTTTGATTGAATTGTTTGAATGGTGGATTGGGGTTGCCATGCCATAAAAAAAGAGCGGTATGTCGCTCTTTTTTAGGTCATGACACTGCTGGGGGTGTGTGGCGTTTGTGCTTATTGATGCGATTTTCAAAGAGTCTAAACCCAATCATGATGATCCATGCCAATATCAGGTAGATCACGCCAGCAGCTGTATACATTTCAATGGGCATGTAATTCTTGGCAGCGAGATTCTTGGCTGTATAAGTCAGCTCTGCTAGAGTGATGGATGCGGCTAAGGCACTGCCTTTTAGGATAAAAATCACTTCATTGCTATAAGCTGGAATCATGATGCCAAAAGCACGAGGAAGCATGATTCGGCGTGCTTTTTGGTATCTTGACATGCCGATGGCATCTGCTGCTTCTAGTTCGCCGCTTGGAATGGCGGCAATTGCCCCACGCACGATCTCAGCGATGTAGGCTGCGGTGTTGAGTGTGAGTGCGATGATGGCACACCAGTAAGCTTGCTTGAAAATGGGTTCCCATAAGAAGCTTTCTGTAATGAAATCAAACTGACCAAGTCCTTGATAAATCAAAAAAATCTGAATCAGCAGGGGCGTACCACGAAAAAAGAACATATAAGTAAAAGGAAATGCCTTAACCCACCAATGTTCAGATGAACGCAGAAGCCCCAAAATAACGCCCAAGATCAATCCGATGACACAAGACATGACGACCAGTTGAATGGTGAGTACAGAGGCTTTTAGCATGGTGGGGAGTTGTTCGATGACTGCTTGCCAATCTAAAATCATGCGTTGCCCCCTTTGGTTTTAATCAATGCTTTGGCATAGCGAGTTGCTGGATTGGCACGCCATTCAAAGTGCATCATCAAAAGAGTGATGACGGTCGTCAAAGCCAAATAAATCAAAGCCGCCACAATGTAAAAAGTAAAAGGCTTTTGGGTGCTTTGAGACGCATGACCAGCATAATACATCAGATCTTGCAAGCCGATGAGTGAGACCAAAGCGGTGTCTTTGAGCAATACCAGCGTCAGATTGCCAATACCAGGTAGGGCAACCAGCCACATCTGTGGTAAGATGATGCGTGTGATGGTCTGAATCGGACGCATGCCAAGGCTGTGTGCTGCTTCCCATTGACCTTTTGGGATGTCATCAATCGCCATGCGAAATACTTCGGTGGCATATGCCCCAAACATGAGGGATAATGCCGCCACGCCTGCCCAAAATCGGCTCATGTCAGCATGACCTGTATGGCCGATCTGTGAGACGATGATTTGTAACAAAGCATCACCGCCAAAATAGATGAAAAATACCATCAGCAGTTCAGGTACGCCACGCACCACTGTTGTATAGATGTCGGCGATTCGTTGCAGTATCCAAATGCCAGACAGCTTGGCGGTAGCACCTAATATGCCAAGCATCAGCCCAAAAAATAGACTGACGATGCCCAGCTGAATGGTCAGCCAAGTGCCTTTGAGTAAAATTGGGCCGTAGCCTTGTAGGTCAAACACAAAAAATGCCTTACATAAAAAGACGAATAAACACAAGTTTGTAGATGCGTGCAGACATCAACAGCCGAACCATCTATTTTAACAAAATTTCAATCATCGTGGAATGTGATCTGGCATGAATGTTGATGGCAAATCATAGGCAAACCAAAGCCACAAGTATTCCATGATTTTTTTGTCGGTCAAGACATCGCTGGGTTTATGATGCGGTTCTGGCTGCTGCTAAGATGTCTTTTTGTCGTACGGACCGCTGCACGACGGCGTGCGTTAGGGTTTGATGACATTGGCATCAAAGTAATGATTCACCAGTTCGTCATATTTGCCAGTCTCTTTGAGCGTGCTTAAGGCGGCATTAAATTCATCTTTGAGCGGATCGTTTTTACGCAAAGCAATGCCAACTTGATCTTGAATGTCAATGGGTTCGCCTTTGATTTCAAAGTCGGCACCTTTAGGAGTTTTTAACCAATCTAAGGCAGGTATGATGTCTGACATCATGCCATCAACACGCCCAGCAGCCAAATCAAGATAGGCATTGTCTTGTTTGTCATAGGCTTTGATTGTAGCCTTTGGCTGATGTTGTGCCAAATAGTCGGCAGAGGTGGTTGCTTGTTGGACGGCGATTTGTTTGCCATCTAGAGCATCAGCAGACAGCTCAACGCCTTTTTTACCAATCAATACCAGTTTATTGTGAAAATACGAATCGCTAAAATCCACTTGCTTTAAGCGTTCTGGGGTGATGGACATGCCTGCCATGACGGCATCGTATTTGTTGGCTTTTAAACCAGGAATAAGACCTTCCCAATCTTGGTTTTGAATGTCGCATTTGGCTTTCATCTCTTGACAAAGAGCATTGGCAAGGTCAATCTCAAAACCAACCAGCTCTCCACTGGTGTCTAGATAACTAAATGGTTTGAAGCTTGCCTCTGTGGCAATGCGGATCTGTTTTTCTGCAGAAGCAGACTGGGTGTCGGCAGGGTTATTTTGACCACAAGCGCTTACCAAAGCGGTCAATGCCAAAGCACCAAATAGTTTTAATTTCATTGATATGCTCCTATTATTGGGTGGTGATTGTTTTGGATAGATTGTCAGTCAGTCATTAGGCCTGAATGTATTACTGGTGGTGCAAGCAGCCATCAGTCTGTCATGGTCATCTGTGGGTGCCTCATGAGCGGTGTGATGCCATGAATTCACGCACGCGGGGAGATTTTGGGTTGTCAAATACTTCGTCAGGCGTGCCCATTTCTTCGATTCGACCTTGATGTAAAAAGACGATTTTATCCGAAACCTCTCGAGCAAAACGCATTTCATGTGTAACGATGAGCATCGTGCGACCTTCAGATGCCAGCTCACGCATGACCGCCAATACTTCATTGACCAGCTCTGGATCTAGGGCGGAGGTTGGTTCATCGAACAACAGTACTTTTGGCTTCATTGCCAAGGCACGAGCGATGGCCACACGCTGACGCTGACCCCCTGACAGATTGTCTGGATAGGCGTTTTTTTTATCTAATAAGCCGACCTTATCCAGTAGGCGTTCGGCTTCGGTGATTGCTTCGGCTTTAGGCTGTTTTAGGACTTGTGTTGGACCTTCAATGATATTATCCAAGATGGTCTTATGTGGCCATAGGTTGAAATTTTGGAACACAAAGCCGATGGTAGAGCGTATTTTTTCAAGTTGCTTGGGATTTTTAGCAACCAATTCACCTTTTTTTTCGGTCAAGATCAGCTCTTCATTGCCGACGAAAATCCTGCCTTTGGTCGGTTTTTCTAACAGATTGATGCAGCGAAGCAGGGTAGATTTACCAGACCCTGAAGAGCCTAGAATACTGATGACATCGCCATCACGAGCAGTCAAGGATACCCCTTTTAAGACTTCTAGCGAGCCATAATTTTTATGAATGTCTTGTAAATCTAGGGCAATAGAATTGGTGGTGGTCATGTCGGTTTGCTTAAAAATATGAAAAAATTGGGTGATGTCTGATGACCAAATATTGGCAACCATCCCAAATGAAAAATATTGATTGGGCTATTGTCGCCAAAACCGTACAAAAAGGCAAATCTTTTTTATTGGTTTTGGCGATATTTTTTTGTAAAAATTGATAAAAGCAAGCTAAAATTATGGATTGTTGGTATTTTTTTAAAAAAACACCGACTTAATGGCGTGATTGGGGGGTGGGGTATGTAAACATGTGTGTTAATTTGACTTTCATGGGGTGGATTTCACACATCAAAAAAAGCAGGGTGTCAACCTGCTTTTTATTAAGGAGATCACGCCAATCAATCCAAGAAGGCGAAATGCTCAATTTTCATCTTAGTCATCACCTCGCTTGGTGTGGTCATGGCACTGGCATGAGCATCACTTCTTGGCAGGATTTTTTGGAAATAAAATTCTGCCGTTTGGGTCTTGGCAAGGTAGAATTCATCAGGTTGTTCGCCACCATTTTTCATCTTTTCAAAAGCAACTGCTGCCATGCGTGCCCAATGATAAGCCATCATCACATAGCCTGAATACATCAGGTAGTCATCAGAGGCTGCTGATACAATGTCTCTGTCTTTACGAGCAGCGAGCAGCAGTCGGGCGGTCAGCATGTTCCATTCGGCACACAGCTTGGTCAATGCCCAGACATATTGACGCATGTCTTTGTCTAAGGCGTACTCACCGCACCATTTCATGATGCCTGCCGTATAGTCTCGCACTACTTTACCACCACCGTGCAATAAGACCTTACGACCCAATAAATCTAAAGCCTGCACGCCCGTCGTCCCTTCATATAAGGTAGCAATGCGAGCATCACGAGCGATGAGCTCCATGCCTGTCTCTTTGATGTAGCCGTGCCCGCCATAGATTTGTTGCCCATGTTTGGCACATTCGATACTAAGTTCGGTCAAAAAGCCTTTTAAAATCGGTGTATAAAAGCCCAGCTTGTCGTCCCATTTTTTAATCGCTTGTGCATCACCTGCCGCCACTGCATTTGACAGATGGTCAGCATAGCGTGCCGAGTGATAAATCATTGAGCGAGCCCCTTCGGTAAAAGCTTTTTGGGTGAGTAGCATGCGACGGACATCGGCATGATGAATGATGGCATCGCCAGCTTGATTGGGTTCTTTAGTGCCTGATAGTGCACGCATGGAACGGCGTTCTTTGGCATAAGGTAGGGCGTTTTGGAAAGCCAATTCCATGTGAGCCAGCCCCTGAATGCCTGTGCCGATGCGAGCGGTATTCATGTAGGTGAACATGGCTTTTAACCCTTTGTTCGGTTCGCCAAGCAAATATCCCGTTGCTGCATCAAAATTAAGCACGCAAGTGGCTGATGATGAGATGCCCATCTTGTGTTCAATCGAGCCGCAGGCGACGGCATTGCGTTCGCCAATCTCTCCAGATTCATTGACCAAAAACTTTGGCACGATGAACAGCGAGATTCCCTTGGTGCCTTTTGGAGCATCAGGTAAGCGAGCTAAGACGATGTGAATGATGTTATCGGTAAGATCATGCTCACCTGCCGAGATGAAAATCTTGGTTCCTGTGATGGCGTAGCTGCCATCGCCATTGGGTACGGCACGGGTCTTCATTTGGTTGAGATCGGTGCCAGCTTGAGATTCGGTCAAGCACATCGTGCCAGACCATTCGCCACTGATGAGCTTGGGCAGATACTGCTCTTTTTGGGTGTCATGGCCATATTGTAAGATGGTATTGACTGCCCCAATGGATAATCCAGGATACATCGCCCAAGGCCAGTTTGCTGTACCCATCATTTCGGATTTGATGAGATTAAGCGACATTGGCAGATTCATGCCACCAAATTGCTCTGGATAAGAAATGCCCTGCCAGCCCCCTTCAATGAAGGCCTGATAAGCTTCTTTAAAGCCCTTGGGTGTTGTTACTTCTCCATCTTTAAAATGGCAGCCTTCCGCATCTGCTTGTTGGTAGAGGGGGGCAAGCACATTTTCAGAAAAATCAGCAAAGCCTTCCAAAATCATCTGTACGGTCTCGGCATCAGCTCCCGCTCCATTATCCAAGTTTTGATAATGTGCTTGAAAATCAAACATGTCATTCATCAAAAACTTAATGTCTCTTAAAGGGGCTTTATAAGTCAGCATCAAATCATCCTTTATCGTCAAGTGAATTAAACTGTGGTTGATGGTTTCAACTATACAGGAAAATGAAGGACAATCGTGCGAAATTTCCTTTTATATAATTTTTTTTCATGAAATTTTTATTGAATGATAAATAAAAGTCATCATTTATCAAGTAAAACGGCATTCAAATCAACTTGTTTGCCCGTCCATAGCTCAAATGCCAGCTTGGCTTGATGAATGAGCATGCCGTAGCCATCCAAAAGTCGCGTACCTTGTTTGGTAAAATGGGTCAAAAATGCTGATGGCTTACCGTACATCATGTCATAAGCAACATTGGCTCGTAGGTTTGGTGATATGTTCAAGTTCTGTCCTGTCGTACTGGTGCTGGTGGCATTGATGAGGACTTCAAAGCCAAAATGCCCATTTGCGAGGTCATCTAGGCTTTTAATATCAATCTGAGCAAATGCTTTGAAATCTTCTTGGAGTGTTAGGGCTTTTGAGAGCGTGCGATTGAAAATGGTCAGCTTTGCCCCTTGTTCGATGAGTGGTAAGATGACACCACGCGTCGCCCCACCTGCACCAATGATGGCGACTTGCTTGCCGTCTAAGTCAATGTCATGAGAAAGTAGGTCTGCGATCAAGCCTGCACCGTCTGTATTATCGCCAAATAATTTACCATCACGCATGACAAGGGTATTGACTGCTTTGGCGGTTTTGGCATGCTCGCTATGAGTTTGACACATGTTAAAGGCGATCTCCTTAAATGGTAAAGTAACATTTGCCCCTACGCCCCCACCATAAAAAAAGGCTTCCACTACGGCACGAAAACTGTCCGAATCATCTGGACAAAACTGGCGATTGTACTGAATGTCAAGCCCTAAGCTTTGGGCGAAAGCGTGATGAATGGCAGGGCTTTTTGAGTGACTGATGGGGTTGCCGATGACGATGAAGTGTTGCATGAGTGGTCCGTAAATCTCTATCTAAAAAAATGCTCATCTTGATTTGTATGGGCGTTATTGTTTAGCATTTGGTAAAAAATAGCAAGTTTTTTAAATTTTAGGTACAATAGCCCAACTACTTTATTTATGTCTCATTCTGATTGTCCAAACTGCCATGACTGATACCGCCAAATCATCTCGCTTCAACAAAAATTCATCTTTATTTGCCATCATTGTGGCGATTGTGCTTGGTGTGATGGCATTTTTCATGTTCAGACCCATCACAGATGCTGAACAAGTCGTCCAAGATGACGGTGAAAAATACCATCACAAACCTGTCGTTTATGAAGTGGCAAGCTGGTCAAAAACCCCCAAACAGCCCATCAATGTTGAACAGCTCAAATCCAAGCTTAGCACCACCGCAACAACCGAACAATCGCTGGACTTCTATGGCAATCATGCCACCAAATACCGCTTTTCCAATAAAACTGAACCACCATTTTATGCCGTAGAGTCTGACGATGTGTTAGAAATTGCATGGTATTACGCCGCCCCAACAGATGATGAACAACAAAAGAATGCCAGCATGACCCATGCGATGAAAGTCTACGCTGTGATGGGTGCTTATGCAGGCATTCAAGGTGAGACGGTGGTACAAAACGCCCTACAAAACCCCAATAAGGTCTTTCATGATGAGCATGCAGGCATCATCACTGCACAGTGTATGCACTATCAATGTCGCATCATCTTAAATAAATAGCATTCTTTTGATGATGGTGGGGGTTTTGTATGGCACATTTTATTTTTGAGAGTGGCGCACTTTTTGATTATCACGATGCGATGGATGAGCGTGCATTCGCTTATGGTGATGGGTTTTTTAGCACGATTGGCGTACATCGGGGGCGTATGCTGTTTGCTGACGGGCATCGAATGAGGATTGTGCGTTCGGCCAAGCAGTTTGACTTGGCTGTGGATGTTGATGGTGTGATGTTGACATTGGTGGACTTGGCAAGGCGAATGCAAGAGGGTGCCATCAAAATCATCATCAGTCGGCAAACCCAAGGTGTGCGTGGCTATGGCTATGAGAATGAAAAAGCATGCGTATTTATCAAAACCATGCTGTCAAATATTTACCAAGGGGTGCGTTTTCATGCAGGCATTCCTTGCCAGTCATCAGCCAAAGCGGTGTGTCTTAGTGAATCGCTGTCCTTGCGTACGCCCAGATTCCAAGGAGTTAAGCTCATCAGTAGTCATGAGCAGGTGTTCATTCATCGGCAATTATTGCAATATCAACAAAAAAATAAGAGCGTCGCAGAAGGACTGGTTGCCAATCTTTTGGGCGATTGGATCGGTGGAGCGATGAGTAATGTGTTTTACCATTTAGATGGTGCTTGGCATACGCCACCTGTGCATGAATGCGGCGTGGCGGGTGTGATGAGGCAGGAGTTGATGACAAGATTTGACATCAAAGAGCGTAGGTTGGTTACTGATGAACTGGTGTGTCTTGATGGTCTTGCCTTTACGAATGCGGTGAGTGGCATCATGCCCATCGGCGTATTTGCTCTGAATGGTACGATAAGAGCATTGACACAGGATTTTTGTGCCTTACCCAAACATGCCGACGGTGAAAATTTATCATAAACAACAGCATAAACATGATACAATAATCATAACTTTCACGAATACCAAACGCATCTATGGCAAAAAGTAGCAAAAAAAACACCAAAAAATCATCCATAAAAAAAACTCATGGCACCAGCTGGTTCAAGATAGTGCTGGTGTTTATTATGGGGGTGATGGTGTTGCTTGGTGTGATTTTTTATACCACGATTTTTGCTAAGACGGATCAAGATGCACAGATTTTGACAGTCAAAAAAGGTGATACTTATCATGGACTGCTTGTTAATAACGCATGGCAACGGTCCGCTTTCGCTTTTGATGCTGTCGCCAAACTTTATCTAAAAGCATGCGTACACACTCCATTACAAGAAGGGGTGTATCAGATTCCTAAGCATGCCAGCTTAAAGCAAGTCATCGATGTCTTGACTCAGGGAGTAAAGGTGCAGATGATTAAGGTGCAAATCATTGAGGGTAAGACCGTCAAAGATTTGTATCGAACCATCAAGAATGCAGAAGGTGTGGTCGTTGAGGTATTAACACCTCGTGCTGATGGCTATTCGTGGGCAGATGCCATGAGGGATAATGAGCGTGTGGCGGCGGCACTTGGCATCACCTTGGTCAATGGTAATTTGGAAGGACAGTTCGCCCCTGATACTTACTTTTTTGAGCATGGCACAAGTGATAAAAAAATCCTACAAAAGCTCTATGATTCACAACAAAAAATCCTAAACGAAGCATGGAAAAAACGCACTGAAAATTTGCCCTATCAAGACAAATACGAAGCACTCATCATGGCAAGCATCATTGAAAAAGAAACAGGCATCTCTGATGAAAGACGACGCGTCTCTTCAGTGTTTGTCAATCGTTTGCGTAAAAACATGCGTTTGCAGACTGATCCTACCATCATTTATGGATTGTTTGATCGCTATGATGGTAAGATTTATCGCTCAAACATCAATGAAAAAACAGACTACAACACTTACCAAATCAACGGATTGCCACCAACCCCCATCGCCTTGCCCTCTAAGGCATCTATTGAAGCCGCCTTGCACCCAGCTGATGATGATGCGTTGTATTTTGTGGCAACGGGTGATGGTGGGCATCAGTTTAGCCGAACCCTAGATGAGCATAATCAAGCGGTTGCTCGGTATCGTGCGGCGATGGCAAGCAAAAAAACATCAGTAAGTAAATCAACTCATTAAAGATGGGGTCGGCGTGGACACACCAGTAAAATTCGTCAGTTTTGAAGGCACAGAAGGGGTGGGGAAGACCACTGCTGTTGATGGTTTTTGTCGTCATTTGGAAACACTGGGCATTGAGTATGTGCGAACCCGTGAGCCGGGCGGTGCAGATGTTGCAGAGACACTTCGTAGCATCTTGCTTGATAAAGACAGTTTGCTCAATGATGATACTGAGCTGCTACTGATGTTTGCTGCTCGTGCCGATCATTTGCATAAGACCATACTGCCTGCTTTGGCTGATGGCAAATGGGTGGTGTGTGACAGATTTATTGATAGTACGGTGGCGTATCAAGGGTTTGGGCGATTGGGTGGTGATGTGCAGGCATTGGCTAAGATTGATCTGTTGATTGATCATTTTGTGCCTCGTTTGCCTGACATCACACTATGGCTGGATTTGGATGTCCGTGTTGGCATGATGCGTGCCAAAAATCGCAGTCAGGCTGATCGCTTTGAGTCGTTAACCATTGATTTTTTTAATCGAGTGTATCAGGGGCTGTGTCATCAGTTGGATAAAAATCCTGATCGCATGAGTCGCATTGATGCCTCCGGTGATGCTGATGTGGTTTTGATGCGTATTTGTCAAGCGGTAGGTTTGTGGTCAAATGGAAGAATCATAAAATAAGCATCGCCATCAACTGGTTGTTGATCAACGAGGCTTTTGTTTGCTGCTTAATAGTTGGGCAACCACCTATCGCCATTTTGGGAACTAAGGATTAATATGCGTACATTCATCAAATCGACAATGTTGGCAGGCATCATCTGCTTGGCGAGTATCTTACCAAGCAGCCCTGTGTCATCATTAGCCAGAGCGATGGTGCAGGTTGATTTTGCTGATTTGGTAGAGCAAGTTTCCGCTGGTGTGGTGCGTATTTCTACCACCAGACCCATTAACGATGCTGATACTTATATGCAGGCACAAACGCTTGGGCGGTATTTGGGGGAGCAGGTGAATGTGCCGACCATTGAGCATGGTTTTGGCACAGGGTTTTTCATTACTAAAGATGGCTACATATTGACCAATCATCATGTCGTTGATGGGGCGAAGACGATTACCGTAACACTCAATGATCGCACGGAGATGGATGCGGTGTTGGTTGGGTCTGACGAAGCATCAGATATTGCCGTACTTAAAGTCAATGGGCAAAATTTTCCAGCATTGACCATGTCTCAACGACAGTTGCGTGTGGGCGAACCAGTATTGGCAATCGGCTCACCTTTTGGGTTTGATTATTCGGCATCTGCAGGCATCGTGTCTGCCAAGCATCGCAACATGACACCTGATGCTGCCGTGCCGTTCATTCAAACTGATGTCGCCCTTAATCCAGGTAACTCTGGAGGGCCGCTTTTTAATCAGCAAGGTGAAGTCGTTGGTGTGAATTCACACATTTTTAGTGAGACGGGTGGCTATATGGGGCTGTCGTTCTCCATTCCGATTGATGCTGTCTTGCACATTTATGATCAAATTAAACGATTTGGTAAAGTTCGACGCTCGGCATTGGGCATTGTGGTGCAAGATGTCGATAGAAATTTGGCTGAGGTGTATGGACTGTCTCGTCCTCAGGGTGCGATTTTGACTCAAGTGAGCATTGGGTCGCCTGCGGATATGGCAGGGTTGAGGGCGGGCGATTTGATACTCAACTTTAATGGCACGCCCATCACGCAGGCGGCAGAATTACTCAATTTACTCAATCGAACTCAGCCGAACGATGTTTTTGGTTTGACCTATCAGCGAGGTCGACAAAAATATCTGGCTCAAGGGCGATTTGCCGAAGCGCCAAGCGATGTGTCAGCAAGCGGTCAGCACCAGAAGTTTGGTGGTGTCAAACTTGGGCTTCGTCTAAAAGAGTTGTCGCCGGCAGAATTAAGAGTGCTTGCCAAATTTGGTGTGCAAGGCGGTGTGATCATCACTTCAGTAAACCCTGTTGGACTGGCGGCACGCACAGGCATTCAGGTTGGTGATGTCATTTTGGGTCTGAATAATCATCAAACTCTCAGTGTTGATGAAATGGCGGTGGCGGTGCAAAGCTTGCCAAAAAAAGGCGTCGTATCAGTGCAGCTGATTCGTCAGGGAATGCCTGTCATCATTGGCATGCGTATTGAGTAAATCAGAAAAATAAATCAAAAAATCCATCAAAAGCCAAGTCAATTATGATACACTAGACTTATTTTTGATGATTGTTACTTTCTTTTAAATGTTAAAAAAATGGCACTCTCATGACAGATAAATACCAAGATATTAAGTCAAAATTACAAGGCTCAATCACCGCTTTGGTTACCCCCATGAGTGCAGATGGTGCGGTGGATTATGAAGCTTTCACGCGTCTCATCGATTGGCAAATTGCTGAAGGCACACATGCATTGGTGGCGGCTGGCACCACAGGTGAATCGGCAACATTGTCCATGAAAGAGCATGTCGAGGTGATTCGTTTTTTTGTCAACCATGTTGATGGTCGTGTGCCAGTCATTGCAGGTACTGGTGCCAACAACACCATTGAAGCCATTGAATTGACCTCAGCAGCCAAAGAGGCAGGTGCTGACTGTGCGTTACTTGTCGCTCCTTATTATAACAAACCAACCCAAGAAGGTATTTATCAGCATTACAAGGCAATCAGTGAGGCGGTGGACATTCCGCAGATGCTGTACAATGTACCAGGACGCACTGTCATTGACATCAGTCAGCAGACGGTAGAGCGATTGATGACTTTGCCAAACATTGTTGCCATCAAAGATGCCACAGGCAATCTTGAGCGTGGTATTGCACTCATTGAGGCGGTGAGTGAGCACATGATCGTGCTGTCTGGCGACGATCCTACTGCCTTAGAACTCATCAAACATGGTTCAAAAGGTAATATCTCTGTAACATCCAACATTGCTCCTAAGGCAATGAGTCAGATATTCAAGCTGGCATTGGCTGGCGAATTTGATGAGGCGGTTGGCATTCATGACACAATCAAACACTTGCATAAGGATTTATTTTGTGAGTCCAGTCCACAGCCCGCCAAGTATGCACTGCATAAGATGGGCTTGATTGATAAAGGCATTCGCCTGCCACTGGTGTGGTTGTCGGTAGAAAGTCAGCTCATCATTGATGAAGCACTTGCCAAGGCGAACTTGATCTAATTTTATCCAATCTTTTAGGCAAAAGGATCGTTTATGAACATCATACCAAAGGTCAGCACGCTGTTGCTGGTAACCATCGTGGCATTGTCAGGTTGTAGTACTGCCAAAAGTTGGTGGGGTAAGCGTGATGATGGCAGTCTAAAATATCAGTCAAGTGTTAAACTTGACCCCATTAAGTTGCCTGCCGATCAAGCTACTGCCGACTTCATTCCATTATACCCAACGCCAACTGTGGCTCAGGTGGACACGAGCTTGACAAATGAGTCTGGCAAACAGTTTGCGTTGCCAAAGCCGCCAACTGTGCAATGAGTGATGACAATTTTTAGTGTTTACTTTAATTAAGAGATGAATATGGAAAAACAAGCCCTACTATACACAGGTAAAGCCAAATCTGTCTATGAAACCGAACATGAAGATTATTTGGTATTGCATTTTCGCAACGATGCGTCAGCATTTAATGGCGAGAAAATTGCTCAGCTTGAACGCAAGGGCAAGGTAAATAATCGTTTTAACACATTCATCATGCAAAAATTGAGTGAGGCTGGCATTGAGACGCATTTTGAGCGTCAGCTGTCAGATGATGAAGTGTTGGTAAAGCGCCTAAAAATGATTCCAGTGGAGTGTGTGGTGCGTAACTATGCTGCTGGTGGTCTGATGAAACGCTTGGGACTGACTGAGGGCTTGCCGTTACTGCCACCGACTTTTGAGTTGTTTTATAAAGATGATGCTTTGGGCGATCCCATGCTTTCTGAATCCACCGCCATTGCGTTGGGTTATGCTACCGCTGATGAGCTTGAACAGATGAAAGTGTTGACTTATAAGGTCAATGAAGTGTTGGGTAAAATTTTTGATGACGCAGGCTTGATGCTGGTTGATTTTAAATTAGAGTTTGGTCTGTTCCATGGTCGTGTTGTGCTTGGTGATGAATTTTCACCAGATGGATGTCGCCTATGGGATAAGGAGACTAAGAAGAAGTTGGATAAAGACCGCTTCCGTCAAGGTCTGGGCGATGTTGTAGAGGGTTATGAAGAGGTTGCACTGCGTATTGGTGTGCCATTAGAGAGTTAAGTAATAAAAAACCCACCATATTGAACCTCCAACCCTTAGACAAAGTTAAGATTAAAAGGTTGGGTTTAAGTTTAGGTCAGGCGGTTTGACCAAGGACTAAGTTTTTGTATTGTACAGGACTTAGTCCTGTTAATTTACTCTTTATTCTATCATGATTGTAGTAGTGTATGTATTCATCAATCACTTGTTTAAGCTTGTCAATGGAAGTAAATCTTCTTTGATGTTTGTCATGAAAGAATATCTCTTCTTTTAATGCACCTTTGATACTCTCTGATTTGAATGCAATATTGGTGCTTCATCTGCTTTAAACTTAGTCAAAGCA
>NZ_JAMBAQ010000015.1 GCF_023336735.1 Moraxella oculi | reverse complement strand
ATCGACGAAATCGCTGACAACACCAATGACATCGGTAAATTGGCTGTGATTTCTGAAACCACTGTTGATGAAGTGGCTAAGAACCGTGCACAGATCAAAGATAATAAAGCAACAATTGATGCCCTAGCTACTGCATCTAATGTACTCGTCGACGAAATCGCTGACAACACCAATGACATCGGTAAGCTTGCTGTCATCTCTGAAACCACTGTTGATGAAGTGGCTAAGAACCGTGCACAGATCAAAGATAATAAAGCAACAATTGATGCCCTAGCTACTGCATCTAATGTACTCGTCGACGAAATCGCTGACAACACCAATGACATCGGTAAGCTTGCTGTCATCTCTGAAACCACTGTTGATGAAGTGGCTAAGAACCGTGCACAGATCAAAGATAACCACGGCAAAATTGCAGAAAACAAGCAAGCCTTGGCTCAAAAAGCAGACAAGAGCGTTGTCGATGCAATGAGAAGCTTCGATACTTACCTTGCATCTCTTGCAGGTACCAACCAAGGTAAGGTTAATAAGCTAGAAACTGCCGTTGCCGATAAAGCTGATCAAGCAACTGTTGACGCCTTAACCACAGCATCTCATGTATTAATCGACGAAATCGCTGAGAATCGTGAGCAAATCGTAGCCAATATCGGTGATATTGACAAGTTGGCAGAAGTGGTAACAGACAACATCACTGCCACTGAAAAAACAGCTGAACAAACTACAAAAAATGCTCAGAACATTGCCAAGAACCAAGCGGACATCGCAACTTTGATGAGCAGAACGCCAGCGGCAGTTGATCTACAGCCCATCAATGACAAGATCGGTGCATTGGACAGCAGCCTTAATGACAAAATCAACAAGCTTGATGACAAGCTAAGTGCAGGCGTGGCTGGTGCTGTGGCCATTGCCATGATGCCAGCACCGGCTGCTGGTAGCCATTACATCACTGGTGGCACAGGCTTCTATAATGGTGAAAAGGCCTTGGCAGTTGGTCTTACTGGTGCAAGTGAGACTGGCACCTTTACCTATAAGATCGGTGGCTCAGTAAATTCCTCTGGCTCTGGTACTTTTGGCGCTGGTGCAGGCTATCGCTGGAAATAATCCACGATCATTGCATGAAAAAATCGCTCAATATTTTGGGCGATTTTTTTATTCAATCATCTGCCCAAGACATGATCAACTGACAAAAAGTTGATGATGCGTGCAAACCCTAAAAACCAAAATCAAGCACAATCATTCAAATTAATGGCATGAGAAATACCCAACAAACACCCAATAAAAAACACCCATCATAGGGTGTTTTTTATCATCTTGATATTTTTTGCATTTAATCAGCGTTTTTTGCGTTGAATGGCGTGAATCGCACGACCATCTGCAGACAGTGCCGCTTCATGCACTGCTTCTGAAACGGTCGGATGTGCAAAAGTCATGAGTTGCAAATCTTCAATGCTAGACACAAACTCAAGTGCAATCATACCTTGATGCACGATGTCGCCTGCGCCCACACCCACCATGTGCATGCCTAGTAGGCGATCAGTCTTGGCATCTGCCACGACCTTGACCAAGCCCATGCCTTCACCCTGTGCTAGAGCACGACCATTCGCTGCTAGGCTAAATGATCCAGTCTTAACTTCATGACCTTTTTCTTTAGCGGCTTGCTCGGTCAGGCCCACCCAGGCGATTTCAGGGTGCGTATATATGACGCTGATGATGGCATCATAGTTTACTTGAGCTTTTTCACCATGAATACGCTCCACCGCCATCATGCCCTCTTCCATGGCTTTATGAGCCAGCATCGGTCCACGCACCAAATCACCAATGGCATACACGCCATCCAAATTGGTTTTGCATTGATCATCTACTGCTACCAAACCACGATCTGTCAGCTCAATGCCACAGCCTTCTGCCAATAGCTTCTCGCTGTATGCACGGCGACCCACGCAGACGATGAGCTTATCAAAAGTCTCAGTCTTAGTTTCGCCTTTGACATCGGTAGTAACGACCACCTCACCATTCACGACTTCAGCATTGGTTACCTTGGTATCCACACGAATGTCCAGACCTTGTTTTTTAAGCAGCTTAGCCGCCTCTTTGGAGATGTCTTTATCCGCCACCGCCAAAAACTCTGGCATGGCTTCATACACGACCACCTCAGAACCCAAGCGACGCCATACTGAACCAAGCTCAAGACCAATCACGCCTGCACCAATCACACCCAGACGCTTAGGTGCTTGGGTAAATTCTAACGCACCAGTCGAATCCACGATGTACTCGCCATCAGTCTTGGCAACTGGAATCTCAATTGGCACAGAACCTGATGCCAAGATGACATATTTGGCAGTGATTGCGTGTTCAGCACCATCATGGTCGGTAAATTTGATTTGCTTTTGTTCAGTCTTACCATCAACCAAAGTGCCCCAGCCTTGCAGCCAATCAACGCCATTACCCTTTAATAGACCTGCAACACCACCTGTCAAGCCTTTGACAATGGCATCTTTACGCGCAAGCATTTTGCTAATATCAATGCTGACATCGCCTGTCGTGATGCCGTGTTCGGCAGTCTCATGGCGAATCGCTTCGTAGCGATGCGAGCTGTCTAGGAGTGCTTTTGATGGGATACAGCCAACATTCAGACAGGTGCCGCCAAGTGCTGGCTCACCCTTATGAATGCGTTTTTCAATACAGGCAACAGAAAAGCCCAACTGAGCACCACGAATGGCCGCTTCATAACCACCAGGGCCGCCACCAATGACGACCAAATCATAAGATGTTTTCATAGTTTTCTCTTAGTTTGTTAACATGGCAATTTTAACAGAAAAATACCGACTTATTCAGCCAGTATTTTTTATCAATATCAGATGTCTAAAATCAGGCGTGCTGGATCTTCGATAAGCTCTTTAATAGCCACCAAGAACTGTACAGCATCTTTACCATCGATCAGACGGTGGTCATAAGATAGAGCTAGGTACATCATTGGTAAGATAACCACTTCGCCATTTACCGCCATTGGGCGTTCGTTGATGGCATGCATGCCCAAAATGGCAGTCTGTGGCGGATTGATGATGGGGGTAGAAAGCAATGATCCGAACACCCCACCATTAGTAATGGTGAATGTACCACCAGTCATCTCCTCGATGCCCAGTTTGCCCTCACGGGCTTTGATGGCATAATCACGAATGCCACTTTCAATATCAGCCAAGCCCATGCCATCAGTATCACGCAGTACAGGCACAACCAAGCCACGATCGCTTGATACCGCCACACCCACATCATAATAGCCATGATACACAATGTCATCACCATCAATAGAAGCATTCACCGCAGGGAAACGCTTCAATGCCTCGGTGGCTGCCTTAACAAACAATGACATGAAGCCCAATTTGACACCATGGCGTTTTTCGAATTGATCTTTATATTTTGCACGCAAATCCATCAACGGCTTCATGTTCACTTCATTAAAAGTGGTCAGCATCGCCGTTTCTTGGGTGGCAGAAAGCAGACGCTCTGCGATACGCTTACGCAGTCGAGTCATTGGCACACGAGTCTCGGCACGCTCACCCACCGCCGTGGCAATCACACTACCAGCAGTGGTTTTTAGCGTTGGATTGATCATATCCGACTTGGTCACACGACCGCCACGACCTGAACCTTGAACATCAGCAGGATTGATGCCAGTCTCCTTGGCAGCCTTGCGTACTGCTGGGCTTTGGTCTTTAAAATCTTGCTCAGCGGTTTTTGGCTGTACAGGAGCTGCGACAGAAACAGGATCAATGGTGGTACCCTTAGCAGCCTCTGACTCAGACAGAGTTTGGGTTGGGGCCGCTTGACTGGCATCGGCGGTCGCACCTGCCTCAAATTGAGCAATGACTTCTGCCGATAAGACTGTGCTGTCAACACCTTTAACGATGGCGGTTACGACACCATCATCAGGTGCGACGACTTCTAATACTACTTTATCCGTTTCAATTTCAGCCAATAATTGATCACGAGACACTTGCTCGCCTTCGCCGACATGCCACTCCACAATCGTACCGTCTTGTACTGATTCTGGGAATACGGGGGCTTTGATTTCAGCCATGGTAAACTCCTAGGTTGATAAATTTAATAAAAATGATAAAAATGCCAAACCAACCACTTCATTGATCTGGCAAAGTCTTGTTTATTGTAATGCTTCTACTGCCACACCAAGTGCGTCAGCAATGACTGTTTGCTGTTGAGCGTTATGAATCTTAGGCGAACCTGTTGCAGGAGCGGCGGCGGCAGGACGAGCTGCAGGAGTAGCCAGCTTGGCAGACTGGGTTGCCATGATACGATACATTTCTGGCAGCAGATAATACCACGCACCTTGATTTAAAGGTTCTTCTTGTGCCCACACGACATCGGTTAGATTTGGGTATTTTGCCAACTCTTCTAAGATGCGGCTTTCTGGCAATGGATAGAGTTGTTCAATTCGCACGATTGCCACATGGTTCAAGCCAAGCTTACGACGCTGGTCAAGCAACTCATAGTAAACCTTACCGCCACACAGTACAAGGCGAGTTACTTGATTGGCGTCTTGTACATCAATCTCTGATAGGACAGTTTCAAATTTACCTTCAGCCAGCTCTTCTAGGGTTGAGGTGGCAAGTGGATGACGCAACAGCGATTTGGGCGACATGACAATCAAAGGCTTGCGTGCTGGGCGAATTACTTGGCGACGAAGTGCATGGAAGATCTGTGCTGGTGTTGTCGGTGTGATCACCTGCATGTTATCCTCAGCACACAGTTGCAAATAACGCTCCAAACGAGCAGATGAATGCTCTGGGCCTTGACCTTCAAAGCCGTGTGGCAATAGCATCACCAAGCCTGACAGACGCTGCCATTTGGTTTCGCCAGAGCTGATGAATTGATCTATCACAACTTGGGCACCGTTAGCAAAGTCGCCAAATTGAGCTTCCCACACGACCAAAGCATTTGGCATGGTGGCAGCATAGCCGTACTCGAATGCCAACACCGCCTCTTCTGACAGCAGTGAGTTATAGGTGGCAAATCTTGCTTGACCTTCACGAATGTGTTGCAAAGGAACATACATGCTGCCGTCTTTTTGATTGTAAAGCTCGCTATGGCGATGTGAGAATGTGCCACGACCAACATCTTCACCAGTGATACGCACCAGCAGACCCTCATCTACCAAAGACGCATATGCCAAAGTTTCAGCCGCACCCCAATTGAGTGGCTCTTGACCTGTCTGCATGGCAAGGCGTTGCTCCATGACTTTAGCAACTTGACGCTGCAACTCAAAACCCTCAGGCATCGTCGCCATCTTCTGAGCATAAAACTTGAGTTTATCAATCGCAACACCCGTCTCCCAATCATCTTCTAGCTGATGACCGAGGTAAGGCGACCAGTCAACGAACAAGCTGGTATCTGGTTCTTTAGTCAGACCTTGTGCCACATCGTCGCCATTATCCAATGCCACACGGTAGTTGTCCTCAATCTGCACACTTTGCTCTTTGCTAATGACACCCTCTTTGATCAATCGATCGGCGTACTGAGTGCGAGTCGTGGGCAGTTTTTTGATGATTTGATACATCAAAGGCTGGGTCGCTGATGGCTCATCTGATTCATTATGACCGTTACGACGATAGCAGACAATATCAAGGACGATATCACGACCAAACTCATTGCGATAATCCACCAGCAATTGAGAGGCAAATACCACCGCTTCTGGATCATCACCGTTGACATGCAAGATTGGTGCATGTACCATTTTTGCCACATCAGTACAGTACTCTGTTGAGCGAGCATCTTCTGGGCGAGAGGTGGTAAAGCCTACTTGGTTATTGATGACAATGTGCAAAGTACCGCCTGTCTTATAAGCACGAGTTTGCGACATTTGGAAAGTTTCTTGGTTCACGCCCTGACCTGCAAACGCCGCATCGCCGTGTACTACGATTGGCAGCACTGTCTTATTATCAATCTCATGACCATATTTATCAGAGCGTCTGGCTTGGCGGGCACGCACCGAACCTAACATCACAGGCGATACGATTTCTAGATGTGAAGGGTTATATGCCAATGCCAAATGCAACTCACCACCATCGGTCAAGACATTGGAACTAAATCCATTGTGATACTTCACATCGCCAGAGCCAGCCGTTGGTTGTACTTTGCCATCAAATTCATCAAATAACGCTGATGGGTTTTTGCCCATGATATTCACGAGCAAATTTAGGCGACCACGGTGCGCCATGCCAATCACCACTTCTTTGGCACCATAGCCACCAACTCGCTGGATCATTTCATGCACGGCAGGAATGAAGCTTTCACCACCCTCCAAGCCGAAGCGTTTGACACCCGTATACTTACGAGCCAAGTACTTCTCCAAACCCTCAGCGGCGGTCAGGCGGTCAAAAATCTCTAATTTTTTATCTTTATCAAATTCGATGCGACCTTGTGCAGATTCGACATAGTCCTCAAACCATTTTTTTTCTTTGGCAGAGAACACATGCGTATATTCATAGCCAATACTGCCGCAATAGATGCGTTCACAAATCTCAATGATTTCACGCAAAGTGGCCTCAGATTTACCGATGCTCATCAATGTTGTTGGGAATACCGTATCAAGATCAGCCTCCGACAGACCATGATAAGCCAAAGTCAACTCTGCAACATCAGGGCGTTTTTGTAGACCTAAGGGATCTAAGTTGGCTGCACGATGACCACGGCGACGATAGGCAGCTATCAATTGCTGTACAGCCATCTGTTTTGGGTTGGTCTCACCAGCACTAACGGATTGTACCATAGGTCGAGCTTTGGTTTGGTTACGAGCGAGCAATAAATACTGCTCTTTAATTGCATTATGCGGTGCATCAGTATCGGCACGATAGTCAGCAAAATACTGCTGCCATTCATCACTCACACTGCCATTATCCGCCAAATATTGCTCATACAGTGCCTCAATGTACGCCGCGCCGTCCGCTGCCAATTCGGTGTTTTGATATGCCACCGCAGTTTTACTATTCGTCATAATTCTTGCCATTTTTTTGGTGAATTTGAGGTTCAATATCCATCAATATCAAAGATTTTGATGCCAATTAATGCCTACCTACGCGCCAGATTTTCTTAGACGCATATCATTGCATAGTGTACGCCATTTCATAACAGATAACAAGTTGCAAAAACTTTTAAAGTGCAAACAATATTAATTTTTTAAAAAAAAAATGACAAAATTCACATCGTTTGCCATTTTTAACATATGATAGAATTCACATGGGCATAAAAAAACCACCAAGCATCGCCAGTATGATTGACAATCACTTCATGACACTCACCTAAGAAACCAATCCTGTACCAAATGCTACCATACACAATCAGCCTTTAACCTTTAAAAAAGACAACGCATCACAAAAGCTTTGGCATGTGATAAGTATTTAAGTGTTGATGACAGATCAGCCCATCATTCAAACTAGTAACATATCACCACCCAAAAAAACAAAAAAATGAGCAGCACATGACACTGCCCATTTTAAAAAATGACTATTTAAAAATTAGCCCGCCGTATCAAGCAGCATGTTACGAATGTGTCCGATTGCCTTGGTTGGGTTTAGCCCCTTTGGACAAACCGACACACAGTTCATGATGCCACGACAGCGGAACAAGCTAAATGGGTCATCAAGTCTGGCAAGACGCGCTTGGGTATCACTATCACGGCTGTCAATGATGAAGCGGTAACCATTAAGCAGTGCTGACGGCCCTAAGAATTTATCAGGATTCCACCAAAATGATGGGCATGAAGTCGAACAGCACGCACACAAGATACATTCATACAATCCATTTAGCTTCTCACGCTCTTGTGGCGATTGTAGGCGTTCTTTTGGCGGTGCAGGCTGGTTGTTGATGAGATATGGATGCACTTTTTCATACTGTGCATAAAACTGGTTCATGTCCACAACCAAATCTTTAATCACAGGCAAACCTGGCAATGGGCGAACAACGATTTTTTTTGGCAAGGTGTTCATGTTAATTAAGCACGCCAAGCCATTTTTACCATTGATATTCATACCATCAGAACCACAGATGCCCTCACGGCAGCTGCGACGGAATGTCAAGGTTTCGTCCATCTTTTTTAGACGCAACAAGACATCAAGAAGCATACGATCAGAATCTAACAATTCAATCTCGTAAGTTTGCATATAGGGGGCTTTGTCTTTGTCTGGGTCGTAGCGATAAATCTCTACAATGCGAGTGCCTCGACTCATAAAAATTCTCCATTGGGCATTTGGGATTTTTAACATGGTCAATCCAATGTTAAAAATGACCTAATTTAATTATGAATATTCAACTTAAAATTGACACAAATAGCAATTTAACCCACATGGTCTATCGTGCCAAAAGGCGGCGGTTTTTTGGTGTCGTCCAAGCAAAACCGCTCTGTTTTTATCAAGCTTAGAAAGTACGCACGCGTGGCTCGCAATAATCCACAGTCAGTGGCTTTTTGCGGACTGGTTTGTAAATCACACGATTCCCCTCTGAGTACCAAAGGGTGTGCTTCATCCACTCATGATCATTACGACCCAGCGGTGCATATTCATCATCAGAAGGGCGTTCATAATCCAGTACTGAGTGGGCACCACGGCATTCATGGCGAAGAGCTGCTGATAGCATGGTAGCCTTGGCGACTTCATAAAGGTTTGCCACTTCTAACGCCTCAATACGGGCAGTGTTAAACACGGCTGATTTGTCTTGCAGATGAATATTTTCAACTTTCGGTGCCAATGCTAAAATTTTCTGCACGCCCTCATCCATCAGGGCTTGGGTGCGGAATACGCCAGCATGTGCTTGCATGATGGCACGAATCTCATCGGCAACCTCTTGGGCATTATGACCTTGAGTTGAGTTTTGAAGTTTGTCAAGGCGTGCTTGGGTAAAGTCAAGCACTCTAGGATCAAGAGGCTTATAGCCACGATCTGACTTAGCAAACTCATCTAAAATGTGCTGACCTGCTGCACGACCAAACACCACTAAGTCAAGCAAAGAGTTGGTGCCTAAGCGGTTCGCTCCGTGCACAGACACACACGCACATTCACCAATCGCATAAAGACCCTTAATGATGCGACCTTCTGTGTAAAGACCTTGTTCATCTACATGACCATCAAGCACAGGGACGGTTACCTGACCGTGAATGTTCGTTGGAATGCCACCCATCATATAGTGAATAGTCGGCACTACTGGTACTGGCTCTTTGGTGATGTCCACATTGGCGAAGTTGTGGCTGATTTCAAATACTGATGGCAGGCGTTTCATGATTTCAGCATGACCCAAGTGAGTCATATCCATCACGATATAGTCGCCATTAGGACCACAGCCACGACCTTCTTTGATCTCTTGGTCCATTGAACGAGAAACGAAATCACGAGGAGCCAAGTCTTTTAATGTTGGGGCATAACGCTCCATGAAGGCTTCACCGTGCTTATTACGAAGAATGGCACCTTCACCACGACAACCTTCAGTCAAAAGCACGCCAGCACCTGCCACACCGGTTGGGTGGAATTGCCAAAACTCCATATCTTGTAGCGGAATGCCTGCACGCACCACCATGCCCAGACCATCGCCAGTATTGATGTAGGCATTCGTCGATGCACGGAATATACGCCCTGCACCGCCAGTTGCTAAGACAGTCGTGGGTGCTTGAAACGCAGAGATGTTGCCAGTTTCTTGGTCAAGAGCGATGACACCGTTGATATTACCATCTGCATCTTTGATGAGGTCAAGAGCAATCCACTCAACAAAAAACTGAGTACCCTTTTCTAGATTCTTTTGATATAGCGTGTGCAAAAGTGCATGTCCAGTACGGTCCGCCGCAGCACACGCACGAGGCACTGGCTTTTCACCATAGTTGGCAGAGTGTCCGCCAAATGGACGCTGATAAATCGTACCATCTGCATTACGGTCGAAAGGCATACCCATGTGTTCAAGCTCATAGACGACCTTTGGTGCTTCACGGCACATGTATTCAATCGCGTCTTGATCGCCCAGCCAGTCTGAACCTTTGACAGTATCATAAAAATGAAAATGCCAGTTATCATTACTCATGTTACCCAAAGATGCTCCGATACCACCTTGTGCGGCAACGGTATGGCTACGAGTTGGAAACACCTTGGTTAGGACGGCCACTTTCATGCCACCTTCTACCAGCTGTAACGATGCACGCATGCCAGAGCCACCACCGCCGACGATGACAGCATCAAAATTGAGCGTTGGGATATTATTAATTTTATTATCTTGTGCTGATGCCATGTTAATTCCTAAAACTTTATCAATGTATCAGATGATGATCGGCAACTTACCAAAAAATCATCACGCCCCAAAACAGATACACCAAAACAGCAATGATGACCACTGCCTGGAGCAACAAACGCAAGCCTGATGATTTGACATAATCAGTAAAAACCGTCCACATACCCACCCATGCGTGGAATACGAGCGATAAAATCGCCACAAGGCTAAACAGTCTCATCGGTAGGCTCATCATAAAGCCATGCCAAGTGTCATAGTTAACATCACTAAGCAAGAAAAAGCCCATAATGACCAGTGAATACACCGCAAGCACAACGGCACTGATGCGCTGCAGCACCCAATCACGAGAGCCTGAGCCAGTCAGACCTGTCGCACTTTTCATACCCGAATTATTTCTAGCCATCAGAACATCACCCATACAAACGAAGCCACAATCAAGACAGCAGCGATCACAAAGCTTACAATCGCAGCCATCTTGCCTGACTTAAATTCTTCATTCATGCCAAGGTCGGCCAACAAATGCTTGCAACCCATCACAAAATGGTATGCCGTTGCCGCCACAAAAACCCATGCTATAAAACGAACCAGCACATGATCAAACACCGAAGCAAAACTTTCTGGCGATGACAATGAGGTTTGCAAGGCAAACAGCATGATAGGAACAAGTAAAAACAGCACAATGCCAGAGACACGGTGCAAAATAGAAGCCATTGCAATCGGTGATTTTGAGTTCACCGCAATGACTTGACTTAAAGGTAAGTTAATCGGTCGGTTGCTTTTCACAGCGGGCATCCTTATCTAATTTTAAGCCACATAGGGCAAGGAGAGCTGGCTGACGGAAAAATCCTTGGGCAGCCATGTCAATGGTAAAATACACCAAAAACAACACATGGCTTTTAATAAGTGATGTGGTCAACCCAACACACCCAAGAGTTCACATTCTACACAGCGAACACCATCAAACTACTTTCATAAACAACACATCTAAGTAAGCTAAGTCATCAAGAATCACATCGCTCAAACCCTTAGGGTGCAAGTGATTATCATTTATAAAAGTAGCTTGGTAAATATTGAAATTATAAAACGCTTAAAGAAATTTTACAAATGAATTTGACCGTTTTTGTTAAAAATGTGGCAATTTTTTGTAACTAATAAAAAACAATCGCAAAATCACAACAAACCTAAAAATATTCAAACAAATCATCACATCAGCATGCAATCAATGACAGCAACTTCAATGACCACTTTTGACAATCATGTTTACAATATCAGCCAAGAATCGTTGAAGAACGGTTTGGCATGCTTGCAACTTTGATGCTTTAAAATAATAAAATAAATTGTTACAAATAATGTCATTGTAAATAAAGTTCTTGCCAAAACAATTCATTCCCCCTAAAATCGCCAACCGCGACCAACACAATCATCTTTTCACTCCGTCAAGACCGTCTGGTCAGCGGAAGGTTTTGATTTTTTTGTGTTGAAAGCTTGTAAGTTGTGCAAAGTTTTTGTATTATCAATACGCCAGCTGTTTGTTTGGTGTATTTTTTCATGCACCAAAGTACAAAACAAGGATGTCGCATCAAGATAAAGGCTTATATGGATGCGATCTGATCGTCAATTGCATTTTTGGTTTGCCATGGTGGTGAAGTAAAGATGCTCAAGGACACTAACAATCAAAAGAGGTTTATCATGTCAGAAGTTAAATTAGTTGTAGATGGCACAGAATATGAGATGCCAGTACTAGAATCGACTTTAGGTCGCCCTGTTTTAGATGTTTCTGCGGTTAGCAAGGCAGGTTTTTGGACTTATGACCCAGGCTTTATGGCAACCGCCCCTGTAGAATCGAAGCTGACTTATATTGATGGCGAAAAAGGCGAGCTGTTGCATCGTGGCTATGCAATTGATGATTTGGCAGCAAATGCCGACTATCTAGAGGTATGCCACGCCCTACTCTATGGCGATTTGCCAAATGCTGAAGAAAAAGAAGCGTTTTATAAACGAATTTCCAATCAAATGGCGGTACACGACCAACTGCGTAAATTTTTTGAAGGCTTTCGCCGTGATGCTCACCCGATGGCAATCATGGTTGGTGTGGTTGGTGCATTGTCTGCATTTTATCACAACCACTTGGACATCTCTGACCCAGAACATCGTGATGAGACGGCAGTTGATTTGATTGCCAAAGTTCCCACCCTAGCAGCGATGAGCTATAAGTACTCAATCGGTGAACCATTCTTGTATCCACGCAAAGATTTTAGCTATGCTGAAAACTTCTTGTACATGATGTTCGCCACGCCAGGAGATGTTGATTACAAGCCAAACCCTGTGGTGGTCAAGGCAATAGATAAAATCTTTACTTTGCATGCCGACCATGAGCAAAACGCCTCCACCTCTACAGTTCGTCTGGCAGGCTCAACTGGTGCCAACCCTTATGCGTGTATCGCTGCAGGCATTGTGGCATTGTGGGGCCCATCACATGGCGGGGCTAATGAAGCGGTTCTTGAAATGCTTGATGAAATTGGCACGATTGAAAATGTCGCACCATTCATGGAAAAAGTAAAAGCCAAAGAAGCCAAATTGATGGGCTTTGGTCATCGTGTTTACAAAAACTTTGACCCTCGTGCCAAAGTAATGAAAGAAACTTGCGATGAAGTACTAGGAGCATTGGGCGTCCACGATCCTAAGCTAAAACTGGCGATGGAGCTTGAACAAATTGCTCTAAATGACCCATATTTTGTAGAACGCAAGCTATATCCAAATGTAGACTTCTACTCTGGCATCATCTTAAAGGCAATTGGCATCCCAACCTCAATGTTTACCGTCATCTTTGCCTTGGCTCGTACGGCAGGCTGGATCAGCCACTGGACAGAAATGCATTCAGAGCCTTTCAAAATCGGTCGTCCACGCCAACGCTACACTGGCGAAACACACCGCCCATTCGTCAAATTAGAAGACCGCAAATAATTTCCATGCACATAAAAAACTCTCCATATTTGGAGAGTTTTTATGTGTCAGAACACATGAGCCATCATAATCAGACGACTCATCTGCCAAATCATCAAAGCCCTGCTTGCTTTAATAGAGTGCCAAAACTACCTACCTTATCAGTCGATTTGGCTTGGTTTGATTTTTGTGGACGGACATCTTTTTTTGACGCGTTCTTGGTCTTTTTATCAACATGCCTTGGCTTGTCAGTCTGGGATTGCTGAGTCGCCGCCTTATCCGATTTCATACTAAAACCGATACGACCACGAGATTCATCCACCGAAATCACACGCACACTAACGATGTCTTGTGGTTTGACTACGGTTGCAGGATTATCTACGAAAGAGTCAGAAAGTTCGGAGATGTGCACCAGGCCATCTTGATGCACACCCACATCAACAAAGCACCCAAATGCCGTCACATTGGTTACCACACCTTCTAACACCATGCCGACTTGCAAATCCTTAATATCATTAACATCATCACGGAACTTGGCCGTCTTAAACTCACCACGCGGATCATGGGCAGGCTTCGCCAACTCGCTAAGCACGGTAGCAAGCTGACTAAAATCATCCGCACTGTCATTAAGTGATCTGGCAAGCACTTCATTACCAAGCACCTCCGCCAAAGACTTATCCGCTTTACGCAAAATCTCATAGACCAGACCATAACTTTCTGGGTGCACGCCAGTAGCATCAAGTGGCTCCGTACCGTCTTTGATACGCAAAAATCCTGCCGCTTGCTCAAAAGTTTTGACGCCCAATCGAGGCACAGCTTTTAACTCTTCACGATTTTTAAACACACCATTAGCACGACGATAATCAACGATTTGCTGGGCGACATTTTTGTTCAAACCTGCAATGTGAGCCAAAATTGCAGGGCTTGCAGTATTGACATCAACCCCCACCGCATTCACACAGTCTTCTGTTACCTTGTCCAGACTGCTACCAAGCTCTGTCTGATTGACATCATGCTGATATTGGCCAACGCCGATTGCCTTCGGCTCAACTTTTACAAGCTCTGATAAAGGGTCTTGTAAGCGACGAGCAATCGACACAGCCCCACGCACCGACACATCCAAATCAGGCAGTTCAGCACTGGCAATTTCACTGGCAGAGTATACGGAAGCACCTGCCTCAGAGATGACGACAGCTTTGGCGGATAACTCATCATCATTAATAATGGATTTGACCAACGATTCAGATTCACGACTTGCCGTACCGTTACCGATGGCAACCAACTCCACACCATGCGTCTTAATCAAGCCAGCAATGATGCGGCGTGCCTCATCAACTTTATTGTAAGGCTCAAATGGATACACGGTATCCGTCGCCAGCACATCACCCACCGCATCAATCACCGCCATTTTTACGCCATGGCGTATGCCTGGATCAACACCTAAAATCACCTTGCGACCAGCAGGCGGTGTCATTAACAGATGTTTTAGATTCTCAGCGAACACCCCAATGGCATCAGTTTCGGCCATCACACGGCGTTCGGTTAAAAGTCGGTGCTCAATTTGACCACGCCATTTGACATGCCAAAGCTTATCTGCCACATCTGCCAAAAACGCCCCGTTATCCGCTGTCTCATCGACTTTAAAGTGTGATTTGATTTTACTAATGAATGGTTCGTCTTCGCCATCAACATGCAATACCAGCACATTTTGTTGGCGACCACGCAACATGGCAAGGAGGCGATGATTGGAAAGCTTTGAGAACGGCTCATCATGCTCAAAATAGTCTTTAAACTTCTCACCCGCCTCTCTTTTTTCCTCACTCACAAGTTCTGAACGAATGCTTGCCGTCTGATTAAAGCCAAGTCTTACCTCATCAAGCAAAGCCAACTCTTGAGCCCAGGCGTCCAAGATGATGGCTTGCACGCCTGACAATTGCTTATCAAACTCTTTAAAATCCGCCTCAAAAGTTTCGCCTGTCTCATCGGTCAAGGTATCAGGGCAATCAAACCCTGCCAACGCATCAACAGGACTTGCTCCTGCCAAAATCGCTTTGGCGACTGGATCTAAACCCGCCAATTTGGCACGAGCAGCAACAGAACGCCTGCGTGGACGATAAGGCTGATAAATCTCTTCAAGTTCCAATTTTGTGCCTGCTTGCTCGATGCGTGCCACCAGCTCATCTGTTAAAACATTTTGAGCAGTCATCAACTCCATGATTTTTAGACGCCTTGCTGCCAAATCACGCTCAATGGTCAAGTTTTTTTCCAAAATACGCAAAACGCCATCATCAAGACCGCCAGTCTGCTCTTTGCGATAACGGGCGATGAATGGCACACTCGCCCCCTCATCAAACAACTGGGCAAATGCCGCCACTTGATTTTGGCGTATGCCATGATTCTTAGCCAGCTTATCATAGATGTCGTCATGATTGATGACGGATTGAATGTTTTCACTCATAAGTATTGTTCAACCGTGGATTTGAAAATAGTTACCATTTTATCACAGTCAACCGATCTTAAAAACCGCAAATTAGACCAAAAGCATGATTTGGGTTAAAAATTGTTATTGTTGGTAAATTTTATCTCATACAAAAGCTTCGGCATGATATGATGATGGTGCATGGTCAAGGCTTGATCAGCAACACTTGATCACTCTAAAATGACCAAGCTTGTCAAAAAACTAGTTACATTTTTTTGTGCAATGTTGTACACTAAATAACACATTTTAAAAACAACCAAGGATAACCCATGACAGAACTCAATGAAAACATCGCTCATCGAATTTTGGTGGTGGATGATGATGTGCGTCTGCGTACGCTGTTACAGCGTTTCTTAGAAGATGCTGGTTTTGTGGTGCGTGTGGCACATGATGGCAAGCAAATGGACAAGCTTATTGCTCGTGAGATTTTTTCACTGATCGTACTTGATTTGATGTTGCCTGATGAAGACGGCATCAGCATCTGCAAACGCTTGCGTACTGAAAATTCCGACATACCCATCATCATGCTCACCGCCAAAGGTTCAGACAGTGATCGCATTGCAGGATTGGAAGCTGGTGCAGATGACTACTTACCCAAGCCCTTTAACCCAAAAGAACTGCTTGCACGCATCAAAGCAGTGCTTCGCCGTCAAAATCGTGAATTGCCTGGCGCACCAAGCCAACAAATGGAAGTGGTGGAGTTTGGCCCTTGGACGCTTGATCTATCCACACGCACCTTAAAGAAAGATGGCAACATCGTTACACTGACAACAGGTGAGTTTAGCGTTCTAAAAGCTCTTGTTCAGCACCCAAGAGAGCCTTTGACTCGTGACAAACTCATGAATTTGGCACGCGGTCGTGAATGGGGAGCAATGGAAAGATCCATCGATGTGCAGGTGTCTCGACTGCGTCGCTTGATTGAGGACAACCCTTCTCAAGCCCGATACATTCAAACCGTCTGGGGTGTAGGATATGTATTTGTGCCAGATGGTGCAGAAGGCTAGATGTTCATCAAATCTGAACAAAAAAGCAGGCGTCCACCTGCTTTTTTCAGACTTAATCTTAATCAAACCTAATGATGATGCAGCACACGCCTGCAACCAAACTTGGTGATGCACCAAATCGCTCAAGCAAATACCGACCATACACTCTGCACAAAGTACCTATCGACGCCTTTGTAATAAGTACATTCCTGCCAACGCACTGATGACAATCGGTAGTAGCGACATCATGAATGGCGACAACTTAGCTGCCAACGCAATGAATCCCATCAAGTCGGTCAAGTAGCTAAACAACAACCCTGTCAATAAAGCCAAAACAATCCGAAGCCCTAAGCCTTGAGAACGCAACGATCCAAAAACAAAAGATGATGCCACCAGTACTAAGGATAATACCGCAAAGGGAGACAGTAGTTTTTGCCAAAAGATAAGTTCATGACGCAAACTGGGTACTCCTTGATGACGCATCAGCTGTCTGTGAGCATACAGATCTGTTAAAGACATGTCATCAGGCTTGCGAGTTAATAAATGCACATCGCTGGGTGCAATCGGTAGCGTCAAGGTTGTGGTGCGTTCACGATTTTGACTCACACCTTTTACACCAACATCAATGGCATTGACATCATTCAACTGCCAAGTATAGCGAGTGTCATTTTTGGCGTTTGTATGACTGCCTGAACCTGCACGCATGGCAGCGATCAGACTGCCCTCATGAAGCGTATAGCTTTTGACCTCGCCCAATCCACCCTCACTGTCGGCATAGCTGATATAGATGATGTCTTGAACGCCATCATGCTCACTGACAGACCAATAGCCGTTCACAGAGGCCAGCCGATCGATGGGCTTACCGACGCTGACAGCATCAGCTTTTTGGTTGGTTATCGGCAAAACGAACTGACTGGTTATTAAAGAGATTGCCACAAATAGGCTTGCAGGCATCATCGCCCAACCAATGATACCTGACTTACTCACGCCTGATGCCTGCATGCTGACCAATTCACTGTTATTTGCCAGCAAACCAAGCCCAATTACCGTACCCAAAAGAGCACCTGTTGGAATGAACTGCACCAAAAAATAAGGCGATCGGTATGCAATGAATTTAAGTGCATCCACCAGCGTATAAGATTCCTTAATATTTTCAAGTTCACTTAAATACGCAAACACCATTTGTAATAGCCAAAGCCCTACAACTGCCCCAAGCATTGCCCAAAATACCGCTTGAATGACATAGCGTGCTAAAATATAGGATCTCATCATCTAACCTTGTTCATCATTTCGAACATTTTGGCGATTGAGTGCTAAGCGTGCCATCAATTGAGCATGGTAATTGACATACATCGCAAACAGCATCAGCAAAACAAGCACCAAAGGATACGCCCAATCACCAAGTCTGCCTTTGGCAACCAAGCCTTTTAGAGAAATCAAAATCAGCACATTTGCCACAAATATGAAAATTGCAGGAATAAGCCTAAACCACCTACCCTGTCTTGGTCGCACCTGTGCCAATGGAGGGGCCAGCATCACCGCAAGCACAATCAGCCATGGTAGACTCATTCGGTAGCCCAATTCGGCGCGAATCTCGGCAAGAGTCACCCCATTGGCAGGTTTATGCAGATGTTGCAACAACTCTCCTGTCGCCCACCCTTCAATTTTCATCGGTTTTAGTTCGTTTGCTTGACCTACTGCCAATGAGATGCGGTAGTTCTCAAAACCAATCTGACTGTACTTCTTGCTGGCAGCATCCACCTCATAACGCCGACCTTGATGCAAATCCAACCGCAACACGCCATCACTACTTGGTATCTGCACGGCAGACTTGGCATAAATGATGGTATCTTGTTCTCGCAACAATTCACTTGGCACATTTTCGGCAAGCGTTTGTGCTTTTTTAGCAATCTCTGCATCCTGTGTTGCAATGTCATTGATTGACTGAATGGATGAATTTTTTGGCATCTGAATGACGATGACATCTTTTAGATATTCCCTATTGTCGTCAACTTCACCTACATACAGATGGTAATCTCCACTACTGACAAATTTTTTTGGTATGATGAAATCAAATACTTCCAATACCGATTGTTCTTGCCAAATGTTGGTCGCTTTTGCCACACCCCACGGCTTACCTATGATTGTGATGCATGATTGTGCCACAAATGCCATGATGACCAATGGCAGCAGCATTCTCGCCACTCGACCACGACTGATGCCACTAGCATTTAAAACCGCCATTTCACGGTCTTCATAGAAACGGCCAAAGACAAGCATCAACCCAATAAAAAATGACAGGGGAAAAATTAATTCTAAAAAATAAGGCAGATTATAGCCGATCAGCGTAAACAGCACGCCGATATCCAACCCACCTTCTGCAGCCATGCCAAAATAACGAATCAGACGCCCGCCTAACAGCATCACCACCAAAAACCCCAAAACCACAGCAGTGGTTATGGCGACTTCTTTATTGATGTATCGGCGTAAAATCACGAATTTATCCAAAATAAGCAGACTAATCGGTCATTATATCAAAACTTTAAGACAAAAATCTTAAATTTTAGATGGTTGACAATCGGTTTTTGCAACCGAATATGTCAATCACCGACCCAAGAATTTTTCAAAAAGCAGTCAAGGGATTTTTAATTCAAGATCAGTTACAACCAGTCTCTTACACAAAATTCAATAAATGTGTTAAACTAAATATGTGCAAATTTTGCCAACCTCATTGATCATTGTCATAAATACACTTAAGGAATAACCATGACATTTACCACCCAAGTTCATTCAAAATTAACTTTAAAAAAACCAACCAAAAACACCCCAGCTCCCCAACTTGTTTTTTTTGCTGACAGCAACGGCAATCTTTTAGGCAATGTCTCTGGCGAACACGCCAAGCGTGCTGAACGATTGATCGCCAAATCAAGCTTTAGCGGTGAGCTGTGTGCCAGCATTAGTGATTATGGACTGGATATTGATGGCAGCGGCATCACAGTCATTGGTGCAGGTAAATTGGAAAAGTTGGCAGGCAATATCCAAAAACTTGGAGCAGCCACCTATAAATCCATCAAAAATCACACAACAGCTTTCATCAATTGGGGTGATGCCATCTGCCAAAAGCATTTCTCACAGTTCGCCCTTGCACTACTAAATGCCAGTTATCGTTTTGACCGACACTTTTCTAAAAAATCAGAATCAGATGCCTTGAAAGCGGTACATTTTGTCAATCATAAAGACAGTTTGGTAGAGTATGAGGCAGCTTTAAGTCTGACAAAAGCAACTTTCAAAGGTCAGTCTTTTGCACGAGATTTGGCGAATGAAGCTCCTAACATCTTAAATCCCAGCACTCTTGCCAAAGAAGCTAAAAAGCTTGCCAAAGAGTATGGCGATAAGGTTGAACTGACTGTGCTTGGCGAAAAGGAAATGACAAAACTTGGCATGGGCTGCTTCATGTCTGTTTCAAAAGGTTCAGCAGAAGAAGGCAAACTGATCATTCTAGAATACTTTGGCAAAACCAAAAAGACCAAAAAATCCAAACTCAATCAACCCATCGCACTGGTGGGCAAAGGCATTACTTTTGACACAGGTGGCATCTCACTAAAACCAAGTGCTGGCATGGATGAGATGAAATTTGACATGGGTGGTGCAGCAGCCATGTTAGGCACCACTAAGGCCATCTGTGAAGCAGGCATTGAGATTGATCTCGTTACCGTCATTGCTGCTGCTGAAAACATGCCTTCTGGCAAGGCGACACGCCCTGGCGATATTGTTACAGCAATGGATGGCACCAGCGTAGAGATTTTGAATACTGATGCAGAAGGTCGTTTGGTTCTGTGTGATGCTTTATGCTATGTCCAAGACAACTATCAGCCTCGAACCATCATTGATGCGGCTACTTTGACGGGTGCCTGTGTCATTGCACTAGGTTCAGTACGCTCGGCTGTGTATAGCAATGATGAAGATACGCTATTTGCCCTAGAAACTGCTGGCGAATACACCAACGACCTGCTATGGCAAATGCCACTTGATGATGAGTACGCCGCACAGCTTAAATCAAATTTTGCCGACCTTCCAAATGTTGGTAGCCGAGAAGGCGGCTCCATCACAGCAGCGTGCTTCTTAAAGCATTTCATCAAAGAAGGTCAAGCATGGGCACATCTGGATATCGCAGGCACAGCATCAATCAGCGGTGCAAATAAAGGTGCTACTGGTCGTCCTGTACCGATGTTGGTACAATTCTTAAAAGCACAAGCATCTTAACCATCTTTTTTAATCCATAGCACACTCAATAAACCACCCTAAGATCTGGGTGGTTTTTCTATTGAAAGATGCGATTGTGAAGATGATAAACGGTGCTTCATCGTAAAACGCAGACACCTAACAGCAAAATGGTGATGGCATCATTGAGAATGGCTGGCATCAGACCATGCCAACCTTAGACACAAAAACATGCATCGCTACCTCAATCACCCATCAAGGCTTCTGCCATGATTATATCCGGTCAACACCAACAGCTTTTGATTTGATCTTAAGTATCTAATATTGGTTCTTGCAGACAGCTTAAAGTCCAATGACTTTTGCATTAAAACACCCCAAAGTTCAGCAGAGTAACTTTTGGGGCGTGGTTCAAATTAAGAGGCTTTCTGATAAGACAGTCAACACATCACTTCAACACTTCCGCCATGGCATTGGCGACATATTCAATGTTTTTATTATTCAAGCCTGCAATGCACATGCGACCATTTTCCACCATATACACCGCAAACTCTTCACGCAAGCGTACCACTTGCTCAGTAGTCAAGCCAGTAAAGCTAAACATGCCACGCTGCTTAATGAAATAGCTAAAATCACGCTCTGGTAATTTGGCACTGAGCAGATCGTGTAGTTTTTGACGCATGTCACGAATGCGATCACGCATTTCATACACCTCGCCCAACCACTGCTCAAATAACACCTCATCATTCATCACGGTATCCACCACCGCACCGCCATGTGCTGGCGGGCTAGAGTAAATACGACGCACGGTGGATTTTAACTGACCAAGCACACGACAAGCTTCATCTTGTGATGGTGCAACGACAGACAGACCGCCGACACGCTCACCATAAAGCGACAGATTCTTTGAAAATGAATTTGAGATGAATACTGGCAAGCCTAACTCGACAGCACGGCGAATCGCATGAGCATCGCTTTCCATGTTCTCGCCAAAGCCTTGATACGCAATGTCCATGAAAGGAATGAGTTTTTTGTCTTTGATGATGTCCAGCACGATATCCCATTGCTCATCACTCAAATCAACCCCTGTTGGGTTGTGGCAGCATGGGTGCAACAACACCACATCATTTTCATTCAAAGTTTTGAAAAACTCGCACATTTCATCAAACTTAACGCCAATCGTAGCAGCATCATAGTATGGGTATTTGCCCACTTCGATCCCCGAGCCCTCAAAGATGCTGATATGATTACCCCAAGTTGGGTTTGACACATAGCATTTGGCAGCTGGGAACCACTGATGAATGAATTCTGCGCCAATTTTGAGTGCTCCAGATCCACCCAAAGTAGCGATTGTCGCCACACGCCCTTCAACCACCGCTTGACTGTCTTTACCTAGCAATAGATTTTGGCAGGCTTGCTGATAACCTTTCAAACCGTCCATCGGCAAATAACCACGAGGGCGTGGTGGATTGGCGATTTGTGCTTCGGCGGCTTTCACACATTCTAACACTGGCAGCTTGCCATCTTCGGTATAATACACCCCCACACCCAAATTTACTTTAATGTCATTGCGTGAGTCATTGGCAAATTTATCCATCAAACCCAGAATTGGGTCGCCTGCATACTGCTCAACATGTTGAAACATATCATTTTTCCTTTTATAAAAAACCAGCTAAAAAGCTTTTTGACCAATCTTTAACCAGCACAGTATAGCGGAAATCATTCCCCTTGTGCAGATAATTTTTTCAATTCAACAATGCGAAATGTAACCAAATATCAATCTGTAGGACTACTGACCAAAAATTCGTGTGCATTATCAATCAAAAATGTTTTAAAAGCGAGTGCAGCTGGCGATAGTGAGCGATTTTTGTGCGTATAAAGTAAGAAATTTCGCTCCACCACAGGCTCAGCAATCGGTCGCATCACAAGCCCATACAATTCCACCCACTCCGCCGCATACAGCAAGCAAATGGTTACCCCAAGACCCATTCTGGTCATGCCCAACGCCGTTGATAGAAAATTAATTTTAAAATCAGGATTAAAAATGCGACTGGAAATCGGTGCTGGCAACTCATTTTGTAAGGATTTGATAAAGGGGCCGTTGAGTGTGATCAGTCGTTCATTTAATAAATCAGACCAACGCACCACCTCTTTGTTGGCAAAAGGATGCGTCTTTGGTAACACCAAATAAAAAGGCGAGCAAAACAGAGTGTCGGTCTGCAAGTCATCTGAGTAGGTGCGTTCAGGTGCAATGCCCAGATCCGCCTCCAGATTCTCAATAGAATTCACCACATCATCAACAGAGCAATCCGTCAGTGTTACTTGAATGTGCGGATGGCGTTCACAGAATTTGGCAATGAACTTTGGCATGGTTGAGGCGGAAAGCTGCTGTGATACCGCCAAGCGTACATGTCCTTGATGCAGGGATTTAAGATTGGCAACCTTTTCATTAAGCACCGACATTTCGTTGAGTACACGGCGAGCCTGTGGCAATAATCGCATGCCTGCATCGGACAAATGCAGCTTTCTGGTTGTCCGATCAAACAGTTTAACATCTAAAGTTTGCTCAAATTCTTTAATTTGTCCGCTTAGTGCAGATTGAGTTAAGCATAAAGTCTCTGCCGCTTTGGTAAAGCTGCTTTGTTCAGCGACCAACACAAAAGCACGCAATTGTCGCAGCGTGGTACTCACGACGATCGTTCCTAATGATGTATGTATCAATTATTATAAATAATAATTTTAAAGATACAAGTGCCTAAAATAAATCCAATCTTACCATCTCACAAAAACCCATCATCAAAATTCAAGCGTTCTGTTAGATGAGAAAAAGCATTCACGCCCAGTCATCGGGTCTATGAAACACAGGGAATATGCCAACAGCTGCAATGGCAAGGTAAAATCATTTGTCGCTTTATGCCGCACGCAAGGATAATAAGGGTCGTTTTTAATAGCAATGCCCAAATGATTTAAATGAACACGCAATTGATGCAATTTTCCCGTACTAGGCTCTAGCTCATATTTCGCCCAATCGCCTTGCGTTTTGATTAAGGTCATGCGTGTGTGTGAGTTGGGTTTTTCACTCTTTACTTGCATGATATAAAACGGATCGCCTCTTGTCAGATGTAAATGTAAATCCAACGGAAATGTCAACTCATGATTGATGGGGGCGATGGCGTGATAAATTTTTTTGATGTCTTGAGTGTGGAATAATGACTGATAAAGGCTACGAGTTTTCGGATTTTTACTGATTAAAATCAGCCCTGCCGTTTCCTTGTCAAGTCGATGTATGGGAGATAGATCTGGATTGTTGGTTTGGTGTTTTAGTCGAGTTAATAGCGTTTGCTTGACATAGTCGCCACTAGGGGTTACTGTCAAAAAATGTGGCTTATCAACCACCATGAATTCTTGATTTTCAAAGATGACTTCATGCTCAAATGGTACAACAACCTCACTCGCCAAAAATCGATAATAGTAAACACTTCGCCCATGCACATAAGGCTCATCAGCACGAACAGGCATGCCATCATCCCAAAAAACCAATCCCTCATCAAATCGCCTTTGCCACTCATCAATGGTGATGTGGGGGAATTTTTGACAAAAAAAATCAAAAATCAAAGCAGGTGTTTTTGCCTTATCACAAAATTTTTCCAAATAAATCTTACTTGGAGACACTCCCTCCATCATGGGCGGTTTGAAAAGCGTGTTCACAAAAATTCTCCTAATTAGCAATGAGCAATACAATTTTGTCAAGTGGCATGCCAACACACTCCTCTTAATAAACCCCTCATCAAAGATGAACGGACACAGCCTTTTATCATGCCCTCATCAAAAAAGACTAAGCCATCGCTCAGTCTTTTTTTTTGACGCTCGGTCAGTATGGAATCGTTGACGATTATTTAATGGACCAGTACTTAGCCTGCCAATTGCCCAAAGCATCTTGGGTTGAATAACCATTAACATAGGGCTTGACCACACGAGCGTTTACTTGATAGTACACCCAAACATTTGGCACATCTTTATCCAAAATGGCTTCTAGCTCATGATAAACTTTCGCACGCTCAGCATCGTTTGACTTGGTCAAGGAAGTCTTTAAAAGAGCATCATAAGTTTTATTAGAATAATTGCCATAGTTACCCGTGCCTTCTGTACGCATGACATTTAAAAAAGTCGCAGGGTCATCATAATCGCCGCACCAAGCAGCACGAGCCATCTGGTGTTCATGATTGCGACGACTTGCCAAATACGCTTTCCATTCTTGATTCACCAAAGTAACCTTAACAAAACCAAGTGCTTCTTGCCATAATGACTGTGCCGCAACAGCGACTTTTTTATGATTCTCACTGGTATTATATAGCAATTCAAATTTTAGTGGGTTTGATTCATCATAGCCCGCCTCGTTCAGCAATCTTTTTGCTTCGGCGATGCGTGCTGATTGATCAAGCTTTTGCCATTCTGGAGTATATTTTGGGTTAGTTGAGACCACCACTGGTGTCATTTGGTAGGATGGGATTTCGCCACGGCCAGCAACTTTGTTGGCGATGGTGTCTCGATCCAGTGCCAAAGTCATTGCACGACGCACACGCACATCGTCAAATGGCGGTTTATTGACATTCATTTCGTAATAATATGAGCAAAAGGATGGTGAAGTTTTCACTTCATCTTTGTTTGCTGATACCAGTACATCACTTGGCACATCAGTAAAGGTGATGTCAATCTCGCCTGCTTGATAGCGTGAAAAATCCGTTGGACCGCTGTCAATCGGTAGAAGTATCAAATTTTCAATGGCGACATTCTTTGCATCATAATAATGTGGGTTCTTAGCGAAAACCATTTTTTCGCCCACACGCCAATCTTTTAGAATGTATGGACCATTAACCACAATGTTTCCTGGCTTTGCCCAAGCATCACCCAGCATTTCCACCACTTTTCTTGGCACAGGACGCATGGCAGTATAAGCAAGCATCTGTGGAAAATACGGCACAGGCTCAGACAAGGTAATTTTTAGCGTTTTGTCATCAATCGCCATCACACCCACCTGTTGCGGTGGTAGCTTGCCCTCAATGATTGCATTGGCATTAAGCACTTTGGCATCTGCAATAAAATTGGCAAAATTAGCGGCAGTTTTTGGATCTACCATACGCTGAAAACTGAACACGAAGTCGTGTGCCGTTACAGGGTCGCCATTCGACCATTTCGCATCTCTCAACTTAAATGTCCAAGTAACATCATCATCACTTTCCCAGCTTTCAGCCATGCCAGCAATCAACTTACCATCAGCATCTGTCGTGGTCAATCCTACAAATTGTTGACGAGCCACCGATGATTCTGGCACACCACCTGTCTTATGCGGATCAAGGGAACTGATCTCCGCCCCATTATTAATGGTCAGTGTGGTCTTATCCTGCTTGCTTGAGGCTGATTTTTTGGTTTGGTTGCTTGATTGGGCGTCTTGTGTTGAGTTATTTCCACAACCCGCCAAGGCGATTGCCATGCTGATGGCCAGTGCAGATGTCGCATATCTTAAAATGATCATAAGCATCCTTTTCTTTTTAATAAACTGTGAATATCATATCATATGACAGTACGCGTTGATCCGTTTTGCCATATTGATAAAAATTTGATTGATGATAATGCAGTCATGAACAAATTAGTTATTCAAAATTGGAATATAAATATACAAAAATTTCAATTGATTAACTTGATTGAGATGGTAGAAGCCAAGAATACTCAATGTCAGCAATTGCTTACAAAAATTGACGATATTGGCGTATTTTCATCAAAGACAGAAATTGGCATAATACCTCCATCAGCAAGGAAATGGCAAATGGACATGCCCAATGGATGAATGCTGAGCTGCCAAGGTGGCAACATACGGAATTTTATGGACAACCAAATAAGGTAAAACCATGGAGCTTGCTCTGTGGTTTTATTTTTTTAATATTGACTTAACACCAAAAGCCTTTTTAGCCCCTTATTAATCGCTTGCAACTTTAACACCAAGGCTAATCAGCACAAATCCTTCCAAACACGCCCAAACTCTCACGAAATTCATTCACCCTTTTGTCAATCATCTGCACTGTCATGAAGACATTTTCGGCATAATCAACCAAGACGATTTCACCGCCCACCTGCTCCACAAGGTAGCGAATTTGAGTCTCATGGGCAAAGGTGGTTACTACCTTAATGATGGACTTTGCAACAAATGGTACAAGAATCATCTCATCTATCAACAGCTGAGTGGCTGTAGCATAAGCTCTTGTCAATCCTCCTGCTCCCAACTTAATCCCACCAAAATAACGCACCACCACGACCAACACATTTCCAATGCCTTTATGCTGCAAAACACTTAAAATCGGTCTGCCTGCCGTGCCATTTGGCTCGCCATCATCATCAAATCCTGCCGAGGTGGTATTGCTTGGATCACCAATGATGTAAGCTGTGCAGTGGTGGCGAGCATCTGGATAACGATGTCGTAGTTGTTCCACATGAAACATGACTTCGTCTTTGTTGTGAATGGGGTACGCAAAAGCAAGAAACTCAGACTTCTTAATTTCATGAATCGCTTGGCAAGGTGCAGACGGTGTGTGGTAAGTCATTTTTTGGCTTTACTGATTAAATATGATAAACTAAAGAATATTCTAACCCATTTTTAAGCAAAAAATCATGCGATTGGACAAATTTATCAGCAAGGCAACAGAGTTGTCTCGCAATGAATGCAAAAAAATTCTGCATCGTGGTGAAATCACCGTCAATGATGAAATCATCAAAGATGGCAGTACTCACATTCAAGCAGATGATGAGGTATTATGGGCAGGCGAACCGTTATTAGTGGCAAATGGCAGTCGCTATATTTTACTGCATAAGCCAGATGGCTTTGAATGCACGCTCAAAGCCAAAGAGTATCCGATTGTTACTGAGTTGATTGCGGTACCAGAAGTATCAAGCTTGCGTATCGCAGGTCGGCTTGATGTGGATACCACAGGGGCATTACTACTATCAGATGACGGTGCTTGGCTACATCGTGTTACCAGCCCGAAAAGACATCAGCCTAAACGCTATGAAATCACGCTGGCAGAGCCGATGAATGCGGACGAACAAGCACACGCCATCAAGCAAGTGGCAAACGGCATCATGCTAGAAGGCGAAACTCAAAAAACCCTGCCTGCCAAGCTGTCCTTTCTTGATGAAACGCATGCCGTTTTAATTCTGACGGAGGGCAAATACCATCAAGTCAAACGCATGATGGCGTATTTTGGCAATAAGGTCATCAGCCTACACCGAGCCAGCATCGGCACAATCAACCTAGATGGCTTGCAAATGGGGGAATGTCGTTTTTTAACCCAAGATGAAATCAAACAATTTTGAACGCATTCAGCTGACCACCTACTCACAAAACATATGAAAAAAATCATCACGCTTTTAGTCATCAGCATGGTCATCGGTGCCGCACAAGGTGCCAATCCGACTGAAATTCGCACAATGTTAATGAATGCAGGACTGACCGCCCCCATTCAGCACATCACGCCCAGCCCCATCAAGACATTAAGCCAAGTTACGCTACTTGGTCAAGAGCCTCTACTCATCAGCGACGATTTACAATACATCATTTTGGGCAATATTGAGACCAATCCAAGTAAAATTCTCAATACAGATCATCACATCAGCACAGGTAAGGCGGGCACACCAATCAGTCAAGACCATAAAAAAGCCCTGCTTTCCAACATGACCGCCCTAACTAAAATAGACAAAAATGCAGCTTTTTATCACACCAATGTTAAAGGCGTGCTTTGGGGGATTGCTGAAGGCACACCGCCATTTTTAGTCAGTGCTGACGGTCGTCATCTCATCAACGGCGAGATTTCTGTCATCAAAGATGGGCAGTTTTTAGGGCTGGATCAAGCTTTTGAAACCGCCAAAAACCGCCATGTTTTATCACAACTTGATGAGCAAACACTCGTCATTTACCCTGCCAAAGGACAAGAAAAAGCCATCTTATATGTTGTTACTGACATCAACTGCCCTTATTGCAGAATTTTTCATGATAAAATTCATGACTTAAATAACAAGGGTGTTACCATCAAGGCCATCGGATATCCTGTATATGACGAATCACACCTTCCGATGCAACAGATTTGGTGTCAGGCAGACCCCACCAAGCGTGCTTTACTGTTATCAGCAGCCATGAAAGGCATCTATACTGTCAATGATGCCTGCCAAGGGAATGACAGCCCCATTGCACACAACCAAACCGTAGCACATGCGTTGGCAATTATCGCCACGCCCAGCATATTGAATGAACAAGGTGAGTTTTTTGAGGGTGATTTCATCAAAAGTAATGACGAACTGCTCTCTTTTTTACATCTCAAATGACCCCGCAACGAGCCATCAATTTTTCCATCATTACTGCCAAGCAAGGGGGTAGGGTTATTTGGAGAGGTGAAGCAACTGCCTATTCATCGGCTTTATTGATCAATCAGACTGATGATAAAGTATGTATCCGCCAATCAGTCAATTGATTGTTTGATGGTACAGTAGCGATTAATGATGGTGATTGACGGGATTTTATGACCAATCTTTCAAATTTTGCCCAGTAATTGTCATTAATCCAAATTTCCCGAACTTACTAGGCATTTCACAAAACATCATTACTACCTTTTCTTTAAAAGGGCATTCACTATTAAATTTCAACAAAACACCACGCTCAATTTCACCTTGATAATGACACTCCTCTGATGAAGGTGGGTATTGTATTATAAGATGTTTTTACAAAGAATGGGCAAATGGTGTTGGATACGATGACTTGCTGATTACCCTTAGGGTCGATGATGGTCACATAGACGGTTTCTTGATAGTGGTTGTGATGCCAATTGGTGACAGGTTGGTAGCTGCATTTTCCTGTTTATTCATACGAGACCAAACATAGTTCCCAATCTTGATGGTTGGGATTGAGCTGCTGAACAATGAGTTATCTCAAGCACAAAAAAAATCAAGCAATCTTTTTTGTGCTTTTTAATTAATTTTCAATAGATTATCTTCATAAAACTGGCATGACATCAGCGTTATGCCAGTACAATCCCAATACATTGACAAGTCAAGCCTTAATGTGTCGCAAAGGCTTTTTTGCATACAATTGCAAGACAATCAAGATTGCCATGTAAGCCAATTGCGCCATCATTCCTTGCACGCTTGGATAAAATCCGATAATTTCCATACTGGGCATATTAACCATCGTTCTTGGTAAATGATTGGTCAGTTGTAAAGCCAAAATACTCACCCCTAAAATTTTAAAACCAAGCACATAAATGGTTGCAGTCAAAATCTTAAAAAGTAAAGGAATGGGCAATTTGACGGAGGTTTTTAAGAGTATGACCGCCATCGCCACCAAAATCAGCAACGCCAAGCCGATTCCCATGAAGAAATCAACCATGCCAATGTTTGGTAGAATACCTACATAGAACAAAATTGTTTCCGCCCCTTCTCTAAATACAGATAAAAAACTAAGCAAAAACAATGAAATAAAGCTACCCGTTGTCATCGCCCTACCCAGTTGATTATGGATATAGTCATGCCACGCTTTGATGGATGATTTAGAATGCAACCACGCTCCCACACCAATCATCATCACAACCGCCACAAGACCGACCACACCTTCTAGCATTTCACGATTCATTCCACCAGCCATCTTGGGAAATAGCTGATAGAAAATCACCGCTCCAAGCACACTCCCAAAAATTCCTAGACTCACACCACCGTATACCCATTTTTTACCTTGAGTCTGACCGCTGGCGTTCAGAGCTGCCATCAAGGCAATGACAATCAGTAATGCCTCCAAGCCCTCACGAAGCAAGATTAGCATGCTATCGACTGCCGTATAACGAACTGTCGGATTAATCTGTTTTAATTGTCCGATCAAATCGGCTAATTTTTGTTGGGCGTTGGCATCGCCTGTTGCCATAATGATGGGGATTTGACTTTCAATTTTGCTGTATAGGCCAGGATTTCGGGCAGACACCTCACCTTCAAAAACAACCCATTTTTGAATAAATTCAGAGAGTTTGGCTTGACCATTTGCAACATCATTTGCCTGAAAGTCATGCAATCCTTGTTCTAACAGGTTGATGCCGTACGCCAAATCTACATTCATGTCCACCTTTGGTTTGGCAAGTGACTCACCTTTGATGTAGCTGTCAATGACTGCTTGCAAGTCATGAAATCGTGCGTCCATATTGGCAATATTTTTAGTCTCTATCGCCACCCTAAGCAATGCCATCGCCATTTCAATCGCACCATAATGTGACTGCTGCGTGTTACGGACAACTCGTTCATTAGCACCCCACGACTTATTAAACTTATCATAAGCCATTCTCAACGCATCTAAATTGCCATCAACCTTAAAGGCATCAATCGCCTCCCCAAGCTCTTTGATAGCAGGGCGGATTTTTTGGGCGAATTTGGCGTTATCTTGACGATAATCAACAGGATTTTGTGCCTTTTCAAGATCGTAAAGGGCGATGGATAAAGCTTGCAAAGTTTCATTATTAGGGGTGGATTGAGCAGTGTCAAAGGCGGCAGCAACCCGTTTGGTCAGTGCGGTGTGAGCAGTGTCAATTGGCAGTTTTGCAAAATCCATAGCAAGAGCATTAAGTTCTGATCTTGCCCTGTCTGTCTCACCTGTCTTTACCAAGGTCATGATATCAGACAAACGCACAAAAATGGGGGTAAAATTAACCCTTGCAAACTGCATTTGAGTTTGTGGTGATGGCATGATTGGGTTATTGGCAAAACCAGTGAGCGGCATTGTCATAATAACGACCATGGCTATTTTTTGGAAAAATTTTAACATCATCAAGTCCTTATTTTTACCAATTTTGTACCAAAAATATCGCATATTTACTCAAATAATGCTTGCCCTAAGTACCCACCTTGCTCCACTCCGCCAAAACATAAAAACAACCCAGAACCGATGTGGGTGGTGTATTCGGTCATCTTGTCATTGTTGCCAAAGGCATTTTGGATGACGCTAAACTGCATGGGATTTTTTTGAAAGCTGATGAACAACAACCCTGCGTTAAACTGCCCCTTATCATCAATACCACTGCTGTACGAATATGAACGACGGAGCAATTTCAATCCTGTACGGTTGGCGATTCCTGCATGGCTTGCATCTCCTACAATATGATTACCCTGATCATCTGTAGCTTGAATGTCAAGTGGTGCAAATTCATCAGTCTCACCAATGCTCGCGCCGCTGTCACGATGGCGACCGAAGGTATCCTCTTGCCCCAGCAACGAAGTTCTATCCCAAGTTTCAAGGTGCATTTGAATGATTCGTGTCACCAAGTAAGACCCATTTTTAAATGGCCCTTGATCAATCCAAAGCCATTTTTCAGGATTTTGTAGTGTTTGCTTGTTTGCTGTACCATCCTTAAAAGCAAATAGATTGCGCGGAGTGTCTGCCGCACCATCAAAAGCATTATAACCCGATTGCGACCACTTCATCGTAATGAGCGAGCGTGCCTGACGGACAAGCTGACGCACCGCATGAAAAGCAACTTGCGGATCTTCACTACACGCTTGAATGCAGATATCACCGCCTGTCAACTGGGGTTTTAGTTGGTCTCGTGAAAATTTGGGCAAATCAGAAAACTCTGGTGGCTTTTTATCACTCAGCCCCAGCTTGTCAAAAAACGATGGCGACACCCCAAAAGTCAAAGTCAGACCATACGCACCCAAGCTGTCCGACTCTCCTGTATCACTTGGAGGCAGATGAGGATTGGTATCATAAGGCTTGATGTTTTCACCGGCCATCAATTTGGCACTAAACTGTGTCCAATTTTTAAACATCTGTTTGACTTCATTCACATCAGTACTGTGCAAGTCCACCACCAAAAAATACGCATGTCGCTGGGCAGGTGTCACAATGCCCGACTGATGCTTACCATAGAAACCATATTTTAGATTGGCAAAAGGGTTGGTGCTCTCTGGTGCCTCGGACTTAGGAACGGTTTTGGCTTTTGGTACACAAGCACTCAATAGTGGCACGCCAGCCGCACCAAAAAGTCCTGCGGTTTTTAGGAATTGACGACGATTACTCATTTTTTTTACTCCTTAATAACGACAAAAAGCATTAACAATAAAGTTAATGCTTTTGTACTAACACATTAAAACATTTATTGCATCACCACGCCCATTTGTGCTAAAGGCTCTCCTAGCTTATTGACCGCTTCGGCAAGAGCTTTAATCTCATCTTTGCTTAATTCATCATAATCTTTGTAGTGCTGCTCATTGATTTTATGTACATCAAGTAATGCGTGCACTTCGGCAAATTTGACTTTTAGGTCAGCAACCAATTCAGGATTTTTAGCTTCTATTTTTGGCGTTAGGATTTGGAAAATCTTTTGTGCTCCTTCAATATTGGCTTTAAAATCATACAAATCTGTCTTTGAAAAAATTTCCTCTTCGCCAGTAATCTTGGTGGTAGTAACTTCGTTTAGTAAATCCACCGCTCCTTGAATCATTAAGTCTGGCGTAACTTCAGCAGTTGGAATTTTTGCTCTCAGCTCTTTGGTGTCTGCCAACAGTTGATCAGCAAGCATCTCTGTGCCCTTAGTTGTGTTTTTTGTCCAAAGAATTTTTTCGATGGCGTGAAATCCTGTCCATTTTTCGTCTTTTTCAAGATCAGCTTCACGGTTATCAATGCGTGGATCAAGGTCGCCAAAACTCTCGGCAATCGGTTCACTGCGTTCAAAATACATGCGGACGAGCGGATATAAGGCTTTAGCCTCGTCTGTTTTTCCTGCCTTTAAGAGAGAAACAAATTTTTCGGTGTCAGTAACAAGACCATCCATCTGTCCCTCTACCCATTTTTTATATTCAGCGGTTTCAGCAGATAAATCAACGGTTGAGACTTGTTCTGCTTGTGTTTGAGTAGACACTTCTGTTTTTGTTTCGGCAGGCTTATTGTCGCCACAAGCCGTTAATAACAGGGCTGATAAAGCTATGACAAGGGTGGATTTAACGGTTTTCATAAAACTCTCCTTAGAGTATCGTGTATGGATATTTTAATACAGTTAATAATGACTATCAATAAAGTTTAATTGATTGATTATTCAAATTCCATTAAAAATACCGATGAACACCAAGCTCATGGACAAACTCATCAATCAATACCAACCATAATCATGATGAGGGTCATGTTATGAAATTAGTAATTAGCCCAATTTGCTTCGTCAACTCTGTTCGCTTGCATGTTATTAGACACATTAACCATTACTAGCGACCATATCCTACTCCCTTACAATGCTTATTTTAGTCATTGATTTGCATACCAACATAGTCAACGCTTGACACAACCTAAAGTTATGACATTCTTGACTGGTTAAAAATTACCCAATTGAGTTTGTTCGTTGTATGGATGAGCATGTTTTTTGTTTTGTTTTTTTGGGTGAAATTTATGAAAAATTATCAGCTTTCGCCTTGATAATTGAGCCAAAACCACCATAAAAAACCAAATCTATTTTGACACTGTGGAATTAACATGAGCAGAGATTTTTATACCGTTTTGGGTGTGGATAAGTCAGCCGACGAAAAAGAAATCAAAAAAGCCTATCGCCGCCTGGCAATGAAATATCACCCTGATAAAAATCCAGACGATCCTGCCGCTGAAGAAAAATTTAAAGAAGCAACCATGGCGTACGAAGTGCTATCCGATGCACAAAAGCGTGCCAGCTACGACCGCATGGGGCATGCCGCCTTCGAACAAGGCATGAATAATGGTGGTTTTGGTGGTGCTGGCGGATTCCATGGAGATTTCGGAGATATTTTCGGTGATCTTTTTGGTCAAGCGTTTGGTAGGGGTTCAGGCGGAGGTTTTAGCGACTTTTTTGGCGGACACTCTTCTCGTAGCCGTGCCAGCAAAGGCAACGACTTGCTATATCGCCTAACCTTGACACTTGATGAGGCAGTCAAAGGCTGTAAAAAAGAAATCCAATTCAGCTCATCAATCAACTGCCCAACCTGTCATGGCAAAGGGGCAAAATCAGATGCAGACATCATTACCTGTAAGAGCTGTGGCGGACATGGCCAAGTGCGTATGCAGCAGGGTTTTTTCGTCATGCAGCAGACTTGTCCCCAATGCCATGGCACAGGAAAAACCATCAAAAACCCCTGCTCAGATTGCCACGGCGAAGGCAAAAAGCAAAAAATGCAAACTTTGGAAGTCTCCATACCAGCAGGTATCGATGATGGCGACCGCGTGCGTCTGGCAGGCAAAGGTGAGGTAGGCGAAAGGGGCATGCCAAATGGCGATTTATATGTAGAGATTCATGTCAAACCACATGACACATTCACACGAAATGGTGCGGATTTACACATGGATGTGCATGTGGACATTGCCACCGCTGCTTTGGGCGATGATGTCGAGATTGCAACTTTAGATGGTCGTCTAAAAATTAAAGTGGCCGAAGGCACGCAGTCAGGTCAAATGCTTCGTGTGCGCGGCAAAGGCGTTACCACAGTGCGTAGCGGCATGCAAGGAGATTTGATTTGTCGTATCATCGTTGAAACCCCAACCAATCTATCACACGAACAAAAAGAAATCCTTCGCCAATTCAAGGCTACGCTTGGCAAAGAAAATACCGCCTCCGCCAAGAAAAAAGGCTTATTTGATCGCATTAAAGATGATGTCAAAGACTTGTTTGACTAAGTCATCAGTACCATGAACACAGACCCTGCTTAAGAAAAGTGTACTTTCATGGCAGGGTTTTATTTTTATAAAAAATTTGGGTATAATCAAAAAAACAGATGATTTTATGAGGACATGGCATGAAAAACACCAACATAGGCATCATGGGTGCATCAGGTCGCATGGGCAGAATGTTATTACAAGCCACCTTGGACCATGCAGATACCACTTTAAAAGCAGGGTTTGTACCCAGCTATTCAAGTTTGATTGGTGTTGATGCAGGTGAATTCATTGGTGAATCCAAGACAAATGTGGCATTATCAGCATTCACAGACTCTCAGAGTCTAAAAGGTCTGGATGTGTTGATTGATTTTAGTCTTCCAGATGCGGTTGATGCGACAGTTGCAGCTTGCGTATCAGCGGGTATTCCCATGGTGATGGGGGTGACTGGTCTTTCTGAAGAACAGGAAATCAAGCTTAAAGAAGCAGCTCGCAAGATTGCAATTGTCTATGCAGGCAATTACTCAACTGGCGTCAACCTATCTTTAAATTTACTTGCCACCACCGCCAAGGTGCTTGGTATGGAAGCTGATATTGAGATTATTGAACACCATCATCAACATAAACTAGACGCACCCTCTGGCACTGCCCTCATGATGGCCAAATCCATTGCTGATGCTCGTGGTCAAAGCTTAAAAACCGCTTTGATACATGGTCGCCATGGCACTTCCAAAAGAAATGCAGGTGAGATTGGCATACATGCTGTGCGTGGCGGTGAGATTATTGGAGAGCATGCGGTCGAATTCATCATGAATGGAGAGATTGTTACAATCACTCACAAAGCAATGAGTCGCACCACTTTCGCCTCAGGTGCTGTGAAGGCTGCAAATTGGGTGTACTACCAACCAGCTGGCCTATATGACATGCAGGATGTGTTGGGAATCAAGTCATCATGATCAAAAAAATGCCAAAAGGCACTCACACATGAGCATCTTTTAGCATCATCCACATTGATCACCACGAACTGATGACATAAGCAGAGAAAGCCTGTCTGTTATGGATGCTACATCCTAAGACTTGTCTGTCAATGAGCAGACTGTCATTTTCTCTCACTCACCACACTCAAATGCAAAAGACATGCCACTGGCTTATCAAGCTGTATAACAAGCTGCATAAAAAGTGGCGTACGACTGGCATGCAGGCATGATAAGCAGGCAAACCAAGTAGCCCTAATGACGAAATCACAAATACCACCAATAAAGCCGTTTTTATATAAAAAACCGCTCATATAAACCGCCAATACGCTAAAAACCAAAGCACGACCAACGATATCAGTACGCAGCTAAAAGATGCTGATGACGGCCGCTAAAACAGCATTCGCATCATTTAATGCCTTTAAAAAATGCTAAGGCTTGTTGCGGTACGAAGTCTAGGTTGAAGGTTCGTGTGTCATAATCATAGTCCACAAATCCAATATGACCACCATGCTCGGTATTTAATAGACATACCTGCTTTGAGACATCTCCTGGCTCCGCCATCACCCCCAAGAAAGGATCATCTTTAGCAGTAATCATTAAAGTTGGCTTGGTGATATTTCTTAGATGTGGCAGTGCGGACGCTTGGCGATAATAATCATTTTTTGAGCAAAATCCATGCCTAGGGGCAGTGATGATATTGTCAAAATCACCCATACGCTTGACCGACTTTAACGCCTGGACTTCTTTGGTGCTAAGGCGGTTATCTAAGGCTTTTTTGATGATGGGATTGAGTAGATAGGGTGTGTAAATCACTCTACCCGCCCACTTTTCCAAAGAAATTGATGAGCTGGACAAATCCACAGGTGCTGACACCACCACCGCCTTTTGACAAATGGCATCATGAGCATATTCACCCATATATTTAGCAAGTGCATTGCCACCTAACGACACCCCAACCGCATATATCGTCTGATAATGCTCGCTTAAATGAGTAAGGTAATGATGTAGCTCCTTGGTGTCGCCAGCATTATAAAACACCTCACCAGATATCGCCACTCCACCACATGAACGAAAATGTGCCACCACAAAATGCATGCCTGCCGCTTGTACATGTTTGGCAAGTGTGCGTGCATAGTGACTTTGGCTTGAGCCCTCCATACCATGAAACAATACGACCAATGGTGTACTCAACCTACCATCTGTACCACGCTGCTCGTCAATGGGTAAAAAATCAAACGCAACATCACTTTCATTCAAAGAGTCCTTAATGAGTGTGCGTTCATAATCTGGTTTAAATGTTACCAAAAATTTTGGTAAAATCGTTTGGATATGAGGATTTTTTAGCCAAAATGGTGGGTGAAATGATGCCTTCTCCATACTATCTCCTTTGTTATTTCATTCTTGAATGCGAATGACGAACCATATAGGCACATCTTTAATGATCATTTTGATTTTCATGCCGTCTTTTAAGCCTTTTGGTAGATTGACTTGTACGCACTGCTTTTCATGAACAAAATGAATGTTGCCGCCAACCATCGCCGTCTGCTCACTTATGGTTAAAATATAAAAACACTCTGACCAATTAACAAACTGGCATTGCATCTTTTCTAAAATAAGATGAGCACTTTTAAGCCAAATCTTACCATTGGTATCAATCCGCCCCTTGGCCAGCTTGAAAAAATCTTGTTGACGGCGAGCTAATGATTGTAAACTTTTATCAATACGCCCTATGCCTTGCAAATGACTCTTAAACTTTTTGGCAAGGACATCCATCACACCGAAATAAGCATGGCTTGCATCATACTCAGCACGCCGTTTTGGGTCTTTTAAGGTTGCATAAGCCTCATTGATCAGTGTGATCTTTCCACTCCCACCCGCACGATCAGGGTGATGGCGTTTGGCAAGTTGGCGATAGGCATGCTTAATCTCATGGATGTCGGCTGCTTTTGAGACACCCAAAATGGCATAGTAATCCTTCGCATTCTTAAAACTCATGACAAACCACTCTCCAGCACTTCCAACTCATCCATGGCAATCAATAAAGCCTCTTCGGTATCTAAGGCATGTTTTTGTAGCTCATTTTGCTCACGAAGCAGAGCCAAAAGCTCATCCTTTCTCATCTCATCATACAAGCTTTGATCAGAAAGTTGGATTTCCATGTTTTTAAGCTCACAACTTAATTGATCAAGCATTTGCTCCAACTCATTGATTTTTTTACGCAGTGGAGCAGTTGCCTGGCGATTTTTAGCGTTTTGTTTGCGAATCTCTTCCTTGGACAAGGTGGGTTGCTGTGTGCCTTGCAGAGGATCGGAAGTACACTGTTTGTTTTCAAGTTTATTTTGAGTAAGTTTGGCAAGGCGTGCCTGTCGCAGATGCTCGGCATAGTCCGCCATATCACCCACGAACTCATCAGCCCTGCCATCTGCAACCAAAACCAACGAGTCGCACACACCCGTAATCAACCCTCTATCATGCGACACAAGAATCAATGCTCCCTTAAAGTTTTGCAAAGCAAGCATCAGTGCATTACGCATTTGTAGATCCAAATGGTTGGTTGGTTCATCCAGTACCAGTACATTTGGTCGCTTCCAAACGATGAGTGCCAAGGTCAATCTTGCTTTCTCACCACCAGAGAAAGAACGAACTTCAGTATCTATTTTATCACCACAAAAATCAAAACTACCCAAAAAAGCACGCAAAACAGCATCCGATGTGTTACCAGCAATTCTACGAAGCATCACCATGGGCGTAGCAGACTCATCAAGCGACTCCATTTGGTGTTGATTAAAATATCCAAGCGTCAGATTTTCAGAGATTTTATGCACGCCATCAAGTAGCGGCAACTCACCCACCAATGACTTGATCAGTGTTGACTTTCCCGCACCATTCGCACCCAAAATACCCAAGCGAATCTCAGGAGTGATTTGAAGATTCACCTTGGTGATTAAAGGTTGGTCATAACCTATGGTTGCATTCTCCAAAACGATCAATGGACTTGCTATGTGGCTTGGTGAATAAAATTCAAAACCAAAAGCCGAATCTGCCATCACGGGTGCAAGTTCTATCATATTAGACAGTTGCTTAATACGACTTTGAGCCTGTTTCGCTTTGGTTGCTTTGGCACGAAAGCGGCGAATATAATCTTCTAAGTGTGCTTTAGTTGCTTGCTGTTTTTCATAGGCATGCTGCTGCTGTGCCAATCTTTCATTACGCATGCGTACAAATTGGCTATAATTACCCACATAAAGCGTCATGACCCCGCGTTCAATATGCAGGATATGACCACATACAGCATCTAAAAATTCCTGATCATGACTGATGAGCAATACAAGACCATCGAATTTCATGAGCCACTCTTCAAGCCATAAAATTGCATCCAAATCTAAGTGGTTGGTTGGCTCATCAAGCAATAACACATCTGCCCGACACATCAGTGTGCGAGCCAGATTCAATCTCATGCGCCAACCACCTGAAAAGGACGCTACTTTCCTTTGATGATCACTCTTAGAAAAACCCAATCCTGATAAAATCTGCGCTGCTTTCGTTGGCGTACGAAAGCCATCAATCTCTTCAAACCGTTGATATGTCGGTGAGATCTCATCTTCGGATAATGATGCTTGATTTTGTAATTTTGCATTTAACTCATACCACTCTCTGTCACCAGAAAGTACATAATCCATCGCCACGACATCAGTGGCACGCACCTCTTGTGCCATATGTGCCAATTGCCATGCTGAAGGAATGGAAATCTCACCCATATCAGTATGATGCTCTCCCAATATGGCAGAAAATAAAGTAGATTTCCCTACCCCATTATTGCCCGTCAGACCGATTTTTTGGGGTTTATGTAATTGTAAATTAACATTACCAAATAACAATCGCCCTTCTCGACGAATCGCCACATCTTTAAACTCAAGCATGAATGACATTCCAAACTAAGATTCACTTATTATAACAGACCTACCGCTCAGGTTATTAAAAATTACAATCATTGTGGTATAATAATCAAGGATATAAAAAATTCAGACAGAGAATCTCATGAACAATACGATGACACTCACAGACAATGCCGCCAAAAAACTGGCGAAACTTAAAGCTGCTGAAGAAAATGACTCACTAATGCTACGCATTTATGTTACTGGTGGCGGTTGTTCAGGCTTTTCTTATGGATTTGACTTTGCTGAAGAGATTGATGAAGATGATGCCACTTTCCTAAACGGTGATGCAATTTTGGTGGTTGATAGCCTAAGCTACCAATACTTACACGGTTCAACAATTGACTATGTAGAAGGATTGGAGGGCTCTCGTTTTGTGGTGAATAATCCTAATGCAACCACCACATGCGGCTGCGGATCATCTTTTTCAATTTAATGCGATTTTAACACCAAAAAAAAGGCTGTGAATCAACCTTGATATCCAACCTCTCAAAATAAAATAACTAAAATAAGACCTGTAATTTATAACCATATTTAACTTGATAGTATCAAAAGAATTCCGAGCTGATGTTAACTCACAAGCTCATATAAAAATACCCCTAAGCACTGGTCCTTGGGGTATTTTTTATGATTAATTCATTATTTCAATCAATGATTTTGATGATCACGCAATACTACTGGCGCTGCAGCTAGGCGATAACTGGCAGCAGCTGCTCGTGCACCAGCAACGCTCGCCAAAAAAGTCATCAATGTACTAATCAACCAAAGAATGCCTGAATACAAAGCAGCTTTACGAGCAGTATCTTCAGCAGCTTGTAGTGCTTGCTCTACCTTCAAACGAGCATCAGCAATTGCTTGCTCAGTATTAGCACGATACTCATGATAAGAAGCCAAAGTTTCTTGCTGAACTTCAACAGCTTGAGCCCGATTTAAACCTTGTGCTTGCAAACGATTAATCAACTCATCACCAGTCAAAGCATTCTCAATCTCATCTGCACGCTTTTTGGCATAATCATCGATGTTTTTCCAAGTTTCAAGATTAGTAAAATCCATTTGTGCGATATCAACACGGGTTTGATTCAGCAATCCTTCTAACACATTAACAGCTGCACCAACCTGTGTCCGATCAAGGGTTTCATTATTCTTGGCAAGCCATGCCTCAATGTCTTGACGACCGATATTGCCCATCGCCTTTTGATACAATTCTTCAGCACGACCAACAAGATTGCCATCTGCATTGGCTGTTGCCACATCAGCAGCTGTTGCTGTTATGGTCGTTGATGTGACAGCACTGGCAGCTCCGCCAATAGCGTTTGCTGTTGTGCCAACAACATTACCAGCAGTTCTAATAACGCTTGATACACCATTCATTGCAAAAAAAGAAGTGATGACAACGATCGTAGCCGCTGTTAAAATACCTGTCAATGTTGCATCTTTTGGCAAAATATCCGTACCATCACCGAATAGAGCTTCTGGTGCAGATGCTTTTACCGCAAAGAATCCTGCCACAAAAGAACTTAGTAGTGCGGTAACTACTGCATAGATACCTGCCATAATGCCTGCGCCACGCAGGTCTAATGATAGGAATGAACTCAACACCAACGCTAATGCAAGCATGGCCATAGAAACCACAAGACCCATTAAAAGTCCTGCAATAATACCTCGCCATGATGGGCGTCTGGCTACAGTTGTATGAATTTTCATAAGCATTCTCAAATTAAAAAGTTAGGAACAAATTAATAACTGAAATTTGAATAAAAATTATAAGAAAAAATTATGTAAGCTTCAGTAAGTTTATAGTGGTAATTAAGTAGTAGAAATGTATAGCTAATTTAAAGGTAAGGATGATGAGATAATTACTCTAACTCCAACAACTTTCTTTGATTAAATAATAAAGAAGCCGCTGACAATAAATTTATTACTGTCCAAATTTCTTTTGGGAAATAAACTTTAATGATCGGATTGTACACCAATGCCAATATTACAAAAATCCAAGGTAAAGGTTTATCATGCCTTTCAAAGCTGAAATAGGCCACCCAAGCAAAACACCAAATGCAATCAGACACAACAAAGCATAATAGCCGTAAGGTAGGGGCAACACCGCCAATACTAGAAATACAACTGTTATATGTAACATTATTTTGGGCACTTTTTATCCCCACTAAAAAAACAATACCCCCTCCATCATCTGATGAAGGGGGTAATCAAATAAGGTGCTGACGATGACCTACTCTCACATGGGCGAACCACACTAC
>NZ_JAMBAQ010000014.1 GCF_023336735.1 Moraxella oculi | reverse complement strand
ATACACCACACTAAACAACGTCCATGCGTAAGCATGATTGCGGAGTTGCCTTATATCCACCGCCTGAAGTCGGTGGTTTTACGGCAACGGAGGATAAAAGTTCAAGGACGGCATTTAATTTTCGGCTTAAAATTTCTGCCAAAAAATTGCCATTGCCACACGCAGGCTCTAAAAATGTGGCGGTGATGTTATGCCAAATGGTGTCAGGTAGCAGATTTAGCATTGCGTTTACTTCTCGCTCGGCTGTAAACACTTCGCCAAAATCAGCCACTCGTTTTTTGGATTTGACTTGTTTATTATTGGTTTGGACGGTGTTAATCATTTAGCACCTCCTTTGATAGATTTTGGGTAAATTTTAGGCACGAAAAAAGCCCGTGCAAAGACGGGCTTTTATTTGAAAATAGGAAATTTAAACCGTTAAGGTATTGACTTTTAACGAATTTTAGGAATAATTTAGCTGAACGCTGAACGCTGAACGCTGAACGCTGAACGCTGAACGCTGAACGCTGAACGCTGAACGCTGAACGCTGAACGCTGAACGCTGAACGCTGAACGCTGAACGCTGAACGCTGAACGCTGAAGCAGGATACGATTATTTTAACACTTGTCAATAGTAAAATCACCAAACAAAACACACTCATCATACCTAACCATCAAGACTTATCACGACTTCTTGGCAAAGAATGTCATCCAAAAACCCGACAGTGCATAAACCACGCCAATCGCCAGCACGCCCACAGGAATGTCATAAAGCACGATACCCATTACCAGCACACCCAAGATGAGTGCGACAAAAGGAACTTTTTGGCGGTCAAATTCCTTAAAGCTATAATATTTGACATTACTGACCATAAGCAAGCCACATGCGACTGTCCACACTGCAAACGCAAACTCGCCCACGCCCACACTCTGACCAATGACGCCCACCCAATCGGCATGATCGATGGCAACCATCACGCTTGACGCCACCAAAATCGCCGCCAGAGGACTTGCCAATCCGATGAAATATTTTTTATCCACCGAGCCGATTTGTACATTAAACCTTGCCAAGCGAAACGCTGCACACACCGTAAAGACAAAAGCACATGCCAAACCAAAACGCCCAAGCTCGTGCAAAGCAAAATGATACATCAACATCGCAGGTGCCAAACCAAAAGCGATACAGTCCGCCAAGCTATCAAACTGCTCCCCAAAAAGACTTTGGGCATTGAGTAAGCGAGCAGCCCTACCGTCCATGCCATCTAAAATCGCTGATAAAAATATTGCCAAACTCGCCTGATAAAACCGCCCTTCGCTACTTGCTATGATGGAAAAAAAAGCCGAAAGCATGGATGCGGTTGTGATGAGATTGGGGACTAGGTAAACACCACGCCGCACTTGTTTATGCCCATCAATCGCCTCACTCTCCACGACCTCAAAGGTAATGCCATCATGATCATCGACATCATGATCATGCCGTGGCTGATTTTCTGATAAGTTATTGTTATTATTCATAATTTTAATTTCAGCTGTGATGATTTATCATGTTATCAGCGGTTATTCGCCCACCAACCATTTAACCACCGCCATCTCATCAAGACTCATGGTAGGTGCGTCTGCTGGTTTTAAGATGGGTGCAAGTGTTCGTAAAATATCTTTGGCATGTTCATCAAACTGCCAAGGCGGATTGATGATGTGAAGCCCTGTGCCATTCATGCCCACCGCCACATCATTGGGGTATAGGTTTAATTCACAAATAAGCTGGCGGCGGATTTCGGTGCGTTTCATTTTTTTGTGAAAAAGCGTTACCGCTTCTTTATTTTTGATTGGATACCACAACACAAAAGTCCCTGTGGCGAATTTTTTATGGCTGACGGTCAACAAATCTACCAAGCGTCCAAAATCCTTATGTTCCTGCTCAAAGGGCGGATCTAGTAGGACAATGCCACGCTTCTCTTTTGGGGGTAATACAGCAGGCACACCCTCAAAAGCATCACGATGATGAATGCCAATCGGTAATTGATGCAGCTGATAATTGAGTGCATCATATTCATCTGCCACCGCCTCAAACGCCTCTGCACGAAGTGCTGCATCTTGACTGTGATTTAAAGAATGATTGGCAATCCACCAAGGAGATCCTGGATAGACATATTGGTCATATGTTTTGCGTGCGGTCTGCAAACCTAGCAAATATTGAGCAATCGCTTTTGGGGGGTTGGTAATATCCGCAGATTCCAAAGCACGAATGCCCCTATCCGCCTCACCAGTCTTAGCTGCCTCTGTGCTTTGTAGTGAATACAGGCCTCGTCCACCATAGGCATCTAACACATAGAACGGCTTGCCTTTTGCAGAAAATTGGGCAAGTAGTTGCAATAACAAGACGTGTTTGGCAACATCAGCAAAATTACCAGCATGATAGGCGTGTTTATAATTCATCGTTCAACTTAACTTAAATGTGGTGTAATTTTAAATAACTTATGTTAGCATAACTCACGATGTTTGGCTATTTTTTTATTTTCATGCATCATCTGATCTTGATGATGAAAGCCAGCCACGCCAAGACAATCAGCTTACAACGATCAAATCATTGCAACATAAGACATACCAGACCATCTAGGAAAATCAATGACTCCTACGCTAAACCTATCGATCAAACTGATCCAGCAGCCCTCCATCACCCCTAATGATCATGAATGCCAAGAGATCCTAGCCCAAGAGCTTGAAAAATTGGGCTTTGAGACCGAATTCATGCATTTTGGCGATGCAGATGATACTGGCATTAACGCCCAAGTCAAAAACCTATGGGCATATCGCCAAGGCACAAGCCCAAATGCACCCGTCTTATGCTTTGCTGGACACACTGATGTTGTTCCTACCGGTGATGAAAGCCGCTGGACTTATCCGCCATTTTCAGCAACCATCGCCGATGGTCATCTGTGGGGTCGTGGTGCGGCTGATATGAAAACTGGCATAGCCTGCTTTGTAACCGCCTGCCAAAATTTCATCAAAAAGCATCCCAATCATCAAGGCGGTATCGCCCTGCTCATCACCGCTGACGAAGAAGGTGTGGCACGCAATGGCACTCAAAAAGTCGTAGAAGTGCTTGCCAAGCGTGGTGTGAAAATGGATTATTGTTTGGTGGGCGAACCATCTAGCACAGCCGTCTTGGGTGATGTCATTAAAAATGGTCGGCGTGGTTCGCTAAATGCCACCTTAACCGTCGTAGGCAAGCAAGGGCATATCGCCTATCCCCATTTGGCAATCAACCCAATTCACGCCATGACCAATGCCCTTGCCGAGCTGATCAATACCAAATGGGATGATGGTAACGACCATTTTCCACCTACCAGCATGCAGATCAGCAACATTCATGGTGGCACAGGCGCAACCAATGTCATCGCAGGAGACTGCCAAGTCTTGTTCAATTTTCGTTATTGCACTCAAAACACTGCCGACAGCTTAAAAGAAAAAACGCATGAGATTTTTGACAGGCATTTTGCACAAAGTGCTGCCAACTACACCATACAATGGCATCTGTCAGGAGAACCTTTTTTGACTCAAAAAGGCACATTTGTTGATGCTTGTTGCGATGCCATCAAACAAGTTACCAATACCACCGCCAAACTTTCTACAAGTGGTGGCACTTCCGATGGCAGATTCATCGCTCCTGTGATGAATGCCCAAGTGGTTGAGCTTGGCGTATTAAACGCCAGCATTCATCAAATCGATGAGCATGTGGCGGTTGATGATTTGGAAAAGCTGACTTTAATTTATGAGCAAATTTTAGACACGCTTATCAGCTAGCATGTCAACCAACATCAAAAAAGCCATGCTTAAATGGCATGGCTTTCTTTGGTAAAGATTTTTTAGCACATCACCCCAAAAGACATTCTGCTCCTAGGCATGATGAGTTCAAAAAATCAGTTATACCCTGCTTTTTTCATCAACATGATGGCTTTTTGCTGATTTTTACCCGCTACCGCAACATTGATGACATCTTGCTTGAAAGAACCCCAACTGGCCACCAGCGGAGCCGCATTGGTGCGATTGTTGGCAGGATATTCAAAGTTGCGATCAGCATACAGCTTTTGGGCCTCTGGGCTTGATAGCCATTCAATGAACTTTTGGGCTTCAACAGGGTTTTTGCTGTATTTTAGCACGCCTGCACCAGAGACATTGACATGCGTACCCTTGCCATTTTGATCAGCAAAAAATACTTTGACATTATTGGCCACTTCAGGATTCTTGTTGACCAAACGACCATAATAATAGGTGTTGGCAATGCCCACATCACAACGACCAGCATTAATGGCCTCTAACATGGAAGTGTCATTAGAAAATGGTGTGGTTGCCAAATTATTTACCCAGCCTGTTACTGTGCGGGTGGCGGCTTTTTGACCATGATTAGCAATCATGGTAGCGACCAGCGATTGGTTGTATACATTATTAGATGTACGCAAGCATAATTTACCTTTCCATTTTGGATTGGCTAGGTCGGCATAAGTAGATAATTCGCTAGGATTGACCGTCTTAGGATTATAAAAAATCGTACGCGCACGCACCGACAAGCCAAACCATTGATTATTTTTTGCTCTTAGGTGTGCTGGAATGTTATTTTTTAAGGTTGGTGAGTTGATTGAGCGTAGCAAACCCATGGTTGATGCTTTCCAAAGGTTGCCACCATCAACCGTGATTAAGACATCGCCTTTGGTATTTTGACCCTCTGCTTGGATTTTTGCCATCAAAGGCCCAGCTTTATCATTGACCAGCGTGATTTTTGTTCCTGTTTTTGCTTCATAGGCTTGAGCGATCGGCTTTAATAACTCGTCAGCACGAGATGAGTAAACCACCAATTCACTAGCAAATGCTGGTAGTGCCATCAATGCAGCCACCTGAGCGATTAAGATTTTTTTTAACATAAATTCATCCTTCTAAAACGCCATTTCATGGCTTAAAAAAAACATAATCTACAACACATGAAACGCTCTCTTTTTGATAAAAAAATCCTAAAAAGATTGCTATTTCCTGTTGTATTATAATACCATATCCATTTTTAAACAATGATTATTATCATTATGGTATCTATTTGATAATAATAATCACTCATAATATGACCGCAACACGCTTATGACACACTCAACACTGCTTGCACGATTATGGCTTGGACTTTGTTCTTTATTAGTCATCATTCCTTTGGGGGTAATTTTATCTTCAATAGGCGAATTTGATGCTGAAATTTGGCAATTCCTACTGGATCATGAGTTGCCCAGTTTATTAAAAAATACTCTATGGCTCGTTTTGTCGGTAGGCATTGGCGTAACAGTGCTTGGCACCAGCACTGCATGGCTGACCACCATGTATGACTTTCCGCTTAAGCGTATTTTTAGCTGGGCAATGATGCTGCCTTTGGCGGTGCCTGCTTATGTTCTTGCCTTTGTACAGCTTGGCATATTTGATTACACAGGTACCATCAGTACCTATTTGCGACAGGCATGGGGCTTTGAAAATGGTCTGCCAGACATCAGGCATGGTGGAGGATTGGCCTTGGTGATGAGTCTAACTTTATATCCTTATGTCTACTTATTGTCCAAAAATGCTTTTGGAAGCATGGGCAATCGCATTTTAGAGGTTGGTGCTTCTTTGGGGTTGTCAAACTGGCAGGCGTTTATTAAGCTTGCTCTGCCAATGGCAAAACCTTGGGTAGTCAGTGGTGTCATCTTGGCACTCATGGAAGTGCTGGCAGACTTTGGGGCGGTTTCGATTTTTGGCTATGATACTTTTACTACCGCCATCTATCAGGCTTGGTATGGCTTTTTTAGCCTTGATACTGCCAAACAGCTTGCCAGTCTTTTGGTTGGTTTAGTGTTCATCTTTTTAGTATTAGAACAGCTTAGTCGTGGACGCAAAAACTTTGAAAGCGTCGGTCGTGGTGGTCATCATCGACACATTGCTCTACACGGTCTAACAAAATGGCTGGCTTTTAGCTATTGTGCCGGCATTTTATTTTTGGCGTTTATCCTGCCCATCATTCAGCTAAGCGTGTGGGTCGTTGAAACTTGGCAAGGCATTGAGTTTGGTGTCATCTTTGAACAAACCAAAAATTCTGTCATCGCCAGCCTATGTGCTGCCATATTAGTTACCGTGGTTGCTTTTTTTATCAGCCTAAGCGTTCGACATGATGCCAGTAAATTCGCCTTGGGCAGTGCAAAAATCTCAACGCTTGGTTACGCCATTCCCGGCTCGGTGCTGGCGGTCGGAGTTTTCATTCCTGTGGCTTTTTTTGATAACTATCTCATTGAGCATGTGGCGATATTCGCCGAGCACGGTGCCATCTTTAAGGGGACGGTGTTAGCGTTACTCATCGCCTATCTGATTCGATTTTTGGCGTTGGGTGTGCAGACCGTGGACGCAGGCATGAAGCGTATCAAATCCGCCCACATAGAAGCTTCCAAAAGTCTAGGGGCGACACCGATTCGCTCACTTTTTGAAGTATATTTACCTTTAATAAAAGGCTCACTGGGTACCACCTTGCTCATGGTGTTTGTGGACACCATGAAAGAAATGCCCATCACTTTGATGATGCGCCCTTTTGATTGGGATACGCTGGCAATACGCATTTATTCTTTTACAAGTGAAGGCATGTATGAAGCCGCCGCCTTGCCAGCATTGACCATCGTATTGACAGGACTGATTCCTGTGATTTTATTCACCAAAATAGGACAAAAGAACTGACTTATGCTGACCGTACAACACCTATCTGTTGAATTTGACAAAAAAATCATCTTAAATGATGTCAATTTTTCCTTGCAGACTGGCGAGATAGCTTGTCTGCTGGGTGCTTCTGGCTGTGGCAAAACGACAATTTTACGCTGCCTGTCTGGTTTTGAGACGCCAAAATCAGGAACGATGATGCTAGATGGGCGAACATTATTCAATGACACCACCAATGTCGCCGCCCACCAACGACACATTGGCATGGTATTTCAAGACTATGCCTTATTTCCACACCTGACGGTGGCAAAGAATATTGGCTTTGGATTAAATGAGTTAAGTCATTCAGAGAAAAATGCTCGTATTGATGAGCTTTTAACATTGGTTGATTTAAGTGAGTATAAAGATCGTTACCCCCATGAGTTGTCAGGTGGTCAGCAACAGCGTGTGGCATTGGTGCGTGCACTTGCACCCAAGCCAAAGCTCATACTACTTGATGAACCTTTTTCCAATCTGGATATTGAACTACGCACCACCTTATCCAAAGAAGTTCGTAAATTACTAAAATCACAAGGCGTGAGTGCCATTTTGGTTACTCATGACCAATCTGAGGCATTTGCCATGGCAGATACGGTTGGCGTACTATCAGAAGGCATGATTCAACAATGGGCAGACCCAGAGATGCTGTATCATAGTCCTGCCAATGCCCATGTTGCCAGTTTTGTTGGCGAAGGCGTCTTATATGACATTACTGACATACATGCTGACGGTATGGAGTGTGCGATTGGTTTCATTCCTCTTATGCCAAACACCAATCAAGACACGCAGATGCTCATCAGACCACATGATGTGCAGATTTGCACAGGCGGTCAAGGCATGGACTTTCGCATCATGGATAAAGATTTTCGTGGCGGCAATTGGCTTTATACCCTGCAAGACGAACAAGGCAATCAGCTACTCATGCAAACTGCCATGACCAAAAATCATCACAAACAACAAATAGGTGATATCATCCACATCATGATTCACCAAGTAGCAACTTTCTAGCACACCGTCATCACCAAGCATTAAAAGCGATACACAATACCATCACTAACAAAAAAACATCCCCTAAAGTTTTTAGGGGATGTTTTATCCATTCAATCACGGGGTGTAATAAGTCGCTGTTCCTGGTCCAACAGGCAAGCCAAGAACAAACACCCAAATACAAAACAACGCCGTCCAACCCACTAAGAAAATCAGTGAATAAGGAATCATCAATGACATCAGCGTACCAACACCTGTGTCTTTCTTATAACGAATTGCCACCGCCATGATCAAACCAAAATAGCTCATCATCGGCGTGATGATATTTGTCGTACTGTCGCCGATACGGTATGCTGCTTGAATCATTTCAGGTGCATAACCTGTGAGCATGAGCATGGGTACAAAAATCGGTGCGGTAATGGCCCACTGGGCAGATGCCGAACCCAGCATGAGATTGACAAAAGCACAAACCAAAATAAATCCAACCAACAATAAAGGACCAGTAAGGCCAATATTATTCAAAAAGCTGGCTCCAGACACCGCCATGATCTGACCGATATTAGACCAGTTAAAAAAGGCGGTGAATTGTGCTGCAAAAAATACCAATACGATGTACATGCTAAGCGAACTCATGGCATGACTCATGGCATCAACCACATCGCCACCGTTCTTTAACGACCCAGTTATACGGCCATAGATATAGCCTGGAATGGCAAAAAATACGAATATGAATACCACGATACCATGCAAAAATGGAGACCCTGCCACCAAACCCGTCTCCGCATTTCTTAAAATGCCATCATCAGGAACAATCGTCCAGGCGAGCAACAGACAGAAAATCACCATTGATACGCCTGCCCACATCAAGCCTTTTTTCTCATCAGCCGTCAGACGCTCAACCTTATTATTTAGCACGGTTGGATCATCAGCATCGGCAGGGTTGTACTTACCCAAGGCTGGCTCGACAATTTTTTCGGTAACAAAATAACCAAGACCGCTGATTAAAAAGGTACTGACCGCCATGAAATACCAGTTGGCTTCTGCACCTACGACATAATCAGGATCAATGATGCGTGCAGCTTCTTGGCTAATCCCTGACAATAATGGATCTACCGTACCTAGCAATAAATTGGCACTATAACCGCCCGACACGCCTGCAAAAGCCGCTGCAAGCCCTGCCAAAGGATGTCGCCCAAGCGAATGAAAAATCATCGCTGCCAGCGGAATCAATACCACATAACCAAGCTCCGCCGCCGTATTTGACATGATTCCAGAAAAAATGACCACAAATGTTACCATCTTAGGTGGTGCATTCATCACCAGACCACGCAAAGCAGCCGAAATCATTCCAGAACGCTCAGCAATGCCCACACCAAGTAAGGCAACCAATACCGTACCTAGCGGAATGAATCCTGTGAAATTTGACACCAAATTCTCAACAATCTTAGCAAGACCCTCACCATTGAGTAGATTGACAACATAAATCATGCCATCTTCACTACGACCTTTCGCTCCCACTGGGCGTGGATCGACCACTGAAACGCCAAGATATGACATGACCGCCGATGACACAAGCAAAATCGCTGACATCCACACGAATAAAATCGCAGGATGTGGCAAAAGATTGCCTAGCCATTCCACGCTCTTTAAAAAGCGTCCCATGCGACCCGAATTTTTTTGTTGCATAACATTTCCCTTCTCATTTTAGACAGACATTGTCCAATATCCATCAATCACTTGTGCATTAAGTAAACGCATGCTTGCGCACCAACACGCCTGCATCACTTCATACGCCCATTTACTCAATGTATTAAAACACAATGATGCAACAAAAACAAACATTTTGTTATAAAAAGTAAAAATTTTGTGTCAATTTGGTTTATAAAAAAAGATGGCATTAAGCCATCTTTTAAAACATGCTCACTGATGATTGGTCAATCCAACTCATCAAGCCATGCCATCTGAATCGCCTCTAAAATGGCCTCATTGGATTTATTTGGATCGTCTGAAAAATTTTCCAGCTCACAAACATGGCGATGCAAATCCGTATAACGAATGTACTGCACATCAATATCAGGATATTTTTCAGCCAGTTCAATGGCGATGTCCAAAGGGTTTTGCCAGGTTAATTTCATGATTGACCCTACTGTCTATGCAAAGAGAGATTTAGCCAATTTTAGCAAATTTTTTCAATCAATGCTATAATAACCCCCTCATTACTATTTTTCATAAAAATTGCAAAAGATCATGACTGTACATAAACACCATCCTACACAAACCCAGACATCCGCTCAAAAAAAAGGCAAGCAAATCGCCAAAGCCGACCCCAGTAATCCACATTTGACACCGATTGACCGTGAAATTTTAACTCCGCCAAACGGACATAAAAAAGTCTTGTTGCATTCATGCTGCGCCCCTTGCTCAGGGGAGGTGATGGAAGCCATGATTGCCAGTGGTATTGAGTTTACCATTTATTTTTACAATCCTAATATCCACCCCAAAAAAGAGTATGAAATTCGCAAAAATGAAAATATTGCTTTTGCCAAAAAACATGGCATTCCTTTCATTGATGCTGATTATGATATGGATAATTGGTTTGCTCGTGCCAAAGGCATGGAAAAAGACCCTGAACGAGGTCCTCGTTGCACCATGTGTTTTGACATGAGATTTGAACGCACCGCCCTATATGCCCATGAACATGGCTTCCCTGTGATGACAAGCTCGCTCGGGATTAGTCGCTGGAAAAACATGGCTCAAATCAATGACTGTGGTCATCGTGCCGTCGCCCCTTATGAGGGATTGGACTACTGGGATTTTAACTGGCGTAAAGGCGGTGGCAGTAGCCGTATGATTGAAATCAGCAAGCGTGAGCATTTTTATCAACAAGAATACTGTGGCTGTGCTTATTCGCTCCGTGATACCAATAATTTTCGCCGTAGCCAAGGGCGTGAACCCATTAAAATCGGCGTGAAATATTATGGTGATGATGAATAAGGGTTAATCCACCCACTCTTGCCAAAAAAAGACTGTCATGAACTGATGGTCTTTTTTTTATTCGCATAAAAACCATTACAATATTTAAAAAATAAATTAAAATTATTATAATTTATTTAATAATTAAATCAGTTATCATCAACATCAGCACAAATCATCAGTTCATACAACATCATGATAGACACCAATTCATAGTGAGTGTCATTTTCATTAGTTACATAAGACAAACCAAGGTTTGAACTGGTATTTGCTATACTTAAATCATCACACCACCCAACCAATAAGGAAAACCCATGTCAGAAATGAAATGTCCCTATTCAGGCACGCCACTTACTCGCAGCAATGGCACCCCTGTCGTTGACAATCAAAATTCCTTGACCGCAGGGGCAAGAGGCCCCATCTTAATGCAGGATCTATGGCTAAACGAAAAACTTGCCGACTTTGTGCGTGAAGTCATTCCAGAACGACGCATGCACGCCAAAGGCTCTGGTGCTTTTGGTACTTTTACCGTAACAAACGACATCACCCAATACACCAAAGCCAAGATTTTTAGCGAAATTGGCAAACAAACCGAAATGTTCGCACGCTTCTCCACTGTTGCAGGTGAGCGAGGTGCGGCCGATGCTGAGCGAGACATTCGTGGTTTTGCTCTAAAATTCTACACCGAAGAAGGCAACTGGGACATGGTTGGTAATAATACCCCAGTATTCTTTTTAAGAGACCCGCTCAAATTCCCCGACCTAAACAAAGCAGTCAAGAGAGACCCACGCACCAATATGCGTAGCCCAACCAACAACTGGGATTTTTGGACGCTCCTACCAGAAGCGTTGCATCAAGTTACCATTGTCATGAGTGATCGTGGCATTCCAAAATCCTACCGCCATATGCACGGTTTTGGCAGCCATACTTATAGTTTCATTAACGATAAAAATGAGCGTTTTTGGGTAAAATTTCACTTTCACACTCAGCAAGGCATTAAAAACCTAACCGATGCTGAAGCAGAAGCCGTGATCGCCAAAGACCGTGAAAGCAGCCAAAAAGATTTGTATGATGCCATCGAAAAAGGCGACTATCCAAAATGGAAAATGTACATTCAAGTAATGCCAGAAGAACAAGCAAACAGCGTGGATTTTCACCCTTTTGACTTAACCAAAGTTTGGTCAAAAAAACAATTTCCCTTGATTGAAGTGGGCGAATTTGAACTCAATCGCAACCCCAACAATTACTTTTTAGATGTGGAACAAGTCGCCTTTGCCCCCAGCAACCTTGTTCCCGGCATTGGTGTATCGCCTGACCGCATGCTCCAAGCACGCCTTGTCAACTACGCTGACGCACAGCGTTATCGTTTGGGAGTGAACCGCAATCAAATCCCAGTCAACGCTCCTCGCTGCCCTGTCTACTCAAACCACAGAGATGGTCAAGGGCGTGTTGATGACAATTATGGCAGTCGTCTGCATTATGAGCCAAACAGCTTTGGGCAATGGCAGGAACAACCTCAATATGCCGAACCACCATTTAAAATTGATGGCGATGCCAAAAATTGGGATTTTCGTGAAGATGATGACGACTATTTTAGCCAGCCAAGAGCCCTGTTTCATCTAATGACCGATGCACAAAAACAGATTTTATTTGATAATACCGCAAGAGCGCTGGGTGATGCCTTAGACTTCATCAAATACCGCCACATTCGCAACTGCTACTTCTGCGATCAGACCTATGGTGAAGGGGTGGCAAAAGCCTTGGGAATGACGGTAAAAGATGCCATCAAGGCTTATGACACCGATCCAGCCAAGCATTTAGCAAGTTGCCTTGCTCCATGAACCATCAAACAATAGACCCTAAAAACCGCTTTGTGATCCAAGGCGGTTTTTAGACATCAAATGACCAAACATCGTCCACCATCATCACTTCATCTTGATTTTATTCACCATTATTTGACAAAATTTTGGTATGATGCACTTTTAATAAATAAGATTCAGAGTATTTCATGACAACGGATTATCTACCTCCTAGAGCGCTGATTGTGTTTGGCTTTGCAATCCTGTTATTACTTGCAAGCTTTTATTATTTGACGCAAGTCTGGCTCATCGTCTTTGGTGCTGTACTGTTCGCCGTATTTTTGCTAGGATTGACTGACTACGCCAAAAAAATACCCAAGCTGGGTAAATATCTACAACGCTTACCACACACATTTTTGGTTGGTATGGTCTCTGGCATATTGCTATTAATCATCGGTGGCTTTGTGGCAAATTTTGGCAATGAGCTGGCCGATCAGTTCGCCGACATCAAGCAAATGATTCCCGCCGCCTTCATCAGTGTTGATAGCTACTTACAAGGTTACCCAACCATTTATGAGTGGGTAACGAATCGAGAGTGGTTTGTTGAAGTGCGTCAAAACCCAGAGTTACTATTTTCTCAGTTTGGACAGAATGCCATTGGAAGCATCTCAATGCTACTTGGTGGATTCATCAGCGGCATGGGAACTTTCATTGTCATCTTGCTACTTGGGTTGTTTTTAGCATTGCATCCGACAATGTATCAGCGTAGTTTTATCGCCCTAGTCCCAAAAGCACATCGAGATAAAGCCAAATACCTGCTTGAGTGTAGCTATAATGCACTTAAACAATGGCTGGTAGGTCAACTGGTAGTAATGGCTTTCGTCGGTGTTTCAACGACGATTGCACTGTGGTTGATGGACATCAGCTTTGCATTGGCACTTGGCGTGATTGCCTTTGTGCTTGATTTCGTGCCTGTGATTGGTCCTTGGTTGTCAGCCGTGCCCATTTTACTGGTCACGCTATTGGTTGCTCCAGACATGTTGCTTTGGGTGCTATTGATGATCATCGTCGTACAACAAGCCGAAAGCTATATCGTATCTCCAATCGTCCAGCAAAGATTGGTGGATTTACCGCCAGTGGCTTTATTATTATCACAAATCATCATGGGTTCGATGACGGGCATTCTAGGAATCGCATTGGCAACGCCACTCATGGTTGTGGTCATCGTCTGGGTGCAAGTGCTTTATATCAAATTTACCCTAGGCGACCATCAATTAAACATCATGGGTCAAAATGATGTTTAGCATCATAACCACCAAGTCATGTAATGGTCTACACGCCTTGGGAATCCACACTCAACACCAAAAACAAAACCGCTCTTTTGAGCGGTTTTGTTTTTTAAGATAAAGCATCAAATCAGTTTTTTTCTTTATCAATGATTTTACTGTCAGTAATCCAAGGCATCATCGCACGCAACTTAGCACCTGTTTTTTCGATTTCGTGTTCAGCAGTTTGGCGACGACGAGCCGTCATTGATGGATAGTTCAGCTGACCTTCGCTAATGAACATCTTGGCATACTCTCCTGATTGGATGCGTTTTAGAGCATGACGCATCGCTTCACGAGACTTGTCATTGATGACTTCACAGCCTGTTACATATTCACCGTATTCAGCGTTGTTAGAAATCGAGTAGTTCATGTCTGCGATGCCGCCTTGATACATGAGATCTACGATCAGCTTTAATTCATGCAGACATTCAAAATAAGCCATCTCTGGTGCATATCCTGCCTCCACCAAAGTCTCAAAACCCATTTTGACCAGCTCAACAGCACCACCACACAAGACAGCTTGCTCACCAAATAGGTCAGTCTCAGTCTCATCTTTGAATGTGGTTTCGATGATGCCAGAACGACCGCCACCTACACCAGAAGCATAAGATAACGCCACTTGCTTGGCAGTTCCTGATGCATCTTGATAAACAGCGATCAAATCAGGGATACCACCACCATTGACGAATTCTGAACGCACTGTATGACCTGGTGCTTTTGGAGCAACCATGATCACATCAAGATCTTTGCGTGGAACGACTTGGTTATAATGAATGGCAAAACCATGAGCAAAAGCAAGCGTTGCACCTTCTTTGATATTTGGCTCAATCACTTCATTATACAATTGCTTTTGAAATTCATCAGGTGTTAAAATCATCACCACATCCGCCCCTTTAACAGCATCGGCAGTTTGGGCGACTTTCAAGCCAGCGTTTTCGGCCTTTTTCCATGATGCCGAACCTTCACGCAAGCCAACAGTCACTTCCACCCCTGAGTCTTTTAGGTTTAATGCATGGGCATGACCTTGTGAACCATAGCCAATGATGGCAACTTTTTTGCTTTGAATGATTGATAAATCACAATCTTTATCATAGTAAATATTTAAGCTCATACGAGTTTTCCTTGTTTAAATGTGCCATGACTGGCGGTTGGTTAAAATGTTTATTCAAAAAATGAGTCAGCCGACACTGTCACCAAAGGTTGATAATGTCGTTCAACATTGGCAGAAATCCGACCCCATGATGATGCTTTTGTCCGAGATTGATGAAAGTCAAAAGCCGCCTTATCCACAAATTCTTCATGAACCCAATATTTTCTTGCGTCATTCATATCAGGCGTAACATCAAATCTGATGCACCCTGCTTCTTGTCTGGTCAGTTGAATGTGTGTTTCAAGTGCTTGTAGTATTAACGCTTTATCCTTAGCATCAATGATGATAAAGCCAGTTAGTATCACCTTATGCATTACAAACTCAATATTTTTTCGCCTCTGGCAATCCCAATCACGCCAGAACGCACCACCTCCAAAATCTTATCTCGTCCAATCACATCGATAAAAGCATCTAATTTGCCAGCATCGCCTGTAATCAAAATGGTGTATAAGTTTGGACTGATGTCAACGATTTGCGCACGAAAAATATCCGCCGTGCGGTACAGTTCATCACGATGTACCCCAATGGCTCTTACTTTAATAAGCATCAGCTCACGCTCAATGTGCCCACCGCCAGAAATGGCGGACAAATTTTGAACCTTCACCACTTCGATCAGCTTGTGTAGCTGTTTGGTGATTTGCTCAATTCGATCGGCCGTAGTGATGGTTGTCAGCGTCAATCGAGAAAGTGTTGGGTCTTCTGTGGCTGCGACATTGAGTGTGTCAATATTATAACCACGCTGACTAAACAGCCCTACCACACGAGACAGCGACCCTGCTTCATTTTCCATCAATACAGAAATTAGATGTTTTTTTGCCATTAGGTACGCTCCCCTTTTGATAGCCACATATCACGCATGGACTGACCAGCGACCTGCATCGGATACACATGCTCCGCTTTATCCACATACACATCAATGAATACCAAACCTTCCATCTCCAAGGCCGCTTTTAGCTCAGCCTCCATTGTCTTGGGGTTTGTAATTCTAACACCTTTATGCCCATAGCTTTCGGCAAGCTTGACAAAATCAGGTAAAGACTGCATATAGCTTTGAGCATGGCGACCCTCATAAAGCATGTCCTGCCACTGTTTAACCATGCCAAGCTGGGCATTATTCAGATTCAAAATTTTAACAGGCAGGTTATATTGTAAGCAAGTAGACAACTCTTGAATGTTCATCTGAATTGAACCTTCACCAGTGATGCACACGACGGTCTTTTCTGGATAAGCCAATTTGGCAGCCATTGCGTATGGCAGACCCACACCCATGGTACCCAAGCCACCAGAATTCAACCACTGGCGTGGCTCATCATACTTATAATATAAGGCGGCAAACATTTGATGCTGTCCAACATCAGAGCTGATAATCGCTTTACCATCTGTCAGTTGGTATAAGGTTTGCACAACACGCTGTGGCATGATGGCATGAATTTTGGCATCGGTATCAGAGCCATATCGCAATCCATGTCGCTTACGCCATTCATTAATTTGACACCACCAGTCTGCCAAAGCAAATTCATCCAAGCGTCTATCGCCCAACTTGATGAGTGCAATCATTTTATTAAGCACAGCCTTGACATCACCAACAATCGGAATGTGTGCCGAAATGGTTTTTGAGATGGAAGTAGGATCAATATCAATATGAATGATGGTCGCGTGCGGACAGAATTTTTTGGTATTATTCGTGACACGATCATCAAATCTGGCACCCACTGCCAAGATGACATCGGCATGATGCATGGCTGTATTTGCTTCATAAGTACCATGCATGCCTAACATACCAATGAACTGATCGTCCGTACCAGGATAAGCCCCCAGCCCCATCAGAGTATGAGTTACTGGTAATTTTAACAGATTGGCAAGTGCACGCAATTCATCAGACGCATTGCCTTGCACAACACCACCTCCTGAGTACATCACTGGTCGCTTGGCAGATAGTAATAACTCTACCGCTTTTTTGATTTGGCCAGCATGTCCTTTGGAGGTCGGTTGGTAGGAGCGTAAAGACACAGACTGCGGCATGACATAATCAAATTTATCAGCAGGATTGGTCATGTCTTTTGGAATGTCTACCACCACTGGTCCAGGTCTGCCTGTACTGGCAATAAAAAAAGCCTTTTTTATGATGGTGGGGATGTCTGCAGGGTTACGCACTTGAAAGCTATGCTTTACCACAGGTCGAGAGATGCCGACCATATCACATTCTTGGAACGCATCATCACCAATGAGTGTGCTGGGCACTTGACCTGCCAAAACGACCATAGGAATCGAATCCATAAAGGCAGTGGCAATTGCTGTTACAGTATTAGTAACTCCTGGACCCGAGGTCGCTAAAACCACACCCGTCTTGCCCGTCACTCGACTATAAGCATCAGCCATATGTCCTGCCGCCTGTTCATGACGCACCAAGACATGTTCGATTTTATCCTGCTTAAATAAGGCATCATAAATATGTAGAACCGCCCCACCTGGATAGCCAAAGATATGAGTTACACCCTCATCAATCAACGCCTGAACCAAAAGTTCAGCCCCAGACATCGCAACAGTTTCGCCACGAGCAAGCTTGGCTTGATTATCATAAAAATTTTTGGCGGCGTCTGCCGTCTGAGTATGCCCTGTCATATTGGGGGCTTGTGTGGTATGCTCTGTCATCGCTATTCCTTGTACTAAGTAGATGATTAACACAAACCAAATTGCTAAAGACAAAAAATAAGCAAGAAACTGACAAGAATTTGGCAGGAGTTCGTCTTGCAGACCGGTAAGTCCAAAGCAATGTTAAATCAAGCATCAATAAACGGTAATCTATCTACTTTTCTTCAACAAACGCAGCCAAAGGATGATCGCTACGCCGACTTTGATGAATGGTAAAACCATCGGTGATGAAGCATCAAACTTATCAAGATAAGTCATCAGAATCAATTTTTATTGATATTTATATTACCGCAAAACCAACACTTTGCCAAGAACATTTTAGACAGAAAAGGCAAAATTTTTGTAACGCATAAAAACGCACAATCAGTCTTTTTTATTCTAGCTAACAAGCTTATTCAAGCAAAACGCTTGCATGCATCGTTTTTGATTCAAGCACCAATGATAAAATGATGCTACAATATGATCAAATTCAATCACGGTTAACCATCCACTCATGAATGTTCTTTATTGGTGCTTATTACTCATGCTGGCATGCAGCACCCAAAGCAGTAACGCCATCACCATCTACCAAAGCATTGGAAAACATGGCGAACCTACTTACAGCCAATTCCCACCGAACGGACAATATGTGATATTAAATTTTTACTTACCCAAATCCAAACAACTCCCAACAGAACTTCAAAAACAATGTCAGATTTTGCGTGATAATCTTGCCGTCCTTAGTGCAGGTGGTGTCATACAGGAAATGGACGAACAAGGCAATCAAAAACTACTTAATGCTGATGAGGTCGCATTGCGTACATCACAAACCAAAACTGCCTTACAACAGCATTGTCAATGAACAAAATAATAAAAAAGACCGATCATCACGGTCTTTTTTTGCCCAATATCCTAATGTCAATCATGTCAATCAGTTAGGAATACGCAACACTTGACCAACATAGATTTTATCTGGATCTGACAGCATCGGTTTATTTGCGTCAAAAATTTTCATATAATCATTGGCATTGCCGTACATTTCTTTAGCGATTTTAGATAAAGTGTCGCCAGATTGAACGGTATAAAAACGAGACTCCTGCTCTTGAACTTCCACCACAATATCATCAACAACCGTCTCAACATATTGCACATTACCCACAGCAAGACGAGCACGCTCACGATCAGCTTGCGTCTTGGCAGTACCCGTCAATGTGACGGTATCTGTGTCTGCGTTATAATTGACAGATAAGCCACTGATTTGTACATTTTGTGCCTGAATGCGATTGAGTAGTAGATTGGCAATCTCTTGTGCGGTTGGTTCAGCTGGCGTTTGCGTCGCCTGCGTGTTTACCAAATCGGCCGCCGCATCTTTTTTATTACGATTAAAAATCTTATCACCAATATCTTTGGCAAAGCTAAAAATACCCATAAATAGACTCCTTGTATGACATCATCGCTTAATCAGCTAAACGATTACTAAATGAGGAATGTGAATCATCTTACTTGAAAAATTCATCTAGCACCGCTAAATTTTGATATCAATTTGTTATGAAATGTAGCTATTATTACCAATGCATCACAATAAAGCCTGATGGATTTGAAATGACCATCTTAGCAACTTAATGATACAAGCATTAAGACTGCCTGACAAACCATACATCTTTTTAAAAGATCAATAAAAATGATGATGTGTTCGCACACATGAACCTTATTCCTCACGCCAAAATTTTCAAACAGTGTGATGATGAGTGATGATAAACAGTTTAAAATCTGCTGCGTATTTGTGATACAAAACACCCCAAAGGTTAGTGCCTAACTTTTGGGGTGTGTTTGATAAGGGTTTTTATGGCTAGATTAAAGCTTTGCCGTTACATAATCAATTGCTTTTTGAACAGTGGTCAGCTCCGCTGAATCTTCATCGGGAATGGTGATGCCAAAATTGCTTTCAAACGCCATCACAAGCTCTACTAGGTCAAGCGAGTCAGCACCTAAGTCATCCATAAATGATGCGTCATTTTTAATGTCGGCAACATTCAGACCAAGTTGCTCTGCCACAGCATCTTTTACTTTTGCTTCAATATCACTCATAGAATTTTCCTTTTTTAATCAATGGACAAATGCTCACATCGACACCATGTCGACTTTGGCGATTTATCATAACAATTCAAGTGGTGCATATCATAAAACATTTTTACCAAGAGTGCAAGTTTTATGAATACAGTTGTTCACATTTATTTAAAAAAACATCACATGATCAGCATGCCAGTCATTTCTAATTTTCAGCAAATTGCACGCTCAATCACATGTACATGCCACCATTAACCGCCAGCACTTCTCCTGTGATGTAGCTGGCTTCATCACTTGCCAAGAAAGTTACGGCAGCCGCAATCTCTTCTGGCTGTGCCATACGCCCCAATGGCACAGCATCTAGCATTGAATTGACCAAACGCTCATCAAGCTCTTCAGTCATGTCTGTTTCCACAAATCCAGGCGCAACACAATTCACCGTTACCCCACGAGAGCCGATCTCACGAGCAAGTGCACGCGTAAAGCCTTCAACACCTGCCTTAGAAGCAGCATAGTTCGTCTGACCTGCGTTGCCCATCTGCCCCACCACCGAAGTGATGTTAATGATGCGACCAAAGCGTGCTTTCATCATGCTGCGAATGGCACGGCGAGCAGTACGATAAATTGCAGTTAAATTGGTATCCATCACTGCTGACCAATCCTCACTTTTCATCCGCATCAAAAGACCGTCTTTGGTAATCCCTGCATTGTTGACCAAAACATTGAGACCGCCATAGACACTGTCTATTTCATCAAACAATTTATCAATCGCCTCATCATCGCACACATCAAGCACACGACCAATGCCATCAAACTCACTTAAGTAGTCTGCAATCAACTCTGCACCTTTTTCGCTGGTGGCTGTGCCAATCACAAAACAGCCCTCATTGGCAAAACGCTGAGCAATCGCTCGACCAATACCACGAGAAGCACCCGTTACTAAAACAATTTTTCTACTCATGCCAAATTCTCCAATTTTTCAAGGCGTACCAGCTTGTCACTTGGCAAAGCACTGATTGGCTCTGCTTGACGCTTAGCAATATTTGATAACACATTACCAGGACCGCATTCAATGATGACATCGATGTGCTTATCCACCAGTTTTTGCATGGTTTTTGCCCATTGTACTGGCATAGAAAGCTGCTCAATCAATGCGGCTTTGATGTCATCAATCGTTTCATGAATGGCAGCGTGGCGATTTTGAATCACTGGAATTTGTGCCATTTCAAATGTCGTTTGATTCAATAAAGCTGCCAACTTGTCGGTCGCAGGGTTCATTAAAGCACAGTGTGAAGGTACCGATACCTTAAGAGGCACCGCCTTTTTCCCCAAGCCCTCAACAGCAGACAACACATGAGATACACCAATTTCAGTACCAGCCACAACCACTTGACCTGGACTATTAAAATTAGCAGCGTTAGCAATGCCCACACTTGCGGTCGCATCTTCACATAAGCTGACCACCTGCTCATCTTCCAAGCCCAGCACTGCTGCCATTTGCGTCTCAATGCCTAATACCGCATCTGACATGTACTTGCCACGCTCATGCACCAGTTTGACTGCATCAGACAGACTAAGCACGCCACTTGCCACCAAAGCACTGTACTCACCTAAAGAATGCCCTGCCAAACATACAGGCTCAATGCCTTGCGATTTTAGCTTATCAAAAACAATGTGCCAAATCGCAATGCTTGATGCCAAAAGTGCAGGCTGTGTATACTTTGTCTGATGCAATCGATCTTCATCTTGTGTCACCGCCCACAAATCAAACCCAAGTGCAGCACTTGCCTCATCAAAAACATCCTTTACGACGGCAAAATGTTCAGCCAGTTCATTCATCATTCCTACTGTTTGCGAACCTTGTCCAGGAAAAACAATAGCCACTCGTTTTAAGGCGTTACTTTGTGTCATAAAATACCCATCTTATGCTTTATACTTTCATCTATCAAACAAAAATTTGGTGCCTAGTTTACCATAAAAAATAAACACTTGTTTACTAATTTTTAAGCAATATTGAAATTATGTCAGTTCATTTTGCTTGATTTTTTAAATCAAAAAGCCAAGCACATTGAGACAATGCAACTTGGCTTTTTTAATGTTGAGAATATTACCTACCAATCAGCTTTCTTGGCTTACCTTGAATAGCTGACGACCACGATAAAAACCATCTTTGGTCGCGTGGTGGCGAATGTGTTTTTCGCCAGTAGTAGAATCAATGCTTAATGCATTCAAAATGATACGGTCGTGTGAACGACGCATGTCGCGGCGTGAGCGACTTTTACGGTTTTGTTGAACTGCCATGATAGCTCCTAAATTCGACACATTTAAGGTGATTTATGATTTAACGGTCAAATCACCAAAAAAAGGCATTTAATTAAAATGCGTATTAAAACTGTTTGTACTCAAATGAAATGATGACATTAAGACACAGCACCTTTTGCCTTAATACCTAGCAAGCACAATAAATGCCATATTATACAGAAAACTTCGATGATTTTCAAAGATAAATTTAAAAAAATATCATAAAAAATTTATCAAGAATTCAAAACCCACTAGTTTTGCATCATCAGTTAAGCCTGCCTTTAAGTGCTTGTAAGGCAGCAAATGGATGGCCTTCCAAATCATTGCCGTCTTCTTGGGTCATTTCAATTGGCAGATCACACGCCTCATGGCGTGGTGACAACGGCAACATAAGCAACAATTCATCTTCTAGCATATTTTTAATTGGCAACACTCTTCCCAAGCCCAATTCCTCAATCAGCACATATTCAGCATCTTGAATCTGCTCAATTTGTTGCTCATCAGATAAAATTGCCAAACGATATTCATCAGTCACATCAATCACCATTGAATCAAGACAGCGTTGACAAGTTACCGCAAGCCCTCCTGTTATTGAAAAGTGCAACCATAAAATGCCTTGCTCTTTTTTCAATAGTACTTGCACCTGCAACGACTGACTGCCGATTTCTTGAGACATCTTTTGACTTGATAAACGCTCAAAAATTGAAACAGGCACAGTTCCCGACCATGCAAAACCAATATCCGCCCATTTATCTAGCATGATATTTTCAGGTAAGTCTTTGTTTTGGCCATACATATTCATGACAATCCTCAATATTTTTGCGTATTATTTCATAAATTCTAACAATTTTCACGCCAATTTCAAAAATATTTGCAACTTAATAAATGATGTTATAATAGCCATGATCATACTTGACTCCAATACCAATCATGACAACTGCTGTTAATTTTTATGATTTATCGCCAAACGACAAACTAAATCCAAGCGATGATGTTGCCGAAATACTGACATGCTGGCAAAATTTCTTTGATGACGACTGCGTTCGTGCCGACATCGCAAACCTCACACGACATTTTGATGCAGGCGACTGGCAACGCCATCACCAAACTTGGCAAGAAGCTAAGGTTGATGATGATAAGGCATTGACCGACTGGCTCATCTCACTATTTAACGAATTGTTCAGTCAGACAAACACAGCAATTCCAACCATGTTAGTTCGTGGGGATGATGAACCCGAATATTTTCCCGCTCACGATGAAATGCCTGCACGCATTGAATTTGCCCATGGGTTTTTTGCCAGTGCATTACACGAAATCAGTCATTGGTGCATGGCTGGTAAATACAGACGCACCTTAAATGACTTTGGCTACTGGTATGAAAAAGATGGAAGAAACGCTCAAACACAAGCGTTATTTGAGAAGGTAGAAATCAAACCACAAGCCATTGAATGCTTATTCAATCAGGCGTGTGGACGCTACTTTTATGTATCACAAGATAATTTAGATGCAGATTTCGACACCAGCCAAAGCACTTTTGCCCATGATGTCCATCATCAAGCAAAAATCTACTTAGCCAGTCCAAATACATTACCAAAAGATGCTCAACGCCTTCTTTGGATCTTCTTATATATTTGCCAAAAATTTCCAAGCCATTAAGGATTGACCATGCAAACCCTTTATTTACACCCACAAAACCCACAGCCAAGATTACTAAAACAAATTGCCAACGCCCTAAACGATGCACAACTCATCATTTACCCAACACAAATGGGTTATGCCATATTAAGTCATATGAACGCAAAAAATAACCTTCATAAAATCTCAACGATTCATCAAATCATTAATACCACTCATCACACCTTACTGTGTAGAAGCTTGAGCGACGCTGCTCAATACGCAGATATTAACAATCAGCAATTTAAAATCATTAAAAATCAATCAAACGACATCGCTCGTTTTATTTTAAGCCCCACAAAACAAACGCCAAAGTACCTTAATACAAAAAATGCGATTGGCATCCACATCACAAACCACCCTTTGACGAATGCTTTAATCGACTTACTAGAGACCCCTGTGGTCATTCACGAACTGCACCATGAAATTATTGACACTACCACAACCTATGAAATACAGGAAAATCTTAGTCAACACATTGACATTTTAGTTGATGCTGGAACCATCAATCCCTCACCATTAAGCACTAAAAATCTGATTGAGTAGCCAAGCACAGACAGCACTACCACTAATAAAAATCCCAGATTTATAAAACCGCACCCCAAAGGTTAATCCCAACCTTTGGGGTATTTTTAGGAATAAACAATGGACATGACTGGATCTGAAATGAGTGATTGTGTCTGATTGCCCTGTGATTATGATGAAATGCATAGCAAACCAAAAGGACAAATTAAAAAGGACTAAGTCTCTTGTATTGTTCTTTGAACTTCACAAGAAACTTAGTCCTTAACAAAACCACTTAGTTTGCTGAACCCAGCCTTTAATTTGTAATTCAAGATCTAAAGTTCATCATAAATTGGTTTTTTCATTAAGGTCAAGCCGTGTTTATGGTCGATCCACCAACTCAACATAAGCCATCGGTGCATTATCACCATCACGATAGCCACACTTAATGATACGCAAATAGCCACCTGGGCGAGTTTGATAACGAGGGCCTAATTCATTGAACAACTTGCCAACGATTACCTTGTTACGAGTACGGCTGAATGCCAAACGGCGATTGGCAACAGTATCTTCTTTCGCCAAAGTGATTAGAGGCTCAGCTACACGGCGCAGCTCTTTCGCCTTAACCAAAGTAGTCTTGATTAGTTCATGTTCAAACAGAGAGTTAGTCATGTTTTGGAACATTGCCTTACGATGGCTGCTGGTGCGACCCAGCTTAACGCCACTATTACGATGTCGCATGGTCAGTATCCTTTAAATTAACGGCTACGGTAAGAGAAACGATCATCAACCCTAAGATCACTTGGTGGCCATGTTTCCAGACGCATACCAAGCTCCAAACCTTTAGATGCAAGGACATCTTTAATTTCGGTCAATGATTTCTTACCAAGATTTGGGGTTTTTAGTAGCTCGGTTTCTGAGCGCTGTACCAAATCGCCAATGTAATAAATATTTTCAGCTTTTAAGCAGTTTGCTGAGCGAACCGTCAGTTCTAAATCATCCACTGGGCGTAACATCACAGGGTCAATTTCTTCTTTCTCCTTGACAGGTTCAACGATTTCTTCAGCCTCCAAGTCAACAAAAATTGCGATTTGTTGCTGTAGAATGGTTGCCGCCTTGCGAATTGCTTCTTCTGGATCAACCGTACCGTTAGTTTCAAGCTCAATGATCAGCTTGTCTAGATCAGTACGCTGCTCAACACGAGCATTCTCAACATCATAAGCAACTCGCAGAATTGGGCTAAAACTTGCATCAAGTTTTAAGCGTCCAATTGCTTTTGAGTTCGCATCTTCACGACGCTGATTGGCAGGCTCATAGCCACGACCTGTAACCACACGCAAACGCATTTTTAAATGCCCTCGCTCGCTAAGCGTACCCAATACCAAATCAGGATTGGCAATCTCAACATTGTGTGGCAACTCAAGATCAGCAGCAGTAACAACACCTGCACCCTGCTTATCTAAAGTCAGATATGCTTCATTTTGATCATGTAATATGATTGCCAAACCTTTTAAGTTCAGTAATAAATCAAGCACATCCTCTTGAAGACCTTCAAGTGTAGAATACTCATGATCCACACCTTCAATCTCCGCCTCAATGACTGCAGCACCGGACAATGAAGAAAGTAGAATACGACGAAGGGCATTTCCTAGTGTATGCCCAAAGCCCCTTTCCAACGGCTCGAGCGTGACCTTGGCAGTCGTTTCATTAACCGCATCCACATGAATGGTGCTAGGTGTTAGAAACTCAGTTGCGTTTGTCATAGTGTCACCTCGATTTAGTTCGGATTATTTAGAATATAGCTCAACAATTAAGCTTTCGTTGATTTCAGCAGGTAGTTCACTGCGTTCTGGTGCAGTTTTAAAAGTACCTTGAAGCTTGCTATGATCAACATCAAGCCATTCTGGAATACCACGCTGTGTTGCCAGCTCAATGGCATTTTTAATACGAAGTTGCTCTTTTGATTTCTCGTGAACAGCAATCACATCACCATCTTGCACTTGAATTGAAGGAATGTTCACACGAACAAACTCATCACGACCTGCTTTTTTTAGCAGAATTGCACGATGACTGACCAACTGGCGAGCTTCTGCACGAGTTGCACCAAAGCCCATGCGATAGACAACATTATCTAAGCGACGCTCTAGCATACCAAGCAAGTTTTCGCCAGTTGCACCACGCATACGCGCAGCTTCTTTATAATAATTAGAAAATTGACGCTCAAGTACGCCATACATGCGCTTGACTTTTTGCTTTTCACGAAGCTGTGATGCGTATTCAGAAGTTTTATTTTGGCTGTTGCCATGCTGACCAGGTGCACGACTTGCTTTTTTAGTTTTTACATCATAAGGCTTAACACCTGATTTTAGCTGCAGGTCAGTACCTTCACGACGTGACAATTTTAATTTTGGACCAATATAACGGGCCATGTGTCTTTCTCCTTAAACGCGACGCTTCTTAGGTGGGCGGCAACCGTTGTGTGGAATTGGGGTAACATCGCTGATACTATTAATCTTATAACCCAATGCACCTAATGCACGAACCGCAGACTCACGACCTGGTCCTGGACCTTTAACCAAGACATCAACATTTTTAACACCGTAGGTTTCTTGTGCTGTTTTACCAGCAACTTCAGCAGCAACCTGAGCAGCGAAAGGTGTTGATTTGCGTGAACCACGGAAGCCTTGTCCACCTGAGGTGGCCCAAGCCAATGCATTACCTTGACGATCAGTAATGGTTACAATGGTGTTATTAAAAGACGCATGAATATGGGCGATACCTTCAGATACCGAGCGACGAGCCACTTTTTTGCGGCTACGAGTGTCTTTTGCCATCTTTTAGCTTCCTAAATTAGTTACTTTTTAATTGCTTTGCGTGGACCTTTTCGGGTACGCGCATTAGTTTTTGTGCGCTGACCGTTTACAGGCAAGCCTCGACGGTGACGAAGACCACGATAGCAACCCAAATCGGTTAGACGCTTAATATTCATTGAAATTTCACGACGAAGGTCACCCTCAGTAGTGTAATTTGCAACTTCTGCACGGACAGCATCTAGCTGTGCATCATCCAACTGACCAATTTTAGTAGTTTCGTTGATACCAACGGCAGCAAGAATTTGCTTGGCGGTAGTACGACCGATACCAAAAATGTAAGTTAGTGAAATCACTGCGTGTTTGTTGTCCGGAATGTTTACACCGGCAATACGAGCCATTGATTTCTCTCCATTAGCACAAACGCATTTGCATTTGCTAGTTTACTCTACTGCTGCATCATAACAGCATGGCAAGTAGCGGATAATACATTATCCGCTACTATTTTGCAAGAATTAATTTGTAAAAATTAACCTTGTCTTTGTTTATGGCGTGGCTCTGAGCTACAAATAACCAAAACTTTGCCCTTGCGGCGAATGATTTTGCAGCTGCCACAAATTTTTTTAACTGATGCTTGAACTTTCATGTCATGCTCCTAAAAGTACGCCCTAATGATTTGGCGATTTAATTAAGGTTTGGTCGTGATATTGATGTTTCATCAGATGTGCTTTTATCTGTGCAATAAAATCCATCAAAACAACCACCATAATCAGCAAAGAAGTACCACCCAAAGGAATGGCAGCACCGAAAGATGATTGCACAACCATTGGCATCAAACAAATGATTGCCATATACATCGCACCAATAAAGGTTAGGCGATTTAAAACAAAATCTAAATAGCGTTTTGTCTGTTGTCCAGGTCGAATACCAGGAATGTATGCACCACTACGCTTTAAGTTTTCTGCGACTTCCTTAGGATTGAACATCAATGCCGTATAAAAATAGCAGAAAAATATAACCATAGCACCAAATACCAATAAGTAAAGTGGCTCACCTTGATGTAAAACCAAGGCAAGATTCTGAATGATACTTTGGAAAAGCGTTGGGTTTTCCGTTGGTACAATAAAATGTCCAAGACTTGCAGGCAACATTAACAAAGAGCTGGCAAAAATTGCAGGAATGACACCTGCCATATTAATTTTCAATGGCAGATGTGATTGTTGTTGAGCATAAACTTTACGACCTTCTTGTTGCTTTTGCGCATAGTTGACTGGAACTCTACGCTGAGCCCTTTCAATAAAGACAATCGCTGCAGTTACCGCAATACCCAACAATAAAAATACTAAGGCTGTTAGCAATTCCTTACTACCACCATTACTACCAACAAAAATTCCTGCGATCATGGATGGAGCGCTTGCAACAATGCTAGCAAGAATTAGCATTGAGATACCGTTACCAATACCCCTTTCTGTAATTTGCTCACCCAACCACATTAGGAACATTGAACCCGCAACAAGCGAAGTAACAGCAGGTATATAAAAACTCAATCCAGTTGACAATGTTAGATTTTGAGAAATCAATCCTGCTGACATACCGACAGCCTGCACAAAAGCCAAGGCCAAAGTACCTTGGCGTGTATATTTGTTTAATGTTCTACGCCCTGCTTCGCCTTCTTTTTTTAAAGCCTCCAAAGAAGGTACGACAACTGACATCATCTGCACCACAATAGATGCAGAGATATAAGGCATGATACCCAAAGCCATGATGGACATACGCTCTAAAGATCCGCCAGAAAACATATTAAACATTCCCAGGAATGTGTTTTCGCCAGCTCTAAAAAAATCAGCCAAACGAATCGGATCCATTCCAGGTACAGGTATGTGCGAACCCAGACGATAAACAATCAACGCTCCAATTAAAAATAACATACGATTCCACAGTTCATCGTACCTTCGAATGAATATGAGAGGATTTAGAGGAATGTTAGATTTGGACGCTGATTGTTTGGACACGATATTACTCCTCGATGCTACCGCCAGCAGCTTCGATGGCTTGTTTTGCACCTTTGGTAACTTTAACACCTTTAAAGGTCAAGGCACGATTAATCTCACCAGATAGAATGATGCGAACACGCTTCATGTCGCCACGAATGATGTTGGCACTCTTTAATGCTTCAAGACTAACAACATCGCCTTCAATTTTATTCAGCTCAGACAAACGAACTTCCGCGGTAGTCAATGCCATCTGGCTGGTAAAACCAAATTTTGGCAAGCGACGATAGATGGGCATTTGACCACCTTCAAATCCCGCTGGAATGCTTGAACCTGAACGCGAAGTTTGACCTTTAATACCACGACCACCAGTCTTACCAATGCCAGAGCCAATACCACGACCACGGCGTTGAGCGGTCTTTTTTGCACCTAACGCAGGTGCCAGTTCATTTAAACGAAGACCCATTACGCTTCCTCCACCTTAACCATGTAATTCACACGATTTACCATACCGCGGATCGAAGGAGTATCTTCAACTTCAACAGTATGACCAATGCGACGCAGCCCCAAACCTTTTAGGCAAGCTTTGTGGCTTGCTAAGCGATGGCTACTCGATTTTGTTTGAGTAACTTTAATTTTTTTCATCGTAACTTACCTACTTCTTAACCCAAAATTTCTTCAACGGATTTACCGCGTTTAGCAGCAATTTGCTCCGGTGAAACCATATCACGAAGACCTTTAAAAGTTGCCTGAACCACATTAGCTGCATTGGTTGAACCATAGCATTTTGCCAATACATTTTGGACACCTGCAACTTCAAGAACGGCACGCATCGCACCACCTGCAATCACACCAGTACCTTCAGAAGCTGGCTGCATGTATACTCTTGATGCTCCATGACGAGCATTGATTGGATGTTGAAGCGTTGTGCCTGACAACTCAACAGTAATCATATTACGCTTAGCGGCCTCAAGTGCTTTTTGGATGGCAGCAGGCACTTCACGAGCTTTACCACGACCAAAACCAACGCGCCCATTACCATCACCAACCACTGTCAACGCAGTAAAAGAGAAAATACGACCGCCTTTTACAACTTTTGCAACACGGTCAACAGCAACCAATTTCTCTACCAAACCGTCAGTTTGTTCAAACTTTGCCATGATTAGAACTCCAATCCATTTTCACGAGCAGCGTCAGCCAAAGCTTTAACACGGCCATGATATTTAAAACCACTACGGTCAAAAGCAACCTTGGTTATACCTGCTGCTTTTGCACGCTCTGCAATTAACGCACCAACTGCTTTTGCCGCCTCAACATTACCTGTTTTACCAGAACGAAGTGTTGAATCAAGCGTTGAAGCCTGGGCCACAACCACACCGCCAGTTGGTGAGATGATTTGTGCATAGATATGGCGTGGAGTACGAGTCACAGTCAGACGGTTAACGCCTAAATGACGGATATGTGCACGGGTTTTTTTTGCTCGGCGAAGACGAGCTGATTTTTTATCGAACATTTTTGCTCACCTTACTTATTTTTTCTTAGCTTCTTTACGAAGAACAACTTCATCGCTATAACGAACACCTTTACCTTTATAAGGCTCTGGCGGACGGAAGCTGCGAATCTTAGCTGCTGCCTGACCCAATTTTTGTTTATCGCTTGATTTTAAAACGATTTCAGTTTGACTTGGGCTTTCAGCAGTTACACCTTCAGGTAGCGTGTATTCAATTGGGTGAGAATAGCCTAAGTTCAGATTGATTTTATTACCTGCAACTTGTGCACGATAACCAACACCGATCAGCTGTAGGCGACGCTCAAAACCTTCACTAACACCTTGAACCATGTTATTGATCAATGCACGCACTGTACCAGTGTGCATCCACGCTTCTTTAGTATCAGCAACAGGAGAAAGTGTTACCACACTCTCTTCTTGTTTTAGCTCGACCAAATCATGCAGGCGTAGGGATAAAGAACCATTCTTACCCTTCACTTCAACCTGCTGACCGTTCAAAGTAACGCTTGTACCAGCTGGAAGCGTTACAGGGGCTTTAGCCACACGAGACATAGGAATTTTCCTTTAATGATAATAAAAACCATCGACATGATGGCAGTAAAACAAGTGACTTTCTACCATCTTGATATAACTGATGTGTTTCAAGATATTTAGAAAAGCACGACATTATAACAAAAAAAATCCTTGGAGTAAACCAAGGATTATGTATTTTTGTAATTTATTGATGCCAATTAATTAAGCAACCAATGCAATTACTTCACCACCAATACCAGCTGCACGAGCTGCACGATCGCTCATGATGCCTTTACTTGTAGAAATGATGGCAACACCCAAGCCTTTTTGAACACTTGGTAGCTCATCCTTACCACGGTATTGACGAAGTCCTGGACGACTGTAACGCTTCAAAGTCTCAATGACACCTTTGCCTTGATAATATTTCAGCTCAACAGTCAAAACTTTTTTTCCATTTTCAATGTCACTAACTTCTGCAGAAGCCAAATAACCCTCAACAACCAATAGGTCAGCGATGGATTTACGCAACTTAGAGGCAGGCATTGTGACGGATGGTTTGTTTCTTGATTGTGCATTGCGGATACGGGTTAGCATATCAGCAACAGGATCTTGCATGCTCATTGTGATACTCCTTACCAGCTTGCTTTACGAACGCCAGGCACATCACCTTGCATTACTCGTTCACGCAATTTGTTGCGTGATAGACCAAATTTACGGAAATATCCATGTGGACGACCAGTTAGGCCACAACGATTGCGTAGACGAACTGGTGAGGAATTGCGTGGCAGTGCTTGTAAAGAAAGCATTGCATCCAAACGCTCTTCATCACTTGCATTGATATCGCTGATGATTGCTTTTAATTTTGCACGCTTCTCGGCGTACTTAGCAACTGTTCTTTCGCGTTTTAATTCGCGATTAATCATGCTTTTTTTAGCCATAACGTTTTACCTTATCTGAATGGGAAGCCAAATGCTTTTAGCAATGCGCGACCTTGATCATCGTTAGCAGCTGTGGTAGTAATCGTGATGTCCAAACCACGGATACGATCGATTTTATCAAAATCAACTTCTGGGAAAACGATCTGCTCTTTGATGCCTAGTGAATAATTACCACGACCATCAAAGGCTTTTGATGAAAAACCACGGAAGTCGCGAATACGAGGAATTGCAATAGCAATCAGACGATCTAGAAACTCATACATTTGTTCACCACGAAGAGTAACTTTGCAGCCAATTGGCCACTCTTCACGGATTTTAAAGCCAGCAACTGATTTGCGTGCCTTGGTTACCACAGGCTTCTGACCTGCGATTGCAGTCATGTCAGCCAACGCACCTTCCAATAGTTTTTTGTCCTGTGCAGCACCACCAACACCCATATTCAAAGTGATTTTGGTAATTTTTGGCACTTGCATGACATTTTCTAAGCCAAGCTCATCTTTGATCTGTTGCTTTAGCTTATCATTATATAAAGATTTTAATCTTGCCATTACTATATACCCTTATTTCTTATGCAGTCGCCACTACTTCACCAGTAGAACGATAGATACGGACTTTTTTGCCCTCTTCGTTTACTTGATAAGCAATACGATCTGCTTTTTGGGTTGCTGCGTTATAAATCGCAACATTTGAAATGTGTAAAAATGCTTCTTGCTTAACAATACCACCTTCTTTACCTAACATTTGATTAGGTTTTTGGTGTTTGGTTACAATGTTAATGCCTTCAACTTTTACACGGTCTGCTTTAACCGCCAAAATTGTGCCTTGCTTGCCTTTATCTTTACCAGCAATCACAACCACGGTGTCGCCTTTGCGTAACTTTGCCATAATAGCCTCTAAAAGGTTACAGTACTTCAGGTGCTAGTGAAACAATTTTCATGAATTGCTCACCACGTAGTTCACGAGTAACAGGTCCAAAAATACGAGTTGCAATTGGGGCTTTGTTATTATTCAAGATAACTGCCGCATTGTCATCAAAACGTAGTACAGAACCATCTGGACGGCGTACGCCCTTCTTGGTGCGTACAACAACCGCATTCATCACATCGCCTTTTTTAACACGGCCACGAGGAATGGCTTCTTTAACCGTTACCTTGATAATGTCGCCAACTGATGCGTAACGACGATGCGAGCCGCCCAGCACTTTAATACACTGAACACGTCTTGCACCACTGTTATCTGCAACTTCCAGCATTGTTTCAGTCTGAATCATCGCATTACTCCATAATAAATAAAGCAATAAAAGCCATTCGCCATCGAATATGCAGCATGTTTATACATACTCGATGGATGAACATCTAAAAAGATGCACATTATACTAACAAATGACCTTTAATGCAAATAACTTAAATTTTTACCGCAGTCTCAACCACATCCACCAAAGTCCAAGTTTTGGTCTTTGAAATAGGACGAGTTTCTTTGATACGAACGATATCGCCTTCTTGACAAACATTGTTCTCATCGTGAGCTTTAAGCTTCGTAGAACGGCGAACTTGCTTGCCATACATTGGGTGGCGAATTTGGCGTTCAACCAAAACAGTAATAGATTTATCCATCTTGTTACTGATTACTTTACCAGTTACAACGCCAACTTCTTGAGTTTGGGTGTTCTCGCTCATGCGTCGCCTCTTTGTTTTTCGTTAATCAAAGTTAAGATTTTTGCAATCGTACGACGATTTGCCTTAACTTCATGAGTATTACCCAGCTGACCCGTAGCTTTTGCCATACGCAGACGGAATGCATCAAGCTGCTTTTCTTCAAGCAATTGAGCCAACTCTTCTACTGATTTTTCGCGTAATTCGTTGGTTTTCATCACATAACCGTCCGTTTAACAATAGTCGTTTTAAAAGGTAGTTTCGCTGATGCCAAAGTTAGAGCTTCACGAGCCAATTCTTCGCTAACGCCTTGAATTTCGTAAAGCATTTTACCTGGCTTAATTTCTGCTACCCAGTACTCTACAGGACCCTTACCCTTACCCATACGAACTTCTAGAGGTTTTTCGGTAATTGGTTTGTCTGGAAATACACGAATCCAAATTTTACCGCCACGCTTAATGCGACGAGTAATGGTACGACGAGCCGCTTCAATTTGACGAGCAGTCATGCGACCACGACCGATAGATTTTAGACCAATTTCACCAAATGCAACGGTGTTTCCACGCTGAGCAAGACCTGTATTGCGGCCTTTATGCATTTTACGGAATTTGGTACGTTTTGGTTGTAACATGGCTTACCCCTTGTCTGAATTACGACGGTTGTTGCTACGACCGCGGCGTTTTGGTGCACGAGCCTTTTCTTCAACCACTGGGTTATAAACACTGTTCATGCCGTCTAGAATTTCACCACGGAAAATCCAAACTTTCACACCAATGGTGCCATAAGTGGTTTCTGCACGAACTTCTGCATAATCAATATCAGCACGGAGTGTATGTAGAGGCACACGACCTTCACGATACCACTCAGTACGAGCAATTTCTGCACCACCTAGACGACCAGACAGCTCAACTTTAATACCTTGTGCACCTGAACGCATGCTATTTTGAACCGCACGCTTCATCGCACGACGGAACATCACACGGCGTTCTAGCTGGTTAGCAATGCCGACAGCCACCAGACGAGCATCTAGGTCAGGCTGAGTAATTTCTTGGATATTTACCTGGGCAGGCACACCCATGATCTTAGTAAGCTCTTTTTGTAGTGCTTCAATGTCAGCACCTTGCTTACCAATAATGACACCTGGGCGTGCTGAATGGATGGTAATTTTAGCCGCACCAGTAGGGCGTTCAATGCTAATATTACTCACCATAGCTTCTTTGAGCTTGTTGCGTAAGAAGTCACGCACTTTAAAGTCGTTTAGTAGGTATTCTGAATATTGCTTTGGGCTTGCATACCAGTTAGCGTTGTGCTTTTTGATAACGCCCAAGCGAATACCAATTGGATGAACTTTTTGACCCATGATTATGCTCCTACTTTAACAGTGATGTGACAAGTGCGCTTGCTGATACGGTCAGCACGACCTTTAGCACGGGGCATAATACGCTTTAGGGTAATACCTTCATCAACATAAATGGTAGAAACACGCAGAGTATCAATGTCTAGACCATTGTTATGCTCAGCATTAGCGATTGCTGATTGTAAGCATTTTTTAACTAACTTAGCACCTTTTTTGTTGCTGAAAGTCAAGATATCCAAAGCGCGTTCGATTGACTTACCACGAACTTCGTCCGCAACCAATCTTACTTTTTGTGCCGAAATAGCGGCACCGCGTAATTTTGCAGTTACTTCCATGGTAGCACCTTATCTCTTAGATTTCTTATCAACGCCGTGACCACGATACGAACGGGTCGGAGCGAATTCACCAAGTTTATGACCAACCATTTGCTCGCTCACAATGACTGGCACATGAGTACGACCATTATGAACTGAGATGGTTAGACCCACCATTTGTGGTAGAATCATCGAGCGACGAGACCAAGTCTTGATTGGCTTACGGCTGTTTGTCTCAAGAGCGGTTTCGATCTTAGCAAACAAGTGCGCATCGATAAATGGACCTTTTTTCAATGAACGAGGCATTAAATTATTCCTTATTTCTTGGCACGACGGCGACGGATGATCATATTGTCAGTACGCTTATTAGAACGAGTCTTAAGACCCTTAGCTTTCTGACCCCAAGGACTGGTTGGGTGCTTACCAAAGTTACGCCCTTCGCCACCACCGTGTGGGTGATCAATCGGGTTCATCGCAGTACCGCGAACAGTAGGACGAACACCACGCCAACGAGCTGCACCTGCTTTACCAAGTGATTTTAGGTTATTTTCTGTGTTAGAAACCTCACCAATCACCGCACGGCAATTCGCATGGATGCGACGAGTTTCGCCAGAACGCAAGCGAACGATCACATAAGCACCGTCTTTACCCAAAAGCTGAACACCTGCACCAGCAGAACGAGCAATCTGTGCACCTTTGCCGATTTTTAACTCAATGTTGTGGATGATGGTACCTACTGGGATATTTTTAAGTGGCAAGCAGTTACCTGGACGGATGGGAGAACCTTCACCAGATTGCACTTGATCGCCTACAGACAATTTTTTGGGTGCAATGATATAACGACGCTCACCATCTGCATACTTAAGTAGTGCGATGTGTGCGGTACGGTTTGGGTCGTATTCAATGCGTTCAACAGTTGCAATGATACCATCTTTGTTGCGCTTAAAGTCAATCAAACGATAGTGTTGCTTATGACCACCGCCAATATGACGGGTCGTGATACGACCGTTGTTATTACGACCACCAGTTTTTGCCTTTGATTCAACAAGTGGTGCATAAGGACGACCTTTATATAGGTGTGGATGCACTACTTTTTCAACAAAGCGGCGACCTGGTGATGTAGGTTTTGCTTTTACGATAGGCATGATATGAATCCTTATTCGTTAGTCGCTGTTTCACTAGTGACTTCTTCACCAGCACCGATTTGTACGTCTGAACCTGCTTTTAGGGTTACATACGCTTTTTTGACATCAGAACGCTTACCAACAACACGACCAAAACGCTTGGTCTTGCCCTTGGTATTTAGAGTGTTTACTTTAACAACTTCGACACCCTCAAACATCAACTCAACTGCGCGTTTGATGTCGCGTTTGGTGGCATTACTATCAACTTTGAAAACTTGCACGCCAAGGCTATCCCCCAAACGCTGAGATTTTTCAGAGAATACAGGGGCTTTTAGCACTTGATATAGTCTTGCGTTACTCATGCTAGTGTCTCCTCAAATTGTTTGGCAGCTTCTACAGTCATGATAACCTTATCAAAAGAAACCAAGCTTACTGGATCAACTTCACGAGTACCCAATACATTGACATGCGGAATGTTGCGTGCAGCTAAGTATAGGTTTTCATCCACTTCGTGCGTAACAATCAAGGCACGAGGTGCGTTCAGTTCTGCCAACTTAGCAACCAAACCTTTAGTTTTTGGCGAATCTACAGTAATATCATCAACCAAAACTAAACGATCTTGGCGTACCAGCTCAGCTAAGATGCATTGCATGGCACCACGATACATTTTACGGTTTACTTTTTGAGACCAATCTTGTGGTTTTGCTGCGAACGCACGACCGCCACCAACCCAAATCGGGCTACGGATAGAGCCAGCACGAGCGCGACCAGTACCTTTTTGACGCCATGGCTTTTTACCACCGCCAGATACTTCGCCACGAGTTTTTTGTGCACGAGTACCTTGACGAGCGCCAGCTAGGTAAGCAGTTACTACTTGGTGTACCAAGGCTTCATTGAACTCACGACCAAAAGTAGTCTCTGACAGTTCAACCGCCGCACCTGTAACAGTTTTTAAATTCACGTTAATCCCCTTTACTAGGCTTTGACTGACGGACGGACGATAACATCGCCACCATTAGCACCAGGAAGCGCACCTTTGATGACCAGTACACCTTTTTCAGCGTCAATAGACACGATTTCAAGGCCCTGAACAGTAACACGCTTGTTACCCATCTGACCTGGCATTTTTTTGCCTTTAAATACTTTACCTGGTGTCTGGTTTTGACCAGTAGAACCAAGCACACGATGCGATACAGAGTTACCGTGAGTTGCATCTTGGGTACGGAAGTTATGACGCTTCACACCACCTTGGAAACCCTTACCTTTACTTTGACCAGTCACATCAACCAACTGACCTACTTCAAAGATATCCAATAGGATGTTGCCACCTACTTCACGACCTTCAAGATCGCTTTCTTCAGCACGGAATTCCCAAACGCCACGACCAGCAGCCACACCAGCTTTTGCGAAGTGTCCTTTTTGGGCAGCAGTTACACGGCTGTCACGACGCTCACCTGTGGTGATTTGAATCGCAGTATAGCCATCGGTATCTACTGTTTTGATTTGCGAGATGCGGTTTGCGTCGACCTCAACCACTGTCACAGGGATAGAAACACCTGATTCAGTGAATACTCGGGTCATACCACGCTTAATACCGACTAGACCAATCGCCATTTTAGACCTCTTTAATATTAATAGTTTAATAGTTAAACCAGACTCTGTTCAATCAGCCTAAGGCGATTTGAACATCAACACCAGCAGCAAGATCCAACTTCATCAAAGCATCAACAGTTTTATCTGTTGGCTGAACGATGTCAATCATGCGTTTGTGGGTGCGGATTTCATACTGGTCACGAGCGTCTTTATTGACGTGTGGTGATGTCAATACATTGAACCGCTCAATACGAGTCGGCAAGGGTACAGGACCACAAACTTGTGCACCTGTGCGCTTTGCAGTATCGACAATCTCTTGTGCCGACTGATCAATCAAACGATGGTCGAAAGATTTTAGTCGGATACGGATTCTCTGGTTAGCCATGCCAACAAGCTCCTAATTAAGTGCTTTATAAAACTTCCGTCATCGAAACGATGAGTTCAGCTATACCATTTTATAAATTTTTGCCAAAAGATAATGAGTTTTGACAAAATAATCCAATCCCTGCCCGTCATGCAAATGTTGCCAGACAGCAGGGGTGTTGTTCATAGTGCCAAAAACGATGCTTCGGCTGTGGCGTTGTCTTTTTTAATTCTCTATCGTTTTTTGTAGAGAACAATTTTTACCAAATTCATTCTTTTCAATCACGATTTCGGATTAAAAAGTGCAACGCTAAAACATAATTGAAACGATATTATACATCAAAACCATGCAAATGCAAGAAATTTCTTAGCATTATTTTCAACATGTTGCTTTCACTAAAGAGTTACTTTTTCAAATTTAACCACTCTAAAAAATTTTAATGAACACCAAACATTCTTACTTAATGGCAAGTTTATCATCAAACGCTTTGAATCGCTTTTTCACGAGACCCAATCTGTACACATTCCCTTAGGCTTTTTGTCGTACGCTTTCGTGTCATTTCAAGCAGCCCAAGACGGGTAAAGCCCAGTATGGTGGTTTGAACTGGATCGTTTTTTAAAGCAGTCTTAAGTGTCTGCAACACGCTTTTTTGGTGTTCATCGTTAAGCATGTCAATAAAATCAATGATGATGATGCCACTAATATTGCGTAGGCGAATGTGGCGTGCAATTTGCAAGGCAGCTTCCATATTGGTACGGTGAATCGTCATTGCCTGATCATGCTTACCTACAAATGCACCTGTATTAACATCGATCACAGTCATCGCTTCCGTATGATCAATCACCAATTGCCCTCCTGATGACAAGTCAACCGTGCGACATAGAGCTTGTTCCATCTGACACTCAACATCAAAAGCTTTAAAAATAGGTTTTGTTTGTATGTAGTGATTGACCCTAAAAGCAGCATCAGGTAAAAATGCACAGACAAAATCCAATATCTTTTGATAAAGCACAGCATCATCAACCCAAAGTTGCGTTGACACATCTTTCATTTCGTGCAGATGTCGCAAGTATAAAGGGGGTGATTGATGTAGTAGTTCATACTTGACCTTATGTTGGCGTGCGTGTGATGCTTTTTGATGACTCTGATGCCACAATTCAGACAGTCGGTGTAATTCTGTCAACAGCTTACCAGTCTCCACATTTTGGGCACTGGTACGCACAATGACAGCACCCGACAATCCTAAGCGTGCAAACTCATCACTAAGCACGCTTTTTAAATATTTTTTTAAATCAACATTAAGGCGTGATGAGACGCCAATGCCGTTGCCGTTGGGCAAATAAACCAAATGGCAACCCTCTATGGATATGCGTGTGCTCAGACGAGCACCTTTATCACCCACTTCATCTTTGATGACTTGCACCAAGATGGGTTGGCTTTGATAGAACAATTTCTCAATTTTGGCTTGGTCATCATCTGCATGAACATCTCGCATGGATAAAAATGCTGTTCGCTGCCGCCCAATATCAACAAATACAGCTTGCAAGCCCTTTAAAACACGCACCACTGTTGCCAAATAAATATTACCTACAAGACTGGCATCTTGCTGATTTTCAGTCAGAATCTCGCAAAGCTCCCCATTAATAAGCTTTGCCAATTGAGTCCGCCCTTGATGATGGCTAATGATGATTTGCTTAGACATTTGTTTGCTGTTTTTAAAAAATAAAGAATGTCTGGCTATTTAAGATGGCACGGTTTAAGATTGTACATTTTTAATCAATTCAAGTGTCTGTGCCAGTGGCAAACCTACCACATTGGTATAGCTGCCATCAATTGATCGCACCCATGCCATTGCTCTGCCCTGTATGGCATAACCCCCCGCCTTATCAAGCGGTTCGCCTGATTGCCAATAGTCGTGTTTCATCGCATCGGTCAGCTCAACAAAATGAACCTTGGTTTTACAAATCATGCTTTGTTGAGTCATCAAAAACCCTTCGTCCACCACCCCAGCACATACCGCTGTCCAAACCTCATGGCTTGCATTCGACATCTTATCCCACATGGCATAAGCATCAGATTGACTACAAGGCTTGGTCAATATTCCACCATCAGGCAGTACGCCTATGGTGTCTGCTGTTATCAGCAAATTTCGACCTTGCAATGGTTGCTCACACGCTTTTTCAAACTTACTCTCCACCATTCTTTTGATATAGTCATTAGCATGCTCACCAATCTGCCAAGACTCGTCTATATGCACCGCCATGGTTGTAAAGTCCACGCCTGCCATCTTTAATAATTCTTGTCGGCGTGGAGAAGTGGATGCCAAGATGATTTTCATAAATACGCCTCATCAAATTATGTCAAAATTAACTTACCAAGCACGCTCTTTTAGCTGCCCATTCACCCAATATAGCGGATACCAAAACAACGGAAATACCACCATGCTCATCATCAGCGACCCAAACCCTGTCCAGATAAAACCATGACTAAACGATTCTAAAACCCATAAAACACTTCGATAAACCACCAAAGCAATCGCCGCACATGGCCACACATTTTTTAAATTCAGCTCCTTAATATAAATCAACAGCACTCGCAATACAAAACTCATCAATACAGCACAAAACGCTTGATGACCTAAATGAGTGTCCAATAACAAATCAGCACTCAATCCAATCAAAAACACCAGCCAAACACGCATGATGGTCGGACGATACATGATCCAAAATATCAATACAATCATCAAAAACATCGGTCTAAATCCAGCAAGCTCAAAAGACAGCGGATAGACATTCAATGCTGACGCAATGACAAAGCTTAGAAACATGCCCAACAACAAAAACGACCTTGAATTCATGCTTAGCCTACCACCTTAGGAATGTTTTGGTTGCAAAATCAGCACATAGCTACTGTTTAAGATGTTTGCTGCTGGACGAACCGTAATGTCAGCAAAATTATCCGTACGAGTTGTATCAATATCTGCAATCTTACCAACAAGATATCCTGCTGGCATGCGATTACCCAAACCAGAAGAAATCAGCTCATCACCGACCTGAACATCGGAGGTTTTAAAAATAAAATCCAAGCTCAAACCATCAGGACGACCTTTACCAGAAACCACAGCACGCTGCCCTGTGCGTGCCACCACAACCGCTACTGACTGCTGGTCATCTGTGATAAGTACAAGGCGAGAAGTGTTGGGGTAGGTATTAATCACCTGTCCAAGAATGCCTTTTTCATCAATGACAGCCTGCCCAATTCTCACGCCATCATTCGCCCCTTTATTCAAGACGACGATTTGCTTCAAAGGATTGGAATCAGTGCCGATAACTTGAGCAAGTAATAAGGTGTGCTTGGCAGATTCTGTTGTAGACAGTACGCCTTTTAATCGAGCATTTTGTGCAATCAGATGATCTTGTTGCTGTAACTGCACTTTGGCCTGTAACAACTCTGTTTGTAGACGGACATTTTCTCTACGCAGTGCCTCCTTACTCTTAAAAGTGCCATCAGCGTAATGAGCAGCAAAAGAGGGTGCGAGCGACATTTGGTAAATCGGCTGCATGGAAGCGTGACTGGCATCACGAAACGGCTGAAACCATTCTGGCTTTTGACCATCCAATAGCATCAGTATCAGCGACAGCACCAAAAAAACAAGTGTCGCTCTTATGAACAGAGGTTTTTGTGAAAAAATACTCAGTAGCATGATATGTTAATCATTCCAATAAACCAATTTATTAACACCATCAAAGCAATACCTACAAACCATCACCTTGAAGAATTTGGCATCAAATAAAAAGCGGTGTGAATGCACCGCTTTGTCATGACAACTCAATCGCATGACGATTCATGCAGTCAAGACCTCATACAAAAATCATATTCAATGATTTGTCGTGGATGAATTCAAGTGCCTTACCACCTCCACGAGAAACGCAAGTCAAAGGGTCATCTGCCACTGTTACAGGCAGTCCTGTTTCTTTAGATAGCAACTTATCCAAATTGCGTAATAATGCCCCACCGCCTGTCAGCATGATGCCGTTTTCAGCGATGTCTGATGATAATTCTGGCGGCGTTTGTTCAAGGGCTTCTTTCACACTTGAGACAATCGCAGATAACGGCTCAGCCAAAGCCACTTGGATTTCCTTAGCATTGACCGTGAAAGTCTTTGGCACGCCTTCCGCCATTGAACGACCACGCACTTCTACCTCAAGGTTCTCATTTTCATCAAAAATTGCTGTTCCCACTTCCATCTTGATGCGTTCAGCGGTAGTCTCCCCAATGAAACAGCCATGTGTCTTCTTGACATGATGAATGATGGCATCATCAAATTTATCTCCACCAACTGCAATGGAATCAGCATACACGCACCCAGACAGTGCAATCACGGCAATCTCAGTCGTACCACCACCGATATCCACCACCATTGAGCCACTTGCCTCATGCACAGGCAACCCCGCACCGATCGCCGCTGCCATCGGCTCTTCTAGAATATGAACGCTATTCGCCCCTGCTGAACGCACCGCCTCTTCAATGGCACGGCGTTCTACCAATGTGGATTTGCATGGTACGCATACCACAACATTTGGATTTGCCAAAAAACGGCGAGCCTTTACCTTAGTAATGAAATGCTTCAACATTTTTTGAGTAACCTCAAAATCTGCAATCACACCATCTTTTAAAGGGCGAATGGCAGTGATATTATCAGGCGTACGACCAAGCATTTGTTTGGCATCGATACCCACCGCCGCAACAGTAGGGTTTTGTGTACGATTGGCACGCAAGGCGACGACCGTAGGTTCATCAAGTACCACACCCTTACCAGGAGTATAAATCAGCGTGTTCGCCGTGCCAAGGTCAATGGCGATATTGGTTGATAAAAATCCAAACAGATTCATGGGTAGCGTTTCCAGATATGAAGCAAAATGACAAGCGTACGCAACTTTCTTTAAAATAGTTCACCAAAACAGTTAAAACTCAAGCTCACACAAGAACAAGTCAACCGATGCCACATAAAACAGGCACCAAAAGGATTTTTGGGATCAGTGTCATCACCCAAACACTCAATTTGCTTAAAATCGGTCAAACAAAAAATGAGATGCGTCGCTAGATAAAGTTTAATGGCGAATTATACCCTATTTACACTCAAAAAATCATGTGTATTTATGAAAAAATTGTGATTTTTTGCAAGAAAATTTTGCACAATCATCAAAAATTTCAGAAACTTTCATGTTTTGACACATTTTATCAAAAAAAATTGCAACCACTCACAGCTTGGCACTTTTGCCAATGCCAAAACATTAAAGTTATGCTACAATTAATAAGCAATTTAATCCAGTCTTAAACCTTAATAACAAAAATTTAATGGGAAATCGCCATGCACGACACTTTAACAAGTCAAGAGATTTTTAATGTCGCCAAACTCTCTCGCCTTGATATTGACGCAACCAACTGCGAAAGTTACGCCAGTGATATTGGCAAAATTTTGTCAATGATGGATGTCTTAGCCGATGTCAACACCGATGATGTCAAACCATTGACCAATGTCCACGATGGCGTGCAGGTGCTGCGTCCTGATATGGTGGACTTAAATGACCTGGCGGTCAATCGTGAAAGCAATCAAGCGATTGCTCCTGCCACACAGGACGGATTGTACCTTGTTCCGCAAGTGATTGAATAATGTTTGACCTGCCAAATGAACGCCATTACTTCGTCAGGCTCGCTCGCAGTATTATTTATACAGCTTTGCTCGCCTTTTTCATACCAGCCGTTCATTTGATTGACCAAGCTTACCTGCATTTTATTGATTTAAAAAATTTAGAGAAAACACGATGACAACCCCACACACCCTATCCGTTCGTGAACTCGCTGACGGTTTACAGACCAAACAATTTAGCTCGGTTGAATTAACACAGCATTTTTTAGACCGCATCAATATGCACGATAAAGCGGTGAATAGCTTTATTACCGCTACGCCAGAGCTGGCATTAGAACAAGCCAAAACCGCCGATGAACTTCGTGCCAAAGGCGACACTCGTCCCCTTTTGGGCGTGCCAATGGCTCATAAAGACAACCTTTGTACACAGGGCGTTTTAACCACTTGTGGTTCAAAAATGCTTGCCAATTTTACCGCTCCTTATAATGCAACCCTAGTAGAAAACATTGCAAATCAAGGCTTCATCAGTCTTGGCAAGCTCAATATGGACGAATTTGCTATGGGTTCGGACAATGAAAAATCCTATTTCGGAGCGGTACACAACCCCTACGACCTAGACCGAGTTCCCGGTGGTTCATCTGGTGGCAGTGCGTCTGCGGTGGCAAGTGGCTTTGTCCCTGTTGCGACAGGGTCGGACACGGGCGGTTCTATTCGTCAGCCAGCCAGCTTTTGTGGCGTAACGGGCATTAAATCAACTTATGGGCGAGTGTCTCGCTTTGGTATGGTAGCGTATGCGTCAAGCTTTGACCAAGCAGGGGCGTTTGGGCGGTCAGCGTTGGACTGTGCCTATCTTTTGCAGGCGATGAGTGGTTATGACCCCAAAGACAGCACAAGTGTAAACAAAGAAGTGCCAAACTGGGTGGGCGAACTTGATAAAGTAGGTGGCGACAAACCCCTAGCAGGATTAAAAGTAGGCGTACCAACCGAATATTTTGGTACAGGACTCAATGCAGATGTTAAAGCCAAAATTGATGACGCCTTAAAAGTGTATCAAGAGCTTGGGGCGACTTTGGTAGATGTACATTTGACCGACCCACAAATTACTTTGGCGACTTATTATCTGCTTGCCCCTGCCGAAGCCAGCTCCAACTTGTCTCGTTTTGACGGTGTGCGTTATGGCTATCGCTGTGAAAATCCTAAGGATTTGCAAGATTTATACACACGCAGCCGCTCAGAAGGCTTTGGGGCGGAAGTGCAACGCCGCATCATTATGGGGACTTATGCGTTGTCCGCAGGCTATTTTGATGCGTACTATGTGAAGGCTCAAAAGGTACGCCGTTTGATTTTAAATGACTTTTTAAAGGCTTTTGAATCGTGCGACATCATCGCCACACCGACCGCTCCAACGGTTGCCTATAAATTGGGCGAAAACCTGTCCCCTGCCGAAATCTATATGGGCGATGTCTATACCATTGGCGTGAATTTGGCGGGCTTGCCGAGCCTGTCGCACCCTGTGGGCTTTGTCGGTGGCTTGCCTGTGGGCTTGCAACTGATTGGCAAACATTGGGCGGAAAACACCCTGCTAAATACCACGCACGCTTATCAAGGGGCGACAGCGTTTCATAAAGAAATGCCAAAATTGGGGTAAAAAATGAGCGGATTAAGGCATTATTTTGCGGTTGTCGCCAACAATGACGATACTTTGATAAATAATGACAATCCCAATAAAGCGGTTATTCACGATGACATTATCCAATATCTAAAGGACAGTTTAAACTGGATAACCGTCTTTACTCATTGTGATAAGGAACGCCCCATTCAAGGTTTATGTTATTACGGCATTACAGGGTTTAATCAATCGCTGATTACACCTTTTAAAAATTGAATCATTGCTTGGCGAGCGGTATTTGCCAATGCTCCTAATGAATTTATTTTAACAGGCAATTATTTTACGATTGTGGGCGATGATGATTTTAAAGGCGATTATGAAAAAAATCATCGTATGCCGTGATGAATTGTTAGCCGAATTGGATACATTGATTGACTATTGTGAATTGGTAGAAAATGATAAAAATTTAATACTGGTTCATAATGGTATTTAAGGAAATATGATGTTAATAGAATTGCCACCCCACATTGAACAACTGGTCATCGCCCAAGCCAAAAGTAAGCAATTAAGCGTTGCTCAATTGATTGAAAAATGGGCAACTCAAGATAAAAAAGACAATGTCTTATTAACCGACTTTTTTAAAAAACAACCGCCCATAGACGCATTTAATGGTATTGATCCTGTGGCATATCAAAGGGCAATGCGTGATGAGTGGTAAATATTTGCTAGATACTTGTACGCTGATTGGCTTGCAGAAACAAACGCCTGAAAGTTTTGATTTATTATCACAAAAAGGCGTTTATTTGTCTGAATGTGCCATTAGCGTCATTACTTATATTGAATTTATTGGGTTTTATGGTGTGGACAATAAAACTTGTGAGCAATTAAAATACATTGCCAACCAATTCACGCAATACCCACTTGATGACAATATTCGTGATAAAGCAATTGCCATTCGCCAAAAACACAAAATTAAATTGCCAGACGCCCTGATTTTGGCAACTGCAAAAACACATCAATTAACTTTATTGACACTTGATGATAAATTGGCAAAATTTTATCAATGATATGTTTAGGCAAAAACAATGCCAAAAGTTGACATAAGTTTTAAAATTGATGAGATGACTTATCAAAAATTTGTAGATAAAGTTGGTGCAACCAATTTACCATACTTTATGATTTAATAGTTAAAAAGAGACCCTATTATGACCCAATCCCTACTTATTGACGGCTATGAAGTTGTCATCGGCATTGAAATCCATTGCCAATTAAACACCGCCACCAAAATTTTCTCGCCTGCCAGCACCGAATTTGGGCAAGAGCCAAACACGGCAGCCAATATCATTGACTTGGCAATGCCAGGGGTATTGCCTGCATTAAATAGCGATGTCGTTGAAAAAGCGGTGAAATTTGGCTTAGGCGTCAATGCCGAAATCGGACAAATGAACGCCTTTGACCGCAAAAACTATTTTTACCCTGACTTACCTAAAGGCTACCAAACCACCCAAATGGCACACCCCATCGTAGGACAAGGTCATATTGACATTTTGGTGAACGCAGGGACAAAAAACGAATACACCAAACGCATTGGCATCACCCGTGCCCACCTTGAAGAAGACGCAGGCAAATCGGTGCACGATGCCGTGCCACAGATGACAGGCGTGGACTTAAACCGTGCTGGCACACCACTCATTGAAATCGTCTCCGAGCCTGACATTCGCTCGGCAGACGAGGCGGTTGCCTATGTCAAGACCATTCACGAGCTGGTTACTTGGCTTGGCATTTCGGACGCGATTATGGCGGAAGGCTCATTTCGTGCCGACATCAATGTCTCGGTGCATAAGCCTAACACGCCCTTTGGCACTCGCTGTGAGCTTAAAAACCTAAATTCGTTTCGCTTTATTGAGCGGGCGATTAAATCAGAAATTGAACGCCAAATTGACCTAATCGAAGATGGCGGCAAAGTCGTGCAAGCCACTCGTCTATACGACCCTGAAAAAGACGAAACTCGGGCAATGCGAACCAAAGAAGAAGCCAACGATTATCGCTATTTCCCCTGCCCTGATTTGCTCCCTGTGATGATTTCTGATGAAACTTTGCAAGCCATTAAAGACAATATGCCTGAACTGCCAAGCGTGCGAAAAGAGCGTTTTGTGAGTGAGTTGGGCTTATCAGCTTATGATGCTAATGTGCTAAATGGCAGCCGTGAACTCTCCGATTATTTCTTAGCCGTGGTGGAAAAAATCGGTCAAGCCAATGCCAAGGTTGGGGCAAACTGGATTATGGGTGATTTGTTAGGCTCACTAAATAAAAACGAACTGGCCATTGACCAATCGCCGATCTCTGCCGAACGCTTGGCTGGATTGATTCTGCGTATTTTGGATAATACCATCAGTGGCAAAATTGCCAAACAAGTATTTGGTCATCTTTGGGAAAGTGAGCAAACTGCCGATGAGATTATTGCTGAAAAAGGACTAAAACAAGAAACCGACACAGGAGCGATTGAAGCCATCATTAAAGAAGTCCTTGCCAATAACCAAACAATGGTTGATGAGTACAAAGGCGGAAAAGAAAAAGCCTTTAATGGACTGGTCGGACAAGTGATGAAAGCAAGTCGTGGTAAAGCCAATCCAGCACAGGTCAATGAACTATTGAAGAAGTTGATTGGGTAAGTGGTTTTGATAAATGCCTTATTTAAAGATAAGGCATTTATTTCTGCAACGAAATTTGGAAAGACAAATGGCAAAGAAAGAAAAATCTACCGATTTTTTGGGTGTACGATTTATTCAAACACGCACAAATTGCAGAGAATTTTTTCGGCACTAGGTAGCTCTGTTTTAGAAATAAATAATGCCCTAAAAACCGCCTCAAAATCAAAAATAGGTAATGTCGGTATGCCTGAATTTGTTGGGGTAATTAAAGACTTTTTGATTGTCATTGAAGATAAAAAAGATGTCGCCTTGCACCAAAAATATGATGAGAGTGATTGAATTTACCAACAAATAGATGGCGTCAAAAATTATGCAGTCAATCGCATTGCACATCTCTTAAATCGCTTAAAAAAACAAGGGAGAGAGCGTCTCTTTTTTTTAACAGCATTCACAGCTTGGTATTTTTAAAGAGTTGTGCTAGAATTGACATCATTTAAGAATCATTCTTGATTACCAACCCCATCTCTAGATTCATCTCATGCAATATTTAGACCTTGCCGACTTGCATACGATTGCCAACCGTGCCGCTTTTGATTTTAAGCAGGTGATCGACCTTGCTGATGATGACGGCTTTATTGGTGCGGGGGCAGACCTGTCCACCGCCACCTTATTGAATGCGTATCGTAACGGAGTGTTTCCTTGGTTTGGGGCGAATGATCCCATTTGTTGGTGGTGCCCACCTGTGCGATGCATCATTCATCCTAATGACTTTCGCCCTGCCAAATCCCTCATTCGCACCGCCAAGAAAATGCCTTGGCACATTACCACAAATCGTGCTTTTGACTCTGTCATGTCAGCTTGTGCCGCTCCACGCACTTATAGCGATGATACTTGGATCAATACTCAGATGATGCATGCCTATACCAAGCTTCATGAACTGGGTGTGGCAATGAGTGTGGAAGTATGGGACAATACAGCAGATGAGGTATTGGTAGGCGGACTGTATGGCGTACAATATGGGGCGATTTTCTGTGGTGAGAGTATGTTTCACACCCAAAAAGATGCCTCAAAAGTCGCTTTTTGGGCACTCATGAACTTTGCCAAATCCTGTGGTATCCGCCTGATTGATTGCCAATTAGAAAATCCACATCTGATGAGCCTAGGGGCAACCCTCATGCCACGAGATGAATTTTTAACCACCCTAGCCATTCTTAATCACACACCAACACCGCCTTTATCTGGCAGCATGAGTACGCAGCATCTGGCATTCATCAAAGACTAAAAGAACTACCAATTCATGCCAATGTCTTGGGCAGCGACATGACCACTCGCCCATGCCCACATGAAATTAAAACCGCCCAAATGCCCTGCCACATCTAACACCTCACCAATAAAATACAAGCCAGAGCATAATTTGCTTTCCATCGTCTTGCCTTTGATTTCATTCGTATTGACACCACCGCGAGTAACCTCTGCCACACGGTAGCCCTCCGTGCCAGAAGGTTTGATATGCCAAGCGTTAATCATCTTTCCAATTTGTATCAACTGCCTATCTTTGACATTTGCCAATTCAACATTTTCAAATTCCTGCCAAAACAAGTCCTGCAACGCCATCAATAGCTTCTTTGGAAAATAAGGCGATAGTATCGTACGAATCAGCTGTTTTGGGTGCGATCTTTTAGCAGCAATCAGTAACTCACTCACCTCATGCTTAGGTAATAAATCAATACCAATCATCTCGCCCAACTGCCAATAATTCGACAGTTGTAGCATCGCTGGCCCTGACAACCCCCGATGTGTGAATAGCATGGGCAACTCAAAACTCATCTTATCATTAAAGACTCTCACCTCAAGACTTAGACCAGATAAATGTCTAGCCATCTCACCCACTTGATCAGTGAAAGTAAAAGGCACTAAGGATGCTTCGGTAGGAATGATGGTATGCCCAAATTGACTTGCCACCTGATAGCCAAAGCCACTAGCACCGAGCGTTGGAATGGATAATCCACCTGTGGCAATGACCAAATGTCGAGATAACAAACGATGGGATTGATGATTTTTTGATGATGTGGATAAAGTAAATACATTCATTTGCTCATCTTTGACGATGCGGTCAATTTTGGTATTTAGGCGAATGACCACGCCAGCAACAGCACACTCATCTAGCAGCATGTTTAGTATGTCTTTAGATGACTCATCACAAAATAACTCTCCGTGTGATTTTTCATGATAAGCAATCCGATGCTTTTGCACCAATTTGATGAAATCATCGCTGGTATAACGACTTAGGGCAGACTTGACAAAGTGATGATTTTGACCAACGAACGCATTTGGTGTTATGTTTGTATTAACAAAATTACACCGACCACCGCCTGACATAAGAATCTTTTTCCCTGCTTTGTTGGCATGGTCTAATACCAGCACACTTTTGCCATATAGCGCTGTCTGAAACGCACAAAGCAGACCAGATGCTCCAGCCCCAATGATAATGACATCAAACACTTCTGGCGATTTTTGAACATCATTCATCGGCTTTCTCTATTTTATGAGCATATTTTTTATCATAATCGGCTTTTTGGAGTCGGTAAATTTCAAACACACACAGCTCATCACAGCCATTATCACAACATTCATAATCCTCTGGTGGTTCTGGTGGTGGCGGAATGTCATCTGAATCAATCATAAATCTCAAATCATCTGTTATCATCTTGCTAAAATTGTTCGTCATCACCCAAGCATCAATCATGGCGATATGAATGGCTGACATGAAAGCTTTTACTTTTTTTATGGTCATGACTTGCATTTATTATGGCTTTTATTATAATTGAAACGCCCTAAAAATACACGCCTTATGTGAATATGGAACGACGATCAGCCTATTAAAGCATGATAACATCGTTGAGCCATCATTAATGTCAACATTCGCCATCAATCACCGAAAATCATTTTGATGATTTTCATTTAAGCACCAGGAGTATCAATGAACGCACCAACTGCCGATGCCATCATCAATGCCATTGAGCACTTACACCCAACCCATTCGTCTTTAGAGAATGAAAGCCATCAACACGCAGGATATTTTGAAGGTAAAGAAAGTCATTTTAAACTGGTGATTGTCAGCGAAGATTTTGCTGGTAAAAGATTGGTGGCGCGTCATCAGATGATTTACGCACTCACCCAACCTTTAATGATGGCAAACGGCGGTACGATTCACGCACTCGCCATTCATGCTTATACGCCTGATGAATGGACCATTCAAAGCCAAGCGCCAGAGAGTCCCAACTGTGCTGGTCAACATAAAAACCGATAGCCTTTTTATTTTAACCCACCAAACCAAAAGAAATCCATGAACAAAACGCCATTTTTTCTGATCGCTGCATTGATGCTATCAGGTTGTGCAACCACGCACAACATCACTCCACAATACATTAATCCGAACAATTACCTGACTTATGATTGCTCTTTTTTACAAAACGAAGTATCTCGCATTACAACGCTTGCCAAGGCAACACAACATCAACAAACACCGCTAACGATGAATGGCATTGGGATTGGCATCACAGGTGGTCGTCATGGCATCTACCCAAGCATCAGCCTTGGCATAGGCTCTGGCACCACCAATCGCCATGCTCGCACCAATCAGCTGGCTCGATTATATGGCGAGCATGATGCCATGGTCGTTGCTGCTCGCCAAAAAAGCTGTGCTTTTGCTCAAAACATCAACATTTATCCTCCGTTGCCGTAAAACCACCGACTTCAGGCGGTGGATATAAGGCAACTCCGCAATCATGCTTACGCATGGACGTTGTTTAGTGTGGTGTATT
>NZ_JAMBAQ010000013.1 GCF_023336735.1 Moraxella oculi | reverse complement strand
TATTTCTTAGGCGTTGGTTGTGTTGGGCGAAACTTGACAGATTACCCATGGCTGACATGTTGGTATTATCATAGCTAAGAGAACCTTGCAGGTTGGCAATCGTCAATCTGCCTTTGGCAGTTAAGGTGCTGTCTTTGAATATGGCTGATGAGCGGCGATGGGTCGCCTCTACATTGCCAGTAACCACCGCTTGAATATCGCCACCAGCTGTCAAGCTACTGCCATTAATCGCAAGTTTTTGTTTGGCGGTGAGCAAAAGATTGTTGTCGCTGGTGAGAGTGGCGTGATGAGTGATGATTTGATTGGCATCAAGTTGTACGCCTTGCTTTGCCTGTATGTTGGTGCTTTTATCTGATTGTTCATCACCAAGCTCAATACTGGCATGACTGCCCAAGCGAATCACACCCAGCTTAGCATCACTTTGACCCGTATGAGTGATTTTACCATCGGTGGTGATGACAAGGTGATGCTTGGCAGTCAGATGACCCGCTTGGTTCACACCCAGCCCCTTGTCTGTGCCGATCAGACTGATGCTACCTGCAGACATGCCACCCAACTCTTTGACATCAATGGCAATCTGAGCAGGCTGACTGATGGGACTTGTGCTTTCATCGTCATTGATGCGGGTGATCTTTGCTGTGTCTGTGATTTGGTTGGACCCTGTTACTGTGGTGATGGCATGATCTGCTTGAATTTGTGCGTTGATGTTGGCGGTTTTGCTGTACAAATTAACCAAGTCAGCATTTTTATTGGCACCACCCAAACCAACAGCAGCAGTGCTGATGCCCTTGGGGGATTGTATTTGGATTGTTCCTTGGGTGATGTGATGAGTCAGTTGGCCTTGGTCGTTATGTATGCTTCCTGTAGAGAGGGTTGCCTCATGCACATTGATGAACCCAGCACCAGCAACATTGATGCCTGATGGGTTGGCAATGATGAGATTGGCCTTTTGTCCAGCAACTTCAAGTACACCATCAAGCTGGCTAGGCTGATTGCTGCGTACCTCATTGATGATGGTATGAGCCTCACCTTGCTTTAAAAAAGGATTGGCCCTCACCACACCTGCCAGTTGAGTGTAAGCACCTTGTCTTGAGTTGTTTAATACCACACCTTGCATATCCACATCAAACTGTGTGTATTTATTGTGAGAGATGCCGTGCTTGGGAGTTTGAATCTGAACAATCGGTATGTGTTGCCCATTGGCATGAGAAACTGCGATGATGGGTTTTTGAGCACTGGGAGAAGTGGGGTCTGTGTTGATGGTGGCGAAGGCGGAATGGTTCGCTGACAAAGTAAGTAAGATGCCGACATGGAGTGATGAGAAGCTAAAAAGTTTGTTTGACTGTGACATAAAAATCCGTTTTTAATGTTACTGTGTTGTTTGTCAAATTATAAATTCATTGCTATAAAATTGCAATTAGTTTGATGTTATTGTATTATTCTAACTGTTTATTATCATTTTAAGCAAACTGGGTAATTCTGGCTCATGCGAATCACAACTTTTACTATTGCTTCTTTGACAATCATCCATGCGATACATTTTAGTGATGCATGGGCTCAGACTCACACCATCAAACCAAACACATTCACACTCACTGATGATCTGCGTCAAGCAGCATCAGTACACTTATCGCAGCAGAATTTACAAGCTTCCAGCAACAGCATTGACTTCAATGCCGACCACATCAAGCCAACCAACATCTCTCATCCAGACTGGCACACCTCCAAAGATGATGGTCCATGCTTTGTGGTTAATGAGATTGATTTTGTGATTGATGATCCCAAAATGATGCGTGGCAATTTGAGCAATTTATTAACACCTTTACTTGATTGGCAAAAACCAACTTATGCTCTTGGGCGCTGTATTAACAATCACAACCTATCCATCATCATTGACATTGCACATAACGAACTATTAAAACGCGGTTATTTAACCAGCAGCATCACTGTTGATGACCAAGATTTACTCACACAAAAACTCATCTTGACAGTTAAATTAGGTAAAATTCAAGATATTGTGCTGACCGATTCACAAAAGACGCCTTTTTACATTTATAGTGCCATCCCCATCAAGCCCAACCAAGCCCTTCGCTTATCGGATTTAGAGCAAGGCTTGGACACACTCAAACGCATCGATCCAAAAGCAACAGCACAGATCATGCCAAGCGACTCTAACCGATTTACCAGTGACATCACTCACAGCAATAAAAGCTCTCCTGGACTAAGCGATCTTGTCATCAACATGAATCGTCATCAAAGTGCGGTTTTTGGTGTCAGTATTGATAACAGTTTATCAAAAAGTTATGGCAAATATCTCACTACTGCCAATATTCGTGCTAATAATCTGTTGCGCATCAATGATGAGTGGCAAATTTCTGTTAATTACCCATTGGTAAGGCTTGCAGACATGATCCAAAATAATCTTGGCACACAGATAAATAAGGACAGACAAACCAATTATCACGCATCCTTATCAAGCACTCATGGCCTTTACAAATTCTCCATTGCGCACAGCCACCATCAGTATAAGCACTTTATTGAAGGACTTAACGCCCCTTTAACCTATCATGGCACCAGTCAAACCAGTACCATTGGTTTATCACGCTTAATGCATCGTAATAGTCATCAAAAAACCGAAGGGTATATCAAAGCCAATCATAAAAGAAGTGCCAATTATATTGATGATGTTAATATCGAAGTTCAAAATCGACGCACGACAGGCTATAATCTTGGCATCATTTATCAGCACCACCTTTTTAAAGGAGGCTATCTTTATGCCAATCTAGACTACAAGCATGGGGTCGGAGCACTAAAAGCAATGCCTGCCCCCGAAGAGAGCATTCATGATGCTTTTGGGCGACAGATGCCTAGCGAAGGACATGCCAAAGCTCCTATCTGGTCACTACACACCAGCTTCCAAAAGCCATTTAACATCACCGTAAAACACAAGGGACATATTCAAGATTTTAACCAAAACACGCATCAAACAAGATCCCTTAGTCAAACACCCATCCTCCTATCCTATACCGCTAAAGTGCAAGCACAATATGCCAAACAAACTCCCGTGCCATCTGATCTATTCTATTTGGGTGGTAGAAATAGCATTAAGGGCGTCAAAGAGGGAAATTATTTATCAGGTGAACACGGATTTAGCTTGTCTCAAGAAATCGCCTGGCGACCATCGTACATCATCAGTCAAAAGTTGGGAATGAGTTCTCATAACATACAACCATACGCCAGCATTGACCAAGGTTATGTCTATGGGCAAAATACCATTAAGAACCAACGCTACATGCTGGCTGGTGCCATCGGATTAAGGTATTATTTTCAACGAAATACAATGCCAAACAAACAAAATCAAGGTTTTGGTTTTAAAGGTAATCAACTGCATCCATCAGCAAGTATCGATTTAAATAATCAACCTGCCACAGCCTATCTAGACCTATTTATTGGTAAAAGCATTAAGACGCCCACCTTCATAAAAAAAGAAACCGTCATTGGGGTGAATGCTGGTTTTGATTTTTAATGTGGGATAATGTGGGATAATGTGGGATAATGTGGGATAATGTGGGATAATGTGGGATAATGTGGGATAATGTGGGATAATGTGGGATATTGACACACCAATTCGTTTGTCCATCAATCATGAATTCAGCACAGATGATTGTTGTCATAGTTACAAAAACAATAAAAATATAGTCAATTTACCATCATTAATATTTCAAGACATTAACCGTCTTTGGCGTACTACACACCTGTATTGGGTCAAATTTTAAATCCCCAATTACTTTTCTTAAAATGTTCAATGCTCCATTAACATCAACATTAATAAGTTTACTTTGTGCGGATTTGAATAAGCCCCTACAAACTCGCTTGTCCAAATAAGTGCTTTGTTTTGCAAGTGATTCATTATCCAAAAGCCACATTTACTGGTGTAGCTTTCTTCACTAGCAATCACTTGAATACCAAAATCCACCGAAAGAATGCGAATGGGTCTACATTCTTGATTTGCAAATCTTTTGTTTTATAAACAATCTTAACATCATAACCATTAGCCACTTTTGACTTCTTGTAGATTATCATAAGTCATTTTGTCTTTTAGTTTGTCAAAATTGGTAGAAATGGGTTTTGTTCTGTCAAAAGGACTAAGGGTTAAAATGCCTTGTCTTAAATCTGCCCTACTGACGGCTTGTTTGGTAAAGATGATGTTGGCACGACCTTTTGTTTATCAAGGTATTTGGGAATGTTTGGTTTGCTGGTTTACCTTTCTTGGAATGGCAACATAATCGGCTTACTTATTTTGAGTAAAGTTGTTAATTAAGACAAAGTCATTTAGGATCTTATTGTCATTAAAGAATGTTTGGCGATAAGCATACAAAGCAGAGTTTTTAAGATTTTTGCACAAAAACGCATAGTCATCAATCACTTTAATAATGGATTGGGTGTTTGATAAAAATGCTTGTAGTTAGGTGCATTAGTCGTTTGCCTTTTGCAGTTCTTTGATAAACTGTTCGGTTTTTCTTATGGTGCATCTTAATCCATAAAGCCTTGCACAAAATGGAGTGATGATGGCAGTAAAATCCACCATTAAATCATCTCTTGGACCTTCCACATTATTAACCACTTCAATGTTTCTGTTTTGCATGGCAAGCAATGTTTCAAGATAATCAAGATAATTAAAACCAAAACGAGTTAAGCGGTCTTTATACTCAACAATGATAAGGTTTAAACTTGGGTCTTTGAGCAGGGCAACAAGTTTGGGGCGATTACCATTTAAACCACTACCCACTTCCTTAACCACTTTGCCAACTTGGTAACCACGAGCATTGGCGTAGGCAATAAGGCGGTCAGCTTGACTGTCTAGGTTTACCTTATTTTCACTTGATGACACACGGCAGTAGATACAAACATTAGTCTGTACAAGTTCATCTTGTATGTCATCAATGATAAGCACACCGCCTGTTTCGGTGCGTTCGGATTTGACTTTACCAGCCTTGACCCCGTTCCAAACGGTGCAATACTGTACTTTTTTTGATTTTAGCGTATTCGGATATTTTGTATTTCATCATAATGGTAAAATACATTTAAATTTACTATATCATACTATTGTTAGTTGATGCAAAGATACTGGCAACAAACCCAATACGGCTGGCTTTTTTAAAAAAAGTCTTTATAATACTGTGTCAAACCCATCATTGACAAAGAGGTCAATCATGTCTGATTTCGTTCATCAATTTCTTCCCATATTTTTTGTGAGCTTTGGCGTGTTTGTTTTGTTTTTTTTATTCATGGGCGTAGGATACATGATAAAAAAGCAACCTCTTAAGGGCTCTTGCGGCGGTGTTGCCACATTGATGGGCGATGAGTATTGTCAATTCTGTGGCAATGACCCCAACAAATGCGACAGCCTGACCGAAGAGGATAAAAAGGTCATGCTCGCTAATAAGACCACTTTGGACAAACTTGCCAAAAAAGCCTAAGGGCAAAAAAACAGCTAATTGAAATCTACTCTATAATGTGTAATTATGAATAGATTGATTGTTATTAACGAAGCTTCAAAACGACTTGGCGTATCTATTTCCACTTTGCGGAGGCGGGACGAAACTGGCGTGCTTGTCGCAGAACGCACCCAAAGGTCATCGCAGGTACGATACTAATAAGCTACGCCCTAATTTTTACCATAATCTACCAATGCCAAACCGCAAAACGGTTCGCTACGCACGAGTATCCAGCCACGACCAAAAAGATGATTTAGACCGTCAGATAGGTGTGCTTGAACTATACTATGCCAGTCAAGGCTGAACATTTGAAATCGTGAATGATTTAGGCTCTGGTATGAACTACCACAAAAAAGGCTTAAAACAACTGCTTGACGGCATCTTAAATGATGAAATTGGGCGTTTGGTTTTAACCCACAAAGACCGCCTATTACGCTTTGGTTCGGAACTTATCTTCGCTCTATGCGAAAGAAAGAATGTGGAAGTTGTCATTATCAGTCAAAGCGAAAACCTATCCTTTGAAGAAGAGTTGGCTCAAGATGTGTTAGAAATCATCACCGTATTTTCCGCTCGTCTGTATGGTTCACGCAGTAAGAAAAATAAAAAAGTGTTAGAAGCTGTTAAGGCGGTGTTAGAATGACCGCCATTCGTGGACACATCATTGAACTAAAACCCAATCACAAACAAGCCACTTATTTTAAAAAGGCTTGCGGTGTTGCCAGATTTGCTTATAATTGGGGATTGGCGGCGTGGAAAAAGCAATACGAACAAGATAAACAATATCGTGATGATTGCCTAGCCAAAGGCATACAAATTGACGAAAGCAAACTCAACAAACCCACACAAGGCAAATTAAGAAAACAGCTTAATGCCATCAAACGCACCCAATTCCCCTTTATACTAGAAGTTACCAAATGCTCTCCCCAACTTGCCATTATGCAACTAGGAGACGCATTCAAACGCTTTTTTAAGGGTGAAAGTGGTTATCCACAGTTTAGAAAGAAAGGCATAAATGACCGTTTTAGTCTTTCCAACGACCAATTTAAATTAAAACTTAAAAAAGACAAACCTTTCATTCAAATTCCCAATTTGGGACTTGTTAAAATGCGTAAAACTTACGCTTTGATGGCAAAATCCTATCCGCCAAAGTCTTTACCAAAGGTGGTAAATGGTTTGTATCCATTGCGGTGGAATTACAAGATTTACCCAATCATCTTTTACTCAAAGAAAAAACGAATAAATCTGTTGGCATTGATTTAGGCATTACCGACCTTGCCACACTTTCAACAGGAGAAAAGATACAAGCACCAAAACCTTTAAAGAATAAACTTAAAAAACTTCAAAGATTATCAAAACAACTTAGCCGTAAACAAAAAGGCTCCAACAATCGTGAAAAGGCAAAAACCAAGCTCTCACGATTGCATTACAAAATCAGCTGTATCAGAAAAGACTTTTTGCACAAACTCACCACTGATTTGGTAAAACGATTTGATGTGATTTGTCTTGAAAACCTAAATATCAAAAGTATGGTAAAAAATCGCAAACTAAGCCGTGCTATCAATGATTTAGGGTTTTACGAACTTAAAAGGCAACTCATCTACAAAGCAAATCAATGGGGCAAGACACTCAAAGAATTGGACAGATTTTATCCATCAAGCAAAACCTGCTCTTGTTGTGGTGTTAAGTTATATGAATTACCTTTATCTGTTAGAAACTGGACTTGCCCCAATTGTCAAACCAATCACGACAGGGATATTAACGCCAGTATCAACATTTTACACAAAGCGGATAAGGTTTTAACCTTATCTTAACAAAAACCTTGGCGGGTAAGTTCTATCCCCAATTTTAAAATGCCTATGGAGCTTATGTAAGACCTGCGCCAAATGGCAAGGGCAACAAGCGATGAAGTAGGAAGAAAACGCTAAATTTGCCTTTGGTAGGTTTTTTGGAACGGTTGACAGTCATCATGTGCCAGCCATCTTAATGACATTACTCATCTTTTTAAGTCTGGCACATCTGCCATTCTTCATACTCATGTTTCACATGGAACATACGGTAACTTATGCGACATTCCCAGACAAAAGAGTTAGCCTCTGCTCACTCTTTGTCTTGCCACCTCATACAGCACCATGCCTGTAGCCACGCTGACATTGAGGCTTTGCGGACGATTTGGATTGTCAGACATGGGGATATAAACCAATGTGTCACAGTACTCTTGAGTAAGCCTACGCATACCATCACCCTCTGACCCCATGATGATGGCGACTTTTCCGCCAAAATCACACTCATGAAGTGGCGCGGCCGTCTCATCAAGTGCCGTACCAAAGACAAACACACCTGCCTTTTTGAGCTTTTCTAGACTGCGTGCCAAATTGGTAACAGCAATCACAGGAATCACCTCTGCTGCACCCACAGAGACCTTAGCGACGGTTGGAGTAATCGACACACTTTGATGCTTAGGAATGATGACCGCATCCACGCCCATCGCACTCGCCGAACGCAAACAAGCTCCCAAATTGTGAGCATCGGTGATTTGATCCAGCACCAAAAACAACGCATTGGGATTATCCACCAGATTCTCGATCTCACCCTCATCATACATTTTGGGTAATCGTGCTGCCACAACCACGCCTTGATGCTGATGACTGTCGCACAGCTTGGTCAATTTATCTTTGTGTGCCATTTGCACACTCACACCATTACTCTTGGCAAAAGTGATGAGTTCTTCGTGCGTCTGGCTAACACCTGTTTCTTTTAACTGTACAAATAAAGTCAACGCATCTTGTGGACGATGTTTTAACAACGCCATTACCGCATGCACACCATAAAAGTGTGCCAGACGATCTTTGGCGGCCTTGCCTTTTTTAGGAGATGGCTGATGTGCATGATAAGGGGCTTTTTTTGGTTTTGACATGAGCATGCCTATTGTTAGAAAAATCGTTGTTATTGTGGCAAATTTATGCCAAATTGTCAAAACACCCAGCAACCCACCCATGGTTTCATACGATTACTTTTGAACGAAAATTTTACCCATAAACGCTTGTATAAATTGCCAAATTCGCATAAATTTATTATCATAACCCATTGCTTTTTTATGGAAAACACACCATCATGCTGGTCTCTTTAAGCCTAAATAACTTTGCCCTCGTCGAAAAACAAGAAGTGGACTTCGACGGACGATTCAATGTCATCACAGGTGAAACGGGTGCTGGTAAGTCGCTGGTACTAGACGCCCTATCATTGTGTGCAGGGGGGCGTGCCGACAGTGGCGTTGTCCGACATGGCTGCGATGAAGCAAGTGTATTTGGAGAATTTGACATCACTGGTAATGACGAAGTTGTGGCATGGTTTGCCAAGCACGAGCGAGAGCTTGAAGAAGATACCCTACTCATTCGCCGAAAAATCAGTGCGCAAGGTCGGTCAAAATCATGGATTAACGGTGTGCCAGCAAGCATCAGTGAGTTAAAATCCCTTGGGCAAATTTTAGTCAATATTCACTCACAACACGCAGGCTTAGAACTGCTAAAATCTCAATTTGTGGTTGACTGGCTGGATAAAATTGGCAATCTCAATCACTTAAAAATCGCTACCAAAGATGCCTATCACGCATGGCAGAGCATCAAAAAACATGCCGATGAGGTCAAATCCGTATCGACGCAGAGGGCTGATCGCATGGCACTGCTATCCGCCAAACTGACTGATATTGAACCATTATTGACTGTCAATTTTGCAGAGCTTGAAAGCGAATATGATGAACTCTCCAATCTAGAAACGCTGATGGGACAGGCGGTTGCAGCAGTCAACTGCTTAGATGGTGATGGTAATAACCCCAGTGTACTCAGCCTGCTGGGTCGTGCCATACGCATCTGTGACAACAATGCCGATAAAAGCAAAGCATTTAACGAATGCAGTCAATTATTAGCACTGGCCCAAGAGCAGATCATGGATGCTGGTGCAAAACTTGCTGATTATGCCGAACAGTCCTTGCCAGATGAAGAGCGCCTGCACGAATTAAATGGTCTATTGACTTTGGCTCACAGATTATCAAACAAATATCACACACCAATCACCAAGCTACTAAGTGATGCTGACAGCTGGCAAAAAGAGCTTGACGCACTACAAGCCCTACCCGATGATGACATGTTAGATGCTCAAGTCCAAGAGGCTTATGAGTACTATCTTGATGCTGCAGAAGTATTAAACGACGCTCGCATGAACATCGCTCCAACCATTTGCAAACAACTGCAATCTCGTTTGATGCCGTTGGCGTTGCCCAATGCCCGCTGTGAATTTACCTTTGATGCCAAAGACCCCAGTCAATATGGCATGCATGGCAAATACGACATTGCCTTATTATTTAGTGCCAATATTGGCACACCCTTACAACAACTACATAAGGTCGCCTCAGGGGGCGAGCTGTCTCGCATGGCACTTGTCATGCAAGTGATGGTGGCAGGTGGTGGCGATTTGAGCAATCGACCCATACTGGTATTTGATGAGGTGGATGTGGGCATCAGTGGTGGTACGGCACAAGTGGTAGGAGAGCTGCTTCGCAGCCTAGGTAAGCATCAACAGCTGCTGGCCATCACACATCAAGCCCAAGTCGCCGCCGCCGCTCATCGCCACATTTTGGTACATAAAGATCATGGCGAACAGACCACAAGTAAGCTAAGCGTCATCACAGGAGAGCATCAGATTGATGAGCTTGCCAGAATGTCTGGAGGGGTCAATATTACCGAAGCAACCCGAGCACATGTTAAAAGCCTACTTCATGACATCACCCATGCCAGCACCGCACCCCATTCTAACAAAAACATCACAATAAAATGATACAGACAGCGGTTGGTTGACAACATTCGCATCAGATGAGACATTCAAAACAGCTTAACCAAAAGTCATGAGAGCCACTGTAAATAAGTAATTTTGATTATGAACAAACCAATTAAAAATCTTGCTCACCAGTTCTTGATTGCCAGTCCAAGTTTAGATGATGAGCGTTTTTTAGGAAAACTCATCTATGTCTGCCGGCATACTCTTGAAGGTGCATGGGGTTTTATCATCAATCAACCCCTATCCACTTCAGTAGGCGGACTGCTAAATGAGCTGGGCTTACCCAGTTCACAGCGTGCCATGAACACGCCAGCCCTAGATGGCGGACCCATACGCCCTGAGGCAGGCTTTGTTTTACACACAGGACTTCCTGACTACGGTTCATCCTTCGCCATCGGTGAGAATGTTTGCTTGACAACCAGCAAGGACATTTTGGAACATTTATCCGCTGACAGTTTGGCACATTATTTGGTATGCATGGGCTTTTGTAGTTGGCATAAAGGGCGGTTAGAGCGTGAGTTGGTGGCGGGTGATTGGCTTTTATGTCCGCCTGATTTAGAAATACTATTTGGCATCTCATTTGACGAGCGTCTTAGTAAGGCGTATGATAAAATAGGTGTCAATCCGCACACATTCGTCCTTAGCACAGGGTCTGCTTAATGATTGATGATAAACCCACTTTAATTCTTGCTCTAGATTTCGGTGTCAAAAAGATGGGCATGGCGTTAGGAAATAGCCTTACCAAAGACGCACGCCCTTTTGACATTTTAGCGATGAATAATGGTCAGCCAGACTGGGAGAATCTGCTTGGCATCATTGATACTTGGGAAATTGATGAAGTGCTGGTTGGTCTGCCTCTAAACATGGACGGCACAGACTCAATGCTTTCTAAACGAGCGGCCAAATTCGCTCGGCGTCTGTCGCATCGCCTAGGAGAAAGGCATTCTACCACCAAGGTATTCATGTATGACGAGCGACTGACCTCAAAAGAAGCCAGACAGCTGGCATGGGAGCGTGGCTGGATTACCCATGAAAGAGAACCGATTGACAACATCTGCGCGTGCATTTTGATCGATGGTTATTTTTACGCTCCCAGTCTTGCTAAGTATGTTAGCAACTATCATGACAATACTCATAAAGACAAAACATAGCCACCAAACACCACACCCAACCACAAATCATCACAGCATCATGAATCATCACGACACACTCATCACACGCACCAAAGAAGGCTTACGCCTTGCCAACATCAGCATTTATCTAGGCATGGCAGCCATTGCTTGCTTTGCGGCATTTGGTACTTTGGCAAGCATGGCACACTTTAAAGACAACATGGTCATCTACCGTGCTTTTCACTACTTACCGTACGCACTAGTGGGGTTGAGTATTCCAATCAGCCTATTTCATGTGTTTTTTTTGGGTCGATATCGCATCATGCAAGGCGGTATTTTAATACTGATGCTACTGACCGCAATGAGCTTGACGCTATTTTCCTTGATCAATTACGCCATCTACGGCAGCACAAAAAACTTTTTTATGGCGGTGTTTTTGGCAATGGTAGCATGGTTTGCCATGCCTTATGTTTTTCGTGTGAATCTGAAAAAGTTTTTAAATTTTTTACAGCAAACCCCATCAAACACCCCAACAACCAACCAAGAGATGACACAATGAGCCACATTTTAGACACAAAAGGTCTCATCTGCCCCGAACCCATCATGCTGCTACACAAGATGATCAGGCAAATCCAAGGCGGTGAACGCATTGAAATTTTAGCCACCGACCCTGCAACCACTCGTGACATTCCCAATTTTTGTCGCCACCTTGGACACTCGCTTGAAAGCCAAGAAGTCCTTGATGACGGCAGCTATCGCTATGTCTTGACAAAAAAGCTGGCTTGACCCATGAGTAAGACTCGTGCTCGCACACCACGCACACCCAAGGTCAATCACAGCAGCAACGACCCCGTCTATCTTGATGAATTTCGCATGGCCATGTTGGCACGCGGTCTGTCGGTACGCACCAGAAATGCCTACATTCAAGATTTACGGTTGTGCATGAGCGTCAATCAAAAGCCTTTAACAACATGGTGTCAAGCCGATGTGCTAGATTGCCTACATCATCATCAAAACCAAGGTAAAAATCCTCGCACCATTGCACGCCTACTTGCCAGTTTACGCCAGTTTTTTTTATGGCAACTTAGCAATGACGCACGCAAAGACAACCCCTGTGAAGACATTAAAAACCCTAAAGTCATCAAACCCTTACCAAAGACACTCTCAGAAGACGCTGTTACCCGCCTGCTTGACGCACCCGATAGCAGCCTATTAGGCACACGCGACCAAGCAATGCTAGAAATCATGTATTCATGCGGTCTGCGAGTCAGCGAATTGGTCAATTTGTCTTTTGAACAGGTCAATCTCAATGCAGGCTGGCTGCAAATCACAGGCAAGGGTAATAAAACTCGACTCATACCAATGGGAGAGTACGCCCAAAACGCCCTACAGGCATATCTGAGTCAAAGAAACCAATTACTGATAGGAAAATCTGACTGCCAAGCAGTTTTCCTAACAGAGCAAGGCGGCTACATGACACGACATAACTTTTGGCACATGATCAAAAAATACGCCCTTTTGGCAGACATCAGAACCGACATATCTCCACACACACTTCGTCATGCTTTTGCTACGCATTTGGTTAATCATGGTGCGGATTTACGAAGTGTTCAGCTGCTGCTTGGACACAAAGATTTATCAACCACACAGATCTACACACATGTGGCGACGGCACGCCTGCAAGCACTGCACAGCGAACATCACCCCAGAGGGTAACTATTAATCAAGCTTCAAGACCAAGACTTATCATGACAACGAATAGAATGAATCATCATGGCAGATTTGTCAGATGGTCTTGGTTATTGTATCATAGTCATTTTCACTGATTGAGCATAGCAAAGATGAGTAAAACCACCCTGACCGACCTACAACACAAAGCCAAATTTTGGCGAGATGACATCAGTTTTAGCCAAGAAGTACTTGGTAAGCCTTTTGATTTTCGTACCACTTGGGGGATTTTTAGTCCAGAGAAATTAGACGATGGCAGTCTGATGCTGCTTGATCATATTGACTTTAAAGCCGATGATGACTCAATCGACTTAGGCTGTGGTTATGGTGTGCTAGGCATGACAGCGGCGCGTGAATGCCCAAATGGCGAGCATCTGCTCATTGACAAGGATTTTGTGGCGGTGGAATACGCCAAATTAAACTGCCAAAACAATGGCCTGACCAATACCCAAATCATGCTTTCTAATGGTTTCGCCCATGTGCCAAAAGACCGACGATTTAACCTAGTAATGAGTAATCTGCCTGCCAAGGCCAGTAAAGAACAGCACTACTTATATTTGCTAGATGCCTACGACCGTATGGAGGCAGGTGGTCGCTTTTATGTGGTTACAATTAATGGGCTCAGAGATTTCATGAAACGCTCATTTACCGAAGTTTTTGGCAATGCCGACAAGCTAAAACAGGGCAAAACTTATACCATCACGATGGCAACAAAAGTGTGATGCAGTTTTCAAAGACCGCCTTACTTTTTATTACCGCAACAACTTTGAGAGCAGACACATGAGCCTGATCTTAAATTTTCAATCCATAGAATTGGTAAAGCGGTCGATAAAAACATCAAAAAAAAATACAATCAGACTGGTCAAAAAACACTGCAATCTAAATGGTAAATCATGCCAAGCCCCCTGATATGGCAATACCAGATCATGCAATGCTTAAAATATTAAGCTAAAAATGGTACGCATGCATACCATGCACGACAATCCCTACCCAGCTCTCTTTGTACATAAAAGTCCTCTATCATTTTGGCTTGCTGTTCTACGCCATAATCAAAAAACACCTTATCTTTGCTAAAGTCATAGTGGTATTTTCGGTTGAACATTGCACGCCAAAGCACCGCCACTCCCTGCTGAATTTGCCAAACATGAGTCAGTTCATGCACCAACCATGCTCGAATATGCAAGGGTTTATCACTAAAATCAGCACAAAAATCATCAGCATGAAAATAAACCCAGCCATTTGGCGAGACTGCATAACCTTTTAGGACCCACCATGCCGTCGCTAGGCGAATGTCATCCAAAAAGAGTGAATCGCCAAACACTGAACGAGCGATGATTTTTTCACCCTGTGTTAAGGGACGCACTGTCTTAGGGGGCGTCATGGAATTTCGCGTCATATTGATCCAAAATCATAGCAATACCGTGTATAATGACGGATATTTTAGCAATTTTTCGCAAATTTTTATATTAACATGATCAATCAACACGCCCCACTTGCTGAACGCATGCGTCCAAAGTTTTTAAGTGACTTTATTGGGCAGACGCATCTTTTAGGCCGCAACGCTCCAATTGCTCGCATGATTGCAAGCGGACATTTACCAAGTCTGATTTTATACGGCGAAGCAGGTATTGGTAAGACGACACTGGCACGCCTGCTGGCTCATGCGACAGGGCGTGAATTCCATCTTTTATCCGCCCTTGACCTAAGCATAAAAGAGTTAAGAGAACTCATTGACAATAGCGGACGCATGGGGAGTGGTCTGAATTTTGGCTCTCCTGTGATTTTTATTGATGAGATTCATCGTTTTAATAAAGCGCAACAGGATGCACTACTTGGTGCAGTAGAGTCTGGCAAAATCACCCTCATTGGTGCCACCACCGAAAACCCATCATTTAGCATCAACAATGCTCTGCTGTCTCGCTGTCAAACCTACCGCTTAAATCCTCTAAGCACCGATGAGTTGGTACAAGTATTACAACAAGCCTTACAAAAAGACCATGTGCTGTGCGGCATTAAGCTTCAAGGTAGCTTAACCAAACTTGCATCACTTGCTGCTGGCGATGCCCGAAAGGCCCTAAACTTACTTGAAATCGCTTGCCAGCATGTCGATGATGACACACTCATCATTAATGAAGCACTCATTCAAAGCATTGCCCAGACCGTACTGCCACACCATGACAAAGTAGGAGACATGCACTATGATGTGATCAGTGCATTCATCAAATCGGTGCGTGGCTCGACCCTGACGCCTCTATTTATTGGCTGGCTAGAATGCTCAATGCAGGTGAAGATCCAGCCTTTATCGCTCGCCGATTGGTGATTTTAGCCAGCGAAGACATCGGCCTTGCCAACCCTAACGCGCTGTTACTTGCTGATACTGCCCTACGATCAGTGCAGTCAATTGGCATGCCAGAAGCTCGCATCATTTTAGCTCAAGTTACCGTTTATTTGGCTACTTCTGCCAAGTCAAACAGCACTTATAAAGCCATCAATGATGCTTTGGCTTTTGTTAAAAATGATGCCCTTAGCGTACCATTACACTTAAGAAATGGCACCACCGAACTGATGAAAGCTCAAGGCTACGGACTGGCATACATTTACCCACACGACCACCCCAATCACTACCACCCACAACAATACTTACCCGACATGCTGGTCGGAAGACGATTTTACGAATTTGCAGACAACCAAAAAGAGCAAGCCAGCTTCGCTTTCATCAACTGGCTAAAATCCCAAAAATGATGCCTCAACATCAGCATGTTTCACATGAAACATCATGGCATACCTTATGTTCTCAATAAATCCATACTAACCGACAGCCATCATCATTGAATATGTCAAACATTCATAATAAAAAATATCAGTCAATACTTTTGACAAACCACCTTCATCAATCACCACCCCTTTTGCAATAGACTATTTCACCATCATACTTTATAATTATTAAAACAACCCCCATATCATTCACAATTTTTTAATCTTAGGTAGGGCAATCATGGCACTAAACAACACTGCCGAAATCATCGAAGACATCAAGGCAGGCAAAATGGTCATTTTAATGGATGATGAAGACCGAGAAAATGAAGGCGACATCGTCATCGCATCAAGCCATATCACGCCTGAGGCAATCAATTTTATGATTACGCATGCACGAGGCCTGGTCTGCTTAACCATCACCGAAGAGCGAGCTAATCAGCTTAATTTGGGTCTGATGAGCGACAAAAACGGCTCCCAATTTAGCACCAATTTCACGGTTTCCATTGAGGCTGCAAGTGGCGTTACCACAGGCATCTCTGCCGCTGATCGTGCCTTAACCGTGCAACGAGCCATCGCACCTTATGCCAAGCCAACCGACATCGTCAGCCCAGGGCACATATTCCCCATCATCGCTAAAAAAGGCGGGGTGTTGCATCGAGCAGGTCATACCGAAGCAGGTTGTGACTTGGCACGATTGGCTGGATTAGAACCATCAGCGGTGATATGTGAAATCATCAAACCAAATGGCGAAATGGCTCGCCGTGATGATTTGGAAATCTTTGCTAAAGAACATGGTCTAAAAATTGGCACGATCGCCGATTTAATTCACTATCGCATGACTCATGAGCAGACGGTTGAGCTGATTGATAAAAGTACGCTAGATACCGCATTTGGTACTTTTGATCTGTATCGTTTTAAAGAATACGGCGCCAAAGAAACTCACATCGCTTTGGTCAAAGGCAATCCCAAAAATGGCATCAGCACCGTACGAGTCCATAGCTTAAATCCACTAAAAGACTTATTCTCAGCCAACATCAAAGGCGGCTGGGACATGCGTCTGGCATTGCAGACCATCGCCGATAGCGAACAGGGTGTGTTTTTATGGATCGCTGACGACCGAACGGTAGACATCAGCACCGCCTTGGACAAATGCCAACACAGCAGCATTCATGAAGAAAGCGAGCCTTATCGCACCATTGGTGTTGGCGCTCAGATTCTAAAACTGCTTGGGGTAACAGACATGCGCCTGCTATCAAGCCCTGCCAAATTCAATGTTTCTGGTTTTGACTTGAACATTGTTGAGTCTATCAGTGCTCCAAAATAACGACATGACTTTAAGCACTCACACAAAATCAACAATGCCGTGATGTTTTGCGTGCTTTGGCATATTTAACGACAGACTTCATACAAATGTTTGCCAAGCTTAACCCAAAATTTTTGCCAAATACTGTACAATCAATATCAATCGCCAAAAGAGATTTTGGTCATTGATATTAACTAGGTAAAAACAAAGGGGATTATCATGATTTGGTCTATCATCATCGGCTTGGTCGTTGGCTTATTGGCTCGTGCCATCAAGCCTGGTGCAGACAGTATGGGCTGGATTCTCACCATCATTTTAGGTATGGTGGGTGGTGCCGTAGGTAACTTCATTGCCAATGCTCTTGGCATTTACACCAATGGCGGTATTGGCGGACTCCTCATTTCAGTCATTGGGGCAATCATCGTCTTATTTGTCTATGAATTGATTGCTGGACGCACAAGACATTGATTTTTAATAAAAAAGCAGAAAAACCATTTTTCTGCTTTTTTATTGATCAGACTAAAGCCGCCATATCAGTGTCGGCACATAAAAATCCGATGAGCCAAAGACCAAGACATCATCAAGCGTTAGCATTAACATCAACAGTCTTTAAAACTTCACATTCACCGATAAGCTCACATTACGCCCTTGCTGTGGGACAAAAGGTAAGAATGAGTTGTGTACATAGATTTTTTCGTTCAAAAGGTTGTTGGCACGAAGCGACCAAGTAGTGTCTGTGTTTCCGATACGGCGGTGATGGTCTAAACCCAAGTTGAGCAAATGATACCCCAAAGTTGCATCTTCATTAATGTAAATTGGGCATAAGCGACTGTCAGCATGATCATGATGTGGGCATTCACTATAATACTTACTGGCGATTGATTGCGAGGTGCGATTTTGAGCTGCCACTCGCACATACTCTAATGAGGGTGAAAATCTACCATATTCGCCATTGATGCGTAAGCCGAAGCGATCAGGGGAGAGTCGTGGTGGATTGCGATCAGGGCGTATGATGATGTCTTGACCAACCAGCTTTCGCTCAGTGTCTTTGCACCAATCTTCGTAATTCGGATCGTCCCTATCTACGCCACATTCTTTTGGGTCTACATAAACGGTCACATCTTCGTAAATCCCATTGCCCACAATCGGAGAAAACCTGTACAGCTTGCCACGCACGGTATCGCCAAAAACACTCACGGTCAAATTGGGTGAGAACTGATAGCTCAATTCAAGCTCCGCCCCACGCAATTTTGCCTTTGATTGAGTAAAGCGTCGCATTGTCAGGTTACCATTTTTATATAGGTTTTCTGGGTGAATAAAGTTGCCAAAATGATTGGCGTAGACACTGCCTTTTAGATGCCATTTATCCCCTGTAAAAGTTACGCCCAACTCACCATTATCTGATTTTTCTTTTTTGAGTGCATTATTACCATACAAGAAAGAATTGGTCGCCAGGTGCTTCCCATGGTAATATAACTCCATAGGAGTGGGGATGCGTTCATTATGCGATAAAGTGGCATCAAGACGAAGTTTTGGTGAAATATCCCACATCGCACCTACTGCGTAAGAAGTCGCATTATTGCGATAAGGCGTCAAATCAGGCTTTTCTTGAACATCAATGGCATTATTGAACTGAGCGTCAATCTCAGCGATATTATAATGTACAGGAATGCTTGTTTTTTCATGGCGTACACCAACATGCCACTTGGTCTTGCCAAACTGGTATTCCCCAAGAGCAAACACACTGCCTGTCTTTTGAGTGTTCTCAACCAATGGTCGACGATTGGCTGCTTTCTCATCATGACTTGGGATGAGAGCATGGGTTTTATTACTGGCAGTTTCAACACCCCACACCAAAGACAGTCGATCAGTGGGAGATTGATGCACCGACATTTTGGCAGCCAAGCCTTTATTAGCCCAATAAGCAGTGTTGCCTTTAACAAATCTTGTGCCTGTCGATGGGTCAGGAATGTGCTTACCTTCATCGTATTCTTGGTGATGGTAGTCGCTATGGCTAGCAGATAATCGGACTTTGTCAATGCTTGGTGTTGGGCTGTTCAGCTCACCTTGTAGCGAAAAGGTTTTTGAACTCAGCTCCACCCAAGGACCTTTTTGACTGGGGTCATGTCGATGCCCATACACATTATCATGACTATGTCCATGATCAAGATCATAGTCCGATCCGCAGTGAAAATGCAGGCGACCAACCATGTCCTCATCAGTCATCAAGTGCGGATAAGGAATGAGATATTTGCGTTCAGGACCAAACCAACCACGACTGGTATCAAGCACATGCCCTGCACAATTATCAAATTTGTGATTATGCCCCACTAAGCCATAGTCGTCCTTGCGTTGGCTGTATGCCACGCCCAGATGGCCTTGATTACCAATATACGACACTCCAAGCGTACCAACAACTGATTTGTTATGAGAATCAGGCAAATAATTTAAGACTTCACCAAAATTAATCGCAGGGACATTATAGGGATTAGCAGCTCGACTCATGCCCTCAATGCGTACGGCAATCTTTTCACCAACTGGCAAAGATACACCTGCAGTTGCCAGCTTCTCATCACTGCCATCATTCGTGCGCAGCATCAGCTCGCCTGTGATGGCGTTTGGCATTGTATCTAAGATACGCTCATCAATGACATTGACAACCCCAGCGGTAGAAGCATTGGCATACATGAGCGTAGAAGCCCCACGCACCACCTCAACACGGCTGGCAAGCAGCGTATCGACCGCCACCGCATGATCAGGACTGACGGTTGACATGTCGGACACGCCCATGCCGTTTTGCAACACCTTAACACGCACGCCTTCTTGACCACGCACCACAGGGGCGGAAGCTCCACCACCAAAAGGATTGGAATGAATGCCACCTTGTGATGATAAAGCATTACCCAGTGTGGCAGAACGGTGTTGCAGCTTATCTTTTTTGATCGTCAGATCACTCGCCTTAGTGGCATCAGAAAAAGCCAAACTCTGTGGCGTTGTTGATAGCATGACAGACATGTTATCAAGCAACACACTCGGCTCTTCTTTGGACGAATCCGCAAAGGCCATTTGACTTAACACCAGTGAAATGGCCAAAGGCAAATATCTGTAAGTCGTCATCGCAATCTTCCATTAATAACCATAAAAAGATAATATTATAACATAATGAAAAATAAAGTTACAATATAGCAAAAGCTAAATGCCTAACTTTTTATGGTTTTAGCGATTAAAACTTCACACTCACCCCCACATTAAAGTTGCGCCCCATCTGCGGAATATAAGACAAAAATGTTTCATGAGCATATATTTTTTGGTTCAAAAGATTGTTGGCATTAAAGAACATTGAGTAGTCAAGATTCCCCTGATGGTTTTGGTAATTCACACCCACATTCAATAAATGATGACCTTTGGTTGGTGCTTCAAATTTAGACACTTTATTTTGGTCAAAAGTGCGAACATACTCAAAATTACCAGACCATCTGTCATCAAAATCAGCCTTCACTTTCATGCCCAATCGCATGGGTGGTAGGCGTGGTGTGGTACGGTCTTCTTGGGCTGTATAAGTTTTGACGGCAGGTCTGCCCCATGATGCGGCCGTATAGTCGCTGATAATCGGTGGCATATCATGCAATTTACCCCTGATGTAATCTCCAAAGATGGATGCATAATAGGTATCATTAAACTGATAGCCTGCACTGGCTTCTAGCCCATAGAATCTGGCAGGACTTTGGTCGTAGCGGTTGATGCGTAGTTTTTTTAGATGATTGACTCGTGCTGTTCCCAAATACTCATTGATTGTGGATAGGTAAATGTAGTTATCAAAATCGTACACATAGCCTGCCAGTTTATAATCCAATTTATCGCCAGCAAACCTTAATCCCAGCTCATAATTGTTGGACTTTTCTTTGGTCAGATGTCGATTACCAATTTCAAATGAGTTGGTGGCAAGATGCATGCCATGCGTGTACAGCTCCTGACTATTTGGTAAGCGTTCTTGGCGTGATGCGTTGAAAGACAGCGTATATTGCGGCAGGAATTTCCAATGCACACCCAGTGCATATGAATGAGCGGTGTTCTGATATGGCTTGGTGGCATCTATGGCATAATCTATCGCCTGTTGCAATTTATCAGGGTCAAGTCGCAAACGACTACGCTCTTTCATCGTCTCTATGATGTGATTGGTATCATAATCCATTGCTACTTTTTGCTTTTCTAGACGAGTGCCAAGCTCCAGCTCGACATTACCAGCATGATACTGACCCATCGCGAATAAAGCGGTATTGGTCAGTTTATTTTGTGTTAAAAGCTGGCGCTTTCGCCATTCTGTCTGCGGAGATAAGGCACTGTTATCTTGTTTGGTGTATTGCATACCCCACAAGGCTTTAAGCTGATTGGTGGGTGTGTGCGTCAGTTCAATGCGTGCAACCTTACCTTTATTCATAAAAGAAGTATTGACAACATCGCCTTCTTTTTCATCATGCTTATAATCCACATAGCCGACATTAGCGCGCACCTTATCCACAAAGGAGGTAGGCTTATTCCACTCCCCTCGCAAATCATAACGGCGAGTGGTCAAATCCACATAGGGTTTGCCGTGCTTATCGTGTTTTTTATGCACGCCGTGTGAATGATTGAAATTATCGACGGCATGGTCAGCACAGTCAGGGCGTGGATTGATGTAGTTGACATCATCTTCGTTGATGAGTTGCGGATAGGTAGCCAAATAAGGTCTGTCCCACAGGCTGTCAAAAATAGAAATCACTCCACAGCCTTCATAGATGGCATTGTGAGCAGGCAAGCCATACTTATCTTTTCTCTCGCTGACGGCCACACCCAGATGACCCTGACTGCCTATCCAAGATACACCCACACTTCCTGATTTTGAATTCGCCCAGCTCTCGGGCAGATGATTAAAAGCATGGTTTTGAATGGTGGATAAATCCTGATCCAAAATAGCCTTTTGTTTTAAATAGCCAGCTTCATCACTGATGAAGTAGGTCTTATCTCGCCAAGACAACGGCGTACCACTTTGAATCGCCTGCCATTCTTTTTCTAAGGCAGCCAAGCGTTCTGGCGCTTTGACATAGCGATCAATCTGATTTTCATTATCAAAGGTGGTGTAAGTATAGTTGGGTGTGCGATAATCCCCTGCTGATTTGTGCAATCCCTCCAAATGCACAGCAACATGACTCCCTGCACTAAAAGTAACCGCCCCCGTACCAAGTTTTTCATGATTACCCGTATTAAAGCGAACACCCACCTCACCTACGATGGGCTTGTCAGGCATTTGAGTGGGGATTTTGTTGTCAATAATATTAACCGCCCCTGCCGAATTACCAGATTTGTAGAGTAAAGTACTAACTCCACGCACCACCTCAGCTTGCTTGGCAAGCACTGTATCCACCATCACAGCATGGTCTGGAGACAGATGGGCCATATCAATGACATCGGCATTATTTTGCAAAATGGTGATGCGTTTGCCTTCTTGTCCACGAATGATGGGGGCTGATGCACCGCCACCAAATTGATTGGAATGAATGCCAAGCTCGCCATCTAAAGCATCGCCCAGTGTGGTTGGTCGCTGTTTTAATTCCTTGGCACGAATCATCATATCAGAGACATTTGTCCTACGCCCAAGCAAGTTGGTCTGTGTGCGATCACCCTTGACCGTTACTACCAGTGTATCAAGCTTGGTGCTTGGTTCATCGTCAGCATACACCGTCATAGAATGGCTAGCGAAAGCCGCCATCATCGCCACATACAGCACGCTGTTTGTTGTCTTCATCATAAGTAAAATTCCAAGTCAAAAAATGGCAATATTATAACATTAATGTTCATAAACGCAATGGCATTTACTTAACCATTGTGGCTATCAGTCGGTTTTGTGAATGAGTGTTAATTCATCGTCCGCTTCATGGTGAGCCAGATTAGCGAACTGCAGCCCCTGTCATCACATCAATGATTTGACTGGGCTTATCAAAACCTAAGGTTTGTGCATCTAGATAGGCAATTTTATCGCCAAAGTACGCCTGTGCCTGTCCTAGGTTGGTAGCAGACGGCTCGCCACTTGGGTTGCAGCTGGTAGATACCAAAAAACCATAGGGGTTCTTGTCGCAAACAAGTGCCTGGCAGATACTTTTTAAGATTTTATGATGCGTAACACGCACCGCCAATGTATCAAACCCCCCCATCAATATCTTAGGCGGACAAGCCGACTTTGCCACAGGAATGAGCCAAGTCTGTGCTTGCACGGTCGTTTTGATGTCATGATCGTTATATAAAGCACGCATTCTTTGTAATAATTCATCTTGCAAGAATTTTGGCAAATCTACCAACAAAGGTACGAGTCTATCCACCTCATCAGTCAGTACGATCAGCCCCTTATGCACTGGACGGGCTTTTAAGGTAAAAATTCGCTCAATCGCCCTGTCATCAAAAGCATCACAACCAAGCCCCCAAACGCTCTCGCTTGGATATGCCAGCACACCTCCTGATTTGAGAAAGTCAGCCACATTTTTTGTTTCATGCCGTCCAAAAATTTCAAGATCTGACATATCTTCCTCCAGCCTGCACCACCAAACCAAGCAATTCCAGCTCCATCAGCTTAGCAATAAGCACTCCTGCATCCATCATTGTTTGTGTGACAAGCACATCTAAATCTTTGGGCTGCTCAGTCACCTTGTCCCAAACGCCTTGCAGATGCTCTGGTATCGTCATTGACTGCATTGGTATCGAGTCTATGGACTGCGTGGCTTTTGATGGGTTCGGTGTTGCCAGTGCAGAATCATCATTAAACACCGACACACCCTGAGAGAAGGTTTGGGGCAAGGCACCATAAATCACCTCTTCACTCAGCTCTTCGATGATCTGAGCTGGATGATAGACCAAAGTTGCCCCTTCACGGATCAGGTGATGACAACCCTCGGCATTTTTGTTGTGAATATGACTCGGTATGGCAAATACTTGCTTGCCCTGCTCAGCAGCCAAGCGAGCCGTGATGAGCGATCCACTTTGTAAAGCTGCTTCGGTAACGATGGTGGTCAATGACAGTCCTGCCACCAGGCGATTGCGGCGAGGGAAAGTATGCTTACTGGCAGGCGTGCCTGGCAACAACTCAGTAATCAACACTCCGCCTTCATCAATGATTTGTGCAAATAAGGCATGATGGTTCTTAGGATAACACACATCAATACCTGTACCCAACACACCCACCGTACGCCCTAATAACGGGGGTGACTGAGTCAAAGCACCCAAATGTGCCTGCCGATCCACCCCCTGTGCAAGACCACTGGTGATGCTAAATCCTGACTGCACCAAATATTGTGCCATATCAAAAGTGATCTGCTTAGCTTGTGGCGTGGGGTTGCGACTGCCAACGATGGCGATTTGCTTATCTTTAAGCCTGGCGGCATCGCCTTGATAGAACAATACTGGCGGTGGGTCATAAATGCCATTCAACTGGACTGGATAATTCTCATCGCCCATCACCAGCAAATCATAAGCTCCACGAGCAACGCACTCTAGCACACGAGAAATGAAGGCAAGCACATCTTGATTGTCTTTAAAACGCCTGACATGAGCTGTATGAATGCCAAGCATACGCCACTCATCAGGCGTCGCCAATAATGCCGAGCGTGCATCACCAAAGGCATCAATCAGTTTATAATAAGATATCAATGAAGTATTGACGACATACCACATGGCGATGATGGCATGGCGATCATTAAGCTTTTCATAAGACATGGTAATTACCATCTTGGTTAATTAAAAAAAGCCAACCTCCCATGAAATTGGCTTTTTTAAATCAGTGATTCACTTTGGAGAAACGAATTGTTGAATATGCCTGGCCACAAGTTTGGCGTCATTATCAAGTACGGTAACAAATTGTTCACGGCTCTCAATACCAACCGTGTGAGCAGGTCTTGGCAAGTCAATTTGCCCCAAAGCTTCAGTCATCGTTTCTTCAAATTTGATTGGCAGTGCAGTCTCAGCGACGATGATTTTCTCACCTTCCTTTTGAACATCAAGTGCCACTTTGACACCATCGGCAGTGTGCGGATCGATGAGATGACCTGTGTCAGCGTAAACTTTTTTGATGGTATTTAGGCGGTCATCATGAGTTGATTTACCTGCCACAAAACCGAATCTTCCTTGAACATCACCAAGCTTATCTTTCACATCAAAGCCCTTACCCAGCTTCACATCACTGAAAAACTTACTCACCAATTCAGCATCCTTATCCAGCAATAAATACACAAATCTCTCAAAATTCGATGCTTTGGAAATGTCCATCGAAGGGCTGGAAGTGATGTATGTATCGCTTGCTTGACGAGGCATGTAACTCCCTGTATTAAAAAACTCATTTAAAACATCATTCTCATTGGTTGCCACAATTAAGCGGTCTATCGGCAGACCCATCTCGCGTGCAATGTGCCCTGCACAGATGTTGCCAAAATTACCAGATGGCACACAAAAGCTCACCTGCTCATCGCTACTGTGTGTCGCCTCAAAATAACCTTTAAAATAGTAGACTATCTGTGCCAATATGCGACCCCAGTTAATGGAGTTGACTGTCCCTAGGCTGTACCTGGCTTTAAAATCAGCATCTTCTTGCAGCGTCTTGACAATGTCTTGACAGTCGTCAAACACCCCCTTAATGGCGATATTATGAATGTTGTCATCATTCAAGCTGTACATCTGTGCTCGCTGAAAAGCACTCATCTTACCATGAGGCGACATCATAAACACCTCAATGTTATCCTTGCCCCTCAAGGCATACTCAGCAGCTGAACCTGTGTCTCCTGAAGTCGCACCAATGACGGTCAATCGCTCACCCTTTTTTTGTAATACATACTCAAAGGCATTGCCCAAAAACTGCATTGCCACATCCTTAAAGGCGAGGGTTGGACCATTAGATAATTCAAGCAACAGCAAGTCATCATACAGATTCCTGATGGGCGTAATGTCTTCGTGATTAAAAATCTCTTTGGTATAAGTGCGGTCAATGATATTTTTTAAATCGCCTGCATCAATGTCAGTAGCGAACAAACTCATGATTTCGAACGCCAAATCCGAATACGACAATGATCGCCAAGCATCCAAAGTAGCACGCTCAATAACAGGATAACTCTCTGGCAACATCAAGCCACCATCTGGAGCAAGTCCCATTAAAAGAACATCGCCAAATGACATGGGTAAAGTTCGTCCACGAGTACTGATATACTTCATTCATTTCATCCAGTAATAAAAACCAACCACTCAGATTTTAGCACAGTTTTCAACCAAAAAAGAAATTTTATCACTCTTGATCATACACACCCTTTTTGCAATACAGCATAGTAAAAGCCATCGCCATCATATTCATTCAAAGGCAAGCACTGGTAACCGATTGACCGCTTAATTTGATTGGGCAGGGTAAGATGAAAATCCGCCACTTTAGCATCTGCATTCTTCGCCAAAAAATCCAATATTTGCTGCTCATTTTCCACTTTTAATAGTGAGCAAGTAACATACATCAGATAACCATTGACCGCTAAATTTCGCCACATGTTTGCTAAAATATCTGCTTGCAAACACACCGTCTGCTCAACATCTTGTTCCTTGCGTAACAAGGCGATGTCAGGATGGCGACGCACCACGCCAGTTGCTGTACACGGAGCGTCCAGCACAATCACATCAAAAGGCATTGCCGCTTGATAAGTGCGTCCATCTGCACAGATGATTTTGGCTTGGTCAGATAAGTGCAGACGAGCCAAATTCTCATGAACACGGCCAAGGCGACGCTCATCACTATCAAATGCTGTGATGTGTTTCATGTGAAACACACCTGATTCTGATAACTCAAGCATCTGTGCCAGTTTGCCACCAGGGGCAGTACAGGCGTCCAGCCAAGATAAGGAGGTTGGCAAATCCAGCTGACCAAGAATATGGCCACACAGCTGTGCATGGCGGTCTTGCACACTGACCCAGCCATCAGAAAAATAGGGTAAGTCTTGGATTTTAACCCTATCATTCAGGCAAATTACTTGCTGATCAGCAACACCAAGCGGCAGTATTTTAAAATCAATTTGGGCTTGTGTTAATAGATTGGCATACTCATCAACAGTGATGAATTTTGGATTGACCCTTAAAAAAATAGGGGCATTTTTTCGCAGATTTTGTCCTAAAATTTCATAATAATTCTCACCCTCCGCACCCCAATCTTGCTTGATTTTTTTTGCAAGCCAGTTGGGCAGACTGTGGTTTTTATTGACTTTTTTTAGGTATTTTTGTTGGTGGATTGCCACTTTACGCAAAATGGCATTGGTCAGTCCAACGCCATGGTTTTTATTGATCGACTTTAACGCATTGAGCGTTTCATTAATGACGGCATAACCTGGCGTATTCATATACAACAGTTCATAAACCCCCATATTCAATGCACAAAGAACACTGATGTCTGTTAACGGTGTTTTCATCAAGCTTTCGCCAATACGACTGACCGCATGCCAATGACGCAATACACCAAGCAACAATTCATGAGCAAAAGCACGCTCACGACCCCGAATGTCATTTAAAAACCCATCTAACATCCAAGCCAAAGACTCTCCTTGATGAATCTTTTCAAGAGTCAAGATCACATTAGCACGAGTGCAAAGATTTGGATTATCGTCCACCATCTACTCCACCAACATCAAACATTTGACCGTCTTGTAATTTATCTCCCACAGCGATTTGCTCAGCTGTCAAGGGTTTACCACCCGCCCACTGCATTTTTGTGATGTTGATCAGATGTTGCACACCCTCATCAGCACCGCAGGCAACCAAGATGGCACGCCGACCCACACTCACAATCCTACCAGCAGGCTCTGTGGTGGTTTGGTTTTCTTTGATTGGTAAGCACTCAAGAATTTTGACACGAACACCATCAATAAAAGCATAGGCATTCAACGCACGGATTTGACGATGAATAAAACAAGCCGATCCATTCCAATCGATCAATCCTTCATCAGCCCCCACCTTATCAGCATAGTTCGCCAAAGCATCATCTTGCACCACTCTGCCAGCTTGATATTCTGCCAAATTTTCAAGCACTTTTACAATGGCTTTAGCACCCAAATCAGCCAATGTGTCATGCAGTGTTTGGGTTGTGTCCACAGACCTAATTTCGCAGGCCAACTTATAAAGCATGTCGCCCGTATCAAGTCCTTGTGCCATCTGCATGATGGTAATACCCGTCTCATCATCACCTGCCAAAATCGCTCGATGAATGGGTGCTGCACCACGCCATCTTGGCAACAGCGAACCATGAATGTTCAGACAGCCAAACTTTGGCGTATTTAGGACACCTAATGGTAAAATCAGACCGTAAGCCGCGACAATCATCACATCTGGCTGATAATTTGCCAGTGTTTCACGAGCGGCCGTGCCGTACTCATGCTTCAAGCTAAAACTGACAGGCTGCTCCACAGGAATGTCATGCATCATTGCCAGCTGTTTAACAGGACTTGCAGTAAGTTTTTGACCACGCCCTGCTTTACGATCAGGCTGAGTATAAACCGCCACAATGTCCAAATTTAGACGCTCTTTATCGTCCAAAAGTCGCTGCAGGGCAACCTTAGCAAATTCTGGCGTGCCTGCAAAAATAACTCTTAATTTATGATTTTGTGTCATCTTTTTTAATTAGTCCACATTGATTAATGATTAGTAAAAACCGCTGTTCATTAAAAGCTCTTTGGTGATCCGACTTTGAGACGACTGACTACCCACGCCAATCAGTCGCTCCAAATAGCGTGCCACCAAATCAACTTCAATATTCACACACCGACCAATAGACCAATGGCGAGCAATGTTCGTCATGGCAACGGTGTGTGGAATGATGTTCAAGCAAACAACATTCCTAGATGGCTGAATGCGATTGGTGGTCAGACTGATACCATCTACCGTGATAGAGCCTTTATCTGCCGTATATTTCATCAACTCAGAGGGCATGGCAATCTCAATGTATGCCGAGCGAGCATCTTTGGCAATCTTGACAATCTTACCCACACCATCTACATGACCTGCCACAATATGCCCACCAAAGCGAGTGGTCGGCAACATGGCTTTCTCAAGATTTAAAGTATCGCCCACACGCCACTCATTGAGTGCCGTGATGGATAAAGTCTCTCTTGAAACATCAACAGCATAGCTACTGCCATCTATTGCCACCACAGTCAAGCAAATACCATTGGAAGCAATCGAATCACCCAATTTCACATCGCTAACATCAAGATTTGGTGCATGAACAGTTAATCGCACATCACCCCCCATTGGCGTGATGTCCGTCAAGGTGCCTGTCGCCTCAATAATGCCTGTAAACATAACTTCTCTCTTTATTAAAATCTGTCGTAAAAGATCTGTGATGAACGACAAATTGCCACGACCGCACTTTTAATATGATGATTAAAAGCACACTTTATCCACAGTATTTTTTGTATGATACCAATGGTAATTTTACGAATAAATGATAAAAAACCTAATAAAATGAGTATTTTACGATAAATAACTGATGAATTTTCCAGATAGGTTGTTGAGTTATCCACAAAGAAAATATCAAGGCTCTTTAAGACCTCACCAACACCAACTTTAAGTCCATGCCAAGTCGCTCATGACTTACCAACCTAAAACGCTTTTGCTCAGACAGTTGCGTCAAGCACATTTCAAAAGCAGCATGCGTCTTTACACCCAAAACACAGGGTGCTTGATAAATGACCAGCTCATCCACCAAATCCTCTTCAATGAACGCACCTGCCAGCCGACCCCCAGCCTCAATCAGAACATCATAGCACTGATCGTGATGCAGCCACCTTAATAATTCGTGCAAATCCTTACGCCAAATCAAAGTATCTTCACGCTGCAGCACCTTGTAATCGCCACGGTCTAATCTATTTCTTCGATCAACAATGACGATTCTTGGCTGGGAAAAACTACTCAAGTCCAGACCGAGTGTGGCTGAACGCACATTTAAGCTGGGATTATCCGCAATGACTGTCCCCGAACCTGTAATGATCGCCCCACTTCTAGCACGCAACCTTTGCACATCTTCACGAGCATCATCACCTGTAATCCATTGAGATTCACCACCTTGCATGGCAATACGACCATCCAGGCTCATCGCCATTTTTAGACGAACATAGGGCCGACCTCTCTTCATGGCTGTCAAAAAACCCACATTCAACGCATACGCTTCTTCCTGACAAACACCGACGCTGACATCAATGCCTGCATCCACCAATTTTTTCACGCCGTTACCACAGACAAGCAAATTAGCATCCATGCAAGCAATGACCACACGAGCAACTCCTGATTTTATGAGAGCATCAGCACAAGGCGGTGTTCTTCCAACATGGCTACACGGCTCAAGTGTAACATACACGGTTGCACCAGTAACATCATGGTCCTGATCTTGTGCATCTTTAAGAGCGTAAACTTCCGCATGAGGAAGGCCAGATTTTGGATGAAACCCACGGCCTATTATTAAGTTATTCTTAACAATGACACACCCAACATTTGGATTCGGCCTGGTGGTAAAACAGCCCTTTTTCGCTTCACTGATTGCCAAGCTCATGTAATACACATCAGCCGAAGTATGATGATTGATGATTGACCCCATCTCACTCCCCAGTTGTCATACCAGCATGAATGTTGGCAAGCTCAGCTTGAAATGCCTCAATGTCCTGAAAATCTCGATAAATACTGGCAAAACGCACATAAGCAACATCGTCTAAGGATTTTAATTCAAGCATCACCACCTCACCCAGTGTTTTACTTGACACCTCACGCTCACCCATATTACGCAGATGTTGCTCAATACGACTGATTGTGGCATCTATCTCATCCGTTGTGGTTGGGCGTTTTTGTAATGGCAACGAAATGGAGCGACGCAGCTTATTCTGATCATAAGGCTCAATCCGTCCATTCGATTTTATGATGCGTGGCATGACCACCTCAACCACCTCAAAAGTTGTAAACCGCTCACCACACTCAGTACATTGGCGGCGGCGGCGTACTTGTGCACCAGCAGCTGCCAATCGAGAGTCAATGACTTTGGTATCAATCGCACTACAATAAGGACAGTACATTATTATTCTTCACTTTCCTATACAAAAACTTGAAAAAATCTTACCCAGCAGCTCATCAGCTGTTACCTGACCAGTGATCTCACCCAATGTTTGTTGCGACAATCTCAAACTCTCTGCAACCAGCTCTCCAGCAAAAAAAGTGGTCAGCTGCTCTTTGGCATCAAGCAAATGATTTTTTGAACGCTTTAGAGCATCGATATGGCGAGTGCGGGCAATCAAGCTATTTTCAGGTGGGTGAAACCCAACTTTATCTTTAAGGTGATCTATGAACTCTGCCAGTCCATCGCCCGTTTCACATGAAACATACTGTGGTTTTAGTGCTTGGGAATGCAGATATAAGGTTTCACATGGAACACTTTCTAGCAAGTCTGCTTTATTAGCCACGACAATCAACTTATCTAAAACAGCATCAAGCTCACCCAGTTCATTAAACTCACACAAGTCCTTAATCAGGCTTACTGGATCATTCTCCGCCTGTGCATCATACATCATTACCAACACATCGGCACGATGAATGGCATCTTTGGCACGACGAATACCAAGTTGCTCAACCTTATCATCGGTCTGGCGAATGCCTGCCGTATCTGTCAAATGTATGGTCAAACCATCAAGATTAATCCGCTCTTCTAGTGTATCACGAGTTGTCCCTGCCACATCTGTAACAATCGCACGATCAGTTCCTGCCAGTTGATTCAAAAGGCTAGACTTGCCAGCATTTGGCTTACCGACAAGCACCACATTCACACCATCTCGAAGTAACTGACCTTGTTCAGCAGTTGCTAAAATGGCATTTAGTTGATTTAAGATATCATCAAGCCTGTCTTCAATCACTCCGTCAGATAAAAAATCCACATCCTCTTCATCAGGAAAGTCAATACTTGCCTCAACATAAAGACGCAATGTGGTCAGCTGATCAACCAGTCCATTGATTTTATCTGAAAACTCTCCAGAAAGAGAGCGTATGGCACTCGTGGCTTGGGCCACAGAGGTGGCAACGATGGCATCCGAAATCGCTTCCGCCTGAACCAAATCAATCTTATCATTTTCAAAAGCACGCATGGAAAATTCTCCAGCCTGTGCTTGCCTTGCACCCAGCTCAAAACAGCGAGAAAGTAGCATGTTTTGTAGCACCACACCACCATGCCCCTGAATCTCCACCACATCCTCTCCTGTGAATGAATGGGGAGCTTTAAAATAAATAATCACACCTTCATCTATCAACCCTCGGTCGCCAAAAAATTTGGCAAAGTGGGCATGTCGCACCCCAAGTTCTGTTTTTTGACTGATTTGACAGCCTATGCGATAAGCATCACGACCAGATAGGCGAATCACGCCCACACCACCTTGCCCAATTGGGGTGGCGATTGCGGCGATGGTCGGCTGCATACTGGCGATAAACTCTGACATGGCACAACTCACTTAATGTAGATCTTAATCATTAACCTTGTATTGTAGCATTTTTATGGGCAATATGGGCGAGAAATTAAACACAAAAAATCCTGCCTCAAGGCAGGATTGTTATTGATGATTAAAGGCGTCTAAGACAATGCTTGGGTTTGTTTCTCAATACGCTTATTTACCCAGTGTTGGTGTGCCATACTAAACAAATTATTAACCGTCCAATAAAGCACGAGACCCGCTGGGAAAAACAGCATGAAAGCTGCAAAAATCAACGGCATGACTTTCATCACTTTTGCCTGCATTGGGTCGGTCGGTTGTGGATTTAGCAACTGCTGAATAAACATCGTTGCCCCCATGATGATGGGCAAAATGAACCAAGGATCCATTGATGATAAGTCTTTAATCCATAGAATCCAAGGAGCATGGCGTAACTCTACCGACTCAACCAAACACCAGTATAACCCTAGAAAAATCGGCATCTGAATCAAAATTGGCAAGCAGCCTGCCATTGGATTAACTTTTTCATCACGGTAAAGCTGCATCATCTCTTGACTCATTGCCATGCGATCATCGCCATGTTTTTCTTTTAAAGCATGTAGTTTAGGTGCTATCGCTCGCATTTTTGCCATTGATACATAGCTTTTATTGGATAGCCAAAACAGTGCCATTTTCACCAAAATGGTCAGGCCGATGATTGCCCAACCCCAATTGCCAAATACCTTGTGCAACGCCTCTAGTACAGCAAACAAAGTCTTAGAAATCGGCCAAAGCAATCCATAATCAACGGTTTTTTCAAGACCTTCTGCCACAGGAGCCAGCTCTTTTTGAACTTTTGGACCAGCATACAAAGTGGCATCCATCGTAATTTGCTTGCCCGCACCAACATTGATGATGGGACTATTAAAACCAATGAAGTGGTCTTTACCACTATTGCGACTATAAAATTGTGCATCAAAACCCCCTGGCGTCCACGCGGAGACAAAATAATGCTGAACAATGCCCACCCAGCCATCACGACTGACAACATTAAGCTTACCATCATTAAAGTTATTGAATTTTAGCTTATTGTATGGATCATTAGGCGTACCCCAAGCACCGCCTAAATAAGTCGCCATGCTCATCATGCCTTTATTTTCAACACCAGGATCTGCACTGTCATCACGCTTCAACTGAGCGTACATCTGACCTTGCCATGTTGATGCTGACGCGTTATTAATGTTATAGCTTAGCTTGATGGGGTATTGACCTGACTTAAAAGTATAAGTCTTGGTGATGGTTACTCCATTTTCCTGATGTACCAAAGGCACTTCAAGCACATCAGACGCACCCATCTCATAGTGAGTTTTTGTAGTGGTATAGATGGCACGCCCAGTTGATGTATCAATACCATTTTGACCAATCAGCCCAGATTGAGCCACATAAGTTCGTGCCTGCGACTCAAGCAGCACAAAAGGCTCTTTACTGTTTAATGTGGCGTCATATTGCTTTAAGCCAACATGCACAATATCGCCACCAACGGGGTTGATGCGAATGTCATAACGATCAGTTGACACACTGATGAGTTGGTTTGGCATGGTTGTCGATGTGTTTAAAATGTCGCCATCAGTGCTGGCTACAACAGGCACATCACCCACAAGTGTGTTTGGAATGTCAGTACTGGAAGTTTGAGTGGCAACAGGAGCAACCTTAGGGGCGTTAGCCATATCATCACGCCAAGCCAATATGAGCAAGTAGGTTGTGATTAAGATGGCAATGATGATTAAAATCCGAAGAATTTTTTGCATGGAATGATTCCTAACAATGCGTTTAGGCACACCTCAAAAGCGTGCTATGATCAAAATTCATCAATAAATTTTTATGAATAAACCTTTTATTCTACTAAAATTTTACGCAAAATCCTAGAAAATATTTTTGACACTCATTCAAGAACACCTCAAGCCACCTACTTTCTCATCAGCCAGTTCAAGCGCGCAACATAACTAAAATCATCGACGAGCACTCCAAGGCCAGTTTTATACACCTCATCCGCAATGTCGTAGTAATACCCGTACATGGGCACAGGCACAAAATCCACACCATGACCACCCCAAGGATGGCAGCTTAGCAATCGCCTTAAAACCAAAACCAAACCTCGTCCAAGACGATGCCATGTCAATGCCTGCCTAGCATAATGCGAACAAGTTGGGTAATAACGACAGCGTGCAGGAATGATAGGACTGATCACTTTTTGATACATCATGATCAACCGCAATAAATAGCATCTTAACATCGTCTATCAGGATTTATTAGGATATTTACTTTTAACAATTTCAAAAATACGATTGATCTCAGGAGATATGTCATGATCTTTTGTGTAGTTTTTCTTAACAATCAACACTAAGTCAACACACTCCATTTCATGTTGGTTTAGACGGAAGATCTCTTTGGTAATGCGTTTAACCTGATTACGCATGACAGCATGTTTAAGCTTTTTTTTGGTAATGGCAAGTCCGATTCTTGGCGTATTTTCACTACCTCTTCCAACAAACATCAGGCAATGCTCGGAATGGATTTTTTTTATTGGTGCATCAAAGACTTTTTTAAAGTCGGCAGGTTTTAACAGTCGCTTATTGCGATCAAAACAAAATGCAAGGCAGGTCATGACGATTATTTCGTAAGGTAAATGGCGTTAAATGGGCAATAAAAAAGCACCAATAATGGTGCTTTTACTTCATCACTCATACAGTTAAGCGATGGCGACCCTTAGCACGGCGACGGGCTAGGACTTGACGGCCTTTTTTGGTAGCCATACGAGCACGAAAACCATGGGTACGCTTGCGTTTTAAAACGCTTGGTTGAAAAGTACGTTTCATAATACACCTTAAGGTTGATAAGCATCACTAAGCTCTGCAGAAGCTTGATTCAGTGAAAGCTTTTTTAGTCTAGCAACATGCTATGTTTATGTTGTTCTCACTATAAAAGTCGTGAAAATCATATTGAATCATATCAAATGCGTCAGTCTTTGTCAAGGAGAAATTGACAAAATGCTGGTAAACTCAAAAAAATATTGAGCAAGCTTGATTTTTTTAGGAGTGCCTATCGCCGTTCATTTTTTTAAAAAATTAAAAGTTATCCACAGATTTACCTTGACTTGTTTACTAGTATTTATATTTAAACATGGTAATAATAGTTTGTTTAAAAGTCTGTGCATAAGTATAAAAAAAATATAAAAATCATAAACTTATTTTGTGGAAAAGTTTGTTAAATAACTGTGAATATTTTGTGAATTATTTACGATAATGACTTATCCACAACCTTTTCCATAAAGTTATCCACAAAAAAATATGTTTTAAATTTTAAAATTTTGTGTTAATATCTGCCTAAATTTTATAGTCAATCGTTGCCATCTGTGTTAGAAATGATGTGGCATGATTGACTTGATTTTTTTTTGGTTGTTTGAGCTGAGGTGTGAAGGATGAATGAGTATGTCATTGTTTGATGAAGTGGCAACGGGTGAGGTCGCTACCCCCACCCTTGATGTTTGGCAAAAATGCTTACAAGATTTGGCTTTTGAGGTGCCAGAGTCTGATTTAGTGCGTTGGTTATCACCCCTGAAGCCAAGCATTGAGGGTGAATTTTTGGTGCTTTATGCAATTAATCAGTATTTCATCAATCGCATTAATCAAGACTATATTGAGCTGATTGAGCGCTTGGTGAAAAAACATGCGTCAGATGGTGTGCTTGGTGTGCGCTTGGAGGTGACCAAATCTACAGAAACGCCTGTCAGTATTGAGAGATCTGTCAAAAAAAATAAAGTGAGTACGCAGATCGAAGAAAGTGAGCAGATCGAAGAGCATCACACTTTTGATGCTTTTGTCAAGGGGAAGTCGAATGCTTTTGCTTATAATGCGTGCTATGAATTGGGGAAGAAAGCAGGCGAAGGATCTTATTCACTGGTATTCTTGTACAGTTCGTCAGGGCTGGGCAAGACTCATTTGATGCATGCTGTGGCACACCGCTATCAAAAGGCTGGATTGAAATTTTGTTGCCTGACGAAAGATCACTTCTTTCGCATCGCCAAAGAGGCTTTTCGTGATGGCAAGGTGGATCAGTTGGTTAAAAGAATTTGCAAGGCGGATTTGCTCATCATTGATGATATTCATTTAATTAATGCTAAGCAAGCCCCAAAAGTCGCCGATGTGCTTTTGACGATTTTTAGTGAATTTGGAAAAGATAAAAAACATCGCATCATTTTGGCTTCTGATAGGCACCCAACCCAGCTCAATAATTTTGATGAACGGTTTAAGTCTCGGTTCTCAGGTGGTCTAAATCTACTTATTGAGCCCCCAGATATTGACATGCGTGTGCAAATCTTGGAGAAAAAAGCAAGTTTATTGAACATGATGTTACCAAAAGAATGTGCTTTATTTATTGCTCAAAATGTTGCACCAGATGTGCGTCGATTGGAAGGGGCGCTTAATCAAGTTCATGCCAATCACGCGATGTCGGGTGAGCCTGTAACGCTATCACTTGTGCGTCATGCCATCAAGGATCATGTTGAAGCGAGAGCTCGCGCGATTAATGCTGACAATATCCGAGATTTGGTGGCGCAGTATTATGGTGTGTCCATTAAGGATTTGATGGGTAAAAAGCGTGCCAGAGCGATTGCTAGACCTCGCCAAATGGCGATGGCGCTCATTCGTGAGTTAACTCAAGACAGCTTTCCGGAGATTGGACAGTTTTTTGGAGGTCGAGATCATAGCACCGTCATGCATGCGTGCAAGGCAATTCAGGAGCTTAGAGATGAGGATATTAAGGTGGAGAAAGCTTATCAGGCTTTAAAAGCCACCTTGGAATTTGAGTGATTATCAACCTTGTTGCACCAAAGATTGTGCTTGTATTTGCATCAAAAACTAAGTACCATACACAAAAATTATTGGGGAAAATAACAATGAAACTTACCATCAGTCGAGATCTTTTAATCAACGCCATCAGCTTGGTTGCAAAAGCTGCCGATAAACATCATCGCATCGGACCTATTTTGGCCAATATTAAATTCATCCTGAAGCCAGAACTATTAACTCTTGTGGCATCTGACTTGGAGGTTGAGCTGACAGCGACGGTTAAGCTACCCCAAGGAGCGTGCATTGAGGCCGGAGAGACGACCTTGCCAGCTGAAAAATTGTTCACCATCTGCAAGACGGTATCTGATGAGGTAATGTTGCTAGATGCCAGCGAAGCACGTTGCTTGGTGATTGGTGGTAGGGCGAAATATACCCTAAAAACCCTACCAGCCCAAGATTTTCCAAGTATTGGATCGCCAAGCATCACCACTTGGTTGCAGATTTCACGCACAACACTGCACGATTTGATTGCTCATACTCGTTTTGCCATGGCAACCCAAGATGTTCGGCACTATCTGACAGGCATGTTGTTTGAAATTAATGGTGATCAGTTGACTGCCGTGGCGACGGACGGTCATCGTTTGGCAGTGGCACACCGATCTTTAGGGATAAGTCATGAGGAGCGTCGTGTTACCATGCCAGGAAAAGCAGTGGGGGAGCTTGAGCGATTGTTGGGCGAGGTTGGTAAAAATAGTGAGGATGAGCAGGTTTGTGTTGGTTTTGATGATAACTTTATGCAGGTGTCGCTTGAATTTGATGAAAGTGGTGAGTATGGTGGCATGCAAGTGGGCATGGTAGCGCGTCTTATTGAAGGCAAATTCCCTGATTATCGTCGTGTATTCCCTTCCAATCATGATAAATCGGTGCTTTTTAATAAAGATGAGTTGAGTGAGGTGTTGCGTCGTCTTTCAATCTTGGTAAGTAAAGATGCACCAGGCGTATTGTTCAATTTTTCACAAAATGGTGCAGTTAAGGTGAGTGTGAATAACCGTGAGCAAGACGCTGCCGAAGAGAGCTTGGTGGGCAGCTATCAAGGTGAGCCTTTGGAGATATCTTTTAATGAGGCGTACTTGCGTGCGGTGTTGCGTGTGCTGGATGGGGATATTCGCATTGAAATGACAGAAGCGGTGAAGCCTGCTTTGATTTATCAGGTGGGTGATGAGATGAATCATCAGTATGTTATCATGCCGATGCGTGTATGACAATATTTGAGCGTGTGTCATCATGATTCATGAGTTACGCATTCATGCCTTTCGAAATCTAAGCCAAGTGTCGCTTTGCCCCACTCGATGCAATGTGATCATTGGTAAAAATGGCAGTGGCAAAACATCGCTATTAGAGGCGGTGTTTTTGCTTTCTCGGGGTAAGAGCTTTCGTCATCATGAGCCAAGACGCTATATCCAGCATCGCACTCAGTTCTGTGCGGTATGGGCACGCATTGACAACCATAAAACGATCGCCATTCAAAAGCAGTTGGGTGCATCAGGATTGGCAAATACTTTATTAAAAGTCAATCAGTCGGTGGTAAGTGGTCAAAGCACACTGTCTTTTTTGTTGCCAATGTTGCTTGTTGATCCGACAGGTATGTCGGTGCTAGAAGAGGGTAGTGCAAATCGCAGACAGCTTCTTGATTGGTTGGCGTTTCATGTGGAACCAGATTTTTATCCAAAGTGGCTGTCTTATCAGCGCCTATTAAAGCATCGAAATGCCTTATTAAAATTTAATGTCTTGCCGACCCAAGAACTTTTGGCGTGGGATAGGGAGCTTTGTGAATGCGCTGATGTGTTGCATGGGTGTCGCCAAGCAATTTTTGATAGGTGGCAGGGCTTTTTTGAGGAGATGATAGGCAAGCTTATTCCTAGCCATCAAGGCAGACTTTCCTTGAATTATCAGCCAGGTTTTGATGTGCAGGTGGGGCTTTTTGATACTTTGCGACAGCGAATGGTTCAAGATCAAGATTTGGGTCATACTCGTATTGGTGCACATCGTGCTGATTTGATGGTTGTCTTTAAAAATATCAGCGACTGCGGAAGAGGAGTGAGAGAGCAGGCGGCACATGTGTTGTCTCGTGGTGAGAAAAAACTACTCATCACTGCATTAAAATTATCTCAATTACAACTGATTTGTGAGCATCTAAGTGAGGTGAAGCCAGTGGTTTTGATTGATGATGTGGATGCTGAGCTTGATGGTGAAGCGATTGAGGTGTTGCTAGGAACGGTGTTGGCTTTGCCATGTCAGCTATTCATCACCAGCCTGCAAGAATCTACTGCTGAGTGGGTGCGTAAAAAAATGGCGAAGTTTGGGCAAGAGGACCAGCTTTCCTTGTTCCGTGTGGAGCATGGGTCTGTTCAAAAGCAGGATTGGGCCTGATGGATACTTGTGGGGCTTTTTGATCATGATGTAGGCTTGCCAAACGCATGGCTTTTTTTTGAATAAAATGCTATAATTAACGGATATTTTGACCATTCATGACGCTTGATGATGAGGTATTGCAACAATCATGGCGGCGTATGATTTAAGGAATTTTTATGACCGAGCAGACGCAACATAATGAGCTTTCTAATACTCAAAACAGCGAATACAGCTCAAAAAACATCCGAGTTTTGCGTGGGCTTGAAGCGGTGCGTGTTCGCCCAGGCATGTACATTGGCGATACGGATGATGGTACAGGTTTGCATCACATGGTTTTTGAGGTGGTGGATAATGCCATTGATGAAGCATTGGCTGGCCATTGTGATGAGATCAATGTCATCATTCATGAAGACGAGTCGGTGTCGGTCATGGATAATGGTCGTGGCATTCCTGTGGATACCCATCCAGAAGAGGGGGTGTCGGCAGCACAGGTAATCATGACGGTGCTGCATGCTGGTGGTAAGTTTGATGATAATTCTTACAAAGTCTCTGGCGGTCTGCACGGTGTTGGGGTTTCGGTGGTCAATGCCTTATCTAAAAAACTTATTTTAACCATCTGTCGTGATGGCTACTTGCATACTCAAAACTATACTGATGGTGTGCCTGATTTTGAATTAAAAAAGGTTGAGCCTACTGCCGAAACAGGAACACGATTACGATTTTATCCCAGTGAAGAAATTTTTAGTGGTACGATTTTTGATTATGACATTCTTGCCAAGCGTTTGCGTGAGCTGTCCTTTTTAAATTCTGGCGTGCGTATCGTTCTGACTGATGAAAGAGATGACAAGACTCAGGGTTTTGAGCATAAAGGTGGTTTGTCTGAATTTGTCAGTTTTATTAATGAGGGCAAGCAGACCTTAAATGATATTTTTCATTTCACCACGCAAGGCTCTGATGGCATTGGTGTTGAGGTTGCTTTACAATGGTCGGACAGCTATAACGAAAAGGTGCTGTGCTTTACCAATAATATTCCTCAAAAAGATGGCGGTACGCATTTATCAGGGTTTCGCACCGCCTTAACTCGCTGTCTTAATCACTACATGGAAAGTGAACACATCGGTAAAAAAGAAAAAGTGCAGGTGACAGGCGATGACGCACGAGAAGGGTTGGTAGCAATCGTCTCGGTGAAAGTACCAGACCCAAAATTTAGTTCACAGACTAAAGACAAACTTGTGTCTAGTGAAGTCAAGTCTGCGGTTGAAACAACCATGCACGAACGCCTAAGTGAGTATTTATTAGAAAATCCTGCCGCTGCCAAAGCAATCGCGGGTAAAATCATAGATGCTGCCAGAGCTCGTGAGGCAGCTCGCAAAGCAAGAGAGATGACTCGCCGCAAGACTTCGTTGGACATTGCAGGACTTCCAGGTAAATTGGCAGACTGCCAAGAAAAAGACCCTGCCTTATCCGAGCTTTATATTGTGGAGGGTGATTCAGCAGGAGGTTCTGCCAAGCAGGGTCGCAACCGAAAAATGCAGGCGATTTTGCCATTGAAAGGTAAGATTTTGAATGTTGAGCGAGCCAGATTTGATAAGATGTTGTCTTCTGCTGAGGTTGGTACTTTAATTACCGCTTTGGGTACGGGTATTGGTGTTGATGAGTATGATGTCAACAAACTTCGTTATCATAAGATCATCATCATGACCGATGCGGATGTTGATGGTTCGCACATTCGCACGCTGCTTCTAACTTTCTTTTTCCGCCAAATGCCAGAGCTGATTGAGCGTGGTCATATCTACATTGCCCAGCCCCCATTGTATAAGATTAAGAAAGGCAAGCACGAGCTGTATCTTAAAGATGATGAAGCTTTAAAATCCTATCTGCTGTCTGCAACGATTGATGATAATCAGTTGTTTTTGAGTAAAGATACGCCTGCGATAACCGGCTTGGCATTACAAAAGTTGCTTAATGACTATAATCAATCACAAACCATCAAAGCCAGACTTCAAAATAAATATCCATCACAGGTACTTGATGCACTAACTTTCATGCCAAAATTCAATGCCAGTTTTCATGATAAGTCTGCCATGCAGGCATGGGCTGATAAACTGCAACTAAAGCTTGATGAGTTGGCTAAAGATGTGTCTCCGCAAGTGGCGTTGATTGAGGTAACTGGTTCGGATGAGGCTGATAAGCAACAATGGTTGCCAAAAGTTACGATTTTTATCCATCGTCTGCCACAAGATTACCTACTAGATTCGGCATTTCTCAATTCATCTGAATATGCAAGACTTCATCGACTCTCTGGTGAGTGGAATGCGGTGCTGGGTGATGGTGCTTTCTTGCGTCGTGGTGAAAAAGATATGGCGATTCAGGATTTTCATCACCTATGGAGTCATATGATGGCGGATGCTCGTCGAGGCATGACCATTCAACGCTACAAGGGCTTGGGCGAGATGAATGCTGATCAGCTTTGGGAGACCACAATGGATCCAGAAAATCGCCGAATGCTTAAAATCACCATTGAAGATGCCATCGCTGCTGATCATCTGTTCAACTGCCTGATGGGTGATGAAGTCGAACCGCGTCGCATATTTATCGAAGAAAACGCCTTGAATGCAGACATTGATGCATAGAATTTGCTTGCTTAGTCTGATAAACACCACAAACACTATTCAAGCCCCTTTAAAAAATTGTTAATAGGATGAATCATGACCAATATCACCACCGACCGCATTCTTATCTTGGATTTTGGCTCACAATACAGCCAGCTCATCACTCGCCGCGTGCGTGAGGCAGGCGTGTACTCAGAAATGTATGCCTATGATGCCAGCGATGAGGAAATTCGTGCTTTTGCTCCAAAAGGCATCATTTTATCTGGTGGGCCTGAGAGTGTTTATGCAGACAATGGTCCAAAAATTCCACAGAGTGTTTTTGAGCTTGGTGTGCCTGTGCTTGGCATTTGTTATGGTTTTCAGGCGATGACCGCCCAACTGGGTGGTGAGGTAGTGGCAGGTACGGTCAAGGAATTTGGTCATGCAAAAATCGACATAGTGGCACAAGACAGGCTGCTTGTTGATGTGGCGGACACACAGAACCAGTCGCAGGTTTGGATGAGTCATGGCGATAAAGTCTCTCGTCTTGCGGACGGATTCATCACCACTTCCAGCACGCCAAGCTGTCCTTTTGCATCAGCGTCAGATGAAGATCGCCGATTTTATGGTGTGCAATTTCATCCAGAGGTAACCCATTCTGATAAAGGTGAGGTTTTGATTTCTAATTTTGTGCATGGCATTTGTGGCTGTGGCAATGCATGGAATAAAGAAAGTATCATTGAGCTAAGAGTTAAGCAACTTCGAGAGCAAATTGGCGATAATCAGGTTTTGCTTGGATTGTCAGGCGGTGTGGACAGTTCGGTGGTGGCAGCCTTACTTCACCGAGCGATCGGCGATAAGTTGACTTGTGTGTTTGTGGATAATGGTCTGCTTCGACTCAATGAAGGGGATCAGGTGATGCAAATGTTTGCAGAAAATATGGGCATTCGTGTTATTAGGGCGGATGCTGAAAATCGTTTCCTGACGGCTTTAGCTGGTGTTACCGACCCAGAACAAAAGCGCAAAATCATTGGGCGAGAGTTCATTGAGGTTTTTTCAGAAGAAGCCAGAAAACTAGATGGTGTGAAATTTTTAGCTCAAGGTACAATTTACCCTGATGTCATTGAGTCTGCCAAATCTAAGCATGGTAAGGCACATGTGATTAAGTCGCATCATAATGTGGGTGGTCTGCCTGATGATTTGGCATTTGAATTGGTTGAGCCTTTGCGAGACTTGTTTAAAGATGAAGTGCGTCAATTGGGTGTGGCCTTAGGCATTCCTGCTCACATGATCTACCGTCATCCATTCCCAGGGCCTGGTTTGGGTGTGAGAATCTTGGGTGAGGTGAAAAAAGAGTATGCTGATATCTTAAGATTGGCAGATGACATATTTATGCAGGAGCTTCGTGCATCTGGCTGGTATGATAAGACTGCACAGGCATTTGCCGTTTTTCAGCCTGTTAAATCTGTTGGCGTTGTGGGAGATGGTCGTCGCTACGCATGGGTGATTGCTCTGCGTGCTGTCGAAACAGTTGACTTCATGACCGCTCGTTTTGCCCATTTGCCGTATGAACTGGTGGATAAAATCTCAACTCGAATTATGAATGAAATCACCGATGTGTCTCGTGTGGTCTACGATGTGAGTAGTAAGCCACCCGCAACGATTGAGTGGGAGTGATAAACGGCTAAAATAAATCCCCTATCAAGACATCTAGGGGATTTATTGTTTGGGGGTGTTATTGCTGCAAAATTTCTTTTAAACGACTTTCAAATTCGGCTGAATTTTTTATCACCCCTTGCTCTATCAGTTGAATCAATTCTTTATCATTCAAAAAATCTGCCATCACATTATTAAGTAATTGTGATGTAATGTGAACCTCTTTCGCAATGATGCTTTGGCCAAGTGGCGTGTCATAAAATTTGATTAAGGCATCCACTTCTTCTTGATTGTAATACTTCTTGGCAATCAGTAAATAACTGTCTGCCACTTGTTGTGGTAGAGCACTGGTATCAACTTCCGCCCAAACTTTTTCGGCAAATTCTTGTGTCAGGGCTTCAAGCTGTGCCTGCTTGTCTGCTGACAAGCTTCGAAACATGGGATTGTTTAGATTGTTCTGCGTAAATGAATTGATAAAACCAAATTTTATTCCTTCTTGAATATTTTGTTCTGCATTAACTATTTTTATTAACTTGAGTAAAGAGGCATCATTTGGAACTTTTGCTAGTGAGATATTTGATCCAAATAAAAGAGCGGTAGTCAAGCAACCAGTCAGAATGCTTTTTTTGATTTTCATGAGTTATCCCTAATTTGAATGATAATTATTATATGTTATCATTAAGGATTTTGACTGTCAAGTTGTTTTAAGAAAGCAGGCGAGATGATGTGTTAATCGGTATTTCATATAAAGCACACTGTCATTTAATTGCATGCCATGAATTTACTAATGAGTTTTGGCTATGTGATAAATTCAGATTATGTTATGATTGATGATTGGGGTGAAAAAGAAATTGCTAGATTGCACATGGTAAATAAGAAGGGGGTTGTGATGTTATTCATTGCACCCCCCACGGAAACAATCAGAATTTCATTATTTATCAAATGGCAGCAGTAACAACAATTTCTACAAGCCAGTTTGGATTGACTAAGTTTGCTTGTACTGTTGCACGAGTTGGCGGTGTGACCCCTGCCATCCATGCCGTATATTCACTGTTGAATTGCTCAAAATCTTTCAAGTCTTTAATGAATACTTGGGCGGTGAGTAGTTTTGACTTGTCTGTGCCAGCTTTGGCGAGTGCCTTATCAATATTGTTCAATACTTCTCGTGTTTGCCCGATAATATCCAAGTCATCATTGTCTGGAACTTGACCTGCTAAATAGACTACGCCATTGTGGATGGTGATTTCGGTAATGGTTTCGTTACTGTCTATTTTTTTGATTTCGCTCATGTTATTACCTTGATTGTTGAAAATTTGTCGTGCATGCCGTATGTAAAATATGTCATTTTTTTGTGTAACGACTTAGATTTAAGCCTTCCAATGAAATTTCTGCTGTTTTGCCCAAAACGATGTCGTTTAACAATTTGCCAGAGCCACATGCCATTGTCCAGCCAAGTGTGCCATGTCCCGTATTGATGAATAGGTTGTTAAATTTAGTCGCCCCAATGATTGGTGTGCCATCTGGAGTCATTGGGCGAAGACCTGTCCAAAACTTAGCATTCGCCAAATCCCCACCGTCGAATAAATCTTGAGTAACCATTTCTAGCGTTTTACGCCGTGCTGGTCTTAAGGACTTGTCAAATCCAGAAAGTTCTGCCATGCCACCTACGCGTATGCGATTATCAAAGCGAGTGATGGCAATCTTATATGTTTCATCAAGTACGGTGGAGCAGGGTGCCCTGCTTTCGTCAATGATGTCAATTGTAAGAGAGTAGCCTTTAACAGGATAGACGGGCAAGTCAAGACCTAGGTTTTGAGCGAGTTTACGAGAATAGCTACCCAATGCCAACACATAACTGTCTGCTTCTAAAGTTTCGCCGTTAGCAACAACACCGATGACCTTTTGATTGTCAGCAATGATTTCATCAATCACAGTATTGAATTTAAACTCCACGCCAAGTGCCTTGCAGTGTTCTGCAAGATGCTTAGTAAACAAATTGCAATCACCAGTCTCATCATTAGGCAGGCGTAAACCACCTAATAGGTTGGCGGTTGCATGAGCCAGGGCGGGTTCGGCTTTGACCAGACCGTCTTTATCCAATACTTCATATGGCACGCCACACTCGTCCAGTACTTTGGTGTCTAGTTGCATTGCTTCTAGCTGTGCGGGCTTTCTGAATAACTGAAGTGTGCCGCCAGTGCGATGCTCATAATTAAGCTTGATCTCATCACGCAATGCACGAATGCAATCACGACTGTATTCTGAGATGCGCATCATGCGTTCTTTATTGACCTCGTAAGCATCCGAATTACAGTTGGCAAGCATTTGACGCATCCATGCCATCTGAAAGCTTGTGCCATCTGGGCGAATGGCAAGGGGGGCGTGTTTTTGAAATAACCATTTCATCGCTTTGGCTGGAATGGAAGGGGCTGCCCAAGGTGTGGAATAACCAGGAGAGATTTGCCCTGCATTGCCAAAACTCGTCTCTTCACTGACATTCGCTTGACGCTCAATAACGGTAACTTTTGCCCCATTTTTGGCGAGGTAATAAGCGGTACAAACGCCAATTACGCCACCACCTAGAATTATGATTTTCATGCTGTACTCTGTCTGTCCATAAAAAGTGCGACATCACTTTACTTGGTATTTTATATGATGCTGATGATGAAAACAAGGTGTATTGAATGAATTTGGAGGTAAATGGTGAATGTTGGTTGTGGGTGTGCCATGTGAATTGATGGGTGGTTTTTGGGTTTACTAACTTAGTATATGAGCTGGTGTCTTTGTGGGAGATTTTGGACTGGGTATTTGATCATGAATGAGGCCTTAGGGCAGAAGTTGCTAACTGATGACTGTGTGATTTGGAATGAATTTTAAATAAGGTTGATGTGACAAAAGACATTTAAAAAGTCTGTTATAATGTCTTCATCATTCCATCACTGCTTGTACATATGTCATTATTTTCTTATTTTGAACGAAAAATCAATCCTTATCCGTGTACTTCCATGCCAACCATGACACACAGAAAGCTGCTGGGGTTCTTATGGGCTTGTACACAAGGAGCTAGGGCTTGGATTTTGATTCGTCTGCTATTATCGGTATTTCTTGGAGTCTTTGGTTCACTGTTGTTTGCTTGGGTGGGTGATATTGTGGACTGGCTAACCATTTATAAGCCGAGTGAGCTTTGGCAGATGAAAGGCTCGGTAATCATGATGATGCTAGGGGTGTGCACGCTGTCTATTGTTGGAGAGCTGTTTGGCAATTTGGTGCGATTTCAGGTGCTTCAAGGTGTGATGCCCATGCGGTTGCGTTGGTGGTTTCATAAGCATATGCTAGGACAGTCGATGCAATTTTATCATGATGAGTTTTCAGGTCGTGTGTCGGCAAAAGTCATGCAAACAGCGTTGTCGGTGCGTGATACTATCATGACGATGGTTGAAATGGTGGCGTTTGTTTCGGCGTACCTGGTAACCAGCGGCGTGATATTGTTTGGGTTGGATTTTTGGTTATTTTTGCCGTTTTTGGCATGGCTTTTGGTGGTTGGCTTGATGATGTGGTTTTTTTTACCAAGATTAAGACAATCGGCAAGTGCCCAAGCGGACGCACGAGCTTTGATGACAGGAAGAGTAACAGACGCCTATGCAAATATTGGTGCGGTCAAGCTGTTTAGTCATTCTCAGCGTGAGCTTGGTTATGCCAAGTCGGCCATGCAGGACTTTATGGTAACGGTACATGCACAAATGCGCTGGGTCTCTGTGCTTAATACAATCACCGAGACGGTTTCTTTGCTAATGATTGTCGGCAGCACGGCGATTGGTATGTATCTTTGGATCGTGGGGGAGGTAACGGTGGGAGCGATTGCCATCGCCTCTGGTATCGCTTTGCGTCTTAAAGCCATGATTCAGTGGATTATGTGGGAAATGGCCAGTTTGTTTGAACATATTGGTACGGTGCAAGATGGCTTAAATACGCTGGCAGTACCACATGCCATCATAGATGATGACGATGCCAAAGTGTTGGTTGTCAGTCGTGGGCGGATTGTATTTGATGAGGTGTTGTTTAATTACGGCAATGCAGATGAGGGTCAGTTATTAGATCAATTTTGTTTATCCATCAAAGCAGGCGAGAAAGTTGGCTTGGTGGGTAAATCAGGTGCAGGCAAATCCACATTGGTTAATTTATTGCTTCGTTTTTATGAGATACAAGGGGGTGAAATCTGTATTGATGGGTGGGATATTAGCAAGGTAACTCAAGAGTCTTTGCGTCAAAATATTGGTATGGTTACCCAAGATACTTCTCTGCTGCATCGTACTGTGCGAGAAAATATTGCTTATGGAAGACCAAATGCGACGGATGATGAAATCATTGCGGCAGCCAAAGCTGCTCACGCATGGGATTTTATTCAGAATTTGCAGGATAAGCATGGTAATGTAGGTTTGGATACCCAAGTGGGTGAGCGAGGCGTCAAACTTTCTGGTGGTCAGAGGCAGCGAATTGCAATTGCAAGAGTGATATTAAAAAATGCACCAATTTTATTACTGGATGAAGCAACTTCTGCCCTTGATAGCGAAGTGGAATTTGCCATCACTCAAAGTCTTGATGCCATGATGTCAGATAAAACTGTCATTGCCATCGCTCATCGATTATCTACGATTGCTTCAATGGATCGACTGGTGGTGATGGATCGTGGGAAGATTGTTGAGATGGGCAGTCATGATGAGTTGATTGCCAAAAATGGTGTTTACGCTCAGTTGTGGGCAAGGCAATCTGGTGGTTTCTTAGGTGAGATGACTTGATTGGGGTGGATTGATGGATGATAAAAAACAACTCAAAAGCACTTTGTTGAGTTGTTTTTTTATTGGTGATGCGTGTGATATTAGCTTTTTTTGGCGATGACCTTACGCACTTTATCACGAGCTCTGTCTTGTTTTAAGCGTGATAAATAATCCACAAAAACAACGCCATTTAAGTGATCAAGCTCGTGCTGAATGCATACCGCAAGCAGTCCATCCGCCTCAATGCTGAACGCCTGCCCGTTTTCATCAAGTGCGTCAATACGCACACGAGCAGGTCGTTCTACTGTGTCGTACACTTCTGGAATGGAGAGGCAACCTTCTTGATAGGGGGTGAGTTCTTCGGTAAGTGGCGTGACTTTTGGGTTGATATAGACTTTTGGCTGAGGCTCTTCTCCTTCTTTTGCCAAGTCCATGGTGATCACTTGCACATGCCTGTCCACCTGTGTTGCTGCAAGACCGATACCGCGTGCCGCATACATGGTCTCAAACATGTCATTGATAAGTGTCTTAATGTCATCATTAATAACCTCAACCTCTTTGGCGATGGTTCGCAAGCGAGGGTCTGGATAGTGCAAAATTGGTAAAGTTGCCATAAATCTCTCAAATCGTTGATTAAAAATCGAACTATTATAATCCAAAGCTTCAAGGTTGGCAAAAATTATCCAAGTCGCTTTAACACATGTCGTCATCTTAAAAAAATTTTTTCCAAAGTCATTCTTTTTTTGTGTAGAATAAAGCGTTTATTTAAAGACTGATATTAAGGATTGCTCATGATCGCACCACGCACCGCTCAGGTTACTCGTAATACCGCCGAGACTCAAATTAGCATTGCCATCAACATTGATGGTACGGGGGTAGGTGATATTGATACGGGTGTGCCATTTTTGGATCATATGTTGGAGCAGATTACGAGACATGGGCTGTTTGATTTGAAAGTTAAATGTGTGGGTGATACGCATATAGATGATCATCACAGTGTTGAGGATACAGGCATTGCCATTGGTCAGGCACTAAAAGCTGCTTTGGGTGATAAAAAAGGCATTCGTCGCTATGGGCATTTTTATGCACCACTTGATGAGAGTCTTAGTCGTGTGGTGGTTGACATTTCAGGTCGTCCAAGCTTACACATGAATGTTCCGTTTACCCGTGCTTATGTGGGCAGATTGGATGTGGATTTATTTAGTGAATTTTTTTATGGTCTGGTCAATCATGCGGGCATCACACTACACATTGACAACATAAAAGGTAAAAACAGCCATCATCAAATTGAGAGTGTCTTTAAGGCATTTGCTCGAGCGTTGCGTATGGCATGTGAAGTTGATGAGCGTGCTGGCGGCAGATTACCCTCAACCAAAGAAATGTTATAAGGGGTTGGTCATGACTAAGGTTGCATTACTTGATTATGGCGTGGGAAATTTATTTTCTGTGGCCAACGCGTTGAGTGTGTCAGGGGCTCAAGTTACTATCACTAACAATCCAAAAGACATTGAGGCTGCAGATAAAATCATGTTGCCAGGGGTTGGTGCCATGCGAGATTCCATGTATCACATGCAGGCGTGCGGTGTTGACATTGCGGTAAAAAAAGCATTGTTGACAAAGCCTGTTATGGCGATTTGTGTGGGAATGCAAGCGCTGTTTGATTATTCCACCGAAGGGGGTCGTGTGTCTTGTTTGGGCGTGGTGGCAGGCAGTGTCGAGCGTTTTGATGAGTCATGGATGCAAAACTCGGAATTGATTAAGATTCCCCATGTTGGCTGGAATGCGGTTCATACCGACAGCGATCATGTACTGTGGCAGGGCTGCAATGATGAATATTTTTATTTTACACACAGTTATTATTGCAAACCTGACCGAGAGGATGTTCGTAATCAAGGGTTGATAACTGCAAATTGTGAGTACGGACAGTCATTTTGTGCCAGTCTTATTAAGGATAATATCTTTGCTACTCAGTTTCACCCAGAAAAAAGCCATCGTGCGGGCTTAAGGCTGCTTCACAACTTCATCAATTGGAAAGTCTGATGTTTCATGTGGAACATGGTAAGCGGTAAAAAATCAGGATAGGCATGCCTATCCTGATTGATAACAGTTGCTTTAAACGCTCAATCTTGCCAGCGTGCAAAAACAAGACTGCCATTCGTACCACCAAAGCCAAAACTATTACTGATGGCATAATTGAGATTTTCTACCTTACGGGCATTATGGGCAATGTAGTCTAGGGTGCAGTTTTCATCTGGATGATCCAAATTAATGGTTGGTGGTAGAGTCTGGTTTTGTAATGCCAGTACGGTAAAAATTGCCTCAATCGCCCCAGCAGCCCCAAGCAAATGCCCTGTCATGGACTTGGTAGAGCTGACCAAAATGTCATCATCAAACAAAGCGGCAATCGCCCGACTTTCGGCGACATCGCCAGCAGGTGTGCTGGTGCCATGTGCGTTAATGTACCCTACTTGATTGGCACTGATGCCTGCATCTGCTAGGGCGTTTTGCATGGCTCTTTTTGCACCGCCGCCATCTTGGGGGGGTGCGGTGATATGGCTGGCATCATCACTCATGCCAAAGCCAACCAGTTCTGCTAGGATTGTTGCGCCACGATCCTTGGCGTGGGCTAGGCTTTCAAGTACTAAAGCACCAGCACCATCACCCAACACAAAACCGTCTCTATCTTTGTCAAAGGGGCGACTGGCTTTGGTTGGTTCGTCATTTCTGGTTGAGAGTGCGTGCATTGCTCCAAATCCTGCCATGCCAAGTGGTGTGGAGGCTTTTTCACTACCACCTACCAAGACGGCATCAAGATCGCCATGTGCAATCAGTCGCGCTCCGATGCCGATAGCATGGGTTGAGGTGGTGCATGCAGTTGCTGTGGCAAGGTTCGCTCCTTTTAGACCATGTCTGATGGCAATTAAGCCTGCTGACATATTGACGATGGCACCTGGAATGATAAAAGGAGAGACTTTTTTGGCACCATATGATTTTAGCATATCCCGACTGTTTTCAATGGTTCCAATACCGCCAATGCCTGATCCCATTACTACGCCAAAACGATCTCCATTGACATTGATGGGCAGACTATCGCCTTTCACATCTTCAACTAATCCAGCCGAGTACAATGCTTGTGCGGCTGCCACTTGAGCGTAATGTATGAATTCGTCATAACGACGGATTTCTCTTGGGTTTAAGAAGTCTTTGGCATTAAAATCCTTAATCAACCCTGCAATTTTTGAACGAAACTCATCAAAAGGTAAACCATCAAGCCCTTCAAGCTTGGTGATGCCGCTAACGCCATTTATCAGATTGTTCCATATGGTATCTAAGTCGTTGCCCACAGGGGTAATTGCCCCCATACCAGTGATGACAATTCGAGCGTGGTCTGGTCGGTCAGAGTGCGGTATTTTTTGCATGATATACATCCATTCATTTTTTGTTACAAATTAGCTTATATTAGCATGATTTTTATATGATGAAAAGTTTACAGATGTTTTAAAAATACTCGCCATTCAGTTCATCATGTCATTTGTATGATAACTTGACCAATTTAACCAACAGTTTATTGAGATTAACTGATTAAAATATGGCAAAATGCCTTATCAAGCATGTGTCTTTAGTCATGATTGACGATTGAGACGCTAATAAAGTGTCTAAGGTGTATTAATTAAGGAAAACAAACTTGCCCTAAAACGACTGATTTCTTTGCACCAGTTACGCTGGGTAGATTGTTGGGTTGGGATAGCATGGTTTGTTGTGCCAGCCAAGCAAAAGCCAAACTTTCAACCAGGGTGGGTGGTATGCCAAGGGTTTGGGTGGATTGAATGTGCCAAGTTGGTAGGTTGTGAGCAAGGCGTGTCATTAAATAACCATTCAATGCCCCACCTCCACAAACGAACAAATCACCAAACGCCATGATTTTTGATAATGCACGAGCAACACTGACGCTGGTCAGTTCTACAAGTGTCGCCTCAACATCAGCAGGAGTGTGAGTGCTGTTATAATTTTTGTTAAATTTTTCCAACTCCTGATCAAGCCATGCTAAGTTAAATTCCTCTCGCCCTGTGCTTTTTGGATAAGGTTTTTCAAAAAATGGGTGAGTGAGTAATTGTTCAAGCAGTGGCATGATGATTTGGCCAGATTTTGCCCAGTTGCCATTTTTGTCAAAATCTGCTCCTGTATGCCGCTTTATCCAGCCATCAAGCAAGAGATTGGCGCAGCCAGTATCAAAGCCAATCACCTCACGCTCGCCATGGGATAATACCGTGATGTTGGCGATGCCACCAAGATTAAGTAATGCTCGATGATTGGTATCATCATAATCGCTATTAAAAATCGCTTCATGAAATGCAGGTGCAAGTGGTGCCCCCTGCCCATTTACCGCCATATCTCGACGACGAAAATCACTGACAACGGCAATGTTGGTGCGTTCTGTTAAGACATTCGGGTCTAATAATTGTAAGCTAAAACGCCACTGTGGGCGATGGCGTACCGTCTGACCATGACAGCCAATCGCACAAACAGACTCGCTGCCAACACCCGCCTTATTTAATAGTTCATGCACCACTACGGCTGCAAGTTCACCATATTCAACACTTGCCCAGCCAAACACATCAAGCTCGCTTTCAAAGTCAACTGCGGCTTGTTTTATGTAATCATCAACACCGTTTGGCATGGTCAAGGCAGCCAAAGCGGCCTTTAAGTTGCTAGGAAAGGAAATGCTATGACTTGCGATCACTACCGGCCGTTCGTCAAACCTACACAGCACAGCATCCAGTGCATCCAGGCTTGTCCCACTCATCATGCCAATAAAATAGGGTTGTGAATCTAAATTTTCTAAATTTAGTGAGTCGTATAAAAAATCGTTCATCGTGGTTAGCCATTATCTTTGGCATCATGAAAAATTGAATACCAAAATACCCATTGTGTTCATCATAGAATATAACAAAATATCATACATAATCCAACCAAAAAAAAGATCTGATTGTCAGATATGAGCAAACAACCCCTAAAACTTAAAACAATACCATGAACGAAGGCGTGTGCAAGTGATAAAAAATATAAAATAAACAATGAGTTGTAAAAATTTTTATAAAATCAATAAAACCCCCCTTTACAAAATAAAATATTAGCGTATAATACACCCCACTCAAGCAGACAGGCAAACAAAACTTGTTTAAATTCAATAACTTAAGCAACTTTTGATTTAACCATTTCATTCAAAGTTTTTAAAGTTAAAGTTCTTAAAATCGTTCTCAAAAACATTTTAAAAAAAACTTTAAAAAAAATTGAAAAAAATGCTTGACATTAAATAAAACTGGCGTATAATACGCACTCATTCGCTGGATGACAACGAATGACACTATTTAAAATCCAAACTAAAGAACAAC
>NZ_JAMBAQ010000012.1 GCF_023336735.1 Moraxella oculi | reverse complement strand
ACCAACTTTGATGCCTTGATCTTCAGCAAATTGCAGGCTATTTAAGCCTTTAACATCAGGGTTTAGAGCGACTTCGATGGTATTGTTATCAGCATCAATCTTGGTTGTGATGTTTTTTGCACCGCCATTAGCCTGATCGCCTGTGATGCCACCTGTGATACCTACAACATTATCAGTCAGGGTCTTAGCAAAGCCTTTGCTGGTTGCTGCTGTCGTTTCGGTTTCGCCATCTTGTGGTCTTGATGCATCTTCATCGGCAAAATATTTGGTTGCTGAATCTTTCAACTGCTTGACATTGACAGCGTCGTTATCATTCACGCCCTCTTTTAGGTTGGCGATTGTTACTGGACCATCCAAGTCATTAACAAGTTTAATGGTATTTCTATCACCACCTCCTTGGATTTTTGGACCATTGTCACCAAACTGAACACTAGTAAAGTTCACATCATCTTTGGTAGCAATGCTGATCTTGCCAGCTGTTTGATTCAGCTTGATGTTTTTGCCAGCGTCGATGGTAACAGTCTCGCCTGTTTTGATGAGCTCTTTATGCTCGGCATTATCAAGCTCACCCTCACCTTTGGTAGCAGTTAGGATAAATCCGCTGTTATTGATGGCATTAGCGACGGTTTTGGCAGTGACCAAAGAATCACCCTCTTGGATATTTTTCGGTCTAACCTTACCCTTATAAATACCGATATTATCTGCTAACAAATCAGTGGTCTTAGCGGCGACTTTGCCAGCTTCATTGATTTGAACGGTTGTGTTATCAACATCCACTTTCAGACCATTAGAGTTTGCATCCCCGTCGGTCTTGGTAGTGATACCACCTTTATCAGCCAATTTGACTTTAAGCTTCTTATCACCGCCTAAAACATTGGTATCATTGTCAACTGCTAAGGTATTGTCATCAACTTTAAGTTCAATGCCACCTTTGCCGCCAAATTGTAGTGGGTTATTATTACCCTCTTCAATTTTCACAGCAACACCGCCTGGGGTCAATTGCACGCCCATGGCGTTGTTTGGCTTAACTTCAACTGTCAAACCATTAGTAGCTAGGTCAGCCTTGGTGATGATACCACCATTGGTTGCACCTTTGATTGGGAAGCGATCGCCAAGCTTGACATTGACAGAACCCAACTGATCAGCTTCTACGGTGATCGGTGAGTTTTTCACAGTTTCTAATTGGCTGACATTGACTGCGTCGTTTGGTCCTATGCCATTAGCCACATTAGTGATCTTAACAGGTTGACCGTCTTTGTTAGAGACTTTTAGATTATCCTGATCATCTTTGGTGATTTTTGGACCGTTATCACCGAATTGAACATCATCAAAGATCACGCTGCGTTTGGTGCGGATGGTCACCTTACCATCGTCTTGAGTGATGGCAATATTATCACCTGCTTCAACAGTTACTGTATTACTTGGTTTGACCAAATAACCATCAGCTTTATTTTTGTCATTGCTGACTTCGCCTTTATCTGTCGCACTTGTTCTTAAGATAAAGCCAGAATCGTTGATAGCATTCATGACGGTGTCAGCTGTGACTAGAGCATCGCCACCATTTGGTGCAGGGTCTTTAAGCTTCACTTTGCCTTTGTTTGGACCATTGTCATCAACAGCCAAATCAGTGGTCTTAGCTGCGACTTTGCCAGCTTCAAGCTTGATGGTCTTATCATCAACATTGATGTTTAGGCCTTGTCCGTCAACAGTCAATGGACCGGCTGGGTTGACTTTGATGGCAAGTTTGTTGTCATCTCCAACCTCAATGCCTTTTTGATCATTAACATTGACACTAACACCATCACCATCAACTGTTAAAGCACCTTTGTCAGCTTTTGGTTTGACATTAATGCCTTTATCGTTGATTTCGATACCATCGCCAGCTTTAGCAGCAAGCTTACCTTGTCCATTCTCCATCTTGAATTCAAGGCCAGCATCATTTGCAATGTTTACAGCAATACCTTCGCCATCAACCGTTACGCCTTTGGCTTGGTTTGGCTTAGCAGATACGCCATTTTCATCAACAGTGATGCCATGATGTGGTTTGACAGCAATGCCATGGCCATTATTAGCATCAAACTCAAGACCTTTGTTTGGAGCTAGGTTGACAGCGACCTTACCGCCATTAAACTTAACACCGGCCTGATCATCAATATTGACACCAACACCTTCAGCGGTAACCTCTACGCCCTTATTGGCATTTGGCTTGACTTCAATCTTGCCATCATTACCAAACTGAACGCCTTTTTGATCGTTGATCTTAACGGCAACACCGCCGGCACCGACTTCAACACCTTTCGTGCCGTCAGGCTTAACTTCAAGCGTTAGACCATTGGAGGCTATATCAGTTCTCGTGACTATACCGCCATTTTCTTTGCCTTTTACAGGGAAACGATCACCAAGCTTGACAGGCACTGAACCACCTTCATTAGCTTCTACAGTGATTGGCAAGCCAGCCAATGCTTTTAGCTGTGCGACATTCACCGCATCAGTATCGGCAGAACCTGCAGCAACATTGATGATTTGGCGAGTATTGCCTTCATTACCTACCGATACCGCACCTAGGTTGCCTTTAACGGTTTCGGTGATGGCGGTATTTAATGTGCTTGTCTCCGGATGATCAACTTTGACATTTTCGGTCAATGGTGAATAAACTTGGTTTTGGTCCTTGTTTGGCTCACGACTAACTGTCTTCGCAACTGCATTAATCGCATTACGATCCGCCTTAGACTCAGAGCCTAGTGCAACACTACCAGGTGCTGTGGCCTTGGCATTGACACCAGCTGTGACGGACTTATCACCTGTTGCACCGGCTTTTTCGTCGACTTTGCCTTTGTTTTCATTTTCTGTGCCTTGACCTTGGTCAGGTTGACCAGTATTGACATGGACATACATGTCTTTGTTTGGTCCTGGTTCGCCTTGCTCACCTTTAGGGCCACGATCACCTGGATCACCCTTAGGACCTTGTTCACCGCGTTCACCACGAGGACCGGTTTCGCCTTGTGGACCACGCTCACCAGTTTCGCCACGATCGCCTTTGGCACCTGGGGCACCATCTCTGCCATCACGACCTGGGGTACCGGGTTCGCCTCTCTCACCACGAGGACCTTGAGCACCCTCAGGACCTCTTTCGCCACGAGCACCGGCTGGACCGGCTGGGCCAGTTTCGCCACGGTCGCCTTTGGCACCTGGGGCACCATCCTGACCTGCTGGACCTCTTTCGCCACGAGCACCGGCTGGACCAGCAGGACCCATTGGACCTTGAGCACCAGCTTCACCATCTTTACCTGGGGCACCGTCAGCACCTTTAGGACCGGCAGGACCAGTTTCACCTCTTGGACCAGCTGGGCCTGCTGGACCAGTTTCACCACGGTCGCCTGCCGGACCTGTTGGGCCAGGAGGGCCTTGTGGGCCGGTTTCGCCATTCTTGCCGGCAGGGCCTTGTGGGCCAGGCTGTCCAGTCGGACCTGCTGGGCCTGTAGGTCCTGGAGGGCCTTGTGGGCCGGTTTCGCCATCTTTACCTGCAGGGCCTACAGGACCGCGCGGACCTGCTGGACCCGCAGCACCAGGAGGGCCAGGAGGGCCGGCTTCACCAGTTGGGCCTTGTGGGCCAGGTACGCCTGCACCACCAGCTCCACCACCTTGACCCGGAGGACCTTCAGGACCTTGTTCACCTTGTGGCCCTGGAGGTCCCATAGGACCAGCTGGACCACGAGGACCGATAGCACCGGCTGGGCCTGTTGGGCCAGGAGGACCTTCTGGGCCAATTTCACCGCGTGGGCCTTGTAAACCAGCTGGACCACGAGCACCGTCTTGTCCATGCAGAATTTCTATCTCTTCTTGTGGACCGCCAGGGTTATTAATGATAAGTTTATAGCCTCGATTGCCGTCTAAATTCTGTTTAGTGATTCTAGGGCCAGCTTGTTGAGCATCAGGCTGTCTGCTAATGGTAATGGTTCTAGCACCATTATCATTAGAGCTATTTATCGTGATGCCATCACCAGCTTTAAAATTGACAGTATCGCCCCATCTTACACGATCAGCATACGGAGCGTTACCATTGACGGTTTGGCCGTTAGCCTTCAAAGTCCACCCACCGGTATTGATGACATGATACAGCTGGCTACCATTGATGGCATCGGTAGAGTTGGCACCGATCAGACCAGCACCGACATTTTGGATACGGCGGTGTTTGGTTTTGCCAGTGCCAGTAGCATCTGGAGCACCGACAGAGACGACACCCCATGGGTTGGATCCGGCAAAACCATTGTATGTGATGCTATTGATATTAGCAGCAGATACGGTTTCAGCTCCGTCCGTCGTGCCGTTTTTAGCAGTGTAGGCTGACTGAGATCCTAAAAATACCGAATTGGCACGCGTAGTTTTAATTTGATTACCAAAAGCAAAAGTATTAGCAGTGGTTACATTATTATCCCAGCCAACAGATGCACTGTTTTGAGCAGCATCTCCAATCTTACTGTCATGACCTATGGATACAGAGTTTTGACCCAATGCTTTAGCCGATGTGCCCATAGCTACTGTATCTTGCAATTTAGCAACTGCATCAGTACCAAGAGCGATACTATTCGCACCCTCAGCCCTGGAATTCACACCGCCTGCAAATGATCCTTCTTGAAGAGCTTGAGTACTAATACCCAATGACACAGAGGCCAAACCTGTTGCCTTGGTACGCATACCAAAGGCTTGGGACAGATCGCCCAATGCTTGTGATTGCACACCAACCGCGGTTGAACCATCTCCTTTGGCATGGGTTTTGCGATAATCTCCATATACAATAGTATCACCCTTGGATAGTCTAGTATATTGTGCAGCAGCATTGCTCTGAGAAACCTTATCTAAATCATCGCCGCCAATAGCAATTGATGAATTACCTTGAGCCCAAGTATCTGCACCTACTGCGACAGATTGGTCGCCAGAAGCACGAGCAAAGCGACCTAGGGCGACTTGCTGATTGTATGTTCTAACATTTCCATCGTCTTCTGGTCTAGTACTGGCACCTGCACCAATGGCGATACCGGAATTTGTCGGTGCACAAGCAATACCAAACTCTTCTCCCATGCCAGCACCGATGGCGATTGAGGCAATGTTTACCTTATCCCCCACTCTACCGGTAGTTCCCATTCTACCTGGCATGCCTCTACCAGCACCCTCATAACAGTTCAAATTAACACTGGCGAAGTTCGGAAGTTTTCTAAGGTCAGATGTATTGGCACCATGAGGTCCAACCTGACCATTAGAAATTACTGTGGCTGCCATCGCCGACTCAGTCATTAGCAATGCAGAGGCTATGACCGTCAGGCGAAATGCCACTGATTTGGTGGACTTTACGCCACCATTGACGGATGAGCCGCCCACCCGTGTGTGCGACTTGGCAAACTCGGCCACCGCCTGATAGGTGCCGGTTGCCTTGTTAAAGACAATTTTATATATACTATTCATATAGAACCCTTTAAGATTTCATGATAATACTCTACAGCTTGACAAATGTCGGCTGTAAAGAGGTGATTCATTGATACAAGCATCTAGGCGACATCCACATCATCGGATGATGGCTGTCGCCTTCATGGTCAGATTTCATATAGAAAAAATCACAAAACAGATGATAAATCGCACAAAAAAACCACCCCATTGCTTACTGCCAGAGCAATAAACAATGGGGTGGTTTTTTTAAGGTGTGAAGTTATGCGATGCGATGCGATGCGATGCGATGCGATGCGATGCGATGCGATGCGATGCGATGCGATGCGATGCGATGCGATGCGATGCGATGCGATGCGATGCGATGCATTATGAGTGGCGTGATCAGCATTGTCAATACCTTACACAAGAAAAAATGAAATTTTACCCACATATTTTACTACAATTGAACTGCGACTTTTCTGATATATTGTTATTTTTATGTAACACAGTAAAAATAATTTTAACAATTTTATAAAAGATTAAGTTCAGCTTATAATGATGCTGGCAAATAACAGCTGTTAATGCCATAAGTATGATGATTAACTCACAGCATCGCCACATAAGCAAGCATTTCATCAAGTACCGCAGTCGCTTTATCATCATGCCCTGCGTTGGGTGCATTAATCATCGCCACAAGTACATACCATCTGCCATCACGACCCATGACATAACCTGCCAAACTTTTAACATCATTGAGCGTGCCAGTCTTCACATAGGCACGCCCTATCGCAGGATGGCTAGGATTTCTTTTTCTTAAAGCTGTCATCGTGCCTGATGCACCAGCCAGTGGCAGTGATGTTTTAAATACTTCAAAATCCTGATGATGATAAGCAAAAGCTAATAATTCCGCCATTGAAGCTGGAGTAATGGCACAATCCCGGCACAATCCAGACGCCCGACTCATGATTGGGGGCTGACTGGTCAAATGGCGTCGCCACCATTGCGTGATGACATCAAAAGCCTGAGGGTAATCGGTGGATTTGGCATCAGTCAATAACAACGGTAAAGATAATGCCACTTGTTCTGTCATGACATTATTAGAATACTGGTTGATGAGATGTATCTGCTCAGAAAGTGGTTTAGACAGATAAGTAAGCCAAGGCAGATTCATGTCTGCATATGAGGACACATCCATGACCACAACTTGACCTGCAAAATCATCATCAAGTCTTTGCCATTCACCTTTCACAGCTTTAACCGCCAGTATGTCCGCATCATCAAAGGTCAGCCAATAAGAGCGGCGACCACATGTGGCATTGGTTCCACCCAATATGGCAAGCTTGTCTTTTGTCAAATATAATTGAGTCTCTTTTAGGCAACTTTGGCGATTGGCGATGATTTGGTTTGGTGCATGAAAGTCCGCCAAGCTTGGTAAGATTTGTACCGCAGCATACTCCATGTCCGTCGGCACGAACCGAGTGGCTTGTGCTGGCTCATGGGTGATGACATCATGACCTGATGGCAATACATCCACTTCCACCGTACCAAAATTCACCAAAAAAGCATTGGGTGCTGCATTGTACGCGCGCATGCCTTGACCATCAAAGGCATTGGTGTCAAATTTGACATTGTTAAAGGCTGAGTTGTCAATCACGATATTGCCATGGATATGGCGAATGCCTTGATGTTGAACCTGTTTAAGCATGGCACGCAGTCGCTCATAAGTCATGGCAGGGTCGCCATTACCCTTGATTAGCAAATCGCCATAGAGTGTGCCATTGATGACCAAACCCTTTGGCTGAATGTGAGTGGCCCAATGAAAATCCGCACCCAGAGTGTTTAAGGCAATATAAGTAGGAATGAGCTTTTGGATGGAAGCTGGTGTACGCAAGCGATTGGCTTGATGATGAATGATGGGGGCATTCCTCTTAGTCCGATTCTTAAAACTCTGCATCTCATGAGCAGATTCACCTGAATTTGACTGCACATCATCTAAAGGATATAAAGGCTCAACCCAAAAACTCACCTCATCATCAGACAGACCAGCCATCATCATGGCATCACGCACCGCCTGCGGCAACACAGAGTCATCACTCTTAGACGGCATCAGTACGGCATCAGAAAGTGCGTTGGTGTTTTGTGCCAAAGCAGGCATACCCACAAGCATCACAATCATCGCCAAACTGATGGCGACTCTAATTTTTAGACATTTCATCTGGCAATCCGTGAAATCAACCCAAGTCAAATAAAGCGTTTTTGCCAATATGGCGACTCCACCCAAAAAATCTCCACAATGAAGCTTGGAGCTTAGCCATGCTTTTATGATCAACGCCATCACTCCCCATCTTGATGACATTGGTCATTGTTTTTAGAATCTGCGGTTGGCAAATCAAGATGAGAAAATATTTTTAAGACTTGTTAAGATGGTGTTCATGCAGTCGTCGGTACGATTGTTTATCTTTAAGAGGTTTGGGCTTTTATCATGTTTTTGGTAAGGTTACACCCATTTGCCCCTGATATTTACCACCTCTATCTTTATAAGATGTTTCACAAACATCATCAGCATCGGATTGAAAAAACAGCATTTGTGCCACGCCCTCGCCTGCATAAATTTTGGCAGGCAGATTGGTGGTATTACTAAATTCTAAGGTAACATGACCTTCCCATTCAGGCTCCAAGGGGGTTACATTGACAATGATGCCACAGCGTGCATAGGTGGACTTACCCAAGCAGACCGTTAATACATCTCTTGGGATTTTAAAGTATTCAACCGTGCGTGCCAATGCAAATGAATTGGGCGGAATGATACATTCATCACCAATCACATCAACAAAGCATTTTTCATCAAAATTCTTCGGATCAACGATGGCAGAATGCACATTGGTAAATACTTTAAATTCACTAGCACAACGCACATCATAGCCATAGCTTGAGGTGCCAAAACTGACAATCTTATCGCCTTGTTCATTGTAACGCACTTGGCTTGGCTCAAATGGGGCAATCATGTCATGTTCGGTCGCCATCTGACGAATCCAACGGTCTGATTTGATGGACATCACTATTCCTAAAATTTATTCAAAAAAATGTCCGCATTATAAAGGATAACAGCATTTTAAGCAATGAATGGCAACCATGTTTAAAAAATTCGCCCATCATTTCTGGTTTTGGCATGTTGCTTGACATCACGCTCAATGTTCTTGGCAATGTCATCATAAATGCACAAAATGTCTGTATTGATGTTTTTGGGCGTGCCAAAATCCATCTGCTGACGCATTTGGGCATTGATTGGTAATTGCCCCAACAAAGGTACGCCATACAATCGTACCATCTCAGCACCACCATCTGTGCCAAAAATATGGTCAACATGACCGCAGTTGGCACATACATGCAACGCCATATTTTCGATGATGCCAAGCAAGGGAATGCCAACTTTTTGAAACATCGCCACGCCTTTTTTGGCATCCAGCAAGGCAATGTGTTGGGGCGTTGTAACAACAATCGCACAAGTAACAGGAATGCGTTGAGCCAAAGTTAATTGAATATCTCCTGTGCCAGGCGGCATGTCAATGATCAAATAGTCCAGATTTGGCCAGTTAGTTTGATTGTATAGTTGCATGAACGCCCCTGTCGCTTTCACACCTCGCCAAACAATCGGCGTACCCTCATCATCAATCAAGCTGCCGATTGACAGCATGGCAATGCCTTGTGCATCTATCGGCACAAACTGCTCATTTTCAACATCAGGCTTGGTGCCTGCCACGCCCAACATGTCAGGTATGGAAGGTCCATAAATATCAGCATCTAAAATACCCACCGTTTTTCCCAAGCGTTGTAGTGCAAGGGCAATGTTGACCGTAACGGTGGATTTGCCAACGCCACCCTTTCCTGACGCAACCGCAATGATATGGCGAATGCGTGGGTGAGGTGCGATGTCATCTTGTCTGGGGGGAGATTTGATGGGCTGCTTTTTTTTGGCGTTGGTGGATATGGCGCTTTGATTCATTTGATCAAAGCTCTGCCCATCATGAATGCTTTTGACGGAAGTTGGCTGATCGGACAAAATGACATTCAAATTTAATTCCGCCACACCAATCAAATGTAATTTTTCTCTTAAATGTTGATACAGCTGCTCAACCTGACTTTGATCTGCCTCTTTGGGGATTTTTAAAGAAAGATTCAGCACATCATCATGGCTGTCTTTACCATCAATAAAGACAGATAAAGGCATGCCATACAAAAAAAACTCGCCCAACACTTGATCAATATCGACCATGCCAATCTGTCGCTTTTTTTTAAACGGATTAAACATATCTTACTCTTTTAAGCGGTTATCGTTGATTCATTTTAGCATAATTTTTAGCATAATTTTTGGGCACTTTGCCATCATTGGCATTGTCAATCATCCAAACAATCCATCCACCCTAGGTCTTGCTAACATGCCCACATAAGACACGCAAAACAGCACAAAAGACACCACCCATGCAATTTGTGATATGGCAATCCACCCCATATATTCACCCCCAAACATCGGCAAGATCACACGACAACACGCACACACAATCATGAACAGGAACATTGCCCCCACCGTTTTTGGCGGTGCATGAATGCTTCTTCCTGTATGACCCAATGCCACACGAGCCATCATCGCAACCGTCATCAACCCAATACCAAACAACGCCAAACCATGTAGTGCCAATGAATGAATGTCCACAGAGCTTTGAAAAAAAGGCCTAACAACAAACAGCCCAAGACTTGCCGTCATGCCGCCAAAAGCAATGACAAGCGACCATAACAATGGCTTTTGCCAAATGCCATGATGATACCAGTTTTTTAGGCGTAGCACATTGGCAATCAAGCATGCCATGGCGAATGCACTGGCGATGATGGAGAGGTGTAACAAGTCAAAAACAACAAACCCAAAAAAGCCAATCAAACTCATCATATCCAGCAGACGAGAATTTTTTTGTGGCAGGTTGATGCCATTGGGCTTACCATCACAACCCACGCTAACACCCTTGGTAATAAAAAATGGCAACACACGCCGAGCGATGGTAAAGACCATGCCAATGATCAGATATAAGGTGGCGTATAGTGCGATTTGCTGCACATTGGCATCACTCAACAAAACACCAGCATAAAAAGACAGATGTGCAAGCAGCAGCAAAATAAGCTTGGCAACGATGCCAATCTGTCGTTTTTGGCGAGCGACCCACACCGCTTTGATGATGACCCAACAAACCATCACCCAAAAAATGATGTCAAAAACACAAGCCATAATCATCATCGCAGAGCTTGGTACGGCATGTAGCCCAAGCCATGCCAATCGTGCGAGTGTCCACGCCCCAAATATCATTCCCAAACGCCAGCCATAAGGCATCATTTGACCTGTCCACACTTTGACCGCCGTGAGCAAAAACCCTGCCACAACTGCCAGTGTATATCCAAATAGCATTTCATGAGCATGCCAATAAAAAGGGTTTAGTGCATTTTGAAAAGATGCCGTGCCTTGCAATATCAAAAACCATAAAATCATGCTGATGATGGCAAAAATACCCGCCCCCACAAAAAAAATACGAAAACCCAAATTTAAAATCGCATGAGACGACACGGGGCGTTTGGTGGCATGTTGAATGTTTGTTAACATGGCAAATACCGTTCCTTAAAACCGATCTAAACTTACCTAAAGGCAAATTTAGTGTTTAATTTCTACTTCATCGCTTGTTGCTCTTGTCAATTTGACTTAAGGCTGACATAAGCTCCATAGACCATTACGGCAGAATCTACCGCTTGTTGAAATTAAGATAAAGTTAAGCCCTTATCCGCCTTATTTAAAATGTTGATACTGGCATTGATACCCCTATCATGAGCTGTGTTACAGTTGGGGCATTTAAAATCCCAAATCATTGACAGACCAAGCAAGTTTACAATTTTTGAGCATGCCCTTGACATTCAAATCTTCAATGGCGATAGTGTCATAGGCTTTTATCAAATTGCTTGTCAGTTTATGCAGAAAGTCTTTTCTGACACAACCAATTTGATCATGCAATCGTGAGAGCTTGGTTTTTGCTTTTTCACGATTTTTACTGCCTTAAAGGTTACCAATATGATACGCCTGTTTGAGTCATTTTACAATTCCAGCAAAAAACGCAGAAAAAAAATACAGCACCACCATCTTTTTATTCGGAAATTTGATACAATAATGCCATTTTAAACAATTGACCTTACCATGAACAAACCTCTCTTAACTGCCGATTTTGACTACCACCTTCCCAATGAACTCATCGCTCGCCACCCCTTGCGAGTGCGTTCAGACTCTCGCCTCCTACATGTCAAAGCAGGACATTTGACTGATTTGGCATTTGGTGATTTGCCCAGCCTTTTAAATTCAGGCGATTTGCTTGTGCTTAATGACACCAAAGTCATGAAAGCACGATTATTTGGCATCAAAGATACAGGCGGTGCGGTAGAAGTGCTGATCGAGCGAATCATTGACCATGAAAAACATATTGCTCACTGCCATGTACGATCCAGCCGCGCCTTAAAAATGGGTCAAAAAGTACATTTGGCAAATGGCAAGATGAGCGCCACCATGATGGGTCGAGCAGAGAATCTCTTTGTTTTACAATTTGATGCACCGATTTTGGCAGATTTGGAACAGTTTGGAGAAATGCCAATCCCACCGTACTTTGAACGACATGCGGACGAACAAGACGATGATCGTTATCAAACCGTATTTCATCACCCAGACAAACAAGCCAGCGTCGCCGCCCCTACCGCAAGCCTACACTTTGATAAAAAAACCCTGCAAGCACTTCAAGACAAAGGTATCCAAATCGCTTTTGTAACGCTTCATGTAGGTGCAGGGACTTTCGCCCCTGTTAAGACAGACGACTTGTCAAATCACATCATGCATGCTGAATATGCCCACCTTCCCAAAAGTACCGCTGATAAAATCAATCAAACCAAAGCAAATGGTGGGCAGATCATTGCTGTTGGCACGACCGTAACTCGCACATTAGAAACCGCCCACTTACACCGTGTTGATGGTCAGCTATGCGAATTTCGTGGCGATACACAAATTTTTATTTATCCCCCTTATACATTTGGCGTGGTAGACCGACTCATCACCAATTTTCACCTGCCCAAATCCACCCTACTCATGCTCGTGTCTGCCTTTGGAGGGATTGAACCCATCAAGCAAGCCTATGCACACGCCATCGCCAAACAGTACCGTTTTTTTAGCTATGGCGATGCCATGCTGATTGATGGCACTGAAACTCTCAAACAGTCATGAAACACCTTTAAAAAAACACCACAAGTTCGTATTTGGGCGTCAGATACCCACCCCATACTCGCTGAATGATTAAAATGCAATCAGCGCATCAATACGCCTGATTGCCAGTCATCAACTTCGTGGTATTTTTAAACCCTTTGAACACATTTAAAGCATTTAAAAAATACTTACCAACAAAAACCCCACAACAAACATGCTTGCCATGGGGTTTTTGGATGACTTTAAAAATGAACAATACTAAAAAATGTAATTCACACCCAATCTAATGTCTCTACCAGCACCAGCCAATGAATTGGTAGTGGCGGTTTGACTATGCGGAGTGTAGTTTTCGTTAGTCAGGTTATTGACAGCAACATTGACATTAAACTGATCATTTGCGAACGGCTGATAATTGGCAAAAACATCATGCAAACGGTATCCTTTGCGAGTGATGCCAGAAATGCTTTGTCCACCGCCTTGTCCTGTTGGGGTATACGCATCTTCCACCAAGCGTCCACGCCAGCCGACTGTCAGCTTAGGATTGACTTGATAAGCCAAAGAAGTCGTCCAAGTACGACCCGTCTCCACCGAAAACAGCGTACCGTCATCTTTTAAATCCCCCACCAATGAAGGCTTGCTATGTGCCAAGCCAAAGCGTGCAGTCAGATCATTCAAACGATAACCTGCATTGACTTCATAACCACGATTTTTTAGCTTGCCCACATTTGCCATATCTGACATCGTGCGATTATCTCCTTGATAGCCATGCACATCTTTGATGTTTTGCCAAAAATAAGTGCCTTTTACTGCCAAGTTGTCATGTTGATAATCAAAGCCAATCTCACTGGTGCGTGCCGTCTCTGGCTTGATATTTTTAGCAAAATTAATGATATTGACACTCAAGCCACCAGCAATTGATGGTTCATAAAGTCGTGGGCTGCGTGTGGCATAATGATGACTTGCCTTGAATGACAAGTCTGGCGCGGCTTGATAAATCAGACCAATGCTGGGATTGAATTGCCCATGAGAAGTCTTAGGTCTGCCAACGCTCATCATTTTATCAATGCTAAAATGATCATAACGAAGCCCTGTGGTTAAGGTCAACTGACCAATGTCGGTGATGCCCTCTACATACACACCTGCATCTGTTTTTTGTTGCTCTTGGAAATTTGGAGCAAGTAAATGCGGTGTGGCGGTTTGTTTACGGTAGTTGATGCCGTATTTTAGCAAATAGCCGTTAGCAAACACACCAAAAGGCTTAAATTCAGTATTTAGATTAACATTCGCCCCTTGAGTGGTCAAAGTCGCACCACTAACCAATGGTCTGCCTGTCAAATCTTCTGGGGTGGAAGCTCGCTTGGCGACTCTGTGATAAATATTAGCATCAGCATAATCAACAACACCCATGTTCTTTCCAGACCATTCAAGATTGGTGGTTTTGATGGTGTTGGTGCGATCAGCAATGCGATTGCCAACATCGCCAGAGACGTAGTCGCCATTGGCATTTTTGACATAAAAAGTCTTGACAGCAGGATTGCGACGCACATTCATGCCTGCAAACTCATTGGTCAGCACATAGCCCATGGCACGCTGAGGTGGGGTCAATCCACGATCTTCATCGACACGAAGTCGAGATTGCGACATGTCATACTGCTCACGCAATGCTCGCCACCCTGACTGCTCTTCATGTCGGTGCGACACTGTGAAACGGTGATCTGGATTGGCATCAAAACCCACTTTGGCAAGCACAGATTTTTGCTTCACTTGACTGTGCCAAACCTTATCACTGCCCTCAATGTTTTTATAGCCCCTACCTGCCTTATAGTCCTCTTCATCATTGATGTTCACCGCAACTAAGGCATCAAAATCATCCATCTTACCAAAAGCTGCAACACCATAGCTGCGACCGTCATTACTGGCATGACCCACATTGATTTTTGCCCCAAAATTATTTGGACTGTCTTTTAGCAACTCTTTTGCTTCAATCGTCTTAGCGACAATCGCACCGCTGGTCGCTCCAATGCCAGCACTGGCAGAACCAGTGCCTTTTTGGATACCAACAACCTTAGTTAAAGTTGGATCTAGAACGAAACGCCCTTGATAGCGAAATAGGCGAGTATCAGCATACACATTGTCGACTTTAAGATCGATTTGGTTTTGACCCACGCCACGAATGGTTGTCCATTGTGAGGTTGCCATGCCACCACCAAAGTCAATCGCAGGTTCTTCTTTTAGCACACCACGCAAGTCGGTCTCGGTGCGTTTGTTATTATCCTCAAGATACATTTTGGTGTCATCAAGACGCTTTTGTAATTTGATGCTAATCGGGTTAAGCTGAATATTTGGCTCTTTAATGTCAGCAAAAGCAGGAGTCATGAACAACCCAACCGTTAATGATAAAGTGGTTTTAGATAAAGCATTCATGTTGATTACCAGAAAAGAAATGGAAAGGTTTATTATATATCAATCACATGAATAATACCAAAAGATATTGTTTCTCTTATCATTATATTTTAGAAAGCTTGCGTCATGATTGATTTGATGAGTTTATTTATGATGGATGTTTCTGTTATAATAGGAAGTTTGTTCATTTTATTATTGTATCATCATGAAATTTTCTATTCATAAAAAAGACAGCACCACTCGTGCCAGATCGGGAACCGTTCATTTGACTCATGGCGATGTACAAACGCCTGCTTTCATGCCCGTCGGTACTTATGGGACAGTCAAAGGCATGCTACCAAGAGACATTCACGCCATTGGTGCTGACATCATTTTGGGCAATACCTTTCACTTATGGTTACGCCCCACCACTGCCGTCATTGACCAATTTGGTGGCCTGCATGATTTTATCGGCTGGGACAAACCCATCTTGACCGATTCAGGGGGTTTTCAAGTATTCAGCTTGGGCGTGATGAGAAAAATCAAAGAAGAAGGCGTGTATTTTCGCTCACCCATTGACGGTGCCAAAGTATTTTTATCACCTGAAATCTCCATGCAAATTCAAAAATCTTTAAATTCAGACATCGTCATGCAATTTGATGAATGCACGCCCTACCCTGCCACACAACAACAAGCAGATGAGTCGTTAGAGCTGTCTTTGCGTTGGGGTGAACGCTGCATCAATGAGCATCACAAACTAGGCAATAAAAATGCCTTATTTGGCATCATTCAAGGCTCCATGTATCGGCAGTTGCGTGAAAAATCATTGAATGGGTTGTTGGCAATGCCGTTTGATGGTTATGCCATTGGCGGTCTGTCTGTGGGCGAACCTAAAGATGAGATGATCAATGTCTTGAACTATCTGCCCAATCTCATGCCGTCCGACAAACCACGCTATTTAATGGGCGTAGGCACGCCTGCTGACATTGTAGAAGCAGTAAGGCGTGGCGTGGACATGTTTGATTGTGTCATGCCAACACGCAATGCACGCAATGGGCATTTATTCACCTCAACAGGCTCGGTCAAAATCAAAAATGCCATTCATCGCTTTGATCAAGCACCACTTGATGCAGAGTGCGACTGCCACACCTGCCAGAATTTTAGCCGTGCCTATCTACATCACTTGTATAAATGCAAAGAGATGTTGGCCGCTCAATTAAATACCATTCACAATCTAAGATACTATCAAAATCTCATGAAAGGCATCAGACAAAGTCTGGCAAATGATTGTTTTGATGAATTTGTCAAAGATTTTTATGCCAAACAAGGGTTGACAGTGCCCTCACTTGACCTGTCATAAAAGACACCATCAAAAGAAGCACTCAAGTTGGGTGCTTTTTAAATACATGCTCGTTCATCATGCTGTTCTAAATACATTGCACATGGCAACATCTGCTAACCATTAAGCCACCAGCAACGCTCAGACCATCTTGCCATACGCCGATAACTCATTGCTGCCAGAAGGACAATACCCATCGGCAACAACATGGAAAAATAACCCACTTGACGATACAGCAAAACCGCCATAAATCCCCCCATAAAAAACGCCCACCATAAGGCACTTTGCAGCAGTACTTTTTGAATATTTAATTTTCTACCAACCAGCCAACTGCCCACCATCGCACCCAAATCAGAGGTTATGCCTGTCAAATGCGTGGTACGCACCACCGTGCCATTATAAGTCGCCACCATTGAGTTTTGTAATCCACAAGCCATCGCAATCATCATCTGACCAAGATTACTGCCATTCATATATAGCAATAAACTGGCAAATAACAGCAAAAATTCCAAATACATCGCATAGCCATAGTTGCGATTGATATGAAGTTCACTGCCACCGATCAGCATGCCACTTAACACCGAACCAATCCAAAAAGAAGCGATTGACATTAAAAACAACCTGACATTCAGCCAGTCTTCATGCAACACAGATACTGACAAAGAGCTGATATTGCCTGTTACATGCGATGCTGACACATGCGTAAAGCCCATCAATGCAGTCGTGTTTAATATTCCTGCACAAAACGCCAATGCCACCGCACCGCACAACACCCAATTAGGGATCTTATCCATGATTAATCAAAAAAATGATAAAAAAACATTGTAATCATTTTTGTTTAAAAATAAAAGCACAAACCTCCAAGATTTGTGCTTTTATTTGATACATTCAACATGGTGGTTGATGATGATAATTACTCATCATCTCCTGCCATTACCATGATCTGTTCACTGATGGCAACGGTATTAAACCCAGCATCCACAAACAAGATTTCTCCTGTCACACCACTCGCCCAAGGCGATAGCAAAAACAAGGCAGCATTGCCCACTTCCTCTTGGCTGACATTGCGTTGCAGCGGTGCGATTTTTTCACTGACATCAAGCATGCGACGAAAAGATTTGATGCCGCTTGCTGCCAGCGTACGAATTGGACCTGCGCTGATGGCATTAACACGAATGCCTTGACCGCCCAGTGAACTTGCCAAATAACGCACAGACGCCTCAAGACTTGCTTTTGCCATTCCCATGACATTATAGTTTGGCAGTACAGAAATGCTGCCTTCATAAGTCAAAGTCAGCAAAGAACCTTTGCGAGCGGCCAGCAGTTCACGACCAGCCTTAGCAAGAGCAACGAAGCTATAACTGGAAATGTCATGAGCGATTTTGCTGCCCTCACGCGTGGTCGCATGGGTAAAATCCCCATCAAGCTGATCGGCAGGAGCAAAGCCGATGGCATGAACAATCCCATTCACACCTTGATCTTCACCCACACCCCAAATCTTGGTGATTTCATCAAAACAAGCACCGATTGACTCATCAGAGCCAACATCACATTCAATGACTGCCACCGCCCCAAAAGCCTCAGCAGCCATATCGACACGCTTTTTAATCTTATCATTTGGGTAAGTCAAGATGAGATCGGCACCTTCACGGTGCAAACATTCAGCAATCGCCCATGCAATTGATAATTTACTGGCAATGCCAGTAACAACAAAACGCTGACCTTTTAATAACATGATACATCCTATGATGGTAAAAGACCGCCAAATTATAGCATGATTTTAAAAAAATAGCTAAAATATGGTACAAATGTAAACTTTTTTTAAATGGTTTTTATTGATTGCAAATTTGAGCATGTAAATATTTTGCACGGTGAGATTGATGATTCTTGATGACAATCAAAGATGGGCTTAATACGAAAAACACACTAAAAATCGCCCCCTATGGACGATTTTTAGTGTATTTAGAGTTTAAACTCATGCACGGCATCAACAAATATCTTAGCGTGATCTGGATTCGCCCATTGGGTAATACCATGACCAAAATTTGCCACATAGCCTGTATGAATGCCACCCCCATAGACATCAGCAAGCATGTCTTGTACTGCCTGACGAATACTTTTTGGTGTCCCATAGAGTGTCGCAGGATCCAAATTACCCTGAATTGCCTTAGTAGAGCCCAGTATGGCACGAGCCTTATCCAATGGCATTGTCCAATCAAAGCCCAAGGCATCTGCTTGACTGTCAGCTTGTGCCTCAATCCACAGACCACCACCCTTGGTAAACATCACTACAGGCACATCAGGATACTTGGCTTTTAAGGCATCAATGATACGGCGATTATACTGATGGCTGAATGTAACAAATTGGCGATGACCAAGCGTACCGCCCCAGCTATCAAAGATTTGCACAAGATTCGCCCCTGCAATGATTTGAGCATCCAAATAGTGAGTTACTGCATCACAAAGCTTATCAAGCAGTGCATGCAACAACTCTGGTTGAGCATACATCATTGCTTTGGCATGACGGTATTCTTTTGAACTGCCACCTTCAATCATATAAGTCGCCAAAGTCCAAGGCGAACCACTAAAACCAAATAATGGCACCTGACCAGCCAAGGCATGACGAATGCTTGTTACCGCATCTGTCACATAGCTAAGGTCGCTCATGTTCAATTTTGGCAGATTGGCGATGTCCGTTTCTGTGCGTATGGTTTTTTTAAATTTGGGGCCTTCACCAGTCTCAAAATACAAGCCCAAACCCAAAGCATCTGGCACAGTCAAAATATCACTAAATAAGATGGCCGCATCCAACTCAAAGCGGCGTAGCGGCTGTAAAGTTACCTCAGTGGCACGAGCAGTGTCTTTGCATAGACTTAAAAAATCACCCGCTTCTGCACGAGTCGCTTTATATTCTGGCAGATAGCGACCTGCCTGTCTCATCATCCACACTGGTGTGGCGTCCACAGGTTCAAAACGCAAAGCACGAAGCAGGCGATCATTTTTTAAAGTAGGGAAGTTGCACGCTGTCATCATATAAAAACCTGTCAAAAATTTTGTGAATAAGGATCTAATCCGTCCTGATGATTGGGGCATCATTGTACTATATTGTCCTATGAGCAACAAGCACAATCAAAACAGCATGCCCACTACCAAATCAATCAAAATCAATAAGGTGCATACTCTACAGCCACATCATAATCCTCTTCATTCCAATCGTCATCATCACCGACTACCCCCTCCCTTTCAGCCTTACGGCGAGCTCGATAAGCTTCTTTTTGAATTTCGGTGTTATGACGCACCTCTTCTTCAAGGCGAGCGAAGCGTTCGGCTTGTGCTTGAGCAAAGTCAGCATCCTCTGCCTCACGCTCTTGTTCAGCCTCAATCTCACTCATCAGATGGTATTTGATCTCATCTGTACCAATGCCACTGATGGTTGAGGTGCGAAAAACCTCACCAGACCAGCCGAGTTCTGCCACGATATTTTCACACACAGCATCACACTCATCATCATCTAATTGATCAATTTTATTGAGTACTAAAATCTGTGGCAACTGAGACAATTCAGCCGAAAATTTTTCCAGTTCATTGATGATGATTCGAGCATTTTCCACAGGATTTGAACCATCAATGGGCTTAACATCGACGATATGAAGCAGTCTGCGTGTTCTGGCCACATGCTTTAAAAAACGAATGCCAAGCCCCGCCCCTTCTGATGCCCCCTCAATCAATCCTGGAATGTCCGCCATCACAAAAGACTGATGCGTACCCACATCAACCACCCCAAGGTTGGGGACAAGCGTGGTAAAAGGATAATCTGCCACTTTGGGGCGAGCAGACGACACTTGGCGGATAAAAGTGGATTTGCCTGCGTTAGGCAAACCAATCAAGCCCACATCGGCCACGACTTTAAGCTCTAATTTTAGGTTTTTCGCCTCTCCTGCAAACCCAGGAATGGCTTTTCTTGGGGCTTGATTGGTAGAGGTTTTGAATCGTGTGTTACCAAACCCTCCATCACCACCTTTGGCCACCAGTATCGTCTGCCCAACTTGGGTTAAATCGCCAATCACCACATCAAGATCTGTATCAATGATGGTAGTACCGACTGGAACTTTAAGATGAATGTCATCAGCCCCTCTGCCTGAACAATTTTTACTACGACCATTTTCGCCTCTTTTTGCCTCAAATTTACGAGTATAGCGAAAATCCACCAGCGTGTTGGTGTTGTCGTCTGCCACCACATACACGCTACCGCCCTTGCCGCCATCGCCGCCATCAGGACCGCCTTTTGGTACAAATTTTTCACGACGAAAACTGACAATGCCGTTGCCACCATCGCCTGCTTTCACACTGATCACAGCTTCATCAATAAAACGCATAATTTCTCTTGTATTTTTAAAACAACCCAATATTATAGCATAATTTTTAGGTAATGTTAGCATCATTCATGATGAATAAAAATCCAGTACTCATTCATTAGGCATGGACTAATGACCCACTTAACATAAAAAAACCAAGCACTTGGCTTGTTTTTTATGTTAACATCACATTAAGCATTCATTGCCATCTCTTCGGCAACACGAATGACTTGAGTACTGTAGCCCATTTCATTATCATACCACACATATAAAGTAGCACGGTTATCGCTAGCGATGGTTGCCTTAGCATCAAAGATGGCTACTTTCTCAGAACCCACAAAATCGGTTGATACCGCTTCGCTACTGTCTGAATAATCAATTTGCTCTTGCCATTGTGGGCTTTGCGATTTGGTCTTAATAAAAGCATTAAGCTCATCTGCCGTGCCAACGGACTTTTCAAAGTTTAGATTTAAGATTGCCAAAGATACATTTGGTGTTGGTACACGAATGGCATTACCTGACAATTTGCCTTTTAGCTCTGGAATCGCCTTACTCACAGCAGATGCCGCACCCGTGCTGGTCATCACCATATTCAGCGGTGCGGCACGACCACGGCGGTCAGCCTTATGATGGTTATCCACCAGATTTTGATCATTCGTGAAGGCATGAATGGTCTCCATATGACCATTAACAATGCCAAACTCATCATGCAGTACTTTTAGGGTTGGTGTGATGGCATTTGTTGTACAGCTTGCTGCCGATACAATTTTATCACCGCCAATGGTTTTGTGATTGACACCATAGACCACATTTTTAATATCACCTTTTGCTGGGGCAGTCAATAGCACTTTTGCAACTCCTTTACTTGCCAAATGCTTACCCAAGCCTGCTTCATCTTTCCACTTACCTGTATTATCAATCACGATGGCATCATTGATGCCATGTGCCGTATAGTCTATCTCACTTGGATCAGAAGCATGAATTATCTTGATAAAGCGACCACCCACAATCATGCCATTATTGGCAGCATCAATCTCCACACTACCGTCAAACCAGCCATGCACCGAGTCTCTTTCAAGCAAGCTGGCACGCTTTGCAATGTCATCATCACCTGCTGGACGCACAACAATGGCTTTTAATTGCAAGCCCTTATCACTGGCAGGACGACTCATTAAAAGTCGTGCCAAAATACGACCAATGCGACCAAAACCATACAGCACCACATCGGTAGCAGGTAGTTGTTGCCCACTGGTAAAGTCTGCTGCTGCTTTTCCTGCTTGAATCGCTTGACCAAAATCAATCGTCGTGTCAGCCACATCCAATGAGCGTGCCAATGCCAAAGTGTCAGCCACATCCAATCCTGCATTAGCATGTTTGGTCAAAATGTCTGCCACGGACAAGCTGATACGCTCACCAAAAAATAAGATACGAACATTATTAGCGACAAGCTTCGCCAAAAAACCAATCAGTTCAACTGCCGCACTTTCTTGGGCTTGACGCTTAGCAAGATGATCTTGATAGATACTCATGATGCACTCCTTTGATGGATGAATGGAATGAAAGTCTTAACAAATTGATGCGATTTTAAAATAAAATCGCCATCATGTCCATCATTATTTATATTTAACATATGGTTATTTCTTAGATAAATCCACGAATGCCCGCCACCGCCACCGCCCCATAAGACCGTGCAATATTCAAATCAGTCGGCGATAGCCCTCCAAGTGCGATCACTGGCACATTCGACATGAAAGCGAGTTTGGCGAAACTCTCCCAGCCCAGATGCGGTGCGTTAGGGTGTGTTTGAGTGGGCTTGACAGGCGATAGTGTGATTGCCATGACAGGGTGTTGTTTCGCCAGTTCATTCACCTTGATGATGCCAGCGTCATCATGACAGCTGGCGATGATGGGTGAGTTTGGTAAACACAAATTCTTTAAATCCAATGACATCAGCTCATTTTGTGTCAATCGCACTGCCAATATGTTCTTTCTTCCCAGTGCCGCATCTTGCCATGAAATGACGAATTTCAAATTCTCCACAGCCTCATCAAGCTCAGCCATCATCCATGCATTGGCTTGGGTGCTTGCAAAGGTACGCATCAACAGCGTACTGCCTGAAGGCACTTTCTTATAACAATCCAACCAGTCGGTTTTATTTTTAAAAAAACTCAATTCATGACTGACGACCACCACCTTTGGCAAGCCAAGCCAGGTGAATATTGGAGCATTTGCATCAGGAAAATCGTCTTTTTGCGACACGACAGATGCCAAATCATAAAAGCCGATTTTTTGACCATCTGACCCAACGGTTTTATGCTGAAATTCAAGATATTGTGCTTTGGATAATGACACCTGATAGATGTGTAAACAGACAGATTTTTCTGCATAATCATGCCCAATCCTACCCATTTTTACGATGGCACATTCACCGATGTCCAAACCCAACTCTTCACGAACCTCCCGAATGAGTGCCGCCTTAGCTGTTTCATGCTGCTCAATCTTACCGCCCACAAACTCTAATTTTCCACCTTGATGCTGATGGGCATGGCGAGTACCAAGCAAATACTGAACTTGACCGTCTTGTTCATATTGAATGACCGCAACCGCCACTTGAATGATTTTTTTATGCTGAGAATAACCTTTTGTCATGATTTTAATACCGTTTATCAGAAAGTTGATAAAAATTCTCAAATTTTGCATTTATTGTTTGCAATCTTAGAAAAATTTGCTATGATAACTAACAAATGATAATTGTTGTTATTTAATAATAAATAACAGATGTAATTTTTAAACATTTTATACAGATTATCATTTTACGCTTATGGAGTTGACATGCTGTCAATCAAGCGTTTTTTGTTAAAGTTTCAGCCAACAGTGGCTCGGGAAAAAACCCGCAACCCACCAACAGAAGGAATACCGCCATGACTATGACAATCGCTCGCTATTTTAGCAATCGTGAGGCCACTCGCTTGCCCACCCTGCACTCACAAAATTTATTCGCTCTAACCAAAGAGGTGCGTATCGAACATCAAGGGGAAGAGTATCGCTTACGCCTAACTCGAAATAATCGTCTGATTTTAACCAAATAACCCATCAATGACACAAGCTTGGTGTTCCTTAGGTGGCAAATTCAATACCACTCAACAACACCAAGCAACCATTTAACATCATCTCACATTAAAACCAATAATGCCACGCAAAATCGTGGCATTATTTTTTTTGCTGATTGCAACACATTGCTTGGAGCGTTAAAATTTCCAGCGATAAATCATGTCCACCGTATTTTCAGTTGCTCGTGCCGCCTCAACATAAATGCGTCGTGTCAGCTGATAACGCATGGATAATGTTGATTCAGCATTAAATAGCCCTACGCCGTAGCGAATGTACAGGTCTGGACTGATATAGCCAGTCACGCTTACGCTTGTGTCTTCTGAATTGCCTGAGGCATCAATGGTCAGGCTCTCCAAACCGAACGCCTGTCCGATTTGATTGGTGATGTTTCTTGTGCCTGCAAAGCCAAGGTTGAGACCTGCCGCCGCCAAATTGTTAGTTACTTGCGAACGAAAGCCCTGCTCAGAAATCTGGCTATCAGCAGCCTCACTGATACGCCCTGTTACCAGTGCATTCATCGCCTGCTGCTCATTCAAACCTGCATCATTAAACACCGTGATTTCAGGATTGGCAACCGTACCTTTGATACGCACACCCACCGTACGACCTTCGATCTGCTTTTCGCCTTCAATCGATAGGCGAGGATTAAGCAGCTCGCCATTGAAGCGAATCTGGGCATAGTTTAATTCTAAATTTTGTCCGATGCCATCAACTTTGGTGCGCTCAGCGACTTGAATCAAACCTTTTGCTTGCATGTTTCCTTGACCTTGCTGCGTCAGATGTAAAGCACCCGCCAAAGGTAATTTGGCACCAAGACCTCGAAACACTACCTCATCACCCAAATCCAAGCCAATGCTGGCATTAATACTCCAGGGCTTCACTACTGCCAAGACTTGATCAATATTACCAATCGCACGGCGATCAAGCACGGTAACATCAGCAGACTCCGTGGTAATATTTGCCGTCGATTCAGGTGGTCTGATGATGGCACTCGGCACAGAAACCACCCCCTGAATGTCCACATACTGCTCAAATGGCTTGACCAACACTTCAATATCAGGTGTTGCTTTTGCCATCAGCATTGGGGGGTGAGTAATGTCTAGCTCTCTTCCTGATATTCGCATCTTCGCCCATAATGACTGCGACCAATCCATTTCACCGACCAGCTCGCCTACACCTGTACCTGCCATGAAGCCACCATTCAGATTGGCATTCGTCCCATCAATCACAATGTCAGCATTGATGTGATTTAAATTCAGTGGCATGCCCACAAGTGTTACCGCTCCATTTTCTAGGCTGGCATCACCATAAAATAATGGGCGTTTTAAAGTACCGCCAACACGACCTGACATTCTTGCCTTTCCTAACAGCGTTTGAAAATTGGGTAAGAATGGACGAATCACCGCAAGATTGATATCATCTACCTGCAAAGTACCGTCAATTGATTTGTCATCAGTGTATGGGTTTATGACCACATCAGCATGACCATAAGCCAACGAGCCTGCCACATCAGCTTGCAAACGCAATCCATCACTCACGCTGTCAGCAACAATAGCAATACGCTCATAGGGCATCTGTATGTAAGCACCTTCTTGGTCAAGTCCCACTCGACCATCATCAGAATATAAGGCTGCATTGACGCTTGGCTGCTGATTTTGTTGCCAAGATGCCTTTACATGACCATTGAGCGTTGATTGCCAACGAATGTCTTTGGGCAAAACTGCTGAGAATACCGTCGTATCCAAGTTTTTTATCACCAAATCCACATCGCCTGATGATGGCGAGTAATGTAGCGTGTCTTGTAAACAGATTGAACCAGCTTTGGCTTGATTGGCACCACTGCTTTGCCAACAATGTGCAGCCAAAGCAATACCGCCATCATCGATTTGATAACTAAATTCCGTCGGTTGAGACTGAGTCAGCAGTCCAAATCTAGAATGCAACACCCCATCACTCAACACCCCCAAATAACGACCATTTATCCGATCCAAACTGCCCTCAACCTTAGCCCTAATCTGATTGTCGGCAGATTCGGCACTAAATGCCAAAGTATGCTTTTGCTCCACTCCCTGAAAATCAAGTCGTGCCATCTTGATGATCTGCCCCATGGCGATGATATTTTTGACATCAATGAGCATCTGACTGTCAGCATTGCCCAGATTGACAATCTTGCCCAAAACTCGTGCTTCTTGCACCACCACATTTGCTGTACGCACACCACCTGCCACCATATCAACATATAAGGTTGGCAATGAGTTGCCGTCATCAAGTAAAATCACGCCACCTTTAATAGCGCCTGTTGTGCTGGGCATCACTTGGCTTAAATCAGTGATGGAGACACTGGTTGTCAGCTCTGATTTATCACCATCAAGATGAATGGCATTATCACCCAGCTTTATGGATAAACGATCTGCATTAAGATGCTTGATGATATTTTGAGTGCGACGCGCCTGTTCGTCGATTTGACCACGCAAAGCAAGTAACTCATCAATGTTTTTTGGCGTTTGTGTTTTTAGCTGATTAAAATAACCCACCAAGTCATTAGGAAGTGCCAAATCTGCCACCAAGGACCCCGTGGCATGAAAAGGCTGATTGCGTAAGCTGCCATGCAAGTTGAGATGTTCAATGGCGATGAGCTGACTGCTGTCTTGCCAATGACCATGCACCTGCAAATCACCTGTCAACTCACTAGGCACATCTTCCACGAATGCCCCAATATCAAAATGGTTGGCATTTGCCATCAAATCCCACGCATAGCCATCAGAAATGTCCACAAACCCTTTAGCTTGCAATTGACCAGCCCCACCACGATAATCCAAGCGATCAATGTGATATTTTCGCCCATCTCCTTTAATGTCCAAACCAAGCTCACCCTTAGGCAGTCTGTCATGTTCGATTTGACCATCAAATGTTGCCACCACATCAACAAGCGTCTGATCACGATAATGCCCGCTGGTCATCAAATTGCCAGTAATGACAGCCATCAGGTTGGCATCATCACCAGCGAATTTTTTTGTATCCACCTCGTCAAGTTTTGCTTGAATCTCCCAGCCAACACCATCTCTCAAATCAACCCTACCTGTCGCAGATACCTTGCCAGAGTCTGTGTTGGCATGAAGTCTGCTGATATTCACAGCATTCAAATCACCAGATACATCAAGCCCAATGGTCGTCTCTGCAATGTTTGGCATGAAAGACTGTCGAACATCTCCATCAAATCTGGCATCAAAATGTCGCACCTCGCCAGACTTTAAAAGCACAGTAGCATGACCCAAGCCTTTGACTGCAGTCGTTTGATTGTCGGTCAAGCCTGCCATCAAATCGACATGCTTAATGTCAATGTCATGCTCCCCAGTGCCATCTGCCATCTCCCTCATTCTACCAGTGGCCACAATCTGCCCAGAGACTTGTTGAAATGGTGTCTTATTTGGTTCATTAAAATAAGCATTGGGCATGAGTTTGTCAGCTGTTAAATCAAATTGCCACGCCAAAGGTCGTTGTGGTGTTGCCAAGTCAATACTTCCCTTGCCTGACAATCCCCCCACCACCCCATGATAGTGGAAATCTGATAAATGGATGCGATCACCGTTCTTAATGATTGCTTTAACAGCATAATCACCAGCAGGTGCTACTGACAGCGACTGAATACTCCCATGAGCATCAACATGCACATACCCCTCTTCTAGGCGAATGTTTGCCGACCCACGAGTGGATCTGATACTGTCTAAATTTGGCACATTGGTACGCACTAAATTGCGCCAATCAGCATCAATGTGCCAAGGTGCATTTGGGACATTCTGAGACTGAACGAGCGTGGCGGCGATCTCTTCACCGTCGTTTTGATTCAGATGCAAATCAAGACGCATTTCATCATCATTGAGATGATAACCAATACCCAACTCTCCTGTTAAAGTCTGTGGCAAATACGCTTCATATTCTCGATACTCAACAGGCAACGCTTCACGCACCTGATATCCTTGACCACTCAAAGTCGCTTGCAATTCAAAATCATCCACCCAAGACATCTGACCCTTGGCGAATAAAGTACCATTTGGCGTTTCTGCACGCAAAAACGGAATCTCCATACCACCATCTTGTATCAGACCTCGACCACGATACCGACCAGACGGTATGTCTTTGGCAACCAAATCCGTATTGATACGCAACTCAATACGACTGACGACACCCTCAGCGGTGATGGTACCGTGATGAAGCATGATGTTTTGTTCGGTGGCGTAAGGGAGTGATATTTCATCAAATTCAAGCTTGGCACTAAATGGCGAATCATCATCCATGCCTTGCGCGACGAACTCACCTTTGATGTCATGATCATTATATTTAGTGCTTAGCGTACCTACCGTGCGTTTAAGAGTACCCTGGGCGTGTGCATGCAAAGTACCGACATGAGCATTATTAAGAGCAGACACCGCCACATCAGCACGCAAATTCAGTGGATAGTCGCCAGCCAACTCAATATTACCATCAATATCGCTGACCGTTAACGCATTATCATAACGGATACTCGCCCCATTCAAGTGAACTTTCGTACCTGACCAAAGACCTTGCTTGATGCGAATGTCATGCAAATAAACAGGGGCTTTGGTGGCTTGTCGATACACAATCTGCTTGGCATGGGTATTTTCAAGCTTAATGGAGACTGGCAAATTAATGGTTGCATAGTCAAACGGCTCTCCTGTGGGCGGTTTCTTATTGACAATCTCAACTTTATCAATCTGCGTATCTACCAAATGCACTTGACGAGCTAAGATTGCCCGCCAACCAAGTTGAACATACGCTCGGTCTATATGAATCTCAACATCCTCACCTTGAGCGACAGTCACTTGAGACACCCACACACCATCTCTTAGGTTGCCTTCTGTATAGGTCAGACCTGTGCCAGTTTCAAGAGCGATTTTCTCCAATAAAAACTTCGTGCCACTTTGTGTTCCCATGGCATAAAACAACAATACCAGCATCAATGCAATTGCCACCAAAGATGCGATGATGGTGCGGATCAAATACACAAGCCATGTAGGTTTGGAGTGTTTGTTTGGAGTGTTATTAGAATGCTGAGTCATGGTTTAAGTAGATATTTTGTAGTAAAAAAGATAAGGCAACATATGATGTTCTGCCAAAAGCGCTTGCTCATCAAAACGGCGTGCCAATGAAAAAATGCAGTTTAACAGAATGCTTATCTTCTTTAACACCCGTTGCCACATCAACACGCACTTGACCCACAGGAGATGAATATCGCACCCCAACCCCTGCACCAATTTTCGTCTCATTTTTAAAATGCTTGTCGTAAGCATTGCCCACATCAGCAAATGCCGCCAAACGCAAGCCATTCATCACCTCGTAATTATACTCGCCACTTGCCACTGCCAGTATCTGCCCACCTGTCAAATAACCCTTGTCTGACATGGGTGATAAACTGTCATAACTGTAACCACGAATGCTCTGATCGCCCCCTGCAAAAAATCGCAATTTATAAGGCACGGCATCAAACCTATCTGCCCATAAATACCCCAAGCTTAAACTTCCGATCAGCTGATGCGCACGATTCTTACCATAAGCGTTATCACCAAAAGCATACGCACCGCCCAAGCCAATACGAGCGATCGCCATATTAGTATCGGTAGCCAAGCCTTTCGCCCCAACTTCCAGTGAGTATCTCTGACGATAACCACGCATTGGATTGACAGGATTATCTGTATTCGTCTTACTCAATACAACACCTGCCAGCAATGCCTCTTGGGTCGGTTTACCATCAATGAATCTTACTGGCAAGTCTTTTAATAATTCGTCAGGTGCACTCGTCTCAAGCTTATCTAGACGATAACGCAACGAGTAGCTTCGATTCCACCCAGCATCATTTGTGATGCTGCGGCTTAAGCTTTGCTGTAATGTGCGATTGGTTAAATCAAATGTCCCCTTACTACCACCAATCGTTTCTTCGTCATAACTTAAAGAAGCACGCAACTTGTCATTTAATGGATGGCTTACTGGCTTGGTCGTGTACAGGCTGACTCCTTTTCTTTCTTTGGATAAGCGAATGTCCGCACCTGCTTGATAACCTTGCTTATTGATTAAGTGATGTTCATATTTGGTAATTAAGCGTGGCCCGCCATCTGAACCCCAGCCCAAACCAATCTGTGCATCTCTTGGCTTATCAGTCATAACAAAGACATATAGTGGCACTTTTTTATCAGCATGAACCTCTTGCGGGGTTTTTTTGTTCGTCAAAGTTGGCACTTGAACATCGGCGGTGGCATCAAATCCATCTCCAGACTCATCAGGCAAAATCATCTTCGCCACACTACTCACCGCATCTGATATACGCCCCAAAATGCTTTTAGATTGCTTGCGTGTATCTGTGATAAGGAGGCGGTCTTCTGGCATATTGTACAATCGTTCAGCCTTTTGAGTAACCAGCATGAGCTTATCTTGAATGACTTGGGAAGTGTTAAACTCAATCGGTGCAACCTCAACCACCGCTCCATCACCCAAATCCACAGTTTGAGTGGCATTCTCGTCTGGCTTGTCGGTGTTCTCAAAAGACACCACTCCCTCTCGCCCTGTTTGGCTCTCTGGCAACACAGCCTCGGTATTGACAGCATTAAAATAACCAGTAGCCAGCAAATTACTACTCAAATCTCGCACGGCATTTCGGTTATACGCATCACCCATCTCAAAAGTAACCAGTTTTTGTAGCAACTCAGGCTTAACTGGCAGTTTGTTTGGATCGGTGGTTAACTGCCCTGTTTGTTCATCAAGGGTAAAAAACACCACATCACCAAAAGAGTATTGCTCACCACTGCGATACACCAAACTGACATCCGCCAAATTGTCTGGCAAAATCACATCAACTGAATTATCCAGCCATTTGCCATCAAAATACCCTTTCTCAGCACTGACATTCATGATGGCAGACTTGGCAGCTTCATAATTACCGTGATTAAAAACATCTCCTTGATGCAAATGGGAGTTTTCAATCGCTTGATGGTAGGCAGGGTCGCCCTCACCTTCGCCACGCACTTCCAAAGCTTGATTTAAGATGCGTACAGGCCCGCCAAGATCATTGATGATGACATTGACTTTACCACCACCCCCATCAGTGAGTTGAAAATCCACCTCATAATACCCCACCGCTCGTGCTGCCGCATTGACTGCTTGGCGTAAGCGTGGCAAAGCACTGTTAAAATCCAACACGCTTTGAGCAGTCATGTCTTCTAGCATTGCCTTTATGTTGGCAATCGGCTCTTTTTTTAGCTCGTTTCGGCTCATCTTGACAAGCTGATTGGTCGGATAAGCATCATTCAAAGCACCTTGACCTGCTGACATGCCTTTTGCATGATAAAACTCAGTTTCTACACGCACTACTTCTTCCACACCATCTTTAAACAGTCTGCCGTATAAGCGTTTGATGGCATTTGGCTTTTTAATGCCATCTTCTTTCATCATGCCATCCATGTCATGATAAGACTGTTTATTTTCCAAGGCATGATCAGATGTAAGATGACTTTGAACATCATCAAAAGCGTCATGAGCATCATCGATCAATGGCGGTGATGCCAAAGGTGCGTCCAACCCTAACGCTGGACTGTCTTCATTAAGACGAGATACCAATGATGCGTCAGTGATCGCTGTAATGAGTGGGTTTTCTTTGGCAGCATTTTGTAAACGACTTTCAATCTGTGATGGGGTGTAGAGTAAGACATCAGCAACCGCCTGTGCTGACTTATCACCCACATCTTCTATCAAGCCTGCTCGCACGGCATGCGTCGGCTGATTGGTCGTTGATGGTGTTGATGATTTGGCGGTGCTTGCCCATACCTGCTGACTTAGACAACACAACGCCATTGATAAAGCTGTGTGAGACAGGCATTTTTTATATCGCCGATCACTAACCTCAATAAAATCAACCATGCTACCACCCATCATTTTATGCCGCCAGTCTGCAACAATCCAAAAAACGCCCAAGAGAAATCAACAGAATGCCTAAAAAATAAACACAAACGAAAAATACCTGCTATTATAACAAATCAATCCATATTAACAATCATTTATTATCGAATTCAACCATGGCATCGCAATTTTCTTTATTCAAACATCGCCATTTTAGCGCCATGTTTTTTACTCAATTTTTGGGTGCGTTTAATGACAATGTTTTTAAACAATCATTGATTTTAATTCTGACTTATGTCGCCGCCACGAAGATGGGAATGGCAATCAGCACACTCAATAATTTAGCAGCCATGCTGTTCATCTTGCCTTATTTCTTATTTTCTGCTTTGGCAGGTCAAATTGCTGATAAATATGAAAAAGCCACACTCACTCAAAGCATCAAGCTGTTAGAAATGATCATCATGCTCATAGCGGCTGTGGGATTTTGGTTTGAGATCTATTGGTTGTTATTTGTGGCATTATTCTTAATGGGAACTCAATCCACTTTTTTTGGTCCGATTAAATACGCTTATCTGCCAGAAACGATGCACAAAGATGAGTTGATCGCTGCCAATGGACTGTTTCAGACAGGCACCAGCCTTTCCATTTTAACAGGCATGATGGCAGCAGGGTTACTCACTCAGCTCAATGATGCCACAATCTGGCTAATCATCACCACCTTATTGGTAGCAATCTTAGGATACATCGCCGCCAAATACATTCCAAAGACACCATCACACGCTAAAGATTTAACCATCCGTTGGAACATTTTTAGCACAAGCTTTGATGTCATCAGATACTTATATACAATGCCTTTATTGTTTTTTGTCATCATTGGCAACAGTTGGTTTTGGTTTTATGGGGCGACCTTCTTAACGCAGGCACCAGAATTTAGCAAAGTCATCTTGCATGGCGATGAATCGGTGGCCATCTTTTTATTGACGCTCTTTTCAGTAGGCGTGGCATTAGGGTCTTTACTGTGCAAAATCTTGGTTAAAAATCAAATCAGCCTCCGCTTGTTGCCAATTGGCATCATGGGGCTTAGTCTTTTTGCCATCGATTTGTATTTTTCATCATCTGGAATCACTTCATCAAACACCGTCAGCACCCAAGACATCAGTGCGTTGATGTCAATGCGTGGCGTTTGGCGAGTCTTTATTGATTTGTTATTACTTGGGTTTTTTGGCGGCATCTATATTGTACCTTTATACGCCTGCATGCAAGCATACGCTCCCATCAGCCATCGCTCACGAATCATTGGTGCGAATAATATTTTTAATGCCATATTCATGGTGGGTTCAGCAATTTTTTCCATGATTACCCTGACACTCGTCCATCTAAGCTTGCCTCAACTTTTCTTAGTTTGTGGCATCATCAATTCATTCTTTGGCATTTTTTTATATCGCAAACTTTCACATCACAAAATCAGTAGAACCCCAAAAAACCAATGAACCCACCATCTAGTTAAGTTACAATTAAGCAATGAACTTGCGACAAACGCTTGAAAAAATTTATCAAGCCATTAAGATAAGTCTGTTATTATTGACAGCATTTTTAATACATTAATCAAATTAATTAAGGAAATTTCATGAAGAAACTCACCGCCATTACATTAAGTTTAGCCATGATTGGCTTTAGTAGTGCACACGCCAACCCAAAAAAAACAAACGCCTCTTTGCCCACCATAGAACCCTCGTCAGTAGACGCCAATAAACCTCTTAGCCCAGCGATGCGTGGTGAGATTACCACAACGATTGTCAACAATGAGGCCGCTAATTTACTCACCAATCCCATTAAAGGTCTACCAACACCCACCTCACAACTAAGCAATATCCAACATCTACCAACCGTTATCATACCCGCCAATCAATCAGGATCACTCCGCATCGACACCACGCTCATCGATGACTTTATCAGTACCATTTCACCAAATGCTCGCCACTATCCAACAGTCTTTCCAAATGCCACCGCCGAATATCTTGCAAAGCAAAATATCAAGCACTTATCAGACTGGATAGAGTCCTATGCAAGTGCCCCAGACGCCTCTTTTGATGTCGTATTGCGTGCTGCAAAAATCAATGGCATCGCACGCAACCTTAATGTCGGCACAGACTATTCCGTGCGTGCATCCAAACACATGCAAAAAGCACTGCGCTTAAAACCAAAAGATGCTGAAGCCAACTTTCTATTTGGCATGATGCTAAGTGAATCTGGTGGTTTTGTAGAAGGTAAAAAATATCTAGAAAAAGCAGCTTCTTTAGGGTATGTCGAGGCCGAACAAAGTCTGGCTCAAGCCGATCTGCTTAATGACAACAGACCGCTGGCACTAAGTCGCCTAAAAAAACTACAAGCACAATACCCATCAAACACCCAAATCGCCCAACAAATCCAAATCATTGAGCAAGGTGATTACTACATTTGGCAAAATGATGGTAAACCCGTCAATATCAAGCCAGTACAAAGATGAGTATGAGGTCGCCAAACAAGCATTTCCGTACAAAAAAAATCTGTCTTTGTGTCTTATGCCCAAAGACAGATTTTTATTCCATGCCAAGATTGACCTCAATCCTCCAATGTTTGACAGCACATGTTCACAATTCCAGACCATTCCAGACCGTATCTGATTACCTGCCAACTGCAAACCAACCTTCTGATAACATATTCAGGTACATCATGAAAAAACCCCTAAAGCCATCACTTTAGGGGTTTATTAATCTTTGGGTGATCTTTTGGATCATCTTAAAGATTATTCTTCATCTTCATCAGCAATTGGTGCATCTTCAGGCAAGATGGTTACCAAAATTTCAGCTGAGATATCGTGGTGTAGTTGAATGGTAACTTTATACTCACCAACTTGACGGAATGGGCCTTCTGGCAACTTAACTTCCACGCGATCCACTTCCAAACCAGATTTGGTCAATGCGTCAGCAATATCTCTAGTACCGATAGAACCGAACAACTTGCCTTCATCACCAGATTTGGCACGCATGATCACATTCACATCTGCCAAAGCATCGGCACGATTTTGAGCTTCTGCCAATTCTTTAGCTTCGATCGCTTCAAGTTCAGCACGGCGAGCTTCAAATTTGGCAATATTTGCTTCATTTGCTGGCAGTGCCTTACCTTGTGGGATAAGATAGTTACGACCGTAACCTGCTTTTACATCAACTGTCTCGCCAAGTTTACCAAGATTAACGACACGCTGTAATAGAATAACTTGCATGGGTGATCTCCGTTAATTACTTGTGGTTGTCGGTATATGGCAACAAAGCCAAATAGCGAGCTTGTTTGATCGCAACAGCCAACTGACGCTGATACTTGTTAGAAGTACCAGTGATGCGGCTAGGAACGATTTTACCATTTTCACTGATGTATTGTTTTAGCAACTCTACATCTTTATAATCAATGTGCGTGATGCCTTCAGCGGTGAAACGACAGAATTTACGACGACGATAGAAACGAGCCATTTAGCTTCTCCTTATAATTATTCGCTGTCGGTAGCAACATTCTCACTGTCAACAGTGCGAACATCGTTACGACGGTTGGCTTTACGAGCACGCTTATCTTCAGCTTCTTTCGCCAATGGCGATTGTTCTGTGATGGCGCTGTCACGGCGGATAACTAGGCTACGAATGATTGCATCGTTGTACTTGAACAACTCTTCTAACTGAGCCAAAGTCGTATCGTTACACTCGATGTTTAATAACACATAGTGTGCTTTGTGGATTTTATTGATTGGATAAGCCAACTGACGACGACCCCAATCTTCTAAGCGATGATTTGCACCACCATTATCTTCCACGATAGAACGATATTTTGTTACCATGTCGGCAACTTGGTTGCTTTGATCTGGGTGAACCAGTAGCACCACTTCATAATGTCTCATAAGGACTCCCTACGGATTAAAACAGCCGTCATTTGACCAATGACGGCAAGGAGATGTAAATTTTAAGAAATATTAAAAATCACAAGTCAGCTATTATACACATTCTTTTAAAAAAAACAAGCCCCTAGCATGCTTGCATTCAGGGCTTTATTTATCATCAATACTCAAATACCTATTTAAGTGTTTCAGATTTTGCTAAGCGTTGCTTTTCTTGCTGAATCCACGCCATCTCTTGATTTTTAGCAATCCCCTTTTCTATGACGCTACGCAATAGCTGCCAAATCGCCCCAATCACCAAAAACGCCGCAAAAGTTGCTAAAATGGGTAAAGAGCTGCCAACCACTTCGACAAAATTTTTCATGAGTAAAGAGTGAAACACGCCAATGATGGCAGGGGCAACCACCCCCTCTTCTCCAGCAGCACCACCTGGTGCGAACAATAGCGCTGCTAAAAATGCCCAGCTGATGCCACGAATACCAACAGGCAAGATACGCATGATGGGTATCCACAATAATAAAACAAGCACTGATGCGATGACATACACCACAAGTGGCAAATATTCATCTGGCACGCCTGCAACCAAGTTTGACCACCAAACAATCAATCCTGCCAAATGTTCACTGACACTATCTAACGGTAGGTTTTTGATCCAATCCATAATACATACTTCTTAATTAAATAACTTCACTTTATTTTAACACAGATCAACCAAGTCATATCACCCATGAATGATGACGCATGTTTTAAAACAGTCAGTCATATTGCTTATCTTGTAATGCTTGAGCTTTTGCCACTGCCTGTGCTGCCAATATATCCGCAGGCGGTGCTTGAACATAATAGCCTTGTTCAGCAAGCTTTGCTTTGACTTCATGAATGTCTGCCCTTGCCAGCTTATCACGCGCATCCAAATCCAAATGCAACACAAAAGTACCAAGCCCTAACTTTTGACGAATGTCGCTCGGCAACACACCAAGCCAATCACGAATTTCATCAGTATCGTTGGGATAATTTGGACGAGCAATATAGACATACCAACCTTCATTTTTGGCAAATTTATAGACATCGCAATGCATGACTTTACTCTCAATCTGTTGACTTATTTGAATTCATGGGAATTACTGATAATTTTTCATAAAATTTAAAAATTTTACTTGTAAATTGTATCATTATTTTTCATAATAAGTACAAATTTAATTTTCAGAAGAGATTTTTTGCTCTTCATTGTCGCAATGACAGGCAAAAAACACCGAAGGCGTCAATTCAACCCTACAATCGCTCAGGTAAAAGGACTGAAAATTGGTAGAAATATCTGGAGAGATTGCATGGAAATTTTATGGCAGTTGTTAAGATTTCAATGGCATGCAACACCGAAGAATAAAAGGTAAACCGCATTTACCGAAAATCTCAGGTAACAAGACAGATGGGTTGCTTAAATTTTGAATGTTGATTAAAATGATGTGCTTGATCATGACCATACAATCTTATTTGAGTGCAAGCATTCTGATGGTGTCATCAGCTCATCTTAATATATAAGGTAAAGGAAACTAAAAATGTCTACTCCACAACGCACCCCCCTTTTTGATGCTCATGCCGCTCACAACGGTAAATTGGTTGACTTTGGTGGATGGGAACTGCCCGTTAATTATGGCTCACAGATTGATGAACATCATGCGGTGCGTACAGACGCAGGCATGTTTGATGTCAGTCATATGCTGGTTACTGATGTGGCAGGATCTCAAGCCAAAGCATTCATGCAAAAATTGCTTGCCAATGATGTTACAAAACTTTCGTTTGTCGGTAAAGCTTTATATTCAGCCATGCTTAATGAAGAAGGTGGCGTGATTGATGATCTGATTGCTTATCGCACAAGTGAAGATGAGACCACCTATCGCATCGTTTCAAATGGAGCGACTCGCGAGAAAGACTTGGCACATTTTGCCAAAGTTGGAGCAGAGTTTGGCGTAACCTTGACACCTCGTTATGAGTTGGCCATGCTTGCCGTACAAGGTCCAAAAGCCGTTGAAAAAATGCTGACAGTCAAGCCTGAATGGGCAGACAAGGTAAACGCATTAAAACCATTTGTGGGCGTTGATTTGGGCAATGACTGGTTTGTGGCTCGTACAGGCTACACAGGCGAAGATGGCGTGGAAGTGGTCATGCCAGCGGACGCATCGGTCGGTTTTTTCAATGAGCTTGCCAAAGCAGGTGTTCAGCCTTGCGGTCTTGGGGCAAGGGACACTCTTAGAATGGAAGCGGGCATGAATCTGTATGGCAATGACATGACCGATGAAGTCAGTCCACTTGAAGCAGGCATGGCATGGACAGTAGACCTAAAAGACGACACGCGTGATTTTATTGGCAAATCGGCTTTGATTGCGTTAAAATCAGCAGGCATTCAAGTCAAGCAAGTCGGTTTGTTGTTAGAAGAAAAAGGCGTCATGCGCGCAGGCATGGAAGTCGTTACCGAAAACGGCAACGGCATTACTACCAGTGGCGTATTTTCTCCCACACTGTCTCAATCCATCGCCATTGCCCGTGTGCCTGCTGACTTTACAGGCGAGCGTGCAAAGGTGATTATGCGTGGTAAAGAAGTGGAAGTGCGTGTGCTTAAATTACCATTTGTTAGAAATGGTAAAAAGCAGTTTGATTAAATTTTGATTACAATTGAAGGTATGAAATAAATATCATACCTTACAATTAATTTCAAATAAGAATGGGGAAATTTTTAAAATTCAGCATTGTTACTTTGGTGATTTTTTTTGCTGTTTAAATTAAAAAATATTGCTTGTGTTGCAACACATTATTGCACAAAGCCTTATAAATTTAACCCTCAAACAGAAGTTGATACTTATATTTGCGATTTGGAAATTTACCAAAAATGCATGGCTGATCAAGAAGCTGTTACTGAATATAAGCAAGTTATGAACTCCCTCTAATTGACTTTTTTACTTTGGAGTGAATTTTGGTAAACAAACTATCAGAATGGTATATCAATCTAACAAAAGGACAAAAAATACTTGTATGTATTACATCCTTTTGTCTTACATCATCATATGTAGGCGTTATTTTTTAGCCATATTGCCATATTTAGAGTTAGAGAAAAGAGGAATATAAATTCCATATTTCAAATTGAAAAATTTCCTAATTCTTAAAATAATTTATCTAATTTTTAACTTTAACCCTAACGGAGTTTTTTATGAGTAACATTCCTAGCGAATTGAAATATGTAGCCAGTCACGAATGGTTACGCTTAGAATCTGATGGCACAATCACTGTTGGCATCACCGACCACGCCCAAGATTTGCTTGGCGATGTGGTTTTTGTTGAATTACCAGAGGTGGGTAGCGAAGTAGAAGCCGACCAAGAGATTGCCGTTGTAGAGTCTGTCAAAGCCGCCAGCGATGTCTACGCCCCCATCAGTGGCGAAATCATTGAAATCAATGAAGAGCTGGTGGACAGCCCAGAGCTTGCCAATGAAGACCCTTATGGCAAGGCGTGGTTTTTTAAAGTCAAACCCACCAACTCTGCTGACTATGACAATCTAATGAGTGCGGACGAGTACGAAGAAAGTCTGTAATTCGATAAAAACAAGCGTAAGTTTTATAAATTTACGCTTGTTTTGATTTTTGGTTTATAGATAACTGATTTTTAGCGTAGGGTATTAAATAAACGCCAAGATAAATGCATCTGTATAGCACCGTCTACAAATGCAATAATGCCCAATCAATATTATGGGGAATTGTAATATGGCAAACAACTTATACTCTTACAATGATTTTTTTCCAACACCAAAAAAATCATTGCCAACTTGGGTTTTAAAATCTTTTCATGAGTTTAATGAAAATATCAATAAAAAAGATTTTCCTTGTTTACTTGGCATGATTGCACATAGAAAACAATTAACGAAAGTCGGATTTATTGAAAATGATGAGCCAAATATTGGGTTAAAAATGTCTAAAATAATACAAGAGTATCTTGATATTCTAAGAAGTTTGGAGAATAAAGAACAAAAAGGATTATTGCCATTAATCATATTTTTGGAATTAAGTGATGAAAAATCTCTTGAAGACACTCATGATTCTGCTTGGAATGCATTAACAAAAGCACACGAATATGACCCTAGCGAGTGGATAAAAGATATTCCAAAAGACTCGTCATCTCCAAACTTTGCTTATTGCTTTGATAATGAGATTTGGTTTGTCAATGTCAGCAGTCCGTTTCACGATAAGAGAAAATCACGCAATCTTGGCTCATCTATTGTACTAGCAATGCAAACATTATCAGGCTCAAACTGTTTTTACAAAGACTTTGATGATAAGCTTACTTGGCAAAAGAAAATCGGGAAAAGAACCAAAAATTATGATGATGGCATGGAGGTGTATGAAGGTCTAGGTTCACTATTTAATCACGGAAAACCAAGACCATTGCCAGAATCTTATTTTTTACCAGATAATAATGATGTTTTTTTTGATAAATTTTGGGAAAAAGACATATATAAGTACACTCATATTTTATTTGATTTTGATGGAACCATTGCCGACTCATCTGAATGTGCAATTATATCTACACAAAGGGCTTTTTCAGAAATGAAACTCCCTGTTCCAACAGCAGAAAAGATTGTACACTTAATGGGAATACCAATAGAGCGATCTTTCAAAGAAATGGGGGCGAATAAGTTAAGCTTATCCAATTTTGAAAAATTACTTTCTATATTTAGAAGCATATATAGAATAGAGTCAGAAAATCATATTAAGGCTTTTCCTTATATGAAAGAATCTTTGATTGAATTAAAAAATCAAGGCAAAAAAATTGCTATTGTTACAAGCAAAAAAACTGATGTTGCCATTCGTAATATCAACCAACTAGGCATTGAAAAATATATTGATTTTGTGGTTGGAGCAGACCAAGTTACTAAGCCAAAACCAAATCCAGAATGTATTTTGGTAGCTTTGGATTTTTTTGGTATTTCCAAACATTCTTTGCAAAGAGTGATGATGATTGGAGATACGACCTTTGATATTATGGCGGGAAAATCCGCAAATGTGGATACCTGTGCTGTCACTTGGGGTTCTCATAATCAAAAAACACTAAAAGAATCCAATCCAAGCCACATTGCAGAAGATTTTCATTCTCTAGTGACAATTCTTAGCAAAAAATTGATTGCTTGTCCATTCAAAAATCAATCAAATAAAAAACACCCTTTCCATCCAACCCTAACCTAAAAAAGGATAACTTATGTCGTTCAACACCTTTTCCGACTTATTTTATGAAAACGCCTTTGTGCATCGACACCTGGGCAATAACCAAGAAGAGCAACAAGCACTTTTAGGTGCTGTTGGTGCTAAGACGCTTGATGAATTTGTGGACAGCGTCGTTCCTCAGTCAATACGATTAAATAAAGACTTGGATTTACCACCTGCCATGAGCGAACACAACGCTCTTGCCAAACTGCGTCGAATGGCAGATAAAATTACCGTTGCCAAAAGCTATATCGGTCAAGGTTACTCGCCCACTCGCCTGCCTGCGGTCATTCAACGAAATGTGCTTGAAAATCCCGGCTGGTACACTGCCTACACACCTTACCAAGCTGAGATCGCCCAAGGTCGCTTAGAAGCCCTTTTAAATTTCCAACAAGTCTGCATTGATTTGACAGGCATGGATTTGGCAGGGGCAAGCTTGCTTGATGAAGCAACGGCAGCTGCTGAAGGCATGGCGATGGCCAAGCGTTGTAGCAAATCCAAATCCAATCAATTTTTTGTTGATGATCGCACTTATCCACAGACTTTAGATGTCATCAGAACTCGTGCTAAATATTTTGGCTTTGAGGTGGTGGTTGGGGATTTTGCCACTGCTAAAAATGGCGATTACTTTGGAGCATTTTTCCAGTATGTCGGCAAGAACGGCGATGTGGTGGACTTGACCGATGTCATCTCTAAGGTCAAAGCCAACAACACTTACGCCATCGTAGCAACCGATATCATGAGTCTTGTGCTACTTAAATCCCCTGCTCAAATGGGGGCTGATATCGCCTTAGGCAGCACGCAAAGATTTGGCATTCCAATGGGTTTTGGTGGTCCACATGCTGCTTATTTTGCCTTTAAAGACAAGGACAAACGCTCCGCCCCTGGTCGCATCATCGGCGTTTCCAAAGACGCACAAGGTAATACCGCTTTACGCATGGCTTTGCAAACTCGTGAACAGCATATCCGTCGTGAAAAAGCCAACTCCAACATCTGCACAAGTCAAGTACTTTTGGCAAATTTGGCAGGCATGTACGCTGTCTATCACGGCCCAACAGGTCTAAAGCGTATTGCCAGCCGAATCCATGCTTTGGCAGTGGCTTTTTATGATGCCATCAAAAATGACTTCACGCCTGTTAGCGATGTGTTCTTTGACACCATCACTATTAAAACCGACAAAGCAGACGAGCTTGTCAAATCAGCAAAATCAAAAGGCTACAATCTTTTTTACAAAGATGATTTGGTGGGCGTATCCTTCCATGAATTGTCTGACAAAAAAGAATTCGATGAGTTGTGTGAGATTTTTGGGGTTACTGGCAATCTTGATGTGGTTAAAAACACACTTGGCGAACTCAATCGCAAAGATGACATTTTGACCCATCCTACTTTCAACAGTCATCATACCGAACATCAAATGCTTCGTTATCTAAAATCATTAGAAGATAAAGACTTAGCAATGAACCGATCCATGATTTCCCTAGGTTCTTGCACAATGAAGCTTAATGCCACCAGTGAGATGTTGCCAATTACTTGGAATGAGTTTGCCAATGTGCATCCATTCGCCCCAAGTGAAGATACTGTAGGCTACATTGAGATGATTGCAAGCTTACAGGACCAATTAAAAGCCATCACAGGCTTTGATGAGATCTCCATGCAGCCCAACTCAGGTGCCAGCGGTGAGTATGCAGGCTTATTGGCCATTCGTCGTTACCACGCCTCTTGCAATCAAGAAGAACGCAATGTCTGCCTAATCCCACGCTCAGCACACGGAACCAACCCAGCCACAGCACACATGTTAGGCATGCAAGTGGTGGTGGTCGCTACCGATGCCAATGGCAATGTGGATTTTGCTGATTTGCAGGAGAAATGTGAAAAACACAGCGACAAGCTAGGTGCATTGATGATCACCTATCCATCAACGCACGGCGTGTTTGAAGAAGGCATTCGTGATATCTGCGATTTGATTCATCAACATGGCGGACAAGTCTATATGGATGGTGCCAACATGAATGCACAAGTAGGCATCATGCAACCTGCTGATGTCGGTGCTGATGTGCTACACATGAATCTACATAAGACCTTCTGCATTCCTCATGGCGGTGGCGGACCAGGCATGGGCCCTATCGGACTAAAATCGCATTTGGCACCTTTCATCGCCAGCCACAGTGTCAATCCTGTATTCAATGCAACCACCAATCAATCCGCCGTGTCTGCAGCACCTTATGGTTCAGCAAGCATTCTACCCATCTCATGGATGTACATCACAATGATGGGGCATGATGGTCTGTTGTCAGCCACCAAGCAAGCACTTTTAAATGCCAACTACATTGCACAATCCCTAAAAGATGATTATCCAGTACTGTACACAGGTAAAAATGGGCGCGTAGCACACGAATGCATCATTGACATTCGTCCACTTAAAGAACAAACAGGCATCAGTGAAACAGACATTGCTAAGCGTCTGATGGACTATGGCTTCCATGCGCCAACAATGTCTTTCCCTGTAGCTGGCACTTTGATGATTGAGCCAACAGAAAGCGAAAGTAAAGATGAGCTTGACCGTTTCATCTTCGCTCTAAAACAAATCAAACAAGAAGCCTTAAAAGTAAAAGCTGGCACAGACGGCTGGACAGCTGATAATAACCCATTGGTGAATGCACCACACACGCAAGATGTCATCATTGGTGAGTGGGACAGACCATACGATCGTGAAGTGGGAGCATTCCCATTACCTTATGTCAAAGCACATAAGTTTTGGCCAACAGTCGGTCGTGTGGATGATGTGTATGGCGACAAAAATCTGATTTGTAGCTGTCCAAGCATTGATCACTACGAGTCATAAAAAATCATTTTTTGATGTCATCACATAATAAAAACATTGCTCAATGATTATTGGGCAATGTTTTTATTGGGTCATCACCAATTTCTTGCCATCGTGTAGCTAACTTAAAAATGACATCAGCAGTCTAGTCATCATGGTGGCACCCACCCTTTCATCACACCAAGCTTAATTTTTGATTAAAATATTGAACAAACCAATCTAGTGCCATGTCATAACCCAAATCACCAAGGCCACAAACCACACCTACCGCTCGATCAGAAAAATAAGAATGGGTACGAAAGGGCTCTCTGGCATGAATATTAGACAGATGAACCTCAATAAACGGCTTATTCGCTGCCAACAAAGCATCTCTGATGGCGACAGAAGTGTGTGTGAATGCAGCAGGATTGATGATGACACCATCAAATTGCAGGGCCTCATCCGCCAATAAACCCAACTCACCAATTTTATCAACAATCTTGCCTTCGTGGTTAGATTGGAAAACAGTCAGTTGTATGCCATGGTTACTTGCTTTTTGTTTTAATCGACACTCAATGTCAGTGAGCGTCAAAGAACCATAGATGTGCGGCTCTCTTTTGCCTAATAAATGCAAATTTGGTCCATTTAATAGTAAAATGTGCGGTCTATTCTTAATCATGCCTCACCCACGATGATGAAAAACAATGGTTTAAATGATTATGGCAGATTTTTACAGAGTTTGGACGCATTGTCAATAAGTGCATCAACCATTCAGACTTTTCTGATGAAATTATTAATAAAGCATGAAAAACGCTTGTATTCTTAATTCATCATTGGTATGATAATTTGAGCAGTTAGGTCTTATTCAAGCTTATTTAATTTCATAAAAAGCGAATATGGCAACTGCGTCGGAATCAATACTGATTCAACACAGTTAATAAGCTTGCGATGAGTATCGGTCAAGCATTTTTATAGGAAAAGAATATGTCAGCTCGTGAACAAGGCACTGTCAAATGGTTCAACGACTCTAAAGGTTTTGGTTTCATTCAGCGTGCAACAGGTGAAGATGTTTTTGTGCATTTTCGTTCAATCTTAGGTGAAGGCTACCGCTCTTTAAAAGAAGGTCAAGCCGTTGAGTTTGTTGTTACCGAAGGCGATAAAGGACTGCAAGCAGAAGAAGTTACAAAACTTTAAGTCATCTTCAAGCAAATCTGTTACTCATATTCTCCATCGTTTGTGTGGTGGTGATTTTGCAAAGCATTGATAAATTGCTATAATAAGCACTTCTTATCAATCCACTATTAATATTTGAGGTATTTATGCACATTTTAAACAAACTGTTAGCGGGTGCGTTGACTGCAAGCATCTGTATGACTGCATCCGCTGCCAGTGGCACAACAAACACCACTGAATCTAATACTGTTGCGACACAAGCAAAAGAACCGACCAACAAAGAAAAAGCAGCGTTTGGCATTTGCAACATCGTAGTTGACGGCGTGTTTAACATCGCTGCAATGCGTCAAGATGGCATCAGTCAAAGTGATGCTCAATCACAATTTAAGAAAGCCTCTGATGCACTGGTCAAAGAGTTTGGTGATGATGAAGTTACTTCTTTCATTAAAGAATTTTGGCAACACGGATTGAATGAAATCTATAAAGAGCAAATTGAGCAGACCGATGATAAAAAACAAAATTTCGTTCATGCTGCCAGTGCTGACGCTGCCCATGCGTGCTTAGACATACTTTTGGGCAATGAAAGTAAGGCAAACACCCCTAACAAATAGTGAATGATTTTTTAAGGATGAGTTTTGAGTTCTAACACACTCACGCCCAATCATGAAAGCGGTGCATTTGAATATTTTACTGATTTACCATTATCAGATCAGATTTTAAAGTCTGTGCGTGCGTTAAATTTTGAAAAATTAACACCCATTCAATCACAAATCCTACCTCATACTTTGGCAAACCAAGATGCGATAGGACAAGCACAAACAGGAACAGGCAAAACAGCGACTTTTTTGATTACCATCATTGAGTCGCTACTCAAGCGTCCTTTTACAAAAGATGAAAAGCGGTTTTTGTGTGAGCCGCGTGCATTGATTTTGGCACCAACCCGTGAGCTGGCTCAGCAGATTTTTTCTGACTGTCGTGAGCTGACGAGGTTTGGCAACTTTTATAATTTATGCATAACAGGTGGCGTGGATTTTGAAAAACAGGCCAAGCAGCTTGAACGCAGACCACTTGACATTTTAATCGGCACTCCTGGTCGCATCATTGATTGGGTGCATAAGGGGATGTTGTTCTTAGATAGAGTGGAGGTCTTTGTACTTGATGAAGCTGATCGCATGCTTGACATGGGATTCATCCCCGATATTAAAAGAATTGTACGCCACCTACCCACCAACACCCATCGCCAAAGCTTGTTATTCTCAGCGACATTTAATACCGATGTCATGAATTTGGCATATCGCTGGCTATATCATCCTACTTTTGTAGAAATCACCCCTGAAAGCAAAACCAACACAGCCATTGATCAGCAGTTTTATTTACTGACTGAGCGTGAAAAAATGGCAGCATTGCGTGAAATTTTATCCGATGATGATGTTAAAAAAACCATCATTTTTGCCAATCGCAAAGATCAAGTCAAGCGTCTTTATGATAATTTACGCCGCCAGTTTGAAGTATCCATGCTGTCAGGCGATGTCTCTCAACAAAAGCGAGAACGGTATCTACAACGCTTTAAAGATGGAGAAGTCAACATTTTAGTGGCAACCGATGTGGCAGGACGAGGCATTCATGTGGATGATGTAACTCATGTCATTAATTTCACCCTGCCAGAAATGCCCGACGACTATGTGCATCGCATTGGACGCACTGGACGAGCTGGACATGCTGGCATATCCATCAGTTTTGTGAGTGAAAATGACGCTTTTAATCTCCCCGCACTTGAAAAACATCTTGAGACGCAATTTAAGCTGACTCAATTTGTTTCTCAATCAAAGGGTGAGCGTTCTCCTGTTGGTAAAGAAACCGACCAGTTGGATTTTAATAATGATTTGGCAAGTAAATAATGAATCCACTGTTACAATTATCCCCTACCAATATCCCCTTATCACTCTACATTCACATTCCTTGGTGTGTTAAAAAATGCCCCTATTGTGATTTTAACTCACATGCTTTACCCATAAGTCAAGCAGGCGTCATGTCAGACACACCATTTGGTGAATATGTTGATGCATTGATTGCAGATTTAATCAGCCAACAGTCTTTCATACAAGGACGCAAAATTCATTCAATATTCATTGGTGGCGGCACGCCCTCACTGCTCCCAGTGGCAGAGTTTCAACGACTGTTTTCCGCACTAAAAAATCTTGTTGAATTTGAAAAAGATTATGAAATCACCCTAGAGGTTAACCCTGGTACAGTAGAACATGCCCCATTTGACGACTACTTGGAGATTGGCATCAATCGCCTTTCGATTGGTGTGCAAAGCTTTGATCACGACTCATTAAAAGCATTAGGACGCATTCACAATCCAACACAGGCGATTAATGCCATCATTAATGCCAAGCAATCAGGATTTCATCGCATCAATGTCGACCTGATGCACGGTCTGCCAAATCAGACGGTAGAGCTTGCGATTAAAGATTTAGAACAGGCAATGATGGCAGGAGCAACCCACCTTTCTTGGTATCAACTTACCATTGAACCTAATACCGCATTTTATCGCATGCCACCAAATTTACCGCATGATGAAACGCTTGAAAACATCGAAGAAGCTGGACAGCAGTTACTGACAGCATGGGGATTTCGTCATTACGAAGTGTCGGCATGGGCGGGCAAAAAAGACAAAGCCTGCCAACACAATCTGAATTATTGGCAATTTGGGGATTATTTGGCAATCGGTGCAGGAGCACATGGCAAGGTAACATTAAGACAGCATGATGATTTTGGTGATGGCATTTATCGGTTTAGTAAATCTCGTTTGCCAAAAGATTATCTAAACTTTTCACCATCAAACTCTCCAAAAATGATCAACTTCACAAAAATTGCTGAAGAAAATCTGCCGTTTGAGTTCATGATGAATGCTCTTAGATTGCGACATGGTGTAACAACACAGATGTTTGAAGAGCGAACAGGACTTTTGGTCAGTAGTATTGATAATGAATTATTGCCATTGCAGCATGAAGGGCTGATGGTGCATGATGCCACATTATTAAGTCCAACGGCAATGGGTTTTCGTTATGTGAATCATCTGGTGCGTGCCTTTTTATAAGACCATCTCCATACTTAATGACCATGATTGATGCGATAAATAAGCATAAAAAAATGTCGAAATGTGAACACTTCGACATCATGAGATAAAAAAGCCATCATTGCTTAATTTTTTTCTCAACTTTTTTTGCACTGTCTGTAACGGCATCACCTGCCTTCGAAACATCCTTACCAAAACCCTTAATGGTGTTACAGCCAGTAAGAACAAAGGCAACCGCAGTGGCAGCAATCAGTAACTTTTTCATGATGTTTTCCTTAAATTGCGTTTATCAAATTGGTAAATCAAGTCCTAAAAGAACCTCATTTCATCTTAACCCAGTTTAATGATTATTTGTGTAGCGAAATGCAACTTTAAGTAACTAAATGTAAAAAATTCATGCTTTTTAGCCACAAAATCCATCAACCACTAAAAAAGTAACAAACCATGTCAACCATTCACATCGTCTTATTTTCTCCAAAAATTCCCAATAATACGGGTAACATCGTTCGTCTGTGTGCCAACACAGGAGCCAAACTTCACCTGATTAAGCCCTTAGGTTTTGAACTCGATGACACCAAACTAAAGCGTGCAGGACTTGATTATCATGAGTACGCACAGGTGCATGTTCATGAAAATTGGCAAGCGTGTCGCCAGTCATTAGCCCAACTTGGCATCAATCAAATCGTCGCTTTGACCACCAAATTTAGCCACTCATTCTATCATCACACATTCGTTCATGAAGAAGGAGCGGACATTGCCATGGTATTTGGTTCAGAGACTGATGGCCTGCCTGCTGATGTGCGTGAAGACATTAGTGAGGAGAATTGGCTCAGATTACCCATGTTACCACAATCTCGCAGCCTGAATCTTGCCAACTCTGTCTCTATTTGCTTGTATGAAGTATGGCGACAACAAGGATTTGTCGGTGATGTGGGTGAAAGCATCGGCTATCACAGACTAAGTAGTCGTCCCTAATCACCCAAAATTCTCTCAATCATCACCAACCCCAAGCAATCCAAAAGTCGAAATAAGCCATCTTAACCAGACATCTTGTTTTTTAAATTTAATTCAAAAGCATCAGCTTTTCAATCCAAAAAAAATACAGCACCTCAAAGGGTGCTGTATATGAAACATGTCGCCATCTCGGCAATCACTTGATACGCATATCGCCTGTTTCAACGAAACGCTGATGCCATGAAAGTGCTTCCAACAAAATGTGTGGCGTCTGCAACCCACCAGCTTTTTCAGCACGGTCATAGTAATCGCGTAACATATCACGATAATCAGGGTGTGAACAATTCTCAATGATGAGCTTTGCACGCTGACGAGGTGCTTTACCACGCAAATCTGCCATACCCTGCTCTGTTACAATGAACATTACATCGTGTTCTGTGTGGTCATGATGGCTAACCATTGGCACAATGGCAGAAATCGCACCGCCTTTAGCAGTAGATGGGCTGACATAGAATGAGAAAAAGCCGTTACGAGTAAAGTCGCCCGAACCACCAATGCCATTCATCATCTTAGTACCCATGACATGCGTTGAGTTCACATTACCATAAATATCCGCTTCAATCATAGAGTTCATGCCAATGACACCAAGTCTGCGAATCACTTCTGGATTGTTGCTGATTTCCATTGGGCGTAAAATGATTTTATCTTTTAAGAACTCAATGTTTTCGTTGAAGCGTGCCAATGCATCTGGACTAAAAGACAAAGCCGTTGCTGATGCGGTTTTCATCTTTTTAGCCAAAATCAAATCAAGCATGCCATCTTGTAGCACTTCAGTATAACCAGTCAAGTCATCAAAAGGTGCATCAAGCAGACCTGCCATCACTGCATTGGCGACATTGCCCACACCTGATTGTAGTGGCAATAAGCTCTTAGGCAAACGCCCTGCCTTGACCTCATGATCAAGAAAATCAATGACTTGAGCCGCGATACGCTTTGAGACTTCATCAGGCTCAGCGAATTTTGAGTTACGGTCGCCAGCATTGGTCAAAACAACAGCCAATACTTTATCAGTATCACACTCCAAGTAAGGCGAACCGATACGATCAAATGGACCTGTGATTGGAATTGGTTTTCTGTGTGGTGGTAGGCCAACATCAGCATACACATCGTGCATGCCCTCCAGACCCTCACTCAAAGCAGCATTAATTTCAATGATGACAGCTTCGGCATTCTTGATGGCTTCTACAGCATGTCCAATACCCATCGCACAGATGATTTTGCCATCTTCGGTGATGCCAGCCGCCTCGATGATGGTGATGTCAAATTTACCATAGAAACCTTGTCGCATTTGTTGTTCAACATGAGACAAGTGCATGTCTTGGTAGGCGGTTTTACCTGCATTGATGTTATTACGAAGCGTTGGGTCAGATTGGAATGGGGAACGGAAATGTATGGCATCAGCCTCCGCCAACACACCATCACATTCAGGGGCAGTTGACGCACCAGTAACCATGCCAATAGTAAATTTCTCGCCTTTTGCATGGGCGGCTTTCGCCTTATTGGCAATTGCTGTTGGCAGTGCTTTTGGGTAGCCTGCACCCGTAAAGCCTGTGATCGCCAGATTCATGCCGTCCTTGACAAATTCGGCAGCTTGCTCAGCAGTCATGACTTTTTGGCGTAAGCCTTCATGTTTAATGCGTTCAATAGACATCATTGTCTCCTTGTTAGAAATTGATAAATAAATAAAGATAAAACCACATTGATTTTACCACTAGATCACAACAAAAGAAACAGTCTTTTTTAAAATTTAGACATGTTTATTTGATGGCATTTTCAATCAAGAATCGTGCCTTACCAAGAGTATCCTTAATCTCATCGTTACTAATTCGACTGCCATGAACCAGTGCTTCTGTACGATTCATCACCACCTGTACGCCACCATCAACTTCAGTAACCAACACTTTTAACGGCAACTGCAAAGCAAATATCGGATCTTTGACCATATATGGCGTACCAACTTTTGGCGTGCCAAACACAATCACGGTTGACGGCTGCATCGTCAATCCCGCTTCTGATGCAGCGGCCTGATGATCGATTTCAGCAAAAATCGTCATGTTCTTTTGCTTTAAAGCATTCAAAATTTTGCTTTTGGTGGTAGCAAAGTCATAAGTACTATTAAGCACCACCACAGGTTGAGCGATGCTTTGAGACGATACCATTGTAGAATTTTGATGTGGCTGATGGGCACATGCTGTTAAAGTAAATATACTCATGATGGCAAATAAATAGTTATATTTCATAAAACCTCAAACAATCATTAAAGTCCAGCTTTTAAACTCGCTACGATGAATTTATCTAAATCGCCATTTAATACCGCCTGAGTATTGGAAGTCTCAACACCAGTACGCAAGTCTTTGATGCGTGAATCATCAAGCACATAAGAGCGAATTTGAGAACCCCAACCAATATCTGACTTGCTGTCCTCTAAAGCTTGTTGCTTTTCCATGCGTTTTTGCATTTCTAATTCATACAATTTTGCACGCAGCATTTTCATCGCCGTGTCTTTGTTGGCATGCTGAGAGCGTTCGTTTTGACAAGCCACGACCACGCCTGTTGGTTGGTGTGTGATACGCACGGCTGAATCGGTGGTATTAACATGCTGACCACCCGCCCCACTTGACCGATAAGTGTCAATGCGTAAATCCGCAGGATTGATGTCAATTTCCACATTATCATCAATCTCAGGCGAAACGAACACAGCAGAAAATGAAGTGTGGCGACCATTATTGCTATCAAAAGGTGATTTACGCACCAAGCGATGTACGCCAATCTCTGTACGAAGCCAACCAAAAGCATAATCACCTTTGACTGCGATGGTCGCTGACTTGATTCCTGCCACACCACCTTCGGACACTTCCAATACCTCTGCTTTAAACCCATGCGATTCACACCAACGCAAATACATACGCAACAGCATCTCCGACCAGTCTTGAGCCTCTGTACCGCCCGAACCTGCTTGAATATCAAGGTAGCAATTATTAGCATCCATGTCGCCTGAAAACATACGCTTAAATTCCAAGTCTTCGACTTTGGCAGTAGCACTGTCAAGCTCGCTTTCAACATCAGCAAGCAAGCTTTCGTCATCTTCCTCAACCGCAAGCTCAAGCATGGCACTTGCATCCTCCAAGGTTGCTTCAAGGCTTTCAATCACGCCAATGATGCCGTCTAGCACGGATTTTTCTTTGCTGATTTTAGTTGCTACCTCTGGATCGTTCCAAATCTCTGGATTTTCCAATTCCAAATTAACTTCTTCTAGGCGTTCTTTTTTACCATCGAAGTCAAAGATACCTCCGCAGGTCTTGACCACGCTCGGTCAGGTCTTTGATTTTATCTTGATACGGAGCAATTTCCATGATGAATTACCTTTTAATGAATTTAAAACAATAAAGTCAGATTATAGCAAATTTTCTAGACTTTGAGAATGACCCTTTCATTTGATGCCTCAATCAACCTTAGACACTCAATAGACAACACTCCATGCTCATTCATCATAAAGTCCACATCTGTTGATTTGTATCGCATGGTATTGATGATGCCAATCTCATGTTGGCGATAAGCTGGTCTTGGGTCTTGGGCAATCAAGTCGCCAATGATTTGTTCATCTCTTGCAGTCAAGTGTTGGGTTTGACAAAGCCCATCAAATGCTCGTTTGGCACTGGGTGTAAAAATACTTTGACGCATGATCGGCCGATCAAAACCCTTTGCATTCACCACTCCATCAACAAATGCCAAATAAGGCTTAATGTCTATGATTGGTGTACCATCCATCATATCAGCCCCCATGATATGCAAAATCACCTCATGATGACGCACTTCCACCCCATCTAGCACCACCACCGACATGCCCAACTGCGATGGCCGATACATTGAGCGTGTGGCAAAAACCCCCATTTTGTCATTACCGCCCAAGCGTGGTGGACGCACCTGCGGACGAAAATTATTCTGTGATTTATTCTGATGAAATTGCCACAAAACCCACAAGTGACTATATCTATCAATACCAACAAAAGCATCAGGATTATTAAAGGGTGGGTAAAAGCAAATATGGCTTTTGACAGCGACCAAATTTGGCTGTCTTGGAATGCCAAATTTCTGTGATAAAGGGGAATGGTGCCGACCGATGATAGGAAGTGTGTGCGTGTTCATGAAGTACTTGATGAGTGGTGAATTTATGTTAAAATTGATGACCGCTGGTTATGCCGACATCAACCTTACTTATGCCAAAAAGTTAATGACCAGTAACCCTAAAAATTGCTATCATAACACAAATTATACACCATGCCGATTCTATGGTAGAATATTCCACAAAAATAAAACCCATTCTCATTTTGGAAGTTACCTTATGTCAAAATTCATCACCGAAACCGTTACCCATGTTCATCATTGGACAGACAGTCTGTTCACCATTAAAACCACTCGTAGTGATTCTCTGCGTTTTCGTAGCGGCGAATTTGCCATGATTGGATTGATGGTTGATGGCAAACCGTTAGTCAGAGCTTACTCTATTGCCAGTCCTGCTTGGGCTGAAGAACTGGAGTTTTACTCCATCAAAGTACAAGACGGTCCATTGACCAGTCGCTTGCAACACATCAAGGTGGGTGATGAGCTGCTGGTCAGTAAAAAACCGACTGGCACATTGGTTTTGGATGATTTATTGCCTGGAAAACATCTCTATCTATTGGCAACAGGCACAGGACTTGCACCATTTTTATCATTAACTCGTGAACCTGAAGTGTACGAACGCTTTGAAAAAGTCATTTTGGTGCATGGCGTGCGTCATACCGAGGATTTGGCGTATCGTGATTTTTTTGAAAATCAGTTACCACATGACGAAATTTTTGGCGAATGGGTTCGTGAGAAGTTCATCTACTACCCTACTGTTACTCGAGATGAATTTAAAAACACAGGTCGAGTTACTGACTTATTAAAGTCTGGCAAAATTTTTAAAGACATCGGCCTTCCGCCCATCAACAAAGACGATGACCGAGTGATGATTTGCGGTAGCATGGCCATGAATGCTGACACTTGTGCCATTTTAGACGACTTTGGATTGACCATTTCACCTCGCATGGGCGTACCTGCCGACTATGTGGTTGAGCGTGCTTTTGTGGGCTAATCACATCAGACCGCCTCTTCGATGAATCACACTTCCAGCCAAGTGCGATTCATCGTGAAAGATTGTTCACAGTCCTTAAGTGTGAGCTAGCTTTCAATATGCTCACGGATTTTCTTTGCCAACGCCATCAATTCATCTTGATTTGCCAAACCACTTTCATGCCGACCCAGCTCATGCACATGTGCAGGAATTAAGTGCATGTGATAATGAAAGACGCTTTGTCCAGCTTTGGCATGATTGAGTTGTAGCTGCACCAGACCCTCAACATTCAAGGCTTTACGCTGAGCTTGAATGACCTTTTGAGCGGTAGCAATGATGGCAACAGCATACTCCAGTGGTAAATCCGTCAGCTCCACTGCTTGGCACTTACCAATCACCAGTACATGACCGACTGCTTGTGGCATCACATCCATAAAAGCAAGCGTCTTATCATCTTCATAGACCTTATGGCAAGGAATCTCTCCACGCAAAATCTTAGCAAAAATATTGGCATCATCGTATGACATATGTCAGCTCCCTCGTTAATAAAAATATCCAAAATTTGAACAAGAAGTTAGGAATTTTATATTTTAACACAGATTTTTGAGAATTATTTTGTGAAATTTTACACAAAAACAGCGTAAGTTTGTGATATATTAAGCATAAAAATCAATCAACGCATCTTATGAGCAACACCTTCATCTTACAAGAAATACTCACCACTTCTGATTTTGAATTTCGCACTCACAATGTCAAAATTGACAAACTCATCATCACAAAAGATTTGCCAATGATGCTTTTGGCACATTATGACAGTCTGCCTGATGACATCAAAATCCAAAAACCACTCACCCCACCCATGCTCAAACTCATGAATGAGAGAGTAACGGCAAAAACGGCGTGTCGCTGGCTTGATTTACCAGAAGATGCCATCAAGCCCGCCACACACATCAAAATTAGTGGCACAACCGTCATCGTCTGTGATGATTTTCCGCTGGCACTACATCTGTCGTTCACCAATACCGCCAAAGAATCACAAAGCATACATACCAATGATTTGATGACAAGTTTAATTCAAGAAGCGGATAATTTTTTGTTAACAGGCAATGTGCATGTATTGCATAAAAATCATACCAAGAATCTCGTCAGCATAGACTTTGACGATCAAGAGTTTACCATCGCCACCAACGACGGTTATACACGCCTGCCCAACGCACACGCACTGGCAACTACCCACACACTAAACACCTTAAAAAGCCGCTACCCAAAAGCATTGGCTTATCTACAACACTCAATCCAACACAAAGTCATGGCTCATCATAAGCATGATCAATAATGATAAAAAAAGACCTGATTTAGGTCTTTTTTTATCATGGGAAAGTTCAGTCATTTTTCAATACAGTAAAAATCTCATCACGCACGACATTGATGTCTTTTGTGCCATCGAATTGATGGTATTTTGGTGCATCATTTCCAGAAGATACCAACGATTGATAGTGATCGATTAGGGCGGCTGTCTGAGCATGGTACACGCCCAATCTATCACGCACCACTTCCTCTTTGTCGTCATCACGCTGTACCAAATCTTCGCCAGTGATGTCGTCTTTGCCTTCAACCTTAGGTGGGTTATGAGTGATGTGATAAGTACGACCTGATGGCAGGTGTGCTCGACGACCTGACATGCGACTGACAATTTCGTCATCTGGGACACTGATCTCAATCACATGATCAATACCAACCCCAGCATCAGCCAGTGCTTGTGCTTGTGCAATCGTGCGTGGAAAACCATCAAAAATACAGCCATTGATACAGTCTGACCGACTGATGCGTTCTTTTACCAAATTAATAATCAGCTCATCAGAAACCAATTGACCTGCATCCATCACACTTTTGGCAATCTGACCAAGCTCACTACCTTCTTTGATGGCAGCACGAAGCATGTCACCTGTTGAAATTTGTGGAATGTCAAACTCCTTTGAAATCAGTTGAGCCTGAGTACCTTTGCCAGCACCAGGCGGGCCTAGTAAAATAATGCGTAGCATAGCTTTCTCCAAATCAAAAAACAATTCGTCAATATAAACCACTTGGCTGGATTGTTCAAGTGGTTTTTACACACCCCATCACTGATGAGAACAGTCATCAATATTAATCACTGTCTCAACATAAAGCATGTTCAAATACCTCATCATCTTCATTAAGGAATGATGTGCGAGATGGTAAGCATGGCAGTATTAGCAGTCTTGGTGAGTGGTGCTGGATTGGCAGCAAAATCACCAGACTCTGATACCGCACCGCCAGAATGACTAATGCGTGCATTCACCACCAAGGACTCAGTTTCACGCCCCACAGTCAAGGTGCGATTAGGCATCATCGCATCCGCATCACTTAGATTCACGGTTACTTTACCGCCCTTAATCTGATTGACAGGCAAGCGTTTTACCGCATATGGCGCACCACCTGATGCTGCAGAAATCGACACATACAGCACATCACTTTCAGCAATTTGTACAAGCAATGAATCATTGACAGTGATTGTTACTTGGACACCTTGCGTGATTTTGGTCTGTTGAACTTCGATGTTAGCAAGCAAAGCATCCAAACTGGATAACGCCTCACTTCTATCTCCAGGTTTGGCAGCGACACTAGACCGCAACTTATGCACCCATGCCTTAGCATTGGCAAAATCGCCCGCACGCATCTCACTCATCGCCATCATCATCTGTGCCCCTTCATGATCTGGCATTGCTCTTAAAATACCAAGCACTGCCTCACGAGCAGAAGCATCCAATACCCCATTATTCACAAAAAAACTCGCCTGTGCATAAGTCATGGCAATATCAGCATCGTTAGGCTTTAATCGATAAGCCCTTGCAAGCGCTTCTAATGATTGCGGTTTGGCATCCAAAGCACCAAATAGCTCTGCCAAACGCATCCAACGATTTGCATCGTATGCATGAGAGTAAACATTGGTTTGCATTGCAGAAATCAATGCCGAACTGTCTTTTGTTGCCCAATTGGGTGGTGTATCAATCTTACCAGTCAATAAGTCATCTGCGACCTTACCTACCGCATCTTGTGCGACCCAAAGCTCATACACAGGCGTTCTATCAGCCGTGATGAGATAAGCAAGAGCAGCCAATAAAGGAATCCAAATCAGCACAATCAAGCGAGATTTTGCACTTACGGATGCGTGAGATTTTATGTGCGTCTGGGCGGCCAGCAGTTGCCTTTTAAGCTCTATGGATTGTGCTTGATAATAAGCATCTTCTATCAAACCAGCCTCTTTATCAGCTTGCAGTTCACTGATACGACTATTAAAAACCTCAACATTAATCGCCGTTAAGCGATTATCATCCGCCATACGACCTTTGAACCATGGATAAATCACCACCAGCGACACAAGCACCGCCAAGGTGGCACATAAGGTAAAAAATAACCATAGAGTTGGGGTCATCGTTCATTCTTCCTATCATGTGCGGTTAAAATTTCAGAAAGCTTGGTCTCCTCGTGAGCAGTCAACAGTTGAACATCGTCCTTCTCAATCTTTTGGCGCGGCTTTCTAACTTTTAATAGCCACCCAACTATCAGCAGTACCAACAGCAAAGGCGGAAAAAACCACAAAATCCAAGTTGATGGACGCACAGGCGGCTTATAACTGATGAAATCGCCATAACGCTCGAACATATAATCACGAATCTCTGTATCGCTTCTGCCGTCGTTGATCATTTCATAGGTTTTTTGTTTTAGGTCAAGTGCGATTGGTGCGTCAGAACCTGCCAAATTTTGATTTTGACATTTTGGGCAACGCAATTCCTCAATTAATGCACGATAACGAGTCTCATCTTCTGGCGTTTTAAATTCATAAATTTCAATACTTGCCGACGCTGATGTCATTACACCCAAGAATAACACTGCCAAGATTGTCTTTTTCATGCCTCACTCCTAGCCACATGCACGAATTTTAGCATCTTCATCAAGCATTTCATCACCCACAGCTTTTAAGCATGGCTGTATCTCACTCGCCCAATTCATCTCACCCACTTCACCCAAAATGTGTTTGTAAACCACACCGTTGCCATCAACAACGAAAGTTTCTGGAGCACCTGTCAATCCCAAATCCAAGGCATAGCTACCATCCAAATCTTGTAATGAATAGATGAATGGGTCTTGATATTGATTTAAATAGCCCAGTGCATCTGGCAACTCATCTTTATAATTCACACCGATGATTGGCACTCCTTGAGCGTGCAATTGCATCAAAAAAGGATGTTCAATTTTGCATGTTGGACACCACGAACCCCACACATTCAGCAAAAAAGGAGTTTTTGGCAATTCCTCATTTGTCATCATGCGAGTCGTGTCAGATAGCAAAGGTAGGTGAAAGGCTGGCAAAGGCTTATTCATCATCGTACTGACCTTGATGTCCGTATCCTTACCTAAGCGAAAATAAAACATTACCATCGCAAGCAAAAATATCAACAAAGGCAAAACAAAGATCCAAATGCGTTTGTGTACTTTCTTCATGATTAGCACTCCTGATGGTTTGATTTGGTTTTTTTAATGCGGTAGCGTTTGTCCATGATGGCAACAAGCCCACCAAAAGCCATTAAAATCGCCCCAAGCCACATCCAGCGTACCATTGGCTTGACATACACACGCACCGCCCAAGTATCATTACTCAATCTACCCAAGTCGTCAGCGATTGGCTCGCCTAAGGCGATATACAGCTCATTGAATAAACTTGGATGAATACCCACTTCGGTCATCGGCATCATTGAGACGATATAGTGACGCTTCTCTGGATAAAGTGTGGTTACAATCTTATCATCTTTTTTGACCTGAACTGTGGCACGAGTAGCATCATAGTTTGCACTTTTAAGCACCTCAAAATCCTGCAAATAAAAATCATAGCCTTGAACATGGGTGCTATCCCCCACCGTCATCGCCACATCTTTTTCAAGACTCATCGCTGACACTCCCGCCACCCCCAATGAAGTTACAAGCACGCCGATATGTGCAAGCTGCATGCCATGATAGCTTGGTGTCAGTTTTTTAAGACCTGACAATAAATCCTTGGCATGGCGTGTTTTATCTTTAATATCCAGCACCATGAACGCCAAAACCCACACACATAAAGCTGCTGTAACATACACTTCTTTATCAAAGTGTGCATACTCTTCTAGCATGCTCATCATATAAGCAATCACTGCACCCAAAACAAACGCACTGACAGCACAGGCAGCAAGTGTTGTCAACAACGGACGACTGTCATATTTATAACGCAAGCATGAGCCAACGCCCATAAAAGCAAGCAGAAGCCATGAAGCTGGCACAAACAACGCATTAAAATAAGGTGCACCTACCGATACTTGACCCCATTTAAAAGCATCAGCCAGCATTGGATATAATGTACCTAACAACACCACTAGGGTCGCTACCAAAAGAATGATGTTATTGATGATTAAAACGGTTTCACGAGATTTTAATTCATAACGACTCTCAATGGTCAATCGCCACCCACGCAAAGCAAACATCAATAAACCACCACCCACAACCACCCCTAAAATCGCAAGAATGGCAAGTCCACGCGTTGGGTCGGCTGCAAAAGAATGCACTGAGGTGATTGCACCAGAACGCACCAAGAATGTTCCCAGTAATGACAAAGCAAAGGCAAGTATTGCCAACATCATTGTCCATGCTTTAAACACACCCCTCTTCTCAGTAACTGCTAACGAGTGAATGAGTGCCGTTACCGCAAGCCAAGGCATGAGTGATGCGTTCTCTACAGGATCCCAAAACCACCAACCACCCCAACCAAGCTCATAGTAGGCCCACCAAGAACCCAACGCAATACCCAAAGTCAAAAAACACCATGCGACCACCGCCCAAGGTCGAGACCAGCGCGTCCAAACAGCATCAAGTCTTGCAGCCCATAAAGCAGCCATACAAAAAGCGAATGGCACCGCCAAACCAACATAGCCCATGTAAAGCATCGGCGGATGAAAAATCAGACCGGGATCTTGAAGTAACGGATTAAGATCAACACCATCAACAGGAAGATTTGGCAAGGTACGCTCAAATGGGCTAGATGTGAAAATCAACATCAATAGCATCATGACTTGAACCATGCCAAGCACTGACAGCACGCGCGCACGCATGTCAAGTGGCAATGCACGGCTAAACACCGCAACCAACATGCACCACGCCGCCAAAATTGTTACCCATAATAACAACGAACCCTCATGACCACCCCAAGTCGCTGACAGCTTATAATACCAAGGCAACAGACTGTTGGAGTGGCTGGCGACATACACCAAGCTAAAATCGTTGTAGATGAAGCCCATCATCAGTGCAGCAAACGACACCAACATCGCCAAAAACTGTGCCACTGCTAGGCTTGGTGCCAAACGCTGCCAATGAATCTGATGCTTGACAACACCAATCGCAGGTAAAATCGCCTGCAACAGTGCAATCACGAGTGCTAAAAGCAACGCAAAATAACCCAATTCTGTGATTAGCATAAACATACCTTATTTATGGTGAATGGCGGTCCAGTTATACAGTCAATCACGACAAAGTAGTCGCCAATCAGCCAAATCGCCAAACCTTTTTTTCAAGTTCTTAACACACAAAAAGCCGCCAATCAAGCACTTCTTAACAGAAGTCATGCTGACAGACAGCCTTGTCATGAGTACTCAAGTGGCGTGCCAAAAATACCAATGCCGTAAACTTACTTTAAAAAAACACTACCATTAAATGCAACCAGCCTGCCAACAGACCTGTAATCGCACCAAGTACCACAAGCGTCATCTCATCTTCCTTGAATGCAGGTCTGAGCAAATTTTGAAATTCTTGGGGTGAAAGTGCGCGAATGCGACTTTCAAACAAGCCAAAAATCTTACTGGCACGAGAAATGTTGAGCTTAGGATCTCGGATTGGCACCATGGTCGCATCAATAGACTTATCAATAATAATGTCTTTAAATTCATTGATTTCACGGCTGGTCATACCCACTTTTAAGCTGGTTGCTACAACTGGCGACTCCAATAATCCATACAGGTGCTTTTTGACAAGCGAGCGAGTATCATCAGCTTTTGAACCATACATCATTTCACTCATGATATTTTCTAAGGTAACAAGTTCTTTTACCACAATTTCAGCAAACACACTTGATACTTCCTCTTGGCGTTTCATAAAGCCACCCTGCCACGCATAACGATGAATGTGCGGCATCATAAAACGAATGCCTTGCTCATCTTGGCGAAATACACGAATGAAAGGAATGTGGCGAGGTTCTACAGGATTGAACACCATCCAAATGGCAATCCAGTTTGTCAAAGCACCCCAAATGGCAGCAAAAAAAGGTACCGTCCAGTGTTCTGGCACAAAATAAAAAATGCCCATCTGAATGATGCCAAACCCAAACCCAATGAGCGCACTGATCTTCCAAATAAAATTAATCTCTTTTTTACCCACTCGCAAGAACATGTCCACCATGAGCTGACGATCGCTTTCCATCTTGCGCACAATCATATGACGCATGTCCACCAAACTCTCAACATTGTAAGTCAACTCCATCACCAAAGCTTTCATGATGACGGACAGCTCTTTATGGGCATGAGCATAGATGCGGCGACGAATCGCATAAGGCATGGTGTTCCACAGACCTTGATGACGCTCGTGCATGATCTCATCAATCAACTGCTCTAAGTTCTCATCGACCGCTTCTGTGATAAAGTCCGCCATCTGTTCTGGCTCCATCGCCTGAAAAAATTCATCCAGATTGCCCAGTTTTGATAGTGTCTGATCCACAATAATGCCAGAGATTTTTCCTGCCTTAGCAGGCACAATACCTTGCCAACCCAAACCTTTGATTCCAAAAGGCAGTCCATTGATGCGAATGCCCCAAAAGTGAATGGGACGAAAGAGCATTTCTAACGCCATCCACACATGTGCCCAAGTAACAAAAGCAGTTACCGGCGGAATGGTCAGCATGGCGATGAATTCAGGGTGAGCAGCAAGAGCCTGCCAAATGGTGTTAAACATATCAAAGACAGTCAAGATTGATAAGACATAGCGACTAACATTATATCACAGTATCAAAGATTCTGCATATCACACATGGCATCATTATTAAATTAAACTCAATTATTAAATTAAACTCATGACATTACCCAAATCACCCCACCCAATTTAGCAATGATTTATTTAAAAAGCCGTTAATTGTGATTAAATTTATGTTAAAATACATTCGTTTGGATTGACTCAAACGATTGACGCTTAACTCATCAATCATGGCGTTTGCGTCTACTTACCAACCCTTTTGCCAAATTTCGCTTCCATCTTTACAAAAATACCAACGCACCAATCACCCACCATGAGAGAATCCATTAATAGCGATGTCGACCAAAATAGCCGTGTATTTAGCCGCCGTATTGGTGTTTTGGCATTACTCATCATACTTGGCACTTGCGTTTTAGTGGGTCGTTATGCGTATCTCCAAATCAACCAGCACAGTAAGTTTGTTACCGCTGCCGACAACAATCGCATTAAGCTGATTTCCAACCCCCCCTCTCGTGGTCATATTTATGACCGCAATGGCATCATACTGGCTGATAACGAACCTGTGTTTACCGTTGTCATCTCTCCTGATGAGATAGAAAATGCCGAACATACCTTACAACTACTAAAACCCATCTTCGCCCTGACTGATGAAGAAGTGACGGATATTTTGGCACGCATTGATAAATCAAAAAACAATCCTGTTACTGTCAAAATCAACCCCGACGAAACACAAATTGCCCAATTTAGCGAACGCAAACCTTTTTTTCGAGGAGTAAGTATCCAGACCAAGCTGACTCGCACCTATCCTTATGACGATCTATTTGCTCATGTCATTGGTTATGTTGGGCGTATTAACGACAAAGAGTCTAAAGTCATCAAGTCCGACCCCCAAAAACAACGCCTATATGCCGGCACAGATTTGATTGGTAAGCTGGGTATTGAAAAGCAGTATGAAGATGTGTTGCTGGGTGAGCCAGGCTACCAATCAGTCGAAACCAACGCTCATGGCGATGTGTTACGACGACTCGACAACAAAGCTCCAATTGCTGGCAATGACATTTATCTAAGCTTGGATTATGGATTACAAAAGATTGCTTCTGATCACCTTAATGGCAGAAGAGGAGCGATTGTCGCCTTAGATCCTAGAAATGGCGAGGTCTTGGCATTTGTATCAAATCCAAGTTTTGACCCAAACCCATTCATCTCAGGCATCTCATCAAAAGCCTACGGCACACTCAGAGACGATATTGATCAGCCACTTTATAATCGAGCATTACAAGGACTCTACCCCCCTGCATCGACCATCAAGCCCTTTGAAGCAATGGGCATTCTACATTATGGCATCATGGGGTGGGAGGATACCATCTTTGACCCAGGTTATTTTAGCTTACCGGGCGACAGTCATCGCTTTCGTGATTGGAAGCGAGGCGGACACGGCACAGTCAATATGGCAAAATCCATCATCATGTCGGTGGATACCTATTATTACAAAAACTCATACACCATGGGCATTGACCGTTTGCACGACTGGATGACAGGCTTTGGTTTTGGCAAGAAAACAGGCATTGATTTACCCAATGAGAAAGCAGGACTCATGCCATCACCAAAATGGAAAAAAGAAACCTACCATAAAGACTGGCTGCCTGGTGAGACCATTTCCGTTTCTATTGGTCAAGGTGCCTTTTTGGCGACGCCATTGCAAGTTGCTGCTGCCACCGCCACTACCGCCAGCAAAGGATTGATCACCATACCTCATTTTTTGAAACATTCAGAGGGTGCCAAAACTGTGGAAATTCCAGACAAACCCACAAGTCATGTTAAATTCAATGGCACAGAAGCTGATTGGCTACGCATGCACCAAGCCATGGAAGATACTTTAAAGTTTGGTACTGGTAAAGCAGCCTACACCACGCGGTATCGCAGTGCTGGAAAGACAGGTACGGCTCAAGTCAAATCCATCGCACAAGGCAAATCCTACAACAAAGCCGCTTTAAACGAACGGCATTGGGATCACGCATGGTTCATGGGCTTCGCCCCTGTTGAAAATCCTGAAATCGCATTGGCAATATTGGTAGAAAATGGCGGTGGCGGTGGCAAAGTTGCTGCACCGATTGGGCGTGCATTATTTGATTATTGGATGATTGAACGCCACAGGAAACCGATTTTACCACCAAGCGACAGTGAGATGCACCTCATTCGAGCTGAGAAGCATGCCAAAATGCAGAAAAAAATCAATGCTTATGTGGCTGCCAAAGAACAAGAAAAGCAGGCGGAGCAAGCCAAAAAAGCCACCGAAAAAACACAATGAAATTTATGAAAAATCAGTCAAGTCAAATCAACCATAAAAAAATGAACACAAAAAAAACCACCAATCAAGTCAGAATCATCAGTGGGCAATTCAAGCGTCGTAACATCAGCTTTATTGACGCCAAAGGATTACGCCCCACTCCAGACCGCTTGCGTGAGACGATCTTTAATTGGCTAATGGGTGATTTACAAGACGCAACAGTCCTTGATGTCTGTGCAGGTTCAGGCGTACTTAGCTTTGAGTGCCTGTCTCGTGGTGCGTCTTTTGTCGTCATGATTGAAGCCAATCAGGCCCAATCATCTGAACTTAGACGCAATGCCGATGTCTTAAAACTTAACAAGTCCAGCATTCGTATCATTCATGACACCGCACAGAACGCCTTACCCACCCTAAACACAGCGTTTGATGTGATTTTTATTGATCCACCATACGATTTGAATCTTTGGTCACAAATTCTAACACTCATCATCAAGCACCGCTTGATACATACTCACTCACTCATTTATCTAGAAAGCAATCAGTCTTTAGAAGAATTAATCAATCAGTTTGGACTAGACATCATAAAGCACACCAACATCGGTCAAATATTTGCATACCTTACTAAGCCAAGCATGAATTTTTTAGGTCAATTAACGGTCGAATGACTTTTTTTTCATCAAACTCAACAAATTTCATCAAACCCAACAAACGCCAAACATTCAAAATTTTTATTGTCAAATATTATTGCATGCTGGCAAAATTTAGGCTATAATGCATGATGTTTTTTTGAGAGCCCTTCGTTTCCCAACTCAAAAGCAAATAATCATCAGCTTGATTTTATTTGTCCACTCTCAAACTCAACTAAATAGGTTTTATATGACTACTACTATCAGTGCCAAACCCGCTGAAGTTGTACATGACTGGTATGTCGTGGACGCTGAAGGCAAAACGCTAGGTCGCCTAGCCTCCGAAATCGCTTCTCGTCTGCGTGGCAAACACAAGCCATCGTACACTCCACATGTTGATACTGGCGATTACATCGTCGTCATCAACGCTGACAAAATTGCCGTTACTGGCAAAAAAGCTCAAGACAAGAAGTACTATCGTCACACTGGTTACCCAGGAGGTATCAAAGAGACCAACTTCACCAAACTGCTAGCGCGCAAGCCAGAAGATGTATTGTTCAAAGCCGTTAAAGGCATGTTGCCAAAAGGTCCTTTGGGCTATGCGATGATCAAGAAGCTAAAACTGTATGCGGGTACTGAACACCCACACGCAGCACAGCAACCACAAGTTTTAGACATCTAAGGAGACAAACATGGAACGCAATTATGGTACAGGTCGCCGTAAGACTTCTACTGCCCGTGTTTTCCTGTCTAAAGGCACTGGCAACATCATCATCAATGGCAAATCACTAGACGAATACTTCGGTCGTGAAACTTCTCGCATGGTTGTTCGTCAGCCACTAGAATTGCTAGAATCAGCTGACAAATACGACTTGTATATCACTGTTACTGGTGGTGGTGCAAGCGGTCAAGCAGGTGCAATCCGTCATGGCATCACTCGTGCATTGATCGAATCTGACGAAACTTTAAAACCTGCTCTAAAAGCAGCTGGTTTCGTTACTCGTGATGCTCGTGAGGTTGAGCGTAAAAAACTGGGTCTACGCAAGGCACGCCGTCGCCCACAATTCTCAAAGCGTTAATTTATTACGATTTGCAGATTTTAAAAACTCTCGTTTTTCGAGAGTTTTTTCATATGCAGTCCTTATCAATATTTAATTAAAAAGCCTCATCTAGTATTCGATGACGGATTAATTGAGTACGCAGCCCATAAAACGATACTAACTTTTGGTAAAAAAATCTTAGTTCTGATTCGATGAATCAAGCATCAATTCCCACTTTAACGGTTGGATATTTCATCATATTTACAAAAAAAATCTCATTTTTTGTTAATTCATTAAAAATTTTGCGACTTTTTTTCACAAGATAGCAACATAACAATTTATTTTAAAGTAAAAATAGCTTAAAATAGACATGTTTTCAAAACTAGTAAATAGGCACAGCAAATGTGCATGTTTGATCAACTCCCTTCATCAAATATGCACACACCCAGTATGGGATTTTTCCCATTCTTTATTCTGGAGGAAGTTTTAATGAGCCATGCCGAAGGCGTGAATATTAAACGCCGTAGAGTCTTAATCGCAACCACAGCTGCCATTGGTGCAGTTGGCGTAGGTGCGATCGCCACCCCATTTGTACGCTCTTGGTATCCAAGTGCAAAAGCAGAAGCTGCCGGTGCTGCCGTTGTTACTGATATCAGTAGCGTTGAAAATGGTCAAATGATTACCGTAAAATATCGTGGCAAGCCCATATTCATTGTCAAGCGTACTGATGAAATGGTCGCAAATCTAGCGAAAGTCACCCCAAAGCTTGCCGATCCAACATCTGAATCTTCTGTTCAACCTGAATACTGCAAGAATGAAACACGCTCCATTGAGCCAAGCATTTTGGTTGTTGAGGGTGTCTGCACACATTTGGGTTGTGCCCCAATGTTCCGTCCTGAGGTTGGTGCAGCCGATCTGGGTGGTTCTGATTGGTTTGGCGGTTTTTTCTGCCCTTGCCACGGTTCAATGTATGACTTGTCAGGTCGTGTCTATAGTGGCATGCCGGCACCCCTGAATCTACCGATTCCAGAATACAGCATTGATGGCACAACCTTGACCGTTGGAGAGGCTTAATCATGAGTATTGCTAAGAAATTTATGAGTTGGGTTGATGCACGCTACCCAGCGACCGAGACTTATGAATACCATATGTCTAAATATTACGCACCAAAGAATTTTAACTTTTGGTATTTCTTTGGTGTTTTGTCTATGGTGGTCTTGGTAAACCAGCTGGTAACAGGCATCTGGCTTACCATGATGTTCAATCCAAGTGCAGAAGGTGCTTTTGCCTCACTAGAATATATCATGCGTGATGTTAAAGGCGGCTGGCTGATTCGCTACATGCACTCAACAGGTGCGTCTGCTTTCTTCGTCGTCGTCTACCTGCATATGTTCCGAGGCTTATTATATGGCTCTTACCAAAAACCTCGAGAGCTGGTATGGATCATTGGCATGGCAATCTATCTTTGCTTGATGGCTGAAGGCTTCTTTGGGTACTTATTACCTTGGGGTAACATGTCTTTTTGGGGTGCACAAGTCATTCTAAACCTACCTGCTGCCATTCCATTTATTGGCGATGCTTTAGGCGAATGGGTGAAAGGTGACTATATCATCTCAGGCATCACTCTAAATCGCTTCTTTGCGTTGCATGTTGTGGCTATTCCGTTGATTTTGGTTGGGCTGGTCTTCATGCACTTGGTTGCCCTGCATCATGTCGGCTCTAACAACCCAGACGGCATCGATATTAAGAAGTTAAAAGATAAAAATGGCGTGCCATTAGATGGTGTACCTTTCCACCCTTACTATACCGTACACGATATGGTGGGCATTGTGGTGTTCTTCATCTTCTTCTTTGCAGTTGTATTCTTCGCACCAGAAGGCGGCGGTTACTTCCTAGAAAAACCTAACTTTGAAGTAGCAAATGCTCTAAAAACCCCCGCACACATTGCCCCAGTTTGGTATTACATGCCCTACTATGCCATGCTTCGTGCAACACCATCCATGTTTGGTTCTGCCCTACCTGGTGTGATTGTGATGTTTGGTGCCATCGCCATTTTATTTGTACTGCCTTGGCTTGATCGTTCGCCCGTACGCTCAATTCGATATAAAGGCACTCTGTCTAAAATTGCGTTAGCCATCTTCGTGGCAAGCTTTCTGATTCTAGGCTACTTGGGCGGAGTCAGTTCCACACCGACAGGCACCATTGTTGGTCGTATTTGTACCATTCTATACTTCTTGTATTTCTTATTGATGCCATTTTATACATCAATTGAAAAATGCAAACAACCACCAGAACGCGTAACCGGAGGTCACTGATGAAAGCATTTAACCTAAAAACCCTAGGTGCAGGTCTGCTTTTAGTAGGTGCTGGTATCGCATCAAGCCCATCAGCTTTGGCTGGTGGTGGTCATGGTTGTGGAGAATACACCGAAGCTGACGGCACAAAAATTACCTTAGAGTGCAGCACAGCTCCTATTGACTTGACGAATAAAGGCTCGTTACAACGCGGTGCAACAATGTTCATGAACTATTGTGTTGGTTGCCATTCAGCCCAGTATGTACGCCATTCACGCATTGCCAAAGATTTGGACATTCCTCCAGAACTGATGGAAAAATACTTGATGGTCAGTGCAAAGCAAATTGGTGATCATGTTACCGCTGGTATCGATCCTGAATTGCAAAAATCATGGTTTGGTGCACAGCCACCAGATTTATCATTAGAAACTCGCTTGCGTGGTGATGATTGGGTATACACCTACCTACTATCATTCTATGAAGACCCCAGTCGCCCTTGGGGATCAAATAACCTAGTACTGGCAAATGCTGCCATGCCACATGTACTACACAACCTACAAAAAGAGCTTGGGGAAGAAGAGTACAAAGCACGCATCGGCGACCTAGTGAACTTCATGGCATGGATGGCAGAACCCGTCCGCCATGATCGTAAAATCTATGGTGCATTCGTGATTTTATTCCTATTAATTTTACTGATTCCAGTATATCTACTCAATAAAGAGTTTTGGAAAGATGTGAAGTAACCCCTAACAAAAAAGCCAGTGTGAACATGCTGGCTTTTTTTATTCATGTCTTTTACATCAATCAACAGATGAAAATCACCGAATAATTAACATACCAATCGGTCGGTATGAAAAAAAATTCTTGATCATCATAAAATGTCAGAAAAATCAACACATGTATTAAAAAATTTGCTAAACTAGGGCATTTAAATAATCTTGACCCAATCGCATGGCGGACTTTTCTCATCTTCTACCAACACAATTCATCCTGTATGGTGATGATGGCTACGACAGTCATGCAATAAGGTTGCTGCTAGAAGAAAAGCAGTTGTCCTATGAGCTTGCTTTTATTGAAGATGAGCGACCAGATGAACTTGCCGAACTCAATCCCTATGGCACACTGCCTATTTTGGTAGGAAGGGACATTACCTTGTACGAATTCAATACCATCTTTGAGTATCTGGAAGAAAGACACGGTGCAGGCAAGCTGTTGCCAGACACGCCCAAAGAACGAGCCATCATCAGACAGCTGGCATGGAGACTTCAAAACGATTGGCTTGCCTTAGGTAAAGTCCTACTTACTCACCCAGACAGCTTTGATAAAATCTCTGCTTCACACGCCAAAAAATCCCTTCAGGATTCTTTAATCACCCTGTCTCCAATTTTTGGAAAGCATGACTATTTTTTATCAGATCATTTTGGTTGGTGTGATGTCATCTTAGCACCTTTGCTGTGGAGATTACCAAGCATGGGTATTGAGTTACCAACTCAACTTTGTAAGCCCTTATTACAGTATCAGACTCGACTGTTTTCACGACCAAGTTTTAAAAACAGTCTAAAAAGCCGAGTTAATTACCTAGACCGCTTGGACACATAGTACCGGACTCAAAACAACACATGGAGCACTCATGAATACAACACCAAAAAGACCTTATCTCATTCGTGCATTACATGAATGGCTAGAAGATAATGAATTGACTGCCTACATCATGGTTGATGCTACGCATGCTGATGTTGTCGCACCCTTAGAGTTTGCCGTTGATGGGCGATTGGTATTGGCCGCATCTTATCAAGCCACTAAAGATTTGCATATTGACAATGATGCCATTTCATTCGCTGCACGATTTGGCGGCGTGTCGCAAGATTTATGGATTCCGATGGCGGCAATTTTAGGCATTTATGCCAAAGAAGATCCAAGTGAAGGGCTATTTTTCGATCCCAATGAATATGCACAGATTGAAAGTGAGTCTCAACCAACAAAAGGCTCGGGATTAAAATTTGTCGATTAACGCAAATCAATCCCATCGTCATTCCACAAAAATCAAGCCAACCTAAATAAGGCTTGATTTTTTTGCGTGATTTTATGGCAAATTTACGGTAAAATTAATGACTTTTAACGACATTTTTATCAAACACAGCATTCAGTAAGGTATGCCATGACAACCAATAGTAAACCAAGAAAAATCCTAGTAACCAATGCCCTGCCCTATGCCAATGGGTCAATTCACATGGGGCATTTGCTCGGTTATATTCAAGCCGATATTTGGGTGCGTGCCATGCGTTCCATGGGTCATGATGTCATCTATGTCTGTGCTGATGACGCACACGGTACCGCCATCATGTTGCGTGCCGAAGCAAATGGCATCACACCAGAAACACTGATTAAGGATGTACAAGCAGAGCACAAGAGAGATTTTGCAGGTTTTGGTGTTTCATTTGATCACTACGACAGCACTCATTCAGACACCAATCAGCTTTTGTCTAAAGAGATTTATCTGGCAAATCAGCAGGCAGGAAATATCAGCATTCGCCCTGTAACACAATTATTCGATCCAGAAAAACAAATGTTTTTATCCGACCGCTTCATTAAAGGAACCTGCCCAAAATGCCAAACGGACGATCAGTATGGTGATTCTTGTGAGTCATGTGGCACAACTTACAACGCCACCGAATTATTAAACCCACGCTCCACGCTCAGCGGAGCAACACCTGTAGAAAAAACATCGGATCATTACTTTTTTAATCTGCCAAATTTCAAAGAATTTTTACAACAGTGGACACGAGATGAGGGCAGACTGCCCATCTCCATCGCAAATAAACTTGACGAATGGTTTGAAGCAGGACTTGCTGAGTGGGACATCAGTCGTGACGCGCCCTATTTTGGCTTTAAAATCCCAGACGCCGAAGATAAATATTTTTATGTTTGGGTAGATGCTCCGATCGGTTACATGGCAAGTTTTAAAAATTACATCAATGCCAAACGACCAGAACTTACTTTTGATGATTATTGGAAAGCCGATAGTACGAATGAAGTGTATCACTTTATCGGAAAAGACATCGTCTATTTTCACGCTTTATTTTGGCCAGCCATGTTGACAGGTGCCAATTATCGCACACCAACTTCATTATTTGTGAATGGGTTTTTGACTGTTAATGGTGAAAAAATGAGCAAGTCTCGTGGTACTTTCATCAAAGCTGAAACCTATCTTAACCATTTAAATCCTGAATACTTACGCTATTATTTTGCCTCCAAACTATCTGATAAAGTAGAAGACTCAGACTTAAACTTGGACGATTTTATTGCCAAAGTCAACTCTGACTTAGTGGGTAAAGTAGTGAATATTGCCAGTCGCTGTGCTAAATTCATTAATGCACAGTTTGATCACCAGCTGTCCAAAGACTGTCAAAACCCTCTCATGCAGCACTTTATTGATGCTGGTGACAGCATCATCAAACACTATGAGAACCGAGAATTTAGTACCGCCATTCGTGAGATCATGGCACTTGCTGACATGGCAAATCAATATATTGATGAGAAAAAACCATGGGCGATTGCCAAACACAATCCAAATGACATAGAAATTCAAGAGATTTGCTCGGTCGGTCTTAATTTATTTCATAAAATCATGGTTTATCTCTCACCAGTTTTACCAAACTTGGCGAAGGCATCTCAAGAATTTTTAAATACAAATCACCTAAACTTTGATGCACGATTTGACATATTAACACACACAATTAATGAATTTCAGCCACTCATGCAACGCATCGATCCTAAAAAAGTACAAGCGATGATAGACGATTCTAAAGAAAGCTTGCAACCTGCAACAAAAACCACCAAAAAAGAACAGACCAACATGAACAATGACCACACCACATTCATCAACATTGATGAATTTGCCAAAGTAGAAATGAAAGTCGCCAAAGTTTTGGCGTGCAATCAAGTGGAAGGAGCAGACAAACTATTGCAATTCACTTTAGATGTCGGTGAACATGAAACCAGAAATGTTTTTAGCGGCATCGCAAAATTCTACCGACCAGAAGAACTGACTGGAAAAACGGTAATTTGTGTAACCAACCTTGCCCCACGCAAGATGAAATTTGGATTAAGCGAAGGCATGATTCTATCTGCTGAAAAAGATGGGCAGCTGACAGTCATAACATTGCCTGATGGCGTACCAGCTGGTGCAAAATTGGCTTAATTAATCAATAAAAAACAGGGTCATCACCCTGTTTTTTTTATTGTAAATTGTTTAATGAATACATTAAAAAAATCAAAAAAAACCCCAAGACAGGGGAGACTTGGGGATAAAAAATGGCGCAGCGGACGGGGCTCGAACCCGCGACCCCCGGCGTGACAGGCCGGTATTCTGACCAACTGAACTACCGCTGCGAACATGGTGGGCGGTAACGGA
>NZ_JAMBAQ010000011.1 GCF_023336735.1 Moraxella oculi | reverse complement strand
GTTGTTCTTTAGTTTGGATTTTAAATAGTGTCATTCGTTGTCATCCAGCGAATGAGTGCGTATTATACGCCAGTTTTATTTAATGTCAAGCATTTTTTTATTGAATTGATAAATTTTTTCATCTTTATCAAATCAGGAATGCTATTATAATGATTTAACTTGAAATGTCAAGTATTTTTCATTATTTTTTGGTGGCGATGAAGAGACTTGAACTCTTGACCTCACGATTATGAGTCGTGCGCTCTAACCAGCTGAGCTACATCGCCGCTACAGGGTATGAATTATACAGATAGCTTTATGCCCTGTCAAGAAAATTTTTATATTTTTTTAGAAAATTTTCTTCTATGTCTACAATATGAATGACAGCAGACCGATAAGCCGGGTTCTGTCGTGGACAATCATTCATCTAGGCATACCATCACTGATATGCTCAAGCAACCTACCCGTGTTCTGAGCGGGCAACCCATTGAACACCTATTTGGTCTTGCTACGAGTGGAGTTTACCTTGCCACGCACTGTTGCCAGTCGTGCGGTGTGCTCTTACCACACCCTTTCACCCTTACCCAACCACTCAACCAAATATTTTTCTAAAGTTCACAATAAAACACTTGATTGAGTGGTCAGGCGGTCTGCTCTCTGTTGCACTGGTCGTAGGCTTTCGCCCCCTAGCTGTTAGCTAGCACTCTGCCCTATGTAGCCCGGACTTTCCTCCCCCTCATCTTTACAATAAGGCAGCGATTGTCTAGTCTGCTAATAAATAGTATGGCACATTTTTTTTCAAGAATCAAATCACTGCTTTGTAATGCGATGAAACTTTGCCAATAGCACTGCTTCACTTTCCACATGGTTTGGATCTTTTGGAATGCAGTCTACTGGGCAAATATCCACACACTGTGGCGTGTCATAATGCCCTACGCACTCAGTGCATAAATCAGGATCAATCTCATAAATATCTTCGCCAGCAAAAATCGCTTCGTTCGGACAAACTGGCTCACAGACATCGCAATTGATGCACTCTTCAGTAATTTTTAATGCCATATTTTTACTTTTTAATCATCATATCGGTTACTAACTCACAGAGAGCCTATTGGAAAAAGCAGTCAATACACAAGATGGCACAAACTTAGAAACATCACCACCCAACTTTGCCACCTCTCGAACCAAGGTTGATGAAACAAAAGAATATTCTTGCGATGGCGTTAAAAATACCGCTTCAAAATTCTCATCCAGACTGCGATTCATATTAGCCAGACCGAACTCATATTCAAAATCTGATACCGCACGCAAACCACGAATGACTGCCTGTGCATTTTGCTCTTTAGCAAAATCTACCAGCAACCCCTCAAACCCAACCACCGATATCCTAAAATCGTCTTTAAACACCTCTTTTACCATCATCACACGCTCATCAAAACTAAACATCGGCTTTTTATGATGAGCAAATGCCACTGCAATCACAACTTCATCAAACAATCTCAACGCTCTTTTGACAAGATCAATGTGTCCATTAGTGATGGGATCAAAAGTACCTGGATATAGTGCTTTTTTTTGGGTGCGTGTCATCATTGGCTATAAAATAGGCTAAAATAAGTGCGTATGCTATCAAATTTTAGCCAGATTTAAAACCAATTTTATCAACCTAAGTTTTGATTGATGCGAATTAAAGATGTGATTACAGTTAAGTCAAGCTCACTCAGGAAGCTGTATCGCATATTCAGTAACTGCTGGTAAATGCTTGATCAAACCTTGCTGCTGCATGAATGTTGCCATTTTTTCATAGCGTAACTCATCAAGCACCTTTGGCCGTTCTGCCAAATGTGGTAAAGTGTCTGACCATGCCAAACGATTCAGCTGATTGTCCAGTTCAGCAGGGTTATGGCTGATAAAAATTTGCCACGCCTCTTCTGGATTTTGTTTGATAAAGTCAGTTGCTTTTGTGATGGCATTCATAAAGCGTACATATCTTTCGTCATCGGTTGTTTCTTTTTTAACCACAAAAATCAGCTCATCGTACACTGGCACACCATGAGTCTCTGGATAAAATGCCACGCCTTCTTGCTGCTCAATCTTTAGCTGATTGAGTTCAAAATTACGAAATGCCCCAATCACTCCATCAACCTGACCGCTTAGCAGAGATGGTGATAAAGACCAATTCACATTGACCATTTGAACATCTTGCTCATTTAAGTTGGCAGATTTTAACATGGTTGTTAATAGCAGCTCCTCAAAACCACTCACAGAATAACCAATCTTTTTACCCTTTAATTCTTTAATACCATCAATCCCACTGCTTTTTAATACCACCAAACTATTTAATGGAGTGTCAATCAATGTACCAATCCGAACCAAGGGCAGACCTTCGGCAATTTGCTGCTGCAGTTGTGGTTGATAGTCCACCGCAATGTCTGCTTGCCCTGCAGCAACCAATTTCGGCGGCATCGAAGGATCGGCAGGCTCTACAATATCCACCACCAATCCTTGCTCGGCAAAATACCCCTTTTGCTGAGCAACAATGATGGCGGCATGATTGGGATTGACAAACCAGTCAAGCAATAATGACACCTTTTGACCTGATGACTTTTGATGATCCTGTATGGTTTGATGATCCGATTTTGGTGAGCAAGCAACCAATAAACCCACCATTAAAGTCATCGCCATGACAATAACAGTTTTTGAAAATCTCATAGTGTTCCTTCCTTAAAAATATATCTTTTGATTAATGTAAATAACTGACCCATGGAGCCATGCGTTTTAACACCAAATCACCCATAAAATACAATGATAACGCAATCAAAACCAACACAAGCAACGCCACAAACATCAAATCCACTTGCATTCTAGCATTGGCGTGCAACATCAAATAACCCAACCCTGCTGATGAACCCACCCATTCACCAACAACCGCCCCAATCGGTGCGATTGAGATGGCAATGCGAAGCCCTGACGACAATGCAATCAAACTTGCAGGCAACTTTACTCTCAAAAGCATCTGCATGGGCGTAATACGATAAGTCTTGGCAACATCAAGCCAAGCACTTGGTGTTTTTTGAAGCCCATCGAAGCATGCTGCCGTCACAGGAAAATAGATGATCATCACCGTCATGACAATTTTAGAAGCAATACCATAACCAAACCATAATACCAAAAGCGGTGCAATGGCAAATACAGGAATCGCCTGTGAGATGACCAGCATGGGTAGCAGTATCGATGAGAGTTTTTTAGAGCTGCTTAATGTTAATGCTGAGGCAATCCCCATTGACACACCAAAGATGAGACCAAGCACAATCTCAAAAAAAGTAATCTTGGCATGATGCCAAACAAGCACATGATTATCTAAAAATGACCAAAATACCAAACTGGGACTTGGCAAGATGTAGTGTGGTAACTGCCCAAATACCACAACCAGCTGCCAAAAACCAATCAATATTAAAGCAATCAAAGGGATTTTCAGCCATTTCATGACACACCTCCCAGTTCATCTAGGAGTTTTGCGTGCAGCTGACCAAAAGCCACATCATCTAATGTCCTGATAGGACGAGTTTTTGGGCTGATTTTCGATACAATCCGAGCAGGTTGATGCTTCATGACACAGATGTCGTTGCTTAAACGAATGGCTTCTTGGGGGTCGTGCGTGATGAGAAGAACCGTTTTATTTTGTAAGAGTTCATATGCCAAGGACTGCAACTCATGGCGAGTAACTGCATCTAATGCTGAAAAAGGCTCATCCATCAAGATCAAGTTGGCATCACTCATCAGCGTACGAGCCAACGCCACTCGCTGACGCTGACCACCAGACAACTCATAAGGCTTTCTGTATAGGCACTCTCCCATTTTTACTTTTTGTAACAAATCCAATGCCTTGTGTTGTGTTTGGGTGGATTTTTTACCAGCAAGATGGGCTGATAACTGCACATTATCTAACACTGACAGCCAAGGATATAACGCATCTTGTTGTGCCATGTAGGCCAAGGTGGTATCCGTGGCAATGTCAACACTGCCTGAAAAACTGGCCTCAAGTCCTGCAATCACACGCAATAAAGTAGATTTGCCAACCCCAGATGCACCAAGCAGACTGGTAAAATGGCCGTCAGTCAAAGAAAAATGAAATTGATGAAATATGGATCGTTCGCCAATATTGAGCGACAAATCACGAATGGTAACTCGCTGCATATCAATTCAACACAGCGACAAAAAAACAATCAGGCATGGTTAGTTCCCTACGACAGCATTAACTGAACAGGTTCACGGGTATCATCTCAGCTCATAGCACCCCGACTAAATCTGTAAGATTATAGCCGACTGTTTAAGGAATTGTAAAGCCCCCTTAAAGTCAATGGAGGCTGGTAAAGCTTTGATGGTATTTTTTGGCGATCATCGTTTGGCAAAGCCTTGCTTTTGTAAATAATCCAGCACAAATGGGCGTACATCACCACCGAATGTGTTGGCGATTTGGGCAGTCCAATCCAAGTTCAGACCACGCCCATGATAGTATTGTTTCACCTCTTCATTATAAGCTAATAATGCCTCTTCACTGGCTACCTGATAAGTATCGGTAGAGACGAGAACTTCCAGTGGTAGGCGAGGGCGTTGAGATTGGTTGATTTTTGACTCCCAGTCAGGATGACCCAAGCACAAACCAAATAGTGGCACAACATGTTTAGGCAGTCCCAACACTTCGCCCGCTCTGGCGATATCGTTGCGTAATGAACCAATAAACACACCTCCAAGACCCAAACTCTCAGCAGCAGCAAGCACATTTTGAGCCATGAGAGCCACATCAATCGCTCCAATTAAAGCGACTTCCATCCAGTCTGTCTGCACATCAGCCAGCTGATTATGGCGTTTTGCATCCATACAAAAAACCAAATACTCTGCACACGATTCTACATAGCCATGCCCCAAACGCTTGCCATCATCCAGTGCTTGCTGATACGCTTCTTCACTCATGTCACAAGAAATTTGACGCAGTGCTGTGCGTTTGGCAGCGTCTTTAACACGAATGATGCTAGAAGCTTGTAGAAAACTTGAAGTGGATACGGCACGCCCTGCCTCTAATATGGCGGTCAGCATGTCATCAGAGATTGGTTCTGCTGTATATTTGCGTACCGAACGGTGATTCATTAAAGTTTCTAGGGTTGGTTTACTACTTAGCATAACAGCTCCTTAATCAAATTAACCATGCAAAACGATCATCGCAGGCATCATAGTATCAATTATCCCAAATAAAGGCAAACCGATTTGGTGAATCGGTGGGTTTTATTGCCCCATGAATGTAACAAACACACTACCTTATCCATGTTTATACATGCAAATATTCTGTTATAATGCACCCTGTTAAGCAAAATATCGGAAAATCATATCATGGCAAAAAAACCAAGCAACCAAATCTGTGCCAACAAAAAAGCCAAACATGAGTACTTTATCGAGGAGACTTTTGAAGCAGGGCTTGCTTTGGAAGGCTGGGAAGTCAAATCCATTCGTGCAGGAAAAATGACCATCACAGATTCTTATGTGATCTTTAAAAATGGTGAGGCGTTTTTATTTGGAGCTCACATTCAACCCCTATTAACCAGCTCTACGCACATCACCCCCGACAACATTCGCACCAGAAAACTGTTGCTCAATCGTCGTGAGATTGACAAACTGTTTGGCATGGTCAATCAAAAAGGCTATGCCGTTGTGCCATTATCTTGCTACTGGAAGGCATCTCGAGTCAAATGTCAGATTGCCCTTGCTAAGGGTAAAAAACTCCATGATAAGCGTGCAACCTTAAAAGAGCGTGATTGGCAGATGGACAAAAAGCGTGGCTTTAAAGCAGATTTGCGCTAGCAGCCATCATAGGATTGTATGAAACTCATACAAAAGCATCAAAATCAATGACTCATTCACCAACACCCATCAACTCACCAGACCATCATGACGCCATTCATTTGGCGTGTGTGTATTTTTAGGATCATTCATGAATAACGCCATCGCCCCATTACTCATTACCTGCCTATTGGTTGGCTGCAATCAACCAGCAGACACACACCCTACCAAAACAGACACACAAGCCAGCAAAACTCATGATAATAAACACAATCTAAATTTAACACAATCAATCTCTGATGACGAATCTCACCCCATCACAACACCAGATGGCAAAATCAAAATCAACTGGTCTTTGATTGACACCAAAGTTACCCCTGCCGATCTGAAAAACCACACCTATCCCATCTCAATTGATGCCGCTGCCGTCAAAAATTACGCCAAAGCTTATCACATCAGCGATAAAGAAGCCCAGCATAGCATCGTAGTAAGTATGGCAGCTCCTGAAGCTTTGGGGAAATTGCTTGATCAACTAGAAAACCACTACCTAAGTCATGAACTGACCGATGGGGCAAACATTAAGCTCATCATTCACACCAAAGATAAGGTGGTTGCTGATACGCATGATTATGTATTTGCAGATAAATTTGCAGAAGGTCTGGTATTGCCGATTGAAATCAAACCAAGTGAATAACTCACATACCACACAAAATTAAGCACCAGCCTTCTGCTGATACATCAGGCATTTGCATCAAGCATTCTTATACAACAAGTAGGAGTGCTTGACCGATTACTCTGTACTGACCATACGACCATTTTGTGCCAGCAACTGCAAAAACTCATCTTCTGAAATGATCGTTACATTTAGTACCAAGGCTTTTTCGAGTTTTGAGCCTGCTTTCTCGCCTGCCAACAATGCACTGGTTTTTGACGACACCGAACCTGAAACTTTCGCCCCCAATGCCTGCAAATGTGCCTTTGCTTCATCACGACCCATGGCAGATAGAGTTCCTGTTACCACCCAAGTTTGTCCATCAAGCGGCGTATCTGACATGCTTGCTGTCGTCGCCTGCCACATCAGACCTGACGCAAGCAAACGATCAATGACCTCGTTATTGTGCGTACTGTGAAAAAATTCATAAATATTACGAGCAGTAATCTCCCCAACATCTGGCACGGCCAAAAAATCATCAATTGTCGCTCGTCTGATTGCCTCAAAATCAGTGAAATGTTGTGCCAAGTTTAATGCAGTTGATTCACCCACACCACGAATGCCAAGCGCGAAAATAAAACGAGGCAAAGTCGTATTTTTTGAACGCTCAATGGCAGCAAGCATGTTTTTGACCGATTTTTCACCCAATCCTTCTAAAGTCATCAGCAGGTCTTGATGCTCTGCCAACTCATAAATATCAGCGACCGTTCTAACCAACTGCATCTCAAAAAACTTAATCAACCATTGCTCACCTAGGCCATCAATATCCATCGCACGGCGAGAAACGAAATGTACTAAAGCTTCTTTAGACTGTGCAGCACAGTACAAACCACCTGTGCATCGAGCCAAAGCCTCCCCTTCAGGTAAAATCACCGCTGACGCACATACTGGACAAGTCTTTGGCAGATCAATCGGACTGACCGCATTATCCCTAAGGTCAAGCATCACGGCAGTTACTTTGGGAATCACATCACCCGCCCGATGAACGCTGACCACATCACCTACCATCAGGCCAAGTCGCTCAATTTCACCAAAATTGTGCAAGGTAACATTACTTACCGTAACGCCACCAACACTGACTGGCTCAAGTTTCCCCACTGGGGTTAGCTGACCTGTACGCCCCACTTGCCATTCTACTGCCAAAAGACGAGTAATCGCACTTTCGGCAGCAAATTTGTATGCTGTTGCCCAGCGAGGCTCACGACTTAAAAAGCCCAAGTCGTTTTGCAAGGATAATGAATTTACTTTTACCACCACACCATCTATCTCAAACGGCAGATTTGCTCGAGTTTTGGCAACATCATCATAAAATTCCTGCACTCCCTGTGGCGTGCTTGATGTGCCAAAAGGTGCAACCTCAAAACCCAATGATCGCAAATATTCCAAAGAGTCGCTTTGCGTTTCAACATGATTTGGCAAACCTTGATTGACCGAATACCCAAAAAATGCCAACGGTCTAGCGGCAGCAACCGCAGGATTAAGCTGCCTTAGGCTACCTGCCGCTGCGTTTCTTGGGTTGGCGAATGTTTTTTCACCACGCTCACCATTCTCACGATTTAATCTGTCAAAGCCTGCTTTTGGCATTAAGACCTCGCCACGCACTTCAAGCAAGCCGATGCCTGCACATTCTGGCAATACTTGTGGCAAATTATGAATACTGCGTACATTGTGAGTGATGTCTTCGCCCACACGCCCATCACCCCGAGTTACTGCCTGATAAAGCTGACCATGCACATATTTGAGCGATACTGCCAATCCGTCTAATTTTAGCTCCATTTCAAATTCTGGATTTTGATTTTTTGTATCCAAGCGATCGTTGATGCGTTTGATGAATGCGGACAACTCTTCAAAACTAAATACATTCCCCAAAGAAAGCATTGCGATGTCGTGCGTTATTTGAGTAAAGGCAGCCAGTGGTTTATCACCCACTTGATCAGTGGGGCTGTCAGCTTGTTTTAGATCAGGAAACTGCGTTTCCAAAGCAAGCAATCTTTGGCGTAGTGCATCATATTGTTCATCATCAATGGTTGGATTGTCTAGGACATAGTAGGCATGATTGTGTTTTTTTAGGGTGTTAATGAGCAGGCGCATTTGAGCAACCGCATCGGCCTCTTGCGTTTTATGGCGATTGTCATCATGACTTAATAAATCACTCATGGGAAATCCACTTTTTTTTCATTTCTTAATCGGACAAAAAACCGCCCATGACAGACGGTTTCTTATTAAATGGGTTCACTGATAATCAGCAACCATCACTCGCATTCTGTCAAGCTGGGCATCGTCTAGCAAATGACCCTCTTCACCATACAAACTGGCATTTAAGTCATCAGCAATCATCTTTGCCACCGCCACCATGCTATCAAAGCCAGACAAGGCATGTGGATTTGGCAATGATAAAAACAACGACAGTCCACTAAACTCACTTTCAGTCAATTCATTAAGATCAAATGGTTGTAAGCCCTCATCACTCAAGCCCAGCATACTAAACCATAAATTTCCCGTACCATCTTTACGCTGATAACGATGGAACATGTTCATCACGCCATATTTAAGCTCATATTCACGCACGATATCAAGCACAGTCTTGCCTGTGATACTCTCAGATTGATTGGACGGCATGATTAGCACAGTGATGGTGTCTTGTGCATTTAATAGCGGACTGTTGTTTTGATCAAAAGATTGTCGGTCACTAAGGTGGGCATCAATGACTGGTGAAGCATGCTTAAAAGAATGATTCAGTTCACTCATCGACTCACCCTCTTTATGCACCATGATGTCTTCTGGCACTTGCTCGGTAGTCAAATTAGGTTTTGACATCATTGGTGCGGAGATCTGTTGTGAATGCTCATTAACAACGATTGCTGATGATGACGCCACCGCCGCCATGCTGGTTAAGGCGTCTGGTGCTTCGTCTTTGTCTTTATGACCCACAGGTACAGAATCGAAGGGTTGTCGAGAACGCTCATCTCTTGGCGTGATTGGCAGACCGTTCTTGTAAGTCGGCACACCGTCAGTTGTCGGCTTATTTTTACCTTTTTTTGCCCTAAAAATCGCATGGCTCATCAAAAGTAATCCCAAACAAATAGCAACAACCGCCACAATCAGCCAAACATGATTATCCATATTTACCCCAAAAAAAACCCTTACATCAAAACTAAAAAAAATGCTAAACCGCCATAGTCTATCACGACATGTCCTATTCGTCATCTACTGATGCGGATATTTTTTAATTTTAACTCATTTTGGTTTTTTGGCTGTTAATGGCATTGATAAAACCTTAGTATCCTAGAACATGCCCTACCAACCAGCACTTACTTGATGATGAGATGAACTTTTTGGCACTTTACAAAAGCCAAATTCAAGATACTCATCTGACACAATCAGTCATCATGTCGTTTTTCATAAGCCTCATGTTCAGCCTGATAAAGCATGCCCAGTCTTTTTTGGGTGTCGACATCAAGCAATTTTTTAGCTTGCTTAAAAAATTCTTCCTCCTCTTCTTCAAGATGATGCAAAGTCTCATCAATCAACGCTTGTGCCGTTTTAAAAAAACGCTCATCTCCAGTACGCCCATCAGCAAGCGTTCCCATCATCTCATCCATCTCATGATGCTCAGCAATCGCATGACGAGACAATTCCAAACCCTCATCAAATGCCATCACAGGGACATACAAATGACGCTCTTCAGCAGCAGCATGTGCTTTGAGTTCAGCTTCCAGTTCATCAAAAGACGCTCGAGCCTTAGTACGGTCTTTTGAATCCAGATGTTTTTGGAGATTCTGACACATCTTACGCTGAATATCGTGCTTATTGGTTAATGCGGTAAAAATGTCTTCATCGGTAATGATACTACTCATAAAACAGCACTCTTTTATCATGAAAATCAAAAAAAACATTAATCATTCGGTCATCATTCTAGGCATTAAGATGACAAACCCATCATCTTTGACCAAAGTCTGACCGATTGATTTTGATCATAGCAAAGCCATTAAAAATTTGGCGTTATAATTATGTGCCATTATGTAGCCAATGCAAACGCTTATACTTTACGATATACCTCATCAAAAGGCACACGAAACCGCTCACCCCACACACCCACATCGCTACGGATACCGCATGAAACCACCATGGTAATCTCACAAGATTTTGGCAAATTAAGCAAATCTTTAACCATATTGGCATCAAATCCCTCCATCGGACAGGTATCCAAACCCTTTTCACTCATCGCCAACATGAAAGTTTGTGCCACAAGCCCACAGCTCTTATGCATCACCACACGCAAATCATCAAACGAAACATCGCGTTGAATGGGTCGAAAACACCCAACAGCATGAGCCAATGCCAAGCGTGCCGTTGGTACAAAAGTACTTTGGCTGTACAAAAGCGGCATTAAGCGATTATAGTAGTTATTAAACCTCTTAATACGAGTGGCAACCTTATGGCTAGGGCTATAAGTTTTTATGTTTTGTTGTTCAAACTCAAACACCGCCTTGGCACGCATTCGATGCAAGTCAGGACGAATCACAAAAACAACCATCTGTGGTGCTGTGGTTGCCGCACTTTGGGACAGGCAGGCCTTAGCCAGCTTAGCAAGCGCTGATTTATCCACCACATGGTAACACTCGTAAAGCTGCATGTTTGAGCTGGTTGGTGCCAGTGTGGCAAGCTCCAAGCATTGCCTGACCGAAGATTCGTCTATTGGTGTTGGCAGGTAATCTCTGACTGAACGCCGATGAGTTAAGATATCGTATAAGCTCATTAAATGCTCCATTTTTTTTCATGGCATAAAAATCATCATCAAAATACCATAAAACTCCAAATCATTTCATCAGTAATTTTGTTACTTTATCTCAATTTACTAAGACTTGTTGTCAGATTTTATGATAAACTACCACCAATCTCATTACCATACAGTCTATGACTTTCCAAGGATTTTTCATGTCAGACTCTCCACCCAAACATTCCGCATTTCATGATGCTCAACCGTCTCACCAGCTTAATCGTGAAGCTAAGTGGGCATTATATTTAACACTCATCTATTTAACAGGCTGGATTGCCAGTGCTTATTTTGCACCAAATACTTTAGGCATTCTAGGACTGCCACTATGGTTTGAATTAAGCTGCATCCTACTACCGATTTTGTTCATTTTAGTCAGTGTGACCGTCTTAAAATTGGTATATCAGCAGGTGGATTTGGATGGCCAAGCGAATACAAAAAAGGCGGATGAGTGATGCTAAATATTGAAATTTTGGTTCCTTTGGCATTGTATCTGGTGTTCGTATTTGGTGTGGCATGGCACACCTATCGGCAGCGTAACCAGGGTGCATTTTTGGCAGAGTACTATGTGGGTGGACGCTCCATGGGAGGCTTTGTGCTTGCCATGACGACTGTGGCTACCTACATCTCAGCAAGTTCCTTCATTGGCGGACCTGGTGCTGCCTATAAGTATGGCTTGGGCTGGGTGCTACTTGCCATGATTCAGGTGCCAGCAATTTGGCTAACGCTGGGGGCCTTAGGCAAAAAATTTGCCATTTTTGCCAGACAGACAGACAGCATCACCATCAACGATTTACTACTGGCTCGCTATCAAAATAAAGTGGTGGTGTACTTGGCGTGTGTTTCATTATTATTGGCATTTTTTGGCATGATGGTGGTACAGTTCATTGGTGCAGGCAGGTTACTAGAAACCACGCTTGGTCTGCCTTATGAGTGGTCAATTGCGATATTTGCATTAGTGATTGGTCTGTATACGCTGATTGGTGGATTTCGTGCAGTGGTATTAACTGACGCAATACAAGGACTGGTCATGCTTATCGGTACGGTATTGCTTTTGGGCGGTACGCTCATGAGCATCGGTGGTATGAGCCATGCAGTAGAAACTTTACAAACCATTGATCCACGACTTCTGACACCCACAGGAGTTGATGACAAGCTATCAGCCACTTTTATGCTCTCTTTTTGGGTGCTGGTTTGCTTTGGCTTGGTTGGTTTGCCACACACTGCCTTGCGTGCGATGGCGTACAAGGACAGTCGATCTTTACATCACGGCATTTTAGTAGGCACGATTGTCATGGCGATACTTGTCCTAGGAATGCATTTGGCTGGGGTTTTGGCTCGTGCTGTTTTACCAGATCTTGATGTGCCTGACAAAGTCATCCCCACATTGATGATGACAGTACTGCCACCTTTCATTGCTGGCATATTCCTCGCTGCACCGATGGCAGCCATCATGTCATCAATTGATTCCATGCTGATTCAGTCATCAAGCACACTCATTAAAGATCTATATCTTTCCATCAAGCCAGAAGCCGCACGAAATGAAACTCAAATCAAACGCTACTCCATGGGATTCACACTCATCTTAACGATGATTCTAGCCGTGGTGGCCATGCTCAATCCACCCGACATGCTCATTTGGTTAAATCTACTGTCCTTTGGCGGCTTGGAAGCGACCTTCCTTTGGGTGTTATTACTTGGCATATACTGGAAAAAAGCCAACGCCACAGGCGCCATCGTCTCCATGCTTGCAGGCTTGATCAGCTATGTGATTTTTGCTTACTTTAAAATTGCCATTTTTAATCTGCATGCTGTCGTGCCAGCACTTGCCATCGGACTGGCAGGATTCTTGGTGGGAAATCGGTTTGGCAAAAACTCACTTGATGCATCAAGTTTCAATACGACCACTTTGAACAAGTGATGTTTTTATCATATTTAAAAGGCGAGCGTTTTTTTTGAACACTCGCCATCATTGTCGATGCAATCATTCAACCATCATTACCACAACAATCACGCTTAAAACCACCATGAAAATGGTTCAGCGTCATCTGATTGATGATTTATTTAGTAACAACACCCAATGACAATCACTAAGCAATGTGCGACCCCATCTTTTTTACTTGTGCCAATTTGTGATTTAACGATCGCATCAAAGGTGGTGTATTATGGGGCCAGACGCTCTTTGATCCACTCTTGGTCATTTAATTCATAACGAATGCGATCATGCAGACGCGAAGGACGACCTTGCCAAAACTCCACCCTGTCTGCTTTAACCAAATAACCACCCCAGTGCGGTGGGCGTGGTACAGTGATTGGATGCTTAACACCAAACAGAGCGGCACGCTTGACAATGACGGATTTGTCACTGATGACTTGACTTTGTTCGCTCGCCCATGCACCAATGCGACTGGCGTAAGGGCGACTGGCAAAATATTCGTCCGATGCGGCATTGCCCAACTTTTCTACCACGCCCTCAACGCGTACTTGGCGTTCCAGCTCTGCCCAAAAAAAAGTCATGCTGATGTAGGGATTGCTTGCCAATGCCCTGCCTTTTCTGCTGTCATAATTACTAAAAAACACAAAGCCATCATCATTAACTTCTTTTAATAACACCATGCGACTGCTGGGTCTGCCATCATCGTCGACGGTGGCGATATTCATGGCAGTAGGTTCATTAACTTTGGCACTCATCGCTTCATTCAGCCAAAGTTTGAATTGCTCAATGGGGTTGGCATGGCAATGTGATTTTGACAGCTCTTGCCTGCTATAATCTTCTCGAATGTCGTGTAGATTCATGAAAAAACACCTTGCTAAATGATGTGTGATTTTTGGGTTATTTAAATTTGACCACGCCCACGCTGTCTGTGCCGTAACCATCTTCTTGACGCATGGTGGCAGCCTCATTCATAGTAGGACGGTGTTCGCTATGGTTGCAGATGGTGCATTCAATCCATTCATCAAAAACTGGCTCAAACACCTGAATTTGTACCACCACATCCCTCGTGCGACACTTTGGGCAGGCAACTCCTGCTAAAAATTGGCGTTTTGGGCGACTGGATTGATAACGCATCAATCTTCCCCAAAACCACTATGGCGTAACAGTGCGTCAATTCTCGCTTCACGCCCTGCAAAAGCGATGAAATTCTCTTTGGCAGGTTTAGAGCCACCCATTGCTAAGATATTGTCATAAAACGCCTGACCAATGACAGGGTCAAACACCCCCTTTTCACCCGCATTGTCTTCAAACACACCAAATGCGTCTGCCGATAAAAGTTCCGCCCATTTATAAGAATAATAACCAGACGCATAGCCTCCTGCAAAAATGTGCGAAAAACTGTTGGCAAAACGGTTATTTTCAGGAGGCATGATGACCGCCACCTCACGACGAACTTGATTTTGCATGTCCAAAATCTGTTCGTGGCTTTCTAAATTACCTGCATGAATACGCAAATCAAACAGACTAAACTCAATTTGGCGTAAGTTTTGCATTCCTGATTGGAAGTTTTTGGCTCTTAGCATCGCATTTAGCTTATCGTCAGGTAATGGCTCACCTGTTTCAACATGACTGCTGATTTTGGCAATACCTGCCTTATCCCAAGCAAAATTTTCCATAAACTGGCTGGGCAACTCCACAGCATCCCACTCTACACCATTAATGCCAGAAACATCAGCAATGTTTACTTTGGTCAGTAAGTGATGCAGTGCATGACCAAACTCATGAAACAAAGTTAAAACTTCATCGTGAGTCAGTAGACTTGGCTGATTGTCGGTTGCAGGCGAAAAATTACCAACAACAAAACATACTGGTAAAGTCTCCTGTCCATTCAAACTGATGTGCCTACTTTGAAAATCTGACAACCAAGCACCGCCAGACTTACCCGAACGGGCATACAAATCAATATACACACCACCAATTAAGCCATCTTTACCATGCACTTCATAAAACTGTATGTCTTTGTGCCAAACCGGCGCATTCTTGGCAATGAACCATACGCCAAAGAGCGTGTTGATGATCTCAAACAACCCTTTTAACACCACAGGGGCTGGAAAATAGGGTCGAATCGCCTCATTGTCTAGGGCATACTTTTCATTTTGTAGCTTTTCACTAAAAAATGGTATGTCCCACGGCTTCATGTCATCAACGCCCAAAGTTTTGGCAAATGCTTGTAGTTCGGTCAAATCTTGAATGGCAAATGGGCGAGCCTTATCAGCAAGACTTAATAAAAACCTTTCAATCTCTTGATGGTCATTTGCCATCTTAGTCGCCAATGATACTTGAGTATAATCGTCAAAACCTAACAGTCTTGCTTGATCCGTGCGTAATTTTAAGATGCGAGCCATGATATCGCTGTTATCGAATGTGTTTGGCTGCCCTTCTTTGTTATCCATGACTGTCGCCTGTTCAGATGCACGAGTGCCATAAGCATGGTATAGTGTCTCACGCAAATCACGATCAGTCGCGTACTGCATGACTGCCAAATACATGGGAATGTCCAAGGTAGCCACATAATCGGTGGGCAACTTGGCATGAGGATTTTTGGCTTTATGAGTATCGCCTGCTGTCTTTAATAGTGCCAACCCATTGGGTGTGATGCCATCTAATTGATCAGCGGTCAGTGGCAAGGCAAAAGCATTGGTAGCGTCAAGCACATTGTCTGAAAATTGGGCAGATAAAACAGAAAGTTCACTTTGAATTTTAGCGAATGCTTTTTTTTGATCGTCAGACAGTCCGACTCCTGACAACTCAAACCCTTGCAAAGCAAGCTGCACTGAGCGAGTGCGTGCAATATCTGCATCATCTGACAGTTGGTCTTTGAGTGTTTGATACAATTCGTACAGTGCTTTTGATTGACCGACACGCACGCCAAATTCGGTAAGTTTTGGCAAAGCGTCATGGTAAGCATGGCGAACTTCGTCATTATTCATCACGCTATTTAGGTGCGACAATACCCCAAAAGGACGATGAATGGCATGATTTAATTGATCGAATTCATCAATGATGCTCATCGCATCATCAGTCATTGTACCGCTTTCAATCTCATCTAAAAAAGCATGTGCCGCATCCAGTGCTGCCTGTGTTTTTTGGGTGAGTGTCGCTGGCGTGGCTTGATAAAAGTCCACCAAACGCAAGCGTTCATCAAAATCTGGGCTGTGAAAATCAATACTCATGAAGCCATCCTGTATGTTGAAATAATCAAATCTTTTACAAAAATTAAGGGGATTGTAGCAGACAAGCCCTAAATCCCACACCATTCTCTCAATATCTTAAGCTGATTAGATGGTGTGCTGTAGTTAAATCTAAACTCACATTCTTTGATAAAAAGATGGAAGTTTTTCTTGGGGGTGTCATTGTATTTTCTAAGTATTCGTTTAGCTTGCAGCCAGAAGGTTTCAATGCCTTTAATGTGGCTTTGGTCTTTGACAAATGTAACCATCTGTGTAAACGATGCCATCTGGCTTGATTTTGCTTGAGATGATAGGCATTAAGGTGCTTTGCTTGGTATCTGTTACAACAACAGTATACACCCTGCCATGACGCTTCAAAAGACCAAACACAGCTGTTTTGCCGTAAGCCCACAACCTCGCTTACCTTTGCGAATGCCACCGAAGTAGCTTTCATCAAGCTCCACTCCACCATCAAACAAAGTATGGGCTTCAAGGTTGAGATTATATTCTATCACAAGTCTGATTTTGCGGTAAAATAAAGCTGCTGAAGTGTGCTTAAATGCCAAGCAAATCACTTGCTGCTCTGGCAGTAACTTGTGCTACAAAAAATTCAAGCAGTTTTATTTGAACTTTTTACCTAATTTACAATGAGTTATCTTCATGCTTGTAGCATGGCGTAGATGCTAATCTATTACAGTCCCAAAAAAATTATAAGGGCGGGTCAAGGATTTTGCAATGAACAAGTGTGATTTTTACCCTAACAAATAATAATTCCATGCTACAATGCCATTTTTAGCTTTTTAACAATCTCAAAGACCCATGAATCCCATCACCATCACCAGCTATAACATTCATAAGGGCATGTCGCCACTAAACCGTGAAGTCAAATTAACTGGCATGGCAAACGCCCTAAGAACCGTCAATTCTGATGTCTTATGCCTCCAAGAGGTACAGGGAAAAAATCTAAAACAAGCAATTGCCTTTAATGAGTATCCCAAACAATCACAACATGAATGGTTTGGCGAATATTTGGCATGTGCCGACACTTATGGTAAAAATGCTGAATATGAACACGGACATCATGGCAACGCCGTACTGTCTCGCCACCCACTTGACCCAAAGCATAATGTCAATATCACGGTCAGTCGTTTAGAGCAGCGAGGGGTTTTGCACTGTGAAATCATGCCTGACGGCTGGGGGTGTGCGGTGGTGGTGCTGTGTGCACATCTCAATCTGTTGCATACAGATCGTTTGAAACAATATCAGGCCATCATTGACTATGTTGATGGTACGATTGATAAAGAAGCACCACTCATACTGGCAGGAGACTTTAACGACTGGTCGAAAAAATCTGCCAAAATCTTACAATCACTTGGCATGATTGAAGCTTTTCATCACATACATGGCGTTCATCCTGCCACCTATCCTGCCAAACTACCCATACTTAGCCTTGACCGGATTTATGTCAGAAATTTAAAGATACACCAAGCGATTGTTCATACTGGCACTCCGTGGTCAACCCTGTCCGACCACCTTCCAATCAGTGCGGTGGTGGGACTATGATACAGCTTTGGTCATTGCTTGTTTGCCATCACAAATGTGGCAACGGTCATCATCTTTTTGATTTGCCAAATTTACGCTTGGTGCTCATCTCTTTAATGGTGGTCTCAATCTCGCCATCATCTAAGCTTGCTACATGACGCAAAAGCTGCATCATGTCAGGAGTGAGTACAAATTTGGCATTTTGTGCGATATTATCAATCCGCTCATCAAACATCAGCACACCGCTGTGGGCATCTGCCTGCACATAGTTTAAGCGTTTTAAGGTGTCAATAAAGCTTGTGAACAACGCCTTATCAAACATGTCTGGCAAATCATCAGCGTATAACACAGAGATTCGCTGACCCAAAGCATGGCAAAGATTGACCACCTGCTCAGCAGTCAAGCGATGACTGCCCTGCTCAGACAATAAGGCAAGAGCCATAAAATAGCGTTCAAGACTCTGCTGGGCGGCACTTGCTAAGACGATGAGCTGCTGATAACTGCTTGAATTCATCTCAGGCGTTCCCAGCACACCATCACCCAAATCCACGATGACACCCTCATCAATGAGTATGCCAAGTATCTTATCGGTAAGCTTATCAACATTTCTAAGGGCGGTGCTTAAAAAAAGTTCGGCTTGCAAAAATGGATACATGAGCGTCGTGATGGCATCAAGAGTAGCGCGATTGATGCGACCATTACGCTGCACTAATGATGCCAAAAAACTTACCATGATAAAAACATGCAAAATGTTATTTTTAAAATAACTTAGCATCGGTGCCTGCTTGTCAGCCACACGAATCATATCCCCCAACACATGAGGGGTACGCCCGATGAGTTTTAGTCGCTCGCCATAAGCCAAAATTTCCTTAGGAGTTAGGTTGGTAATGTGCGTTTCATCAGGCAAAGCTTTTGCGATACGCTGGTATAAAGCAATCTGCTCTAGACATTGAGTCTCATCAAGAGCAGCTTTTGGAGTGGATAATAAAACCAATGCCAAGAGCGATATGGGGTTGACAATGGCAGCTTTATTGATGTTTTGTAGTACTTTGATGCCTAAATTTTGTACCATGGCATGTATGTTGCTGGTGTTGGTAATGCCATCATCTTTGGGCTTCACAGAAAACTTTTCCATGAAATCACTAAGATATAGTGGTTCGCCAAATGACAAATGCACCGTACCAAACACTCGCTCAATTTTACGCGCGGTTTTTAAGATGCCAAGCCAATTCTCTGATTCTTTAGGCTTGCCTTTAAGCTCACCCACATAGGTCGCCCCCTCCATGATGCGTTCATAACTGATATAAGTAGGAATGAAAACAACGGGCTTGGCAGGCTCACGCAGATGGCTATTAACCGTCATTGCCAGCATTCCCAGCTTAGGCGGCAACAGGCGACCTGAACGAGAGCGACCCCCCTCGATGAAATATTCGATCGGAGCAGCTCTTTGCATTAAGTTGTGTACATATTCTTTAAATACCGTGGCATACAGTGCATTGCCTTTAAAACTGCGACGCATGAAAAACGCACCGCCATTTCTTAGTAATTCACCCAACACAGGAATGTTAAGATTATCGCCTGCTGCGATGTGCGGAATGCGTAAACCACGCTTATAGATGACATAAGACAATAGCAGATAGTCCATGTGGCTACGATGGCATGGCACATAGACAATCTGATGATCAGGCGCAAGTTTGCACACCTGTTCAAAGTCATGTACCTCAACGCCGTCATACAAACGCGTCCACAACCAAGTCAAAAAATGATCAAAAAATCTTAGCACCGAATGAGAATAATCGCTGACAATCTCACCCACATAGCTTGCCGCTTCCTTTTTGACGGCGGCGATGGACTTTCCTGACTCTTGAGATTGCTTTTCAATGGCTGCCATGACCACAGGGGAGGATAAGATTTTGCCTGCTTCATTGCGTCTGTCCGACAAATCAGGGCCGACAATGCTTGTACGCTGCTTATCCAAAAAGCCTTTTAAACGCAAATGAATGGTGTGCGACAGATTTTCCCCCACGCCCAATCGCGCCTCCTTGATGAGCACCTGTAACGATTCCACCTCAGAAAATCTTAAGAAAGTATCCCTGCCCATCACACCAATATTAAATAGCTGCTTAGGAATGCTTGGCGAACGCCATTCATCTGCCATCAGCAGTCGAAACATGGATTCTTCTTTATCAGGAGCACGCCCCCAAAGCACCGTTACAGGGATTAGATTGACATCAATGCTAGGATCATTCAGACATGCCTGAACCAAGCGTTCTAAGCGAGGCGAAACACTCAACTCACGCTCTGTATTACGCCCATTTAAAAACACCATCGCCGAGGACTCATCAAGTCCATGCTCATCAATTTTTGCCAAAGCTGAAGGTAGGCCCAGCTCTTCTGTCATCATACCCACCAACAAGCTGTTAGAGCGCGAATAATCACGAATCACATAGAAAGTTGGGTGGCTGTTACCGATCATGGGTGCATCACCGATGATGGTTGGCTTAACCGCAAGCGACAAACCCTTGGCAGAAAGACGGCGATAAACATTCGGCTCTGTCATTCGACGAACATCTGCCCCATCGACTGTCGCCAACTGTGCATCTTTGTTTGAAAGTGGTGTGTTTGAACGATTATGTTGTTTATCCAGTCTGAATAAGCTGGCTAATTTTGAAGTAGGAATTTTTAACATGGCACGCTGAAGGGTAGTCCAAATTGATTCATTTTATTTTATCATCTTTTTATATTTTAGCCATAAAAAAGACGCATTTGCTTGATTTATGTATTGTTATCATGACATCATCATTGTTTATGTCGCAACATGATTAGGTTGTCTTAATGACACAGCCATTCATCTTATCATATTGACAATCCAAAAATCCGATTGGATAATAATGTCATGTTCAATTACCAGCCAGTTATCATGACTCATATTTTTGCCAAAAGTAACAACCCAAAAGACCTAGCCGCTGATTTATTATACACGCTCACCTTAGAACAGACCGCTCCTGATGTCTTTTGTGGCCCAAGCTTTGACTATGTCGGACCTCGTATTTTTGGCGGACAAGTGCTGGCACAAGCACTGATGGCGGGTGCATTGACCCTAGACCAAGACAAACCCTGTCATTCTCTGCACGGCTATTTTTTACGTGGTGGCGATATTCGCTACCCTGTGCATTATCAAGTACGCCGACTGCGTGATGGTCGCAGTCTGTCTGCCAGAGAGGTGACTGCGATACAATATGTGCCAGATCAAGCTAACCAATCAGCTCAGCAGGTCATTTTCTCAATGATTGCGTCTTTTTCACCAATGGAAGGTGGTCTTGATCATCAAAAAACCATGCCCACCTACCCAGCACCAGACATTCTGCCCAACGAACAAGAATTAAAATCTCATCAAATAACAAAGATACCAAAATCACTACAAGCCAGATTCATGCGGCAACGCCATGTTGAAATCAAACCGATTGACCCAAAAGATCCCATCGACCCAGAGCCAGCCCTACCACGCCAAGCCAACTGGCTACGCATTGAGGCAATTGGCGACCAACCAATAGCGATTCACCAAGCATTACTCGCCTTTTCTTCTGATTTTTATTTGGTGGGTACAGGACTGATGAGTCATGGACTTAGTTATCTTAGCCAAGGTCTTCAAGTTGCCAGCATTGACCACTCAATGCACTTTCACCGCCCATTTGACATCAGTCAATGGCTACTTTATGACATGTGGAGCGATACGACAAGTCATGCTAAAGGCTTGAATCATGGGCAGTTTTGGCAAGATGGCAAGCTTGTTGCCACCACGCAACAAGAAGGTTTGATGCGTCTATCCACTCGCCAATAATCCATTACCGCACAAGTTCGCCATGCTAAAATTCACCGTTTTGATTGTCTTGACTGCCCTGCTTGTTGCATGCGGTACTGCAGATGACAAGCAGGCTAAGTCATTAACAAATCAGCACATTACCAAGCTAATACCTGTTCATGTCAATAACAAAGAGTCGTGGGCATCTGACATTGCCCAAGTCTTTGACGACTTAAACATTCCAAAAACCACCCAAAACATCTGTACCACCATTGCCGTCATTGATCAAGAATCAAACTTTCATGCCGATCCTGCTGTGGTCAATTTGGGCAAGGCATCTTTAAAAGCGATTGATGAACAGTTAGAAAGAAAATTTGGCAAAATATTGGCAAAAGCTTTTCGAAACATGTTAGAAGTTAAACCCACCAAAGAAAACAGCTTCATCGAACAGATAAAAAAAGTCAAGACCGAGCGTCAGCTTGATGAATTGTATCGAGAGATTTTTGACTATTTTGCCAGCAGCTATAAAGTCGCAGGCTTAGCACAAATGACTAAGCTGACAGGTGCAGGCATTGACGAACGCATCAATCCAGTTACTACGCTAGGCTCAATGCAAGTGCATATTGACTATGCCCGTGCTCATCGTCGTAGCAACATGAACGACCGTGATTTACGCAATGATCTTTACAGTCAATATGGCGGACTGTATTATGGCATTCATCGACTGATGAAGTATCAGGCGGATTACGACAAACCTTTGTATCGATTTGCCGATTACAATTCTGGCATGTATTCTAGCAGAAATGCTGCATTTCAACAGCGTGTTTCTACCTTGACAGGTGAACGCCTTACTCTTGATGGCGACTTGTTGCTTTACCACGATGGCAGCCCAATGAGTAAAAAAAGCCTCAGTGAAAATGCCATCATTCAGCTCCTTAGTACCACATCAACACCCCTAAGCGAGCGACAAATCCGATCAGACCTAAAAAAAGAAAAGCTCAAATCATTTGAAACCACACAAACCTATCGCATTATCAGCGAGCTTTTTGAGAAAAAATATGGTAAAAAACCCAGCTATGCCATCATGCCACAAGTCGTCATTTCAGGACCAAAACTTAGCCAAGACTATGACACCAGCTGGTTTGCCAATCGTGTCAATAAGCGTTACCAACACTGCATGTCTGTCGCCAAAAAACACGGTATCAAATACCAATGATGTTTACCAAATCAAGTAACCAGTGCTTAAAAAAGATTATTGGCAAATAAAGATAATATGATACAATGACACGAAACAGGAGATGACGATGAGATTCCTTGACACCCTAAAATTCAATGAAGATGGACTGATTCCCACCATCGCCCAAGACCGTGATACAGGGCAGATTTTAATGATGGCATGGCAGAATCGTGAAGCACTGGAACTGACCATCAAAACAGGAATGGGTGTGTATTTTAGTCGTTCTCGTGGCAAACTATGGCATAAAGGCGAATCTAGCGGACACACCCAAGTCGTTCATGAGATTCGCACCGATTGCGATGCTGATGTCATAACTCTCATCATCACCCAAGTTGGTGGCATTGCTTGTCATACAGGACGCAAAAGCTGTTTTTACCAAAAACTTGACATGACAAATCTCACTTGGGAGACGGTTGAAGAGGTCATCAAACATCCTGATGAAATTTATCACAAACCTAACCACGCTCACCCAAAGAATGTATCGACATCAATTTTGTCTAAGCTTGATGCGATTTTAGAGACACGCAAGACTGCTGACAAAGACAGCTCATATGTGGCAAGTCTGCATCACAAAGGTCTGAATAAAATCCTAGAAAAAATTGGTGAAGAAGCCACCGAAAGCATCATCGCTGCCAAAGAGCTACAACTGACCCGTCAACTTGGCAAAGACACCAGCAAACAAAAGACCGATTTCATTTATGAAATCGCTGATGTGTGGTTTCATAGCCTTGTGGCACTATCACACCTAGAACTTTGTAGTGATGATGTCTTAGAAGAGCTTAGCAGACGCTTTGGACTGTCTGGCATTGATGAGAAAAATGCACGCAGAGCCGAGCATTAGATGATGATGGGCTGGCTGTCATCATTTTGTCAAAAATTTACGCTAGCATTTGATACCTATTGTCATCTTTTTTTATATTTGATTCATAACAAATAAAGAGGTAATTATGGGCGGTCTTTCTATCACGCATTGGCTCATCTTATTGGTCGTAGTGGTGATCATTTTTGGCACATCAAAGCTCAAAAATGCAGGCAAGGACTTGGGTTCTGCCGTCAAAGGCTTTAAAGATGCAGTCAAAGAAGAAGATAAACCAGTCAAAGTCATCGGTGAAAATGCAGATGGCAAGACGGTGGTTGCTGAAGTCAAAGAAATCAAAATCGAAAAGACCGACGCTTAAAGAAATCAACATTCATGATGTTGAGCATATGGGACAACTGGACGAAGTGCTGTGCTAAATCTTGGTTTTTTTGAATTGACGCTCTTTGGGATCATCGCACTCATCGTGTTAGGCCCTGAAAAATTATTGACAACTGCTCGCACACTTGGCAAGTGGTATGCCAATATCCGCCAAATGTCAGCACGCCTAAAAAGTGAGTTCGTCAGTGAGCTACAACTTTTGGAAGTCACCGATGAACTCAAAGGCGAGCTTGCCAAAATGCGTGAAGCGGAAGCCAAAATGAAGGCACACATGACGGAGCTTGAGCGTCGCATTCAACAAAATAAGTCCATGCTAATCAGCAATGAAAACCAAGCCGCCACTGATGAGCAAGAAACAATCACTCATGCCACCAATAACGACTTAGACAATCACCATGGACAACACATCACACTTGAAGCAGCACTGAACATTCCCATGACTGATCGCTGGTTTCTACTTAGCAATCATGACAAAAAAAGACGGCTTCCTAACGCACCATTTCTGCCCAATCATCAAGCTGATCCGCTATTAAGCACACCCCTCACCCCACTCAACCAACCAATCATCAAAACACCATGAAATCACCCACCAACCACGATGCCGACATGCCTCTGATGGCACATTTTACCGAATTGCGTACACGACTGATTCGTGTGATCATGATGGTGATTGTGGTGTTCTTAGCGTTGGTTGGATTTAGTCGAGAGCTGTATGATTTCATTTCAAATCCGCTGGTCGCTTTATTACCCAGCCAAGCAAGTCTCATTGCCACTGATGTTGCGTCAGGATTTTTAGCACCAATCAAACTGACCTTTTTTGTTTCGCTATTTTTGACCGTTCCTTTTATCATCTCTCAAATATGGGGCTTTGTTTCCCCTGCTCTTTACAAGCACGAAAAGCACACTGCTTTACCGCTACTACTCTCTTCCATCATACTGTTTTACATAGGCGTGGCATTTGCTTACTTTGTCGTGCTGGTACCTGCACTCAAATTTTTTGTGATGTTTTCTCCTGATAATGTCTTACCAATGACTGACATTCAAAGTTATCTGGACTTTGTCATCAAGTTGTTTGCTGTATTTGGTGTGATGTTTGAGATTCCTGTTGCCACCTTATTACTTGTGTTGATGCGAATTGTTAGCCCCAAGGCACTGGCAAGCAAGCGACGCTATATCATTGTTGGGTGTTTTTTCATTGCCGCCATCGTTACCCCACCTGATGGAGCTAGCATGCTGATGCTTGCCGTACCCATGTGTCTACTTTTTGAATTTGGCTTGATGATGGCAAAGTTACTCGTCAAAGACAATGAATAGACCATCATCAGCAACAAAAAATTAAGCAACAAACCATCTTAAAAACTGTGCTATAATTAGCAATTTTTCACACTGTTTTCCATCAATGAGCCAGAACAAGCACACGCCCACCGATGAGCAATTGACCGCTTTAGAAATGGCAAAAACAGGTCAATCTTTCAAAATCGTTGCCTATGCTGGGGCAGGTAAGACCACCACCCTAAAACTCATCAGTGAAAACATGCGTGGTCAAGGACTGTACCTAGCATTCAACAAAGCCATCGCGAATGAAGCGCAGGGCAAATTTCCAACTAATATACGCTGCCAAACTTTTCATTCGCTTGCTTTTCGGCATGTTCCTCGTAATATTACCACCAAAATCAGTCTGCCTCGTTTAACACCAAGCAAGCTGGCAGCCGAACTTAATCTCCAAGCCATCGAAGTTGAACGCACGATTGATGGTGTTGTCAAGCCAGTCTTATTGACAGCTTCCAAGCTTGCCAACATCGTTTCAGAAGGCTTGATGAACTTTTGCAAAACCGACAGTGCCTATCCAGCACCACGACACATCAAGCCGCCCTCTTGGCTTGGTCAAGCAGATGGTGAACGACTAAGAGAGTTGCTATACCCCGCCTTAGAACAGCGATGGTTGCAGTCGATTGACCCACGACATCAATCAGGGATTGGACATGACATCTATCTGAAGTTATGGACACTATCCAGCCCCATCATTCCTGCCGATTTCATCTTATTTGACGAAGCCCAAGATGCAGACCCCTTGATGATGGGAGCCTTGATTCGTCAAAATAAGCAAACCATCTATGTTGGTGATGCTCATCAACAAATTTATGAATGGCGTGGTGCTTTAAACGCCATGAAACGCCTACCCTATCCACAAGCCCTATTGACGCAGTCGTTTCGATTTGGCGAGGAGGTTGCCAAAGTCGCCAATGTTTTTTTAACCGCACTACAAGAGAAAATCCCTCTAAAAGGCAATCCTAACATCTCCAGTCGCATCGCAAAGCTGCCCAGCAATGGCAACAAAGACGCCATTTTATGTCGCACCAACGCCAGTGCCATGAGTCACTTATTATCTGGTCTAAAAGCTGGGCATAAAGTCGCTTTGCAAGCCGACAGTGAGCGTATTTTACGATTTTGTCATGCCGCCCAAAGCCTTCAAACAGGCAAATCTGCCCATGGCGTGCCAGAGCTTGCATTTTTTAAGCATTGGGGTGAGGTTCAAGAATTTAGCGAGACCAGTGAGGGTTCAGACCTAAAAACATGGGTCAAACTCGTCGAAGAACATGGCACACAGACCATCACCAGCACCATCAAAAGACTAACCACCCAAAATCACGCTGACTATGTCATCTCCACCGCCCATAAAGCCAAGGGACTAGAATGGAGACGAGTGCAGATCAGTGATGACTTTTTGTATGATGTCAAACGCCAAAGCGTTGAAATCACGCCAGAAGAGTTGCGATTGCTGTATGTTGCTTGTACTCGTGCCAAAACAACGCTTGACATCCATCACATCAGCGATTTAATAACCGCTCTTATTGATGACAAGAAGTTGATTTATAAATAATTTTTAAGAGTTTAAGAACATCGACTAAAATGAGATGATGGCATGATGATTTTCACCATCGCAGTATTCACACTTACCCCAGATGCCACACCATCAAGCAGACTCCTACATGCAAATATCCCAAAAATGGCAAAAAGTCGATGACTCTAAGACGAACCCCACCCTGATGTCAGTTCTTGATGACAAGAAGCAAAAAACCCATTTTGCTTTCATTATAACGACACGGTGCATGATGGTGAAAAGCACCAACTTTTCACCTATTAAAAACAATATTTATTTAAATTTGCCTATTGAATGTTAACTTATGGATTTTAATCATTTTTTTAAACAGCCCGTCCGACTGCTTGCTCCAATGGAAGGACTGACCGATCCACTCATGCGACAAATCCTTACCAAGATTGCATGCGATCTTGGCACCCCCTACGATTGGTCGGTGAGTGAGTTTATCCGAGTAACACACTACCCCCTGCCTGCTCATGTGTTTTATAAATATGTGCCAGAGCTTCATGACAAAGGCAAGACAACAAGCGGTACGCCAATTCATGTGCAATTGCTTGGTAGCAATCCTGACACCATGTCGCAAAGTGCATTCGTCGCAACAACACTGGGTGCCAAAGCAATTGATCTTAATTTCGGCTGTCCTGCAAAAACCGTCAACAACCATAAAGGCGGTGCGGTACTTTTAGATGAACCAGATACCCTTTACACCATCATTCATGCTGTGCGTAAAGCCGTACCAAGCGACATTCCCGTCTCTGCCAAAATTCGCCTAGGGCATAAAGACACTTCCAAGATGGCTGAGATTGGACAAGCGATAAAATCAGCCAATGCCAGCTGGCTGACCATTCATGCACGCACCAAAACACAAGGCTACAAACCTCCTGCCTATTGGGAGATGATCGAGCCATTCACTCACTTGGGCTTACCCATCATTGCCAATGGGGAAATTTGGACAGCCGAAGATGCACATCGCTGTATGGCACAAGCAGGCACACCACATCTCATGCTTGGGCGTGGTGCGGTTACTAGACCTGATCTCATCACCAATATTCACCAAGATACCATCACTCTAAGCTGGCATGAACTGGTAACACATCAAATCGCCTTTTTACATGATGACACAGACAATCAATCAGGCTTAATAGGTCGTTATAAACAATGGCTTGGTATGCTGACCAAAGGCTACATGCAAGCACAGGGCATCTGGCCAATCATCAAACGCCTAAAAACCACACAGGAGATCATTGCCATTCTCAAGCAGTCCGCATCAACTCATGAATCAGCATGACATCCGACTCAACTTGATTATTTGATTTCTGTATTTTTTGAATATTAAGAACCATGATGACTTGCATATTCATCAAAATGGGCGTATAATTCATCTTAATTATTATGTTATAACATTTTAATCATCAAGGAGCATCATCATGCAAGTTTTATCTTCTCTAAAATCCGCCAAAAATCGCCATGAAGATTGTCAAATCGTCCGTCGTCGTGGTCGAACTTTCGTCATTTGCAAGTCAAACCCTCGCTTTAAGGCCGTACAAGGTGGCAAGAAACGCAAGTAAATTGTTTTAGTCAGCTCATCTTAGCAGTGGGCAGAATTCATCAACACAATTCAACATAAAAAAATACCCTAAAAGTTTGACTTTCAGGGTATTTTTTAGGGCGTGTGTCTTAAATGTCTTAAGATTTTTTACCACGATTTGCGAACGCACCAAAACGCTTATTAAAGCTGGCAACACGACCTTCGTTAGCAGCTTTACGCTGTTCGCCAGTATAGAATGGATGTGACGCACTGGAAATATCAAGTGGATAATATGGGTATTCTTTACCCTCATACTCACGAGTTGCTTTGGTGGCAACAGTAGAGCGAGTTAGGAAGTACACATCAGCATTAGTATCGTGGAACAGTACTTCTTTATAATCTGGGTGAATGTCTTTACGCATGTTAATCGTCCAATAAACCTAAGCACTAATACACACTGCCTTAAAACTTCATATCATTTTATGACAGCCCAACATGGCCACGCCATCACCAACCAACTTTGGCATGTCGCACCATGCTTTTTCATCTATTAGCCCACTTAGGTGGGAAAAATGAGTCAGTATTATAACAATACTGACTTTATCATTCAAGCTAAATTTGCTTAGCGATGATTCTTAACTTGACGCACCGCACTTTGCTTATCAATATGATTGCGGAGCTTTTGCCCTGCCTTAAAAGTAACGACACGGCGAGCTTTAATAGGTACGCTCTCACCCGTCTTGGGATTGCGTCCTGGTCGTGGCTTTTTGTCTTTAAGCTCGAAATTACCAAAGCCTGAGATTTTCACCTCTTTGCCATCGGTCAAGTTTTGACTAATTTCCTCAAAGAAATTATCCACAATCTTGCGTGCATCTTGACGAGTGATACGCAGGCGAATAGTCAGGCGGTCAATCATATCCGCCTTGGTTAACGCACTCATGATTATTCCTTATTTATCAATGACTCAGCATGAACGATCAGCTGTCTCGAAGCTGTGCATCATGTTCGTTAGTCAAGGTCTTAATGACCTTATCCATCACACCTTTGATTGTCTCATCTTCAAGTGTTGCTTTGCTGTCTTGGAGCAGCATGGCAAATGCAAGTGACTTTCTACCCTCTGGCAAGCGTTCCCCTTGATAAACATCAAATAACCACAAATCAATCAAGTAATCACCTGCTGATTGACGGATGCTTTCCATCAACGCCTGCCATGTTACCGACTGATCCACCAAGAACGCCAAATCTCGGCGAACGCTTGGGAATTTGCTTGGTGCGGTGATGGGGCTTGTGGTGCGATATGTCTGAATCAATGGCTCAATGGCAAACTGAGCCACCCATACCATGGGCAAATCCATCGCCTTAGCAATGCTTGGGTGCAACTGACCAAACCACCCTAAACGCACCCCATCGACAAGCAGATACGCACTTTGTCCAGGATGCAAAAAAGTCAGATCCGCACGCTCATATGACACCAAGAACTTATTTAACTGTCGTGGCAATAAACTCTCAATATCTCTTTTAAAGTCAAAGAAATCCATCAAACGCTTGTCATAAACACTTTCATCGTCCACAAGCCCTGTGGCAACCATCGCAAGGCTTGGAGTCTGCACCAAATCGTTGATGTCTTGACCGACAAAGCAAAGACCTGACTCAAACAGTCGCACACGAGACTGCTGACGCTTTATATTGCGAGAAACCACAGGCAGCAGACTGGATAATAGTGTTCGTCTCATCACCGCAAGCTGTGGAGAGATTGGATTGGCAAGAGACAATGCCGCTCCTAGCTGTTCATCGTCAAATAACGCCTCAGTAGCTGCATCACTAAAACTAAAACTCACCGCCTCAAAATACCCAGAGTTGGCCAAACCAAGCTTGAGATTCTGCTCAATGTCTTGTGCGTCATCATGGCTCATTGCGAAAGTAAGTTTTGGCAAATGTGTGACGATGTTATCATAACCATACATTCGTGCAATCTCTTCAATCACATCTTCAGCAATATGTAGATCGAATCGGTGAGTCGGTGGCTGGCAAGTGAATTGATGCCCATCAAAAGCCGTCTCGATCTCCAAACGATTCAGCATCGCCACCACCTCATCGCTTGGCAGGTCCATACCCAAGATCTGCTGAATTTTTATTTTTGGCAAAACAATCGGCTCACGCCTTGGCAATTTGTTGGTGTTTTCTATCGTGGTGATTTGACCGACTTGACCACCTGCAATCTCATGAATGAGAGCGGTGGCACGATTTAGGGCAGTTAATGGCAAGTCAAAGTCCACACCTCGTTCAAAACGCTGACTGGCATCAGTATGAAGTCCGAAGCGTCTGGCTCTGGCAGCTATCGCAAGCTGGCTAAAATGAGCCGATTCTAGTATGATGCTTGTTGTCTCATCTGTCACTGCTGAACGCAAGCCACCCATGATGCCAGCCAACGCCAGCACACCCACATCATCAGCAATCACTAACTCATCTCCTGTGAGTGTGATGGTTTGCCCATTCAATAGCTCGACTTGCTCTCCTTGATTTGCCAGCCTGACGACAACATCACCGACAATCTTTTTGGCATCAAAAGCATGTAACGGCTGACCAAGTTCAAGCAGAACAAAATTGGTCACATCAACCAAAAAATTATGCGTACGCACACCAGATGCAACCAAATGATCACTTAGCCATTTTGGAGTTACCACCGAACGATCAATATTGCTAATGAATTGCGCAAGATAGCGTGGACAAGCTTCATCATTAAGCACCTTGACACTTGGGGCAATGTTTAGCGTAGGGACAACCTCATGAATGGCTGGACAATTTAAAGGCAGACGGTTAATCGCACCAAGTTCACGAGCCAGCCCTAAGACACTAAAACAATCCCCGCGATTTGGCGTGATGGACACATCAAAAATCATCGCATCCAAACCCAAATAATCACGCACATCCACCCCAATCGGTGCATCTGCTGGCAATTCAATCAAACCATCGATCGCATCCTCCAAGCCAATCTCACTGGCACCACAGAGCATGCCATGGCTTTCAACACCACGCAATTTTCCTTTTTTGATGCGAAATTCTTTACCGTCAATTGGTGGTAGGACCGCCCCAACAGTCGCTACGGCTACTTTTAGACCCGTTCGCACATTGGCAGCTCCGCAGACGATTTGAAGCGGCTCGCCTTCACCAACATCAACAGCTGTCACACGCAAACGGTCAGCATCTGGATGTGGTTCACAGCGTACGACCTCACCAATCACAACACCGCTAAAAGCAGGAGCAACCGTCTGAGCATCGTCAAGTTCAAGACCTGCCATGGTGAGTTGCTCACCAAGCTCCTTTGAGTTATTGGCAGGATTTACCCATTGTCTTAGCCAATTTTCACTGATTTTCATAACCATCTCTTATCGTATTTTTATCATTAGTTTGTGTGCACCAGTTTGGCAAATCAGGCAAACTGCTTTAAAAACCTTAAATCATTTTGAAAAAACAAACGCAGATCGTTCACGCCATAATACAGCATGGCAAATCTCTCAATGCCCATGCCAAAGGCAAATCCTGAATACTCATCAGGATTGATGCCGCAGTTACGCAATACCTGTGGATGCACCATGCCACAACCCAGCACTTCCAGCCAATCTCCATGCTCAGAAAGAATATCCACTTCAGCAGACGGTTCAGTGAATGGGAAAAAGCTTGGGCGAAAACGCACTGTCATCTCTTTACCAAAAAATGCGTTCAAAAACTCATGAATCACACCTTTTAACTCAGCAAAATTGCTTGATTTGGAAATCATCAAGCCTTCCATCTGATGAAACATTGGCGAATGAGTCTGATCACTGTCGCAGCGATAAACACGGCCAGGGCAAATGATGCGTAGAGGCGGCTCGCTTGATTGCATCGTACGAATTTGCACGCCTGATGTGTGTGTACGCAATAAATGATGAGCATCAAAATAAAAAGTGTCGTGCATGGCACGCGCAGGATGATGCTCAGGAATGTTTAGCGCCTCAAAATTATAGTAATCACTCTCAACCTCAGGGCCAGTTACCGCACAAAATCCAGCTTGCACAAAAAATTGTTTCATGCGTTCAGTCACATGCGTGATTGGGTGCAATCCTCCCGTTGTCATGCCTCGAGCCGGCAAACTGATGTCCACTTGTTCATCAGCCAACTTGGCATTGAGTACTTCGGCAGCAAGCGTTTCTTTGCGTTCATCGAACGCCACGCCAATGCGCGTGCGTAATTCATGCAAATACGCCCCATAAACTTTCTTGCCATCAGCATCCAAACCACCCAATTGTTTGGATAAGGCGGCGATGGGGGATTTTTTTCCCTGCAAATCCACTCTAAGAGCCTGCAACTCTGTCTCATTTTTGGCATCACCAATCAGCTGGCAAGCCACATCAGCAAAATTCACAAAATCTTGCTCACCAAGCTCAATCAAAGCTTGATTTAAGATGGGTAATGTGGTCATAGGTCAACAACTCATGTCAATTCTTATCAAAAAAAGCAATAAAAATAAAGCACTTATTGTAAATAATTCATTTTCAAATGTAAATAAGCGATTCATCATAATTGACAGTTTTCTCTCAAGTAATGCCCATGACACATCAATACTCTACATAAAAAAGCCATTCTTGGTAGCTTGCATGCCCATCATACGGCATTTTCTATGGCATTGCACATCATCAAATTTTCATGAGTGAAAAAGTATTGACATGTTCTGCATTTTTCTTGTATATTTGGGTTGCATTCTTAGCAATTTATTGCAGGATTGCAAATCTTAGCTGTCGCATCATTATGTCTTGATAGGACAAAGACCTTGATGATACATGGAACATCAGCCTTTAAGGAATCTGTTATGAAACGCTCAGTTTTAAATACCGCCATCAAAGCAACCGCCACACTTGCCATCGCAACACTTACCACAGAAACTTTTGCAGCTCCCCAAATCTCTGGTCGTCTCTATCTGTCTGCGTTGTACGATAATATTGATAACAAAGAGCATAACACCGTCACACAGACCATTTCGGATACCAAATCCGACCGCCTTTCTTTAAATTCTGCTGGATCTCGTGTTCGTCTGACTGGTGAAGAAAAGTTGACAAAAGACATCGATTTAGAGTATCGGTTGGAATATTCGATTTTCTTGGACAATGACGGCGAGGGTAAAAATTTCTCTGCTCGTAACACTTACCTAGGGTTTAAGCATGATGACTATGGTACTGTACGCGTGGGTCGAATCTTTACCCCAGATGATGATATTGATTATGTCGATCAAAGCTATCTGTATGCTTCTGGCAGCGGATTACCATTTAGCTACGGTGGTCAACGCACGAATAACACCATTCAATACATTTCCCCAAAATTCAACAATGGCAAAACACAAATCAAACTGCATTACGCCATGGATGAAAATTCTGATAACAATCATGGTGGCAAATTTACCACCTTTCATGATGGTGTAACAAAAAAACAAGAGCGTGATATGATCGCAGGTCATATTTTGCATGAAGATACAAAATATGACGCAGGAATATCCTATACTCATGCTGGAGATTTTAGTGCGTTGCGTGGCATGGTCAGCTACAAGCCAAATGAAAAACTAACCGTTGGCGTCATCGTTCAACAAACCGATTATGACAGTGGCAACAAAGAGCTAGGAGCGTTAGTTAGCGGATTGTATTCACTTGACAAGACGACCAATCTCTACGCACAGGTCGGTCATGCGAATAATTACGAGGGCCACAAGGATGGCGAACAAACCAAAGCAAGCATCGGTGCGATCAAGTCCTTAAAAAATGATGATGGCATCCGTCTACGCACATTTGGCTCTCTATCTTACCTAGATCAGACATCTTATTCTTATAAAGACAGACAAGATGGCAACGGCAACACAGTAAAAGATTTGGTTCGTTCAGAACAAAATGGTTTTGGCTTGGAAGTTGGATTGCGATACGATTTTTAACTATTTTTTTATTCAGACAAAACACGGCTTACTCAACGAGTAGGCCTTTTTTATTGCTTGCTTTTTATCATGTGATTCAAACTGCCTTCATCGTTCAAAAAAATAACCGCAATGGACAAGCATTACGGTTATTTTTCAGCTGTCTTAGCACACAGGATTAAGACAGTGCAGCTTTTGCCTTTTCACAAATGGCAGTAAATGCTGCTGCATCATGCATGGCGATATCAGCCAGAATGCGACGATCAATTTCAATGCTTGACTTTTTCAAGCCATTGATCAGACGGCTATAAGAAAGACCATTCAGACGAGCACCAGCATTGATACGAGCAATCCATAGGCGGCGGAATGAGCGTTTTTTGTTGCGGCGGTCACGATATGCGTATTGACCTGCTTTCATCACCGCTTGTACGGCAACACGATACACACGAGAACGCGCACCATAGTAGCCTTTTGCACGGGCTAGGACTTTTTTGTGACGGCGATTTGCTTGTACACCACGTTTTACACGAGCCATTTTATTCTCCTAAAATTTAAAAATATCTGTTATAGATATGGGCACATACGGCGGATTGATGGAACATCAGCGACATGAACCATCACGCAACCACGCAATTGGCGGATACGCTTAGGAGATTTTTTGGTCAAAATGTGGCGTTTAAACGCTTGTTTACGCTTAAAGCCGTTCGCTGTTTTTTTGAAGCGCTTGGCAGCACCGCGTTTGGTTTTAAGTTTCATAATAACCTCTTTAATAATCATAAGTCTTACGACTTGACGAACCTTTTTGCCATGTATCAAACAGAACAAGCGGAAGGTGGGATGGGTATTATAAAATTACTAAGCATAAATTGCAAGAATTATGTGATTACTGACCATGATTTATGCCTAAGGCAACCCACTTAATCAATCAAATCCACTCTCTATCCGTGGCATCTTCATGCAGGCGAGTAACAAGCACCTGATCAATCTTATAATGATCAATATCCACCACCTCAAATTTTAGGTTTTCGTGCAACACAAAATCAGCAGGTCTTGGGATTTTCCGCAAACGATACATGATAAAACCTGCCAAAGTCTCATAATGATCCCAGTCCTCAAATTCACAGTCCAGTGCATGTCTGACATCATCAATCGGAGTGCTACCATCAATGAACCATGACCGCTCATCTCTTTTGATGATCTGCTGCTCTTCTTCAATGGGCACAACCCAATCCCCCATCACCGTCATCATGATGTCAGACAGAGTAATGATACCCACCACAAGAGCGTACTCATTAATAACAACCGCCAAGTCTTCTTTACCAGCACGAAATTTATCTAAAAGTTCGGAAAGGGTCAATGTATCAGGGATGATCAACACATTGCGAATGGTGGATTCATGGATATTCACTAAGGATTGGTTGTTTAAGATGCGTACCAAAATATCCTTAGTATCCACATAGCCGATCACGCCATCAATACCATCATTACATACAAGAAATTTTGAATAAGGATAATCAGCGATTTTTTGGCGAATGCTCTCCTCGCTTTCACCGAGAGTAAAATACACCACATCCTCACGCACAGTCATTGAAGATGGCACGGTACGCTCTTCTAATTCAAAAACATTTTCGATAAAATGTTGTTCTTGTTGTAATACCACACCCGCCTGCGCTCCTGCATCTACAATGGCGGAAACATCATCAAAAGTAATGTTATCCTCACGAGTGGTATTGACATTAAAAAGCTTAAAAGTCAGATTGGCAATGGCATTGATGACCCATGCCAAAGGCTTGAATATCTTAATGACAGTTAACACTGGATTGATGACCAGCAAAGCAATTTTCTCAGGGTTAATCATTGCAATGCGTTTTGGAATCAAGTCGGCATATAAGATAAAGAGCAGTGTTACCAAAAAAAATGACACAAAAAACGCAATGCTATCTAACCAAGAGCCTTGATAAAACTGCCCAATCAAAGAAATGAAATAAGGTCGCAACGCAACTTCACCGATTGAGCCTCCCAAGATGGCAACAGCGTTCAAACCAATTTGACTGGTGGCAAAAAACTCTGCTGAATTTTCTTGTAGATGCAAAATTTTATCAGCACGCTCGTCCCCATTTTCAGACAAAAGCCTAAGTTTCAACTTCCTTGCACCTGCCAAGGCGATCTCAGAAATCGAAAAAAAACTAGACACCAAGATTAAGATTAAAATTAAAATGATGTGTTGCAATAATTCCACAGAAGCACCCAATTATTGATTAGGCTGAATAAAGATTTTATTTGCAATTTCGACCATATGGCAAAATTAAACCCAGCTCCTAATTAATACTCATTTCGGCTGACAATCCACCACCTGCCCCTTAACACCACTTGATGCATCCGTCATCAGACATACATAGGCACTCATGATTTGCTCAGGTGTCTTTAAGGTGTTTGGGTCCTCACCAGGAAAGGCATGGGCTCGCATGTTGGTTCGAGTCGCCCCCGGATTAATGCAGTTAAAACGCAGCGTGGTCAAACTTTGTGTTTCTTGGGTAAAGATGGTCATCATACCTTCAATCGCTTGCTTAGACAAAGCATAAGCACCCCAAAAGGCACGAGGCTTGGCAACCCCACTGCTGGTAAAGACTATCGAACCACTTACCGACATACGCAACAGCGGCATTAGAGCTTGGGTCAGCATAAACACAGCCGTTGCATTAACACGCATCACCTGCTCAAAAGTGATGGGATCATACATTTCAAGCGGTGTCAGCGCTCCTAAAATGGCTGCATTGTGTAGCACGCCATCTATGCGACCAAATTCTTTTTCAATCAAAGTGGCAAGCTCGTTCATCTGAGCAAAACTGGCCCTTTCTAAGTCCATTGGTAAAATCGCAGGCTCTGGCAAGCCCAAGCTCTCAATCTCATCATAGACTGTCTCCAATTTACTTTGGGTTTTACCAAGCAGTAAGACAGTCGCACCACATTTGGCATAGGTTAAGGCCGCCACCTTACCAATGCCATCGCCCGCCCCTGTTACCAAAATGATTTTATCTTTTAAACATTTTGGCGTGGGCTGATAAGTTAATATGTCGTTAAGTGTCATCATTGTTTAAGTTCGTTCATCAAATTTAATCGGTTGTCTTTACCATTGGGTACAATCTTTAAGCAAGTGGATCAAGGCAGTCATCTCATCAATCAGCACAAAATCCTGTGCTAAGGCGATAACATCATCAGCACCGCCTATTTGTAGGTGTGTCTGACAGTGCGCGCCATCGTAACGCCTAACACAAAACCTAAAAGCTGCTTTGTCATGCCACATCAAATTAATCAAATTCTTAAATTGCTAAAGTGGCACATCAAGACAAGCATGACAAGTTATTGTCTTCATGCACAAACGCAGCAACGCCTTCATCACTCGCCCAGCATTGCCAGCACCCAATCAGCAAGCTCATCAGGCGTATCAATCAGCACATCTGCACCCCATTCGTGCAGATTGTCTTTGTCAGCACAGCTTAGATAGCCAAATTTGGCAACCACTGTGGTCATGCCTGCCAAATTACCTGCCTGAATATCACGAATGTGATCACCCACATAAATGCAATTTTCATTTAAAATTTTCGTGCCAAATCTGGCATTTAGGCGATTAACTGCCAAAAACATCGGTTCAGGGTCGGGCTTGGTATTAATGACATCATCAGGGCAAACCAGCACGCTACAACGATTGTTCAGGTGAAGCTTAGTCAGTAATTGCGTGGCCAAATGGCGTGGCTTATTAGTTACAATCCCCCAAGGCACTCCTTGATTTTCAAGCTTTACCAGCAAACGATCAAGACCATCAAAAAGCCGACTGTCCACACAGATATCCTGCTCATACAGAGCCAAAAATTCTTGACGATAAGCCAGCATTTTTTCATTCGTATCCATCCCTTGTGCCATCTCATCACCAAATATCAGGCGTACCATCGCCCTCGCCCCTGCCGAGACTTGCTCACGAATGTCAGCATCGCTTGGTATTGGCAGGTTGTATTTTTGGCACATCAAACGAATGATGCGAATGAAGTCAGGAGCAGTATCAATCAGCGTCCCATCTAAATCAAACAGCACAGCATTAATCTTTGTCATCATGATGCCCTGTCATGCTTTTTTGGTAAATGCCATCATGTAGTTGACATCAACATTACGATTTGACAGCCAAAAATTTTTGGTTATTGGATTATAATGCAACCCAGTCATGTCAAAACGATCGAAGCCTGCTCTTATCGCCATCTGGTCAAGCTCAGCTGGTGTGATGAATTTGTGATAATCATGCGTTCCTTTATCAACCAAACGCAACACATACTCAGCCCCCACAATGGCAAAAAGATAAGATTTTGGATTGCGATTGATTGTACTCATCACGCACACACCGCCAGGCTTTAATAAAGAAAAACATGCTTGAACAATGGCGGAAGGATTGGGCACATGCTCGAGCATTTCCATACAAGTTATGACATCAAAACTCTCTGGCATCTCTTGGGCAAGCGTCTCAGCCGCTACCGAACGAAATGACACACGGTCCATCATATCGGTTCGCTTAGCGTGAATCTCACCTGCCTTAATATTTTCATCTCCCAAGTCCACACCCAATACGGTTGCACCACGCACCGCCATTGAATGTGCCAAGATACCCCCACCACAACCAATATCCACAACTGACTTACCCAAAAGCGATGAACCTAAATGCTCACATACTTTATCCTCAATCCAATTCAGGCGTAGCGGATTGATGTCATGCAGGGATTTAAAAGCCCCTTGCTTATCCCACCATTCATCAGCAAGGCGAGTAAATTTACCAATTTCATCAAAATCAGCATTTATTGTGGTATTTTGCATGGTTTTTTCCAATATGATGTGGATACTTGATATTTTTGAAGATGGTGTAAGACCGAAAAAAAAAGATTTGGCATGATGCAATAAGGCGAAGCATCCGACTCAAACTTCTGTCAAAATTTTCACGATTAATACTGTCAACTATCTTATCACTTTCAACCAAAATTTGCTACTTATTACCCTTGATAATTACCCATCAATTTTTAGCCCGAACGATGGCAATCCAAAAAATACCAAGCCGAATGTTCACAAAGACCCTGTTGTGCAAAATTAACACAATTTGCAAAGCATGGTTAATAAATCTGTTACCACTTTTTGTAAAAAATGCGTTAAACTATGTCATATTTTTTTAATATTCAAAATCTTTACAAGGTTTGGTAAAATTACACCATTGACCACTTTTACCGATTGCTGAGCAACTTTCCTAAAATTTCTAAGGATGATATTGTCATGAAATACGCCCTAAAACTTGCCACCTTAACCGCAGCGATTGCTTTTGCAGGTCATGCTTTTGCCGCTGATTTTGTCGAAGGTAAAGATTATCAAAAACTCGCCAATCCTGAAAATATCGCAGGTGATGTGATTGTTGTTCGTGAGTTTTTTTGGTACGGCTGTCCGCATTGCTACGCTTTAGAACCACACATGCAAGCATGGGCAAAAACACGCGATAAAGATGTGGCATTTTTTCGCACACCTGCCGCACTTAACCCTGTATGGGAAGTAACAGCTCGGGGTTTTTACGCCGTTCAACAGATGGGTCTAGAAAATAAAACTCATCAAGCTTTATTCGACGCTGTACATAAAGATGGTCAAAGAAGCATCATCGCCAACCAAGAAAATTTAGCAAATTGGTATGCTGAACAAGGTGTAGATAAAGCCAAGTTCAACAATTTTTATAATTCATTCCCTGTCAGCACCAAGATAGAACGCTCTAAAAAAGGTGCAATGCGTTATCAGTTAACAGGTGTGCCTGCCGTGGTCGTGCATGGCAAGTATGTGGTGAATGGCGAAGACAAAAAAGTGACTGAAGTCGTTGATTTTCTTATCAATAAAATACGCGAAGAAAAGAAATAAGCCGATTAATGATGTTAAAGCCTGCTCCATTCGCCAGCAGGCTTTTTAATCACCACAGTGCTTAACGGTCGCTTGTATGTATCATTGAGTTTTTTCGGCGGTCAAACACCACATTGACAGCACCGCCACACGAAAAAGAACATCACAGCACTCCAACTCACCCATCAAATCACCCTAACACCAACTCGACTCAACGCTTGGCATGTCCAGTCATCATAAGACAGGCAACATCATACAAGTTTCAAAAAATCATCATGATGACTTAGTGTATTTAAGTCATGCTAACTTGATTGAAAGATGCTTAACGCACTCAATGTTTCATATGAAACACTCATTCTATAAGGCAACCCATTTTTAATCACAATGGCCTGATAAGTTACAAAGATAAAATCGCCACTTCCTTAATATAGCTTTCAAAGTCCATCACACTCTCAGCCAGCAGCTCCTCATCATTCAAGTGCTTTGCGTATTCAATCCATAGTAACAGCTGATAAATACTATTGAACTCACTGACCTTAAACTGCTTAACGAACTGCTTTATCGTACTTTCATCATTTAAGTTTAGGCGAGTAAACCAAGTTTCAATCTTTGCCATCTGCTCTTTGGTGAATGTCATCTCAAATAATGCTTGAGTTAGAGTATGGCGATTTTCTTCAATGATGAGCTTGCCAATCCGTTTGATTTGGCGGTTTTTCGCCGCAGCACTGCCTATTTCGGACAGATGCTCAAGCTCGTCTAAAAAATAACTACTGACAGGTAAATGTGCCAGCTGCTTTTTTGATAAATTAGCCAACGGTGTTGCCAAAGCTTGTAGGCGTTCGTGGGATTTTTTGATTTCAGTGCGAGACACTCTCATGTCTTGTTTTGACCAATCAATGCTCATGTCAAACCCTCTGGTTGTATTCTAAGTATTTAAAAGTCAGTAGCAGGCTACCAATGGCGTTTCTCACGGTGCTTGATGCGAACTTTAAATTGCGATGGCAAACCTGCCAGTAAAGCCTTTGCTACCATGCTGGCAACATACACCGAGCGGTGCTTACCGCCTGTGCATCCGATAGCAACGGTAATGCTATGGCGATTATTATGGGAAAAATGCGGCAACCATTTAAGCAAATAAGCGATCAAATCATCAGTCATTTCCGCCACTTCATCAAATTCTGCAAAAAAAGATTTCACGATTTCATCTTCCCCTGTTGATGATTGCAGGTGCTCATGCCAATGGGGGTTGGGCAAAATACGCATGTCAAATACCAAGTCCGAATCCAGTGGCACACCATATTTAAAGCCAAAAGACAGTACATTAATGACAATCTTATTTTCCAGTCCCAGACAGTCTCTCACTTTGACTTTGAGTTCATGGACATTAAGTAAGCTTGTGTCAATCTCAATATCCGCAAGATTGGCAACCGGCTCAAGCAAGGCAATCTCGCTGTGAATGGCATCTGGCAAGTTATTATTGGTCGCCATCAAAGGATGGACACGACGAGTAGATCCAAAGCGAGCCACCAGCACGCGCTCTTCAGCGATGGCATACAGCACCGTTACCGCCTGCTCACCATACCCATCTTTCAAACTTTGGTGTAACACGGGAAAGTTTTTCAAATCTGCTTGTGGCAAGCGACTGTCAATCCCCAGGGCAATCTTATGAATACGATCATCCATCGCCAAACGCCTGACAGCATCAAAAGCAAGCGACAGTGGTAAATTGTCAATCACATAAAATCCAAAATCTTCCAAAACATTCAAAATTGATGTTTTACCAGATCCCGAACGACCCGAAACGATGATGATAGACGGCTGTTTATCCATATTTAATCCAGCTTACTAGCAAGTTAGCTCAATTTCCAAGTTATCCAGCAGTCTGGCTCTGCCTACGAACACAGCAATTAACAGTACCAATTTTCTGTCTCCATCTTGAACCGCTTGTAGCTTGTCGTTATAAAGTTCTAGATAGTCTACCTTCAGATTATGAGCTGTCAATTCAGCATGATGCTGTTGAATGATGGTTGGATAATCAGCAATCTTAGCAGTTAAAATTTTAGACGCAATCTTTTGCAAGGTTTGATGAATGATTGGAGCAATCGCTCTTTGTTCTTTGGTCAGATAACCATTTCTCGAAGACAGTGCCAAATGGTCATCCGCCCGCACAATTTGTGCTGCGATGATTTCAACATTAAAGTTTAACTCATCATTTAGTTGACGAATGATTGCCAGTTGCTGATAGTCCTTTTTACCAAAAACCGCCACATCAGGACGCACGATATTAAACAGCTTAGAAACCACAAGCCCCACTCCATCAAAGTGCGTGGGACGAGTTTTTCCGCACAATATTTTAGTAAGACCACCGCTTAATACCTGAATGTTTGGTGGATAAACCGGATACATTTCTTGAATGCTGGGTGAAAAGACAAAGTCAGCATTGGCATTTTTAAGCTTGAGGCAGTCTTCATCGAATGTGCGCGGATAGTTTTCGAAATCTTCGCCCGCACCAAACTGTATCGGATTCACAAAAATACTCACAACCACAACATCAGCATGTTTTTTGGCAATGTTCACAAGCTCAATATGCCCATCATGCAAGTTACCCATCGTTGGTACAAGTGCGATTTTTTTGTCTCGCATGGGGCGTAATGCAGATTGCAATTGAGTAATGGTATCAAATACTTTCATGAACTCTTCTCATTTTAGATTAAAATTTCTATCATGCCAAATCGCTGCGTCAGGTCAATTAAATACCACTTGTTGAAATTGGCGGTCTTATTCTTTCGTTCAAAAAGCATGCTCAACACTGGGGAAGTGTCGGTTTTTGACTGCTTGATGATAAGTGATGAACGCCCCCAGAATGTCACCCGTCTTATTAGCATCATCTTTTAGAAAATCTTTCACAAATTTAGCAGGCTTGCGTGTGTACACACCCAACATGTCATGCATCACCAAGACCTGTCCATCACAGTCCACCCCCGCCCCAATGCCAATCACGGGCACAGCAAATGTTTGGGTTACCTGCCTAGCAAGCCATGCTGGAACACATTCAAGCAAAATCATGCTTGCCCCAGCATCTACCAAAATCTCACAATCTTTCAATAGCTTATCAGCTTGCTCTTGCGTCTTTCCCTGCACTTTATAGCCCCCCAACACATTGACAGATTGAGGTGTCAATCCCAAGTGCACACAAGTTGGTACGCCATTTTTCGTTAAGACTCTCACAATATCAGCAAGTTCGCCATCACCCTCAATCTTCACCACATTCGCCCCTGCCTGCATGACCGCACGAGAGCTTGCGATGGCGTCATGGATGGTAGCATAGCTCATGAATGGCAGATCAGTCAAAATCAAGGCATGCTGATTGGCATTGGCGACATTTTTTGTGTGATAGACCATGTCATCGACTGTGACAGGTAAGGTTGATTCTCGTCCCTGAACGACCATCCCCACACTATCACCAACTAAAATCGCATCAATATTAGCAATCGCCATCAAATGAGCAAAAGACGCATCATAGCAAGTAAGACAACTGAATTTCTCACCAGATGCTTTAAATTTATTCAATGTTGATAAAGTGATACTGGCTTTGGGTTTGTCAGTCAAATAAGTCATATCAATCCTTTAATCTCATCAATCCCGTCTCGTCTTTTGCCAGTGGTAAATCGGCGATGATCACACCATTAATAGATACAGCGGGGTTGAGTTCGCACAATGGCACCAGCACAAAATTACGCTCTAGGATTCCTGCGTGTGGTATGATCAGCCGTTCATGATTCAACACCTTGTCACCATAGAGCAACAAATCAATATCAAGACAGCGCTCCCCCCAGTGCCTAAGTCGCACTCGACCTGCATCATTCTCTAGACCCTGACAAAAATCAAGTAAGGCTAAGGGCTCAAGCGTAGTCTTAGCCGAAAGCACTGCGTTAATAAAATCTGGCTGATCAACCACCCCAAAAGGCTTTGAGGAATATAGCGATGATAGACGAACCTGACAAAACCGTTCATCGCTTGCCAGTGTATCAAACACCGACAGAATATGATCCCTAGGACTGCCCATATCATTGGCAATATTCCCCCCCAGGCCCAAATAAATCTGCGTCCAGTAAGTCATCTCATGACTCCTTCGCTCTGGGTTTGGCATTGGATTTTCTATGGCGTTTTTTGGTGAGTGTGTCATCTTTTGGTGATTGGGTCGTAGCTTTTGCCGACCGTCGCACCGCTTTAGTCTTGATGCGTTCAGCCTGTGATTTCACAACTTTTGCCTTGGGTGATTTTCTTGTCAATTCCTCTTTGGCAATCTTGGCATCAGCAGACAACATCTCCTCAGTCAAACCCTGCTCACGCTCCTTGATGGATAGGGACGATGATGGCTGACGCTTGCGATAACGACTGGCAGGAATGTACGGTTCATCATTTTCTAGCAACTTTAAAAAGTCTGCATCTGTTAGAGTTGTCGGCTCGATGAGTGGTGGCGACGGTTGTTGGTGCAGCCTGAAAGCCTTGTCTTTCTCATTGGCTTTACTGGGTAAAAAAGCTTTAGCATTTTCCACCACAAATAGTGGCTCTGGTGCACCAAATCCATCAGAATCCATGCTGGCAGACAGCTTATGTAATTGCAAAAGCTCATCATTAATCGCAACACGCTTACGACGAGAACGAGAGGCCATTCCTGTGGCACTACCACCATTAGCAAATGATTCTATCATCATGGCTTGATGATGCCCATCAGCATTTTGATAATTCTGCCACCATGCTGCCATGCCATTGGTTGACTCAGACAGCTTGCAATCTTCATGTTTTTCCCTCATGATGAGAAAATCAAGTGCGGCACGGAATTTGGGATGTCGCTCAAGAGTGGTGATATCACGCACACGAGGATTGGCAAGCTTTGGTTGCATCAACCAAATGCTGGCGATGAAATCTTCAGCAAATTTAGGAATGGCGGTTTTTTGACGCTGCATGTCAATCACTTTTGTCGCAGCCTTAGCTTGCGCCTCATGAAAAGGCAAACCTTTTTTCTTGAGCTTGGCAAGCTGATGCAGATAGTTTTCCCAAAGAAGCACCGCATAAAAAAACGCAGGATTAACACCCTTACCATCACTCACACGATGATCGGTATTGATGGCAACTGCATTCATTAAGGCTGTTGGTGCATCTGGTGCGTACGCCATCAAATGCTTCATTGCCCCATACTCAAACAAAACTGGCAGCAATGATGCAAGATATCCACCACAAAACATTTTTTGCGTTTCGTCATACAGACGATGAGCAGAAACTTGCTCCAACAACGCCCAATTATCCGAATGAAACTGACCAGACAGCTCTTCATCAAAACAAAAATCCAACTTTGCCTTAAAACGCAAGGCTCTAAGCAGGCGAACAGGATCTTCCTCAATACGAACTTTGGCATCACCAAGCAGTCTTAGCGTACCACTTTTTATGTCGTCTATCGCACCACAAAAATCAAGCACCTCACCATCTATCGGCTGATAATACAACGCATTAATACTAAAATCTCGGCGTGCAAAATCTTGATTGATGTCGCCCCAGACATTATCACGCATGATCATACCTCCATCAGTAGTATGAGCATCATCTTTTGGGGGAGCACGAAAAGTCGCCACCTCAATCGTCTCTCTGCCAGAGTAAACATGAGCCAACTGAAAGCGTCTGCCAATGATACGACAACGCCCACCAAAAATCGCCTTGATCTCGTGCGGTCTGGCACTTGTGACAGCATCGAAGTCCTTGGGTGCAAGTCCAAGCATGCCATCACGCACACCACCGCCTACGACATACGCCTCAAAGCCTGCCCTCGTTAGTGTACCAACCACCTCAACGATACTGTGTGGCAAGGCAGATCTGCTCAATCCAAGCGATCGATCTGCATACACTGCCAGCGATTGGCTTTTTTTGGATTTCTTCGATCTGCTTGGCTTATTTGATTTACCAAAGTTCGCAGGCCTTTGTGCCATGTCGAAAATTCTCCTTGACAGCTAAATTCAATACTTAATGCAAGAACATCAAGCCAAATCATCTATTGTAACCGTTATTGACAAAAAAAGCGACATGAGTCACTTTATTGAGCATGCCTTTTCACAACCTTCTTGACCAGATGACTGTTCATATCATCAGATCGGCAATATAACCAACCAAAACTTGCATCATCACGGAGCAACACTCAGACGATGGCGATTTTTTTCTAAAGTCGCCTTTCCAATACCCTTAACCTGCATCAGTTCATCGACACTGACGAATCGCCCCACTTGCCTACGATACTCAACGATACGCTCGGCGGTATTGATACCAACACCTGACAGGCTGGTAAAGTCGCTGGCAGTGGCGGTATTGATGTTCAAGCGCAAGGCTTGCTTTTTGGTGCTTGCCTGATGCTTCATCATTGCCTGATACGCACTACTGGCATCAAAATGACATTGCTTTGGCTCATCAGCTGCCATGCTCATTTGACTAAAAAAGCTTGATAAGATAACTGCCGTACAGCTGTTAATGATCCAGTGCATGCTTGGCTTGGTTCCAATAGTGATCCATTTGTGCCAAATCCACATCATCAAAAGATTTGCCAATGCTTATAAGAGATTCTTCCACAAAAGCAAAACGGCGTTTGAATTTGGCATTTGTTGCCTGCAATGCCATTTCACCATCCACCCCCAAGTGCCTTGCCACATTTGCAAGTACGAACAGAACATCGCCCAGCTCGCCTGCCACCTTGGCTTTTTGCTCAGCAGTCAGCTTATCAGCTTTATAATCAAATTCATCATTGGGCAGTTCAGCCGTCAATTCATTCAACTCTTCGGTCAATTTTTGTAGAACCCCACCCAGATTTTGCCAATCAAACCCCACTGTGGCAGCAGCGGATTGTAAATTTTGAGCGGTATTGAGTGCTGTACCAGGTTTCACATCAGACAGCAGGCGTTTGGGTTTGTCTTTATTTTCAATACGCTTGATTTCCTCCCAGCGGCGTTTGACCTCTTCATCAGTACGAACAGTTTCTTTATCAAAGACATGTGGATGGCGACGAATCAGCTTCTGCTGTAGATGGTGAATCACTTCACTCATGCCAAATCGACCCTGCTCTTCATATAAGTGTGCATGAAAAATGACTTGTAGCAGCACATCGCCCAATTCGCCCTTAATGTCTTCATCAGCCATCACACCGCCATCATCCATACTAATGGCATCAATGAGCTCAAAAACCTCTTCGATGGCATACTTTTGTAGGGATTGGTTGGTTTGCTTAGCATCCCAAGGGCAATCTTTGCGTAGGCGTGCCATGAGTTGCAATAAATCAGAAAATTGGTCGGTTGGAGTCATTACTTGTGATCAATCAATAATAAAAACCCTATTATACAAGATAATAGGGTTTGTTGTTGTGAAATTCGCCATTTATTGTGCCAAATCAGCAAACAATGCAGTAGATAAATAACGCTCGCCTGATGAGGGAATCACCACCACGATGTTTTTACCAGCATTCTCTGGGCGATTGGCAACTTGCAAGGCCGACCATACTGCCGCTCCTGCTGAAATGCCCACCAAAATACCCTCTTTTGATGCCATCGCTCTTGCGGTCTCAAAAGCATGCTCAGTGGTTACCGTAATGACCTCATCATAAATGGCTGTATTAAGAATGCTTGGTACAAAACCTGGTGCCAAGCCTTGTAATTTATGGGCACCTTTTTCGCCACCACTAAATACTGGTGAATCACTTGGCTCTACGGCGACGATTCTAATCGCTGGGTTTTTAGACTTTAAAATCTCACCCACACCTGTGATTGTGCCACCCGTCCCAATGCCTGCGACCACAATGTCCACTTGACCGTCCGTATCACGCCAAATCTCCTCGGCGGTGGTTTCACGATGAATTTTTGGATTGGCAGCATTATCAAACTGGCGTGGCATGAAATAACCATGTTCACTTGCCAACTCATTGGCTTTGGCAATCGCTCCCCCCATGCCATCAGCAGCTGGGGTAAGCACCAATTGTGCTCCATAAGCACGCAATAAAGCACGACGCTCCAAACTCATGCTCTCAGGCATGGTAATGATCAAGCGATACCCACGAGCAGCAGCGACCATCGCAAGACCAATTCCTGTATTACCAGAAGTCGCTTCAATGAGCGTATCACCTACCTTCAATTCACCTGCTTCTTCTGCTTCGTTAATCATTGATAAGGCAATGCGATCTTTTACCGAGCTGGCTGGATTAAAATATTCTAACTTGGCGAATATGTGAGCATCGCTGGTATTTAGAGCATGCAGCTTGACCAGTGGCGTATTACCAATGAGATCGGTGATGTTATTTGCAACATTCATGGGCTTTTCCTTAATGGGATAAACTGCTGACAGTATAACAAACTTGACTGGATTTTTATAGCGATATTTTTATGCGTTTTTGGCATAATCATGACACACATGCCGTCATTTGCCTATTCATCATGGTTGTGATTGACAGTTTTTACCACTCAATCCAATTAACTTCACGCACTCTTAACCACCCCCTCGTTACATGATGATAAATTTTACCCCCCCCATCTCTCTTAGTATCGTCAAATTGTGCTAAAATTTGACTCTCTTATTGTTAGTTTTTTATTGAGAATTTCCATGACACAATTCGCCCCCATTTGCATCACTTGTTTTAAAGCCTACGATGTGCGTGGCGAGCTTGGCACGACCCTAGATGAATCCATTGCCTACCGCATTGGTCGTGCATTTGCCCAAACTTTATCCAAAACCGCCAATACGGACACACCGACCATCGTCATCGGTAGCGACATTCGCCCATCAAGCGACAAGATTAAAGCCGCCACCATCTTAGGCATGACAGATGCTGGCGTTGATGTGATTGATCTGGGCATGACTGGCACAGAAGAAGTGTATTTTGCAACCAGTCATTATCAAGCCATCGGTGGCATTGAGGTTACCGCCAGTCACAACCCCATCAATTACAATGGTCTAAAAATGGTGCGTGAAAACTCCCGCCCCATCAGTGCCGATACAGGACTCAAAGAGATTCAAACGCTTGCCGAAAGTGGCGATTTCACCATCATGCCAGCAGGAAAAGTCAGTCATGCGACCGATAAAACCGCTTATATTGATAAGTTAATGAGCTTTATCGACATCACCAAACTTACCGCCAAAAAAATCGTCATCAACAGCGGCAATGGCTCAGCAGGACCTGTGGTTGATGCCATCGAAAATCGTCTGGCATTCACACCGATTGAATTGATAAAAATTCATCACACGCCAGATGGCACCTTTCCAAATGGCATTCCCAATCCCATGATCATCGCCAATCAGCAAGCCACCAGTGATGCCGTATTGACACATGGTGCAGACTTTGGCGTGGCGTTCGATGGGGATTTTGATCGGTGTTTTTTATTTGACGAGCACGGTCGATTCATTGATGGCAGCTATGTGGTCGGCATGCTTGCCGAAGCCTTTTTGCAAAAACACCCCAATCAAACCATCGTTTATGATCCACGAGTGGTTTATAACACCCAAGATGTCATCATGCGTCTAGAAGGCACACCTGCTTTGAGTAAATCTGGGCATTCATTCATCAAACAAGTCATGTGCGAAACGACTGCAATCTATGGCGGAGAGATGTCAGCACATCACTACTTTAAAGAGTTTTTTTATTGCGACAGTGGCATGATTCCTTGGCTGTTAGTGACTGAATTACTCTGCATCACCGACAAATCACTGTCTGAACTGGTCGATGATTACATCGCCAAATTTCCAAGCTCAGGCGAGCTTAATTTTCGCTTAGATGGCATGACCGCAGATGACATCATCATCAAGCTTGAACAACAATACAGCAATCTCAACCCCACCAAAAACACCCTAGATGGTCTAAGCCTTGATTTTGGTGAATGGCGGTTTAATCTGCGATCAAGCAATACAGAACCACTGATTCGCCTTAATGTTGAAACTCGTGGCAATCAGACTTTATTGACAGCCAAGATCAATGAAATTACCACCGTATTGACCACCTGTGGTGCGGTGCGTGCCGATTCTTAGTTCATCATCAAGCCAAATAAAAAATACCCCATGCTCATAAGCACAAAATGGGGTAAAATTCATCAAAAATATTGTAACACGATGATTTTATTAGGAATTTTTTTATTGACTTTAAAAAATTATTTTAATACAATGTCAGTGCATCATCAGTATCAAAGATGATGTATCTTGACTTCAACACAATAAGGACTTTGAAATGAATAAGCAGTTACCATACTTTAAGAAAACACCCAGCTTCAAGCAAGCTTTGATGAGTCTTGGGTTGATCTTCATTGCCACTGGTGAATTTGGTCGGTAATGTCTGTAATGTTTATTTTTCGACAAAAATATGGAGATGATCATGACAAAAAATAGCATTTTTTTGACCATAAAGGTTTTCATGGCAATACTATGGACGGCGATGCTTGCTTGGATTTGCATGATGCAATATTCAAATCATCTAGATCTTAAAATCATACAACTCACCATTGACACCAACGAAGTCAAAAGACAAATCGCAGACAAAGACGCACGACGCCAAGCAGAACTCAAGGAAGAACAGCAGAAAAAGACCAAGGAAAATTCTTAAAACATCTCATAAAACATCCTTAATGTCATGCAAAACACCATGCCAGTCATGCTTGATTGGCATGGTGTTTTTTAATGATGTTTTGATACTTTTAACATTCAAAACTCATGATGGATCATCAAGCGTCATTCATGCCGATAAATCCGCCAAATCCCCCTTGGCTTCCAGCCATAGCTTACGATCAGATGCTCGCTTCTTGGCAAGTAGCATGTCCATCACACCCTGAGCTTGCGTCCAGTCGTCCAAATCAAGCTGTACCAGTCGACGCGTATCAGGATTCATGGTCGTCTCACGCAAGTGCTCAGGATTCATCTCCCCCAGACCTTTAAAGCGAGTAATTTGGGGCTTGCCTTTGGCTTTTTGCAAAATCACATTCAACTCCTCATCATCAAGAGCGTAATGCACTTCTTTACCCACATCTATGCGGTATAAAGGCGGCATCGCCACAAACAAATGCCCCGCCTCCACCAGTGCTCTAAAATGTCTGACAAACAACGCACAAATCAAGGTCGCAATGTGCAAACCGTCTGAATCCGCATCCGCTAAGATACAAATCTTATCATAGCGAAGCTCAGACAAATCGTCACTGGCAGGGTCAACACCAATCGCAATGGCGATGTCATGAATCTCTTGGCTAGCAAGCACCGTGTCGTGCGATACTTCCCATGAATTAAGAATCTTGCCACGCAAGGGTAAAATCGCCTGAAAATGTCGATCTCTTGCCTGTTTGGCAGAGCCACCTGCCGAATCACCCTCAACCAAGAACAACTCAGCACCATCTTTTAAATCACCCTTGCAATCAGCCAGCTTGCCTGGCAAAGCAGGTCCTTGTACGATTTTTTTGCGTGCAACTTTTTGGGCTGATTTTAGGCGTCTGCCCGCATTGGCAATGGCAAGCTCGGCAATGGCCTTGGCAGTATCTGGATTGGCATTCAGCCATAAGCTAAATGCGTCCTTCGCAAGCATCTGTACAAGTGGTGCAGCCTCTCGGCTAGAAAGACGCTCCTTAGTTTGCCCACTAAATTGTGGTTCGGCAAATTTCAGCGATAAAATGAAATTAACCCCGCTCCAAACATCGTCGGCGGTCAAGCGAACATTTCTTGGTAGCAGGTGATGAATTTCACAAAACTCACGCAACGCATCTGTAAGCCCTGTACGAAGCCCATTGACATGCGTTCCCCCTTGGGCGGTGGGAATCAAGTTAACATAACTTTCACCAACTGGCACACCGCCATCAGTCGACCATGCGACTGCAAAAGTCGCCCCGCCTCGCTCGCCTTGTTTTGGCTCTGAACTAAAATAAAATGGCGGTGTTGGCAAAAATTCAAAGTCGCCAAGTTGCTCAGTCAAATACTGCACCACGCCATCTGAATATTGCCAACTTTCACTATCAGACGGCTCAATTTCACTGATGAAATCAATTTTTAGACCAGCAGACAATACCGCTTTGGCTTTTAGATTGTGTTTTAAAGCCTTAATGGAAAATTTTGGATGATCAAAATACCGCTCGTCCACCCAAAACCGCACTTGCGTGCCTCGCTTTTTTTTGATGGCACTTGGACGATGTGTCAAAGGAGCGACAGGAACCCCATGGTCAAAATTCATCTCATATTCCACGCCGTCTCGCCAAACGATGACCGACACTTTCTTGGATAAAGCATTGACCACACTGATGCCCACGCCATGCAAACCTCCCGAAATGGCGTAATTGTCCGTGCTAAACTTACCCCCTGCATGCAGGCGAGTCAAAATCAATTCAATGCCTGATTGCTGAAATTCTGGGTGAATGTCAGTAGGCATGCCACGCCCATCATCAAGCACCGATAATGAACCATCAGCATGTAAAGTAATGCTGATGTTTTTGGCATGTCCTGCCAATGCTTCATCCACCGAATTATCGATGACTTCTTGGGCAAGATGGTTAGGTCGAGTTGTGTCGGTATACATGCCAGGGCGACGGCGAACAGGCTCTAGCCCCTCTAAAACTTCCAGATTCTGTGTTGTGTAATTTTTGGATTGTTGGGTCATATTGTCATGGTTAATTTGGTCAAAATGATCGGCTATTGTAACCGATTTTAGGAAGCTTGGAAATGTTAGGTTTCATCTAAAGACATTAAAAATATGCAGTTATAGACTGCCCCTTTTGATTTTTGGCAATCAACATCGTCTTTTACTGATGACACTCACATAGCCAAGCAGGATTCATCTTTTTTTGGGGGGTCGGCTTAACTTACCATCAAACCCCAAAAAGGCTACATCAGTAACAAGCCCATCATCTAAGTTGGCTGGTTTTTATTATTTTTAGCATCGTCATAAAACCAAGCCCACTCTTAAAAAACAGTGCTTTTTTAGATCATTCAATCGTGATGTCAGATACCTTACTTGGTTTGGATTCTAGTGAGTCAGCGTTCAGTTTTTGCATAAGTGGGCTTTGATGAAACTCATAAACCGCCTGCTGATTTGCATCGCTAAGCGTCTCAAACACCTGTGGCAATCTTATACCAATCCAAATCAAAGCACACAGTAGCACCTTGTCCGCTAAAGATGGGGCATTTGCCGACAATATGGGCAGTTTTGGCAGAGTGTCTTTTAATAATTTGATTGATCGATCTACCAAAGGATGGGCATCTTGTCCTTCTAAGGAGAATCGTTGAAGCGAGAACGCACGCACACCTTGTGCCAATATTCCAAATGCCTTAGCCATCTGTGGCAAATCATGAGCATGCCTGACATACAACTGTGGGGCAATCGCCTGAATGATGAGTGGCGTCTCAGTGATGGTCTCGCCTGTCTGTAGCACCAAAGCTGGCACTTGGCTAAAAGAGTTGATGGTGGTCAACTCGGTAGGATTTTCCCAAGGCATGACAAAATTTAGTGCCAAGTCCACCTGCTCTGATTTGGCAATCATGAGTAAAATGCGAGTATAAGGAGAGGTGGTACTCAGATATAAGGTATTCATAATCAACACTCCAGCATTAATCAAAAAATGATGAAATCCATGCCAATACCTGCCCTACCTGGCAGTCATAATCACTCATGCGATGATCGCCACCTTCTTGGGCGATGACACTCACGCCATGAGTTTCGCAGAATATCTTGGTGGCATGTGCGTCAAGTAGCTCATCGCCCATTTTTAACAAAACTCTGATTTTGCTAGGATTTTTTAGAATTAAGCGATGGGCTTCAAACCACGCCAAATCACCAAGTTTGACCTCCCAGCCACCTGTCGTACGATAAATCACAGATTCATCATTGAGATGACCTCCATCACAATGATCGCTTAAAAAGCGTCTGAATGACAAGTCAGGACGGATACTTGGATTTAACAAAACCGCAGGAGTACCTGTCATGTCAGATAACAGTGTGGCAAAATACCCACCTAACGATGAACCGATCAGCACACACTCGGCATTGCCCTGAATGAGATTTAAAATCTTGGCAACCACCTTGTCAGGCGGGCAGTTCAAATCAGGACGAATGGTGCGAATGCCTAGCGATTCGGCATGCTTAGCGGTAATGACGGCTTTATTAGCATCAGGATTGGCATCTAGGCCGTGTAAATAAATGATGGTTGGCATAAGATTTCCTTGTTTTTTATGAATGGCACAAACCCATCACCAAAAAATATTTCAAGTACCCTTGCCATGCAAAGTACATGAATCAACAGCCGCCCTTTATGGCTATGGCAGGCGGTATTGTAGCACTTGATATAGATTACCCTTGTAATGGTGGTAGATGCCTGTTTGGATGGATATGTTCATTTTATTTTCAATAATACATCAAGGCTCTATTTTTCCCAATTTTTTCAAACGAGAAACAATTCCGCCACGATTTCTTTTATGTAATTGCATTAACTCTGTAATATCCAACCCTTTATCAAAATATTCAATTAACATTTCTTCTTCTTGGGCTGTCCATTTTTCACCTTGACGAGTTAAGTTGGTTTTTGTGTCTTTATGATTGAGTTGCATATTATCAGAAATTACCACAAATGGCACATCATTGCTATCTTGTATTTGGGTGGTTTTAAATGATATTTTTCCACGATTAATAACTTCCTTTAATATTTCTTGGCGTTTATTTAATTTGGCATTGCCTGTTTTCACTTCCAAAAAGACAACCTCAACATCATCAATATCAACTTCGCCATCTGCACATCGATGCAAATTATGAAAAATCAAATAATCAATCGGTTTTCCCAAAAATTGACAGTCAGCAGGACTATAAGAAAATCCTGCCAAAAATGGTACGAATTGTTCAGAAATTTGTCCTTTAATAACATTGCGTTGCGTATTGGTAGAGCGTTTTTGAGCAAGTTTAATTTCTTTATCTAAATTCACTTGAAAATCTGCTTGCTGCTTAATTAGCTGTTGTTCTAAATTGGCTATTTTTAAAGCCTTATCTTGAATTTCTTTTTGTAAATCTTCTAATAACTGTATTTTTTGTGAATAAAATCCATCTTTTAGACGAATAATTTCATCTTTAAGGTTTACAATTTCTTTTTGATATTTTTCATTGTCATCATGCTTAACATACTCATGATTGCTTTTCCTGTTGATCAATAAAACGGCAATAATTAAAAGAACAACAACGCCAATCAGCCAAATCAACTCTTGTGACATGATTACTCCATTAAAAAAGCAATACGCCAACCCCACACAGATTGGCGTATCTTATGCTAAACAACACTCACCCTAGCAAACGCCTTCTTCCCTGCTTGCACCACAACAACAGCTCCTTTTCCTAGGGCAAAATCAGCCCCAACTACCGCTCCGTCCACTTTGACCGAACCATTTTTTAGAGCATCTTTGGCTTGTGCAGAGTTTTTGACCAATCCTGCTTGATTTAACAGTTGAGCGATGAACAGCTTATCTCCATCAATGGTGAGCGTAACTTCTGGCAGATCAATCGGCAATTCACCGTCGGCCAGGCGATTGCCTGCTGATCTATGGGCGTTTTCGGCAGATTCTTTGTCGTGAAAGCGTTCAATAAGCTCGTAAGCAAGGATTTTTTTGATTTCTTGGGGATTGCGACCATTTGCCATTTCATCAAGCAAGGCATTGACTTCACCCATTGGTTTAAAGCTCAAAAGTTCAAAATAGCGACCAATCAGCGTATCTGGTATTGATAAGATTTTCTGATACATCACGCCTGCAGGCTCACTAATACCAATGTAGTTGCCAAGCGATTTACTCATTTTTTGTACACCGTCAAGCCCTTCTAAAATCGGCATTGTCATGCACACCTGTGGCTCTTGATTGTAGCGTGCCTGTAATGTTCGCCCCATCAAAAGGTTAAAGGTTTGGTCGGTACCACCAAGTTCTACATCGGCACGCATTGCCACGCTATCGTAACCTTGGACAAGCGGATACAAAAATTCGTGAATGGCGATGGGCGTTTGGCTCTCATAACGCTTGGAAAAGTCGTCTCTCTCTAGCATTCTTGATACAGTAAGCTGACTTGCCAAGCCAATCATATCGCCTGCACTCATCTTGCCAAACCATTCAGAGTTAAAGACGATTTTGGTTTTATCTTTATCTAAAATTTTAAAAACTTGCTCGGCATAGCTTTTGGCATTGGCTTTGACATCTTCTTCGGATAAAGGTGGGCGAGTGGTATTTTTGCCTGTGGGGTCGCCAATGCGAGCAGTATAATCACCAATCAAAAATAGTACTTCGTGTCCTAAATCTTGAAAATGACGCAGTTTATTAAGCACGACCGTATGTCCCAAGTGTAAGTCAGGAGCGGTGGGATCCATACCCAGCTTGATACGCAAGGGGCGGTTTTGTGCAAGTTTTTTTAACAGGTCTTCTTCTGAATAAATCTCAACCACGCCACGCTTTAAGAGTAGCAGTTGTTCTTGAGGCGATAAAAAAGTTGCCATGACTCACCTTTAAAATGTAATAAAAATCGCCCTAGTATAGCAAAAATTTCATCTTGAAAAAATGACAAGTAGCAGATTTTCTTTTGCCATTACGAACGCTTAGGTCTATAATAGGTAACTTAGTCGCTAACTTTTTGTCGGTGTCTAAGACTTCACACAAAATCAGCACCATCTCAACACTCATGTCCGAGCATTACTAAGACATTTTTAGGCACGATTTGAGGAAATTTTATGACAATTCACACCTTTATGTTGCCAAGCTGGTTTACGCCAAATTTGGTTGCAGGCATGCAACGAGGCATCGAAAAAGAAGGGCTTCGTATGCAGCCTGATGGTCATGCCGCCAAGACTTTTCACCCCATCAAACTTGGCTCAAAACTCACCCATCCTTATATCACAACCGACTACTCCGAAAACCTGTTAGAACTGATCACCGAACCAAAGCCAACGATCAAGGAAGCGTTGGACATGCTCAAAGATCTGCATTTGCTCGTGCATCAAAGCCTAGAAAATGATGAACTGATGTGGCCAATGTCGATGCCGTGCATGCTTTCAGATACTGACAGCGACATACCTTTGGCCGACTATGGCACAAGCAACATTGGCAAACTCAAGACTCTCTACCGCCTAGGGCTTGGCGTGCGATATGGTCGCAAAATGCAAACAATCGCAGGTCTACACTACAATCTTTCGGTAGGTGATGACTTGTTCGGTCAATGGTTTAAACATGCCAACGACACAAACAATGCTCAAAATGAGAATGCAGATTTTACTCAGTTTAAAAATGCCAAATACCTCGGATTAATCCGCAATTTTAAACGATTAACACCGATTGTACTCTACCTTTTAGGTGCAAGCCCCACGGTGTGCGGCAGCTTTTTAAGTGGGAGAAAGCACGATCTGATCCCATTTGGTGATGGTTGTGGCTATCACCAACCCAATGGTACCAGTCTAAGAATGAGTAAGCTTGGCTACACCAACAGTGCCCAAAAAGATTTGGACATTCGCTACAACGATCTAAACGAATACATCGCAAGCTTGCGTCGTGCAATCAGCACACCTTTTGCTGACTTTGCCAAGATTGGCATTGATGATAAAGATGGCAACCCATTACAAATCAACAGCCACATTTTGCAGATTGAAAATGAATTTTATAGTCCGATTCGTCCAAAACAGGTAACCAAATCTGGAGAATCCCCTACTGCCGCCTTGGCAAGTCGTGGCATTGCCTATGTAGAATTCCGAGCCATTGATCTTGATCCGTACAGCGACATTGGCATCACGATGTCGGCAGCGTGCTTTTTAGAGATATTGGCATTATATTGCCTACTGACCAACTCACCGCACTTGCACCAAGTCGAAGAAAAACGCCTACAAGACAACATTGACGCCATCGTTAACCATGGTCGTGCTGACGGTGTGAAGATTATCGATGATTGTGGCACTCAGGTAAATTTTCACTCTTGGGTCATTCATCATCTCAATCAAATGCAAGTGATTGCTGATGCCTTTGATGCTTATCATGGTGGCAATGAATACCGCTTAGCATTGGCACTGATGCAAGATAAAGCAAAAAATACCGCATTGACACTCTCAGCTCAAATTGAGGCGGATAGCATGCGTTTGGGCAACACTTGGGCATTGGGTAAGATGCTGGCTCAAAAGCATCAAAAAGAGCTATTAATGCACACACTTAGCCATGCAAAAGAGCAGCATTTTGATCAAGTCGCCCAACAATCACGACAAGATCAAGCAGCAATCGAGGCGGCAGATATGGTTGATTTTTATGATCATATTCAAGCCTATCGTTAGACTTTCATGAAAATTTTTAAATAGGTAAACCTTATGACGCTCACCTATCGTGCCATCAATGCTTGTTTAGTATTGCTTGCCATTACAGCGACAGTAATCGCCATTGGCTATTTACAGCTGACGGTTGGATTAGACCCCTGCCCTTTATGTATTTTCCAGCGTATTGGTCTTTGGATAATGGCGATGTTTGCCTTATTGGCAGTAGTTTTTAACCCAAGAAATCAAGCAATACGGTGGGTACTGTGGCTAGGCAGTATGGCTGGAACGCTATGGGGTCTGAGTGTGGCAATGCGTCATACTTGGTTGCAATATTCCCCCGCTGCCGTACCAAGCTGCGGACCTGGGCTGGACTACTGGATGCAAACCCTACCTCCAACAGAAGTGCTAAGCGTGGTTTTGGCTGGCAATGGTGATTGTGCACACATCGACTGGACATTGCTTGGCTTATCTATTCCTGCTTGGACAATGGCATTATTCATTGTGATTTTGGTGATTTTATTAAAGTTGCTTGGCAATATCATCAAAAATCAGCCATGAATCAGCATTGATCGTCACTGGATTAAACTCATCACATTTGACTATTTGACAAACTCACATTTTTTTATTTAAGCAGGTTGTAAGATAATGCACATTCATATTTTAGGCATTTGTGGCACTTTTATGGGATCGCTTGCTTTATTGGCTCGTGATTTGGGATATAAGGTAACAGGGTCGGATACGGGCATCTATCCACCAATGAGTACCCAGTTACAAAAGGCAGGTGTGGAGATTTTGGAAGGCTATAAGGCAGAACACTTACAGCCAGCTCCTGACTTGGTTGTGGTTGGTAATGCTTGTAAGCGTGGCATGGAGGCCATTGAGTACATGCTAAACGCTCATCTGCCCTACACTTCTGGACCGCAGTTTTTGTACGAGACCGTTTTAAAAGACCGCCACACACTTGCGGTTGCTGGCACGCATGGCAAAACCACCACCACGACCATGCTTGCATGGATACTGCAACATGCTGGTATTGATGCAGGCTTTTTGATTGGTGGTGTGCCACTTGTCAAGACAGACGACAATCGCTTAACACAAGCATTTGCTCACAGCTCTCATTTGGGCGAAAAATACTTCGTCATTGAAGCTGATGAATACGATTCGGCATTTTTTGATAAACGCTCCAAGTTTGTCCATTATCGCCCAACGACAGCGATTTTGAACAACTTAGAATTTGATCATGCTGACATCTTTGAAAATCTAGGAGCAATTCAGACCCAGTTTCACCACATGATTCGCATGATTCCAGCGAATGGGCAAATCATCATGCCAGCAGATACAGCCAGTCTTGAAGACACACTAAAAAAAGGTTCATGGACACCTGTGGTTCGCACCAAACTTGATGATAATGACAGTGATGCACCATGGCAGGCAAAGCTGTTACAGGCAGATGGTAGCATGTGGCAAGTCTCCTTTGGGAATGAAACAGGTGAAGTGCGTTGGAACATGAGTGGATTGCACAATGTCAATAACGGTCTGTCCGCCATCGCAGCTGCCCATCACATTGGCATTGGTATTCATCAAGCCTGTCAAGCCCTGTCTGATTTTGCTGGCATTAAGCGTCGCATGGAGATGATTGCCGACATTAATGGCATGCTAATTTTTGATGATTTTGCCCATCACCCAACCGCCATCGCCACCACACTTGATGGGGCAAAAAAACGCCTAAACGGTCGCAAAATCTGGGCCATCATCGAACCCAGATCCAACACAATGAAGCTTGGCAGTCATAAGAATGATCTAGCACCATCTGCTGCCTTGGCTGATGCCGTGATTTGGTATGAACCAGCAAACCTTGCATGGGGTTTAAAAGAGGCGATTGGCGATGCCAAAAACCAGCTCGTACTAGACAGCACAGATGCCATCATCACCCATATAGTGTCGCACGCACAGAGCGACGATGCCATCATCATCATGTCTAACGGCGGCTTTGAGAGCATTCACACCAGATTAATAGAAGCTTTACAAAACCAATAAATAAGAACAGCAACTCCAAAAAATATGTTGGAGTTGCTAAAATTCAATCACAAGCTGATGATGCGACTACAACTCACGATTTTCAAACTGCATAAACGCAGCTCGCTCGTCATCAGCCCAGGCAACCTTTTGACCATCTTGACCAGCACGCACCATCACAGATTCGGCTGTGGCGACGATGGCGTTTTGAGCAGTACTATAAAACGCCTTTTCAAACACCACGCTGGTATTGCCCAAGTTTTTGATACGCACACCAATCAGTAGCGTATCAGGATAAGTTACAGGGCGCTGATACTGACAACTGTTAGCCACCAAAACTGTCATGATGTCTGTACGAGTCTCTACCATGCCTGATGCTCTTAGATAGCTGATGCGTGCTGACTCGGCATGGCGATAAAAGACGACATTATTAAGATGATGAAAGCCATCCATCTCTCCCCATGCCACTGGTTGTACATGAACCACTGGGTATTCATCAAGCACTTGTGGGCGATCAGCACCTGTCAAAATTGGCTCAAACACGCCTTGCACCTGTTTCATCAGACACCTTCCTTAGGCTTAAATCCTGCTGGTCGTTCGTAATCACCATTATCAAAGAAAAGCTCGCGTTGCAAAGCGATGAATTTTTTCGCTTCCTTATCAACCATACTTAAATGTTTTTCATTGATCAGCATGGTCTGCAATTCAATCCATTCATCCCATGCTTTTTTTGAAACAGTGTTCTGAATCTCCTCCCCTTTAGCATTGGGAAAAGGCGGTGCTGGCAACTTTGGTAATTTTTGTCCATATTTGCGACATAGGACAAGATTGGCATTGGGATTAAATATTTCTGTCATGACATTTCCTTAGTGAATCAGTTCATGGCACCGCCAAAAGGGCATGCCACACCCCAATATCAAATCGGTTGATAACTCAACAAATTATTGATATGATTGGGCAAACTGGTAAATTTACTTGCTTGTTTTTGACCTAGCGTTGCACTGTTTTTTACCAATGCAACCATGAAAAACTCCATTCATCAAATCAAGCATCTGCATTCACTGACCATCATAAATTAAAGCGATGGTAATAATCAAGCCTTAGCATGGATTATTCATCTTCAATCAACCCACAACTTAGCAATAGTATTTGGTCAATTTAGCAGACCAAGACTTCATCAAAGCCTGTCTTGTTAGCATGACATGCCATGATGAACCCTATTTAAGCACATTGTTATGAAAATCTTACTATTAAGTACGCATGATGGCTTGATACATCATGTCAAGCTTACTCTGCATGATTCTGGTCATTCGCTGACGATTGTAAATACGGCAAATGATGCGATCGCCAAAATACAGCTCGATCTTCCTGCCGTCATCATGCTAGACATCAACTCTGTAAACACAGACGCTGTCGTCAAGACGCTGGGGCAGCATCATGCATCACGCCCTGCAATTGTGGTTTTTAGTCGGCATCAAGCACCATCTTTTGAACTGTTATCACTGGGCGTGCATGGATTTGGACAATATGATGACAATCACCCTCCCCCAGTTTTGAACATATTAACACAACTCCAAAGACCAACGCTTGCCCAACAGCAAGATAAGACCACCATCATCACTCGCACCCACCATGGCACGGAACGCATCATGATTGAACACATCTTGTACTGCCAAGCTGAGCATAAGTATACCAAAATCCATCATCAATATGGCACCACACTCATTAACGACTCCCTAAAATCACTTCAATCCACCCATCCTGATGAGTTCATTCGCATTCACAGGAACACACTTGTCAGCATACGACACATTCAAGCCATCAATGGAAAATCATTGACGATATACGGCATGGCAACACCACTAACCATTTCTCGCCGATGCTTACCCAAGCTTCTTTCAAAATTTATCAAATACCAGTATTTGTCATAATAATCATCATAAAAGTTGATAAAATTTGCCCAAAGATGATTATTATGATTAAATAGCGATTATTTAATTGATAAAACCGTCATGAATATTCGCACCCTAACCATCGCAACCCGACAAAGCCCATTGGCTCTTTGGCAGGCAAATTTTATTAAAGATGCTCTAAAATCCTTGTACCCAGACTTGCAGATTTCACTGCTTAAAATGGTTACCAAAGGCGATAAAATTTTGGACACACCCCTTGCCAAAATTGGTGGAAAAGGCTTATTTGTCAAGGAACTTGAAAATGCCTTGTATGAAAAACAAGCCGACATCGCTGTCCACTCATTAAAAGATGTACCCATGGTGCTGCCAGCAGGTCTGACGCTTGGAGCGTATTGCAAAAGACATGCACCGACCGATGCTTTTGTTTCAAATACATACAAGCATTTGTCAGATTTGCCAGCAGGAGCAGTACTGGGAACTTCAAGCTTACGCCGAGAATGCCAAATCAGACATCACCACCCCCATCTGACCATCAAATCATTGCGTGGCAATGTCGGCACTCGTTTATCTAAGCTTGACGCTGATGAGTATGATGCGATCATATTGGCCACCAGCGGACTTCAAAGATTGGGACTGAATGAACGCATTCGTCATGAAATTGATGATAACTTAAGCTTGCCTGCAGTCGGTCAAGGAGCCCTAGCGATTGAATGCCGTGCAGATGATGATGAGATTTTACACCTACTTGCCCCACTGAATCACCTGCCTACTCGCCTTTGTGTTCTAAGTGAGCGATCAATGAATCACGCCTTAGAAGGCGGCTGTCAAGTGCCAATTGCTGGTTTTGCCACCATCAATCAAGATGTATTGACCTTGCGTGGCCGTGTGGGCAGCAGTGATGGAAAGACTCTATTAAAAGCTGAGCGCAGCATCACTGTATCACATACTGCCGATGATGAAGAGGCGGTAAGACGACTTGGCGTAGTGGTCGCCGAAGAGTTACTCGCCCAAGGTGCCGATCAGATTTTAAAAGAAGTGTATGGTGATGACGCCCATCATCATTAATACTCGCCCCCTCCATCGTGGTGATGACATTCGCACGATGGACGGTGTGAGGGTGGTGGATTTACCCCTACTTGATATTAAAGATACTTTTGTCAATATTAATGACAAAAACAATCTGCTTGCCTGGCAAAATGATCAGTACAACGCCTTGATTGTTACCAGCGTAGAATCAGCCAGTCGTGCCATCAAGCATCTTAACAAACTGACTAAAAAACCCAGCACGCCAATGATTGCCGTAGGTAAAGCAACAGCACACTGTTTGACAAGCGCTGGCTTTATGCCCATTTTACCCACCACCGCCAATAACGAAGGCATGCTAAGACTTCCACAGATTAACTCCCTAACCACAGGCGATCAAGTGCTGATTTGGTCTGGTGTGGGAGGTCGCAGATTGCTGCATGACACCCTAACTGAGCGTGGCGTACACATTGATGTCATCACTTGGTATGAGCGGACTCGCCCAAGCCTACTTGACGACAACTTTGAACGAATTGGGCCCATTTTAAAGACCATCTGCCAAGACAAGGACACACCCATTTATGTACTCATCAGTAGCCAGATGGCATTCACACATTGGCAAAGCTTGGCACACCAGGCTTTGGATCAAAGAATCACCGAGCGTTATCACTACCTAACTCTCGGGGAACGATTAAAAAAAATCGTCAGCACAGCCTGCCCAGACAATGCCGCATCTTTGATACATGATTTGAGTAAAGAGCATCTCGGCATGGTTATCGCTCAAGGGTAATGATTTTCCTTATCCAAAAAATAAGCATTACCCCACCCCACCTTAATAAATTTTACCTACTTTTACCCTTGAAAAACTGCCAAATGCCTTTATCAAGACAGGCATTACCATTCATCTTTATAAAGGCAGTAATATCATGAACGACCAAACAACTCAACCAATCGACGATACCCAAGAGGCGGCAACACAGGCAGCAGATGACACGCCTGCTCTAACTGAACAAATCTCTCAACTACAAGCCGAAGTGCAAGCCGCCAAAGAAGCCGCTGCTCGTGCCAATGCTGACAGCTATAATGCTGCTCGTCGCATGGAGCAAGAGACCGAAAAGGCCAAAAAATACGCTCTACAAAAATTCGCCAAGGACTTATTGGAAGTCGTGGATAATTTAGAGCGTGGCTTGGACGCTGGCGAAAAATCGGGGGCTGACGAGAGCGTGCTAGAAGGATTGCGACTGACTCACAAATCCTTGCTTGCCACCTTAGAAAAAAATGGCGTCATCGCAGTTGGCGTGGTGGGCGAAGCATTCAACCCAGACATTCACGAAGCGGTAGGCGTAGCTCCTGAGGTGGCAAAAGACACGGTTGGGCATGTTCTACAAAAAGGCTATACTCTACACGATCGCTCCATCCGTCCTGCGATGGTCTTAGTAGGCGCATAAAGTACGCAGAAGCGCGACGGATTTTGACCATGGCAAATGCTTTTTTATGTGTTGAATCAAGCGTTTGATTATGGATTTTCTTAGATTTTTCAAGAGCTTAAACAATTTATTAAATTTTAAAATTTTTAAAAATTTCCCTTGAAAACCAAAATTTGACACAAATATAAATGGCAAGATTGGCAATCACAGTACAAACTTGCCAAAAGCTAACTTAACAAATCGGAGAACAATCATGTCTAAAGTCATCGGTATTGACCTAGGTACAACCAACTCTTGTGTTGCCGTATTAGAAGGCGACAAGGTTAAAGTCATTGAGAATGCAGAAGGTGCACGCACCACTCCATCAATCGTCGCATTTAAAGACGGTGAGATCTTGGTTGGTCAAGCTGCAAAACGCCAAGCGGTTACCAACCCAAAGAACACCCTGTTTGGGGTTAAGCGTCTGATTGGTCGCCGTTTTGATGAAAAAGTGGTACAAAAAGACATCTCATTAGTACCTTTTAAAATCGTCAAGGCAGACAATGGCGATGCATGGGTGGAGGTGAATGACAAAAAACAAGCACCACCACAAATCTCAGCAGAAGTTTTGCGCAAAATGAAAAAAACTGCCGAGGACTATTTGGGTGAGACCGTAACTGAAGCAGTCGTTACTGTTCCTGCTTATTTTAATGATGCTCAGCGTCAAGCCACCAAAGATGCAGGTAAAATCGCAGGTTTGGATGTCAAACGCATCATTAACGAACCAACTGCCGCTGCCTTAGCTTATGGCATGGATAAAAAAGGTGGCGATAAGACCGTGGCAGTATATGACTTAGGCGGTGGTACTTTTGATGTATCAATCATCGAGATTGCCGATGTTGATGGTGAGCAACAATTTGAAGTATTATCGACCAATGGCGACACGCATTTGGGCGGTGAAGACTTTGATTTGGCACTGATTGATTATTTGGTAGAAGAGTTCAAAAAAGAGCAAAATGTCAACCTATCAGGCGATCCCCTTGCCATGCAGCGTCTAAAAGAAGCCGCCGAAAAAGCCAAAATTGAGCTATCGTCAGCGACTTCTACCGAAGTCAATCTGCCGTACATCACCGCAGATGCCACAGGTCCTAAGCACTTGGTGTTTACCATCAGTCGCTCTAAGCTTGAAAGCCTGACCGAAGAGATGGTGGCTCGCACCATCATTCCTTGCAAAACCGCACTAGAAGATGCAGGGTTGTCAGCATCTGACATTGATGATGTCATCTTGGTTGGTGGTCAGACTCGCATGCCATTGGTACAGAAAAAAGTACAAGAATTCTTTGGCAAAGAGCCTAGAAAAGATGTGAACCCTGATGAAGCAGTAGCAATGGGTGCAGCGATTCAAGGTGCGGTACTTTCTGGCGATAAAAAAGATGTGCTACTTCTCGATGTTACACCACTGACACTAGGCATTGAGACAATGGGTGGTGTCATGACACCAATCATTGAGAAAAACACCATGATTCCAACCAAAAAATCACAAGTGTTCTCAACGGCCGCAGACAACCAACCAGCGGTCAGCATTCAGGTGTATCAAGGGGAGCGTAAGATTGCCAATCAAAACAAACTGTTAGGCAACTTTGACTTGACCGACATTCCACCAGCACCGCGTGGCGTACCACAAATTGAGGTTACCTTTGACATCAATGCTGACGGCATCATGAACATCTCTGCCAAAGACAAAGGCACAGGAAAATCACAATCCATTCAAATCAAAGCAGATTCAGGTCTGTCTGATGCAGAAATCGAAGAGATGATCCGTGCTGCTGAAGCGAATGCGGCAGAAGATGAGAAATTTGCTAACCTTGCCAATGTGCGAAATGAAGCAGATGGTCGCATTCATGGTGTACAAAAAGCTCTAAAAGATGCTGCCGACAAGGTTACCGATGAAGAAAAAGCGACGGTTGAATCTGCCATCAGTGAGCTTGAGACTGCTGTGCGTGAAGATGATGTTGATAACATCAAGGCAAAGCTTGAAGCATTGGATAACGCATTCTTGCCAATCGGTCAAAAGATTTATGCCGATGCAAGCGGTTCAGGTGCTGAGCAAACCCAGCAAACCCAATCGCAACCAAAAGATGATGGCGTCGTTGATGCTGAATATACTGAAGTCAAAGACGACAAGTAATCTTTAATTCATCAAATTAAAAAAATAAGTTCTCATTTGATAAGAATGAGAACTTATTTTATGCCCTCAAGTCAAGCCGACCACAGCATTCTCTATCCAGATTGTGTGCATCTTTAAAAACTTCAAATTCCGAATCTCCTTTTTAAAATATTCAAGCCGCCTGAATGCCTATTAATCACATAAGAATATTTGTCTGCATGCCACCAAATGATACACTTCTTGCTTATCACAGAATTTTATGGGCAGTCCATAGTCAGCTCCCAACAACTTGCCAAAATCTTACAACATCATCAGCATTGACCTTATGGTTAAATTTTCATTTGTATCAATCTGATGGTGGTAATCCAAGTTTTCTTTATTAACTTTGACTTTCTACATTTAATAAGAAAGCCATTTTATCAGCCTCTCTTTGATTGGATTTTGGCGTATTTGCTCCAAACTTATTATCATAAGCAGCATCCACCTCACCGCCTCCTCTGCCATGCTTGCGGGCGGTGTTGGCGGCCAAGAGTTTGGTTTATGGCTTTTGCTGTAATGCACGAGGGTTTTTACCACCCCACCAGTATGTGCGGCATTCGTTATCAGCAGCCCAAGACACCCCAACAAAAAACTTTTCTTTTTGCTGAACATGGTTTTTTCCTCATTCCAAATTCAACCCGTATCTCATCTTTGCAATATATATCCTTTTGATACTTTTAGTCTAATAAAACTTGCGTTGTCGACCATTTTGGTTCTTTCATCAGTTTTATCATACATAAACTCTCTAGAAAAACCACTATCAGAGAACCTACCCTTTCTGCTATAGAATTGCCCATCATAAGATTGGTCATCATTGGCTAACCTATCAACAAGTTGCGACATTTCCTCTTTGGTTGGTGGGTTGTAGTATTTATAATTATACAAATAAGGATTAGCCTATCGATAAGGGTCAATTTGCTTTGGTTTGTACAGATGATAAAAATAAAAGCCGACTATCACCATCAAGATTATTGTCGCAATTGCTTGTATGACTCATGTCAGTATTTTCATCGTAAAATCCCTAACTCTCTTAATGTCTCTTTTTTCTTCATCTGTCAATGGACGCATGACGCTACCGTTGACACCAATTTGTGTATTGCCAATTCCTGTTGATATGATGACAGCACCTTCCTTACCTTCACCTTTAGATACACCAATGCAGGCAAAAGACAGGCTTGCATACCAAGGAATCTTCCTTCAACATTCTGCAGCTGCCAATATTAGGATGTTATCTGCAATACCAATACCCTCTTCTTATACCGATTGTTTGACATCATTTACCATACCTCCTTTTTTCATTATTTTATACTTAAGTTACCAGATGATTCACATACCTTAACTAAAAAATTAAATATGCATATCTTAGATCTCTATATCTAATTTCATTACTATCATAAGATGATATATGAAAATCTACATTATTCAAAACTCCTTTGTATTTCACTGGTTTGGTAAAATTTTCCACAATTATTTTTCCATTTTTTCTCTCTCTTTTTATATATATGTATGTTTCAAGAGGGTATTCAGCATAAGGAATAATTAAATATGCATTCCTACTAATTATAATGCCATCATAAACTCTAAAAAAAGTATCTCTGCCTTTATGGTGCTGAATTATTGTTATACAAACTTCGTCACAGTAATAATAAGCTGTTTCTTTTGCTATAAATACATATAAAAAAAGCACAGATATTAAAATAAAAAAAATTAGTTTTAGATAAAAATTTAATATATATTTAGTAATGAACACTTTCTTTAAACCGTTTAGCTATTTATTTTCACATCCCAAAGAATTGGAATTATTCATATTACATTCTATTCTTTTTATACCCAACTGGTAACCATATTTACTTTTTAGATATTGATAATCTATTTCTCCGTATCTGGGGTATGCTCCATAAACATAACCAGTTGTTTTATGTCGGATAAGACCCAGTTTACCACCAGCATGCAAAGCACCGCTAGCTTTTTGAAGTTCATCAAATGGCACGCCTAGGATTGCTGCATTCATTCCAGCTAATATGTTACCGCCTTCTCTTAGAGTGATATACTTACCTTTAAAAAGATTTGCAATGATGGTGTATGAGACAGCACCTAGATTGACTGAATATGGGCTTGCCTTGCGACCACGAATAACCATCGTCTATAAAACTGATATAACAGAATGTTGTTTTGGTACAATTCCTTTTGCTTTTATATGGTTTTATGATATTTTTTTATCTTTGATTGGATGGTTAAAAGCTTAAAATACGATCATATAAAAGTTTAAGTCGCTATATAAGGCTCCGCAACATTCGTAATCAGAAATGACGAATTGTATATTATTCATCTTGCCTTTTGTAACTTGTGGATAAAAGTTACTGCGCACAATGAATAACCCTGAGTCGCTTTCTTCAAAATAAGCAAGGTACTCAGGATAAAGCTCCATATAAGGAGCATTTTTCATCTGCAACCTGCTATAAATTCTTTTATCATAAATCTTAATAACCGTATCCCTGCCTTTTTGTGTTTCAACAAAAGTTAAGCAACCTTTCTCATTGCAGTAATAATAACTTTCATAGGAAAGCAAGACGATGGTGATATACATAACGAAAGCACAGCTCAATAATACAAAGAGCTTTATGGCAAAATATATTTTTTTCATGACTCCATACCATTTGTGTTTGAGAAAACCCATTCAATCAGAATCCTGCAATTATTTACCTTCACACTTCAAGAGAGTTGGATTGCTTATATTACATTCTATTCTTTTTATACCCAACTGGTAACCATATTTACTTCTTAGATATTGATAATCTATTTCTCCGTATCTGGGGTATGCTCCATAAACATAATCAGTTGTTTTATGTCGGATAAGAACCAGTTTACCACCAGCATGCAAAGCACCGCTAGCTTTTTGAAACTCTTCAAATGGCACACCTAATATTGCTGCATTCATTCCAGCTAATATGTTACCACCTTCTCTTAGAGTGATATATTTTCCCTGAAATAAATACCCATGATATGTTTTGGTCTCACCATTACCGTAAGCCTTCTTGATATCGTAATTGCCCATTCCGTAAACATATTTTTGATATGGGAGACTTTTCCATACCAATGCTATTTTTGTATCATTGTTTGCCTCTGTATTTAGATCATAAATATACCCATCTATACTTTCCCCAATATAAACCTTGCCAACAGCTTTTCCTGTGTCAGGACTAATAAAAGCATCTTCAAACATGGATTCTCCAATCTTTATTGGGGGATCGATGCATTTGTCATTTTGAAAATTACATTTATAAATTCCTTTATCGCCATTTAAAATAACTTTTTTAACTTCGTTATTTTTATCAATATAGGTCCCATTCCACCTCACCGCCTCCTCTGCCATGCTTGCGGTGGTGCCTACATCTTCATCTGCATAAGCAGCGGTGATGGCAGCTAACAGTTTGGCTTGGTGGATGAGGGTGTCTTTTTGGGTTTGGGTTAGGGTGTTTGGGTCATCTGTTTGATGGTCTGCCCACATCTCCCCTATGGTAGCACCAATGGCACCTGCATTGCAATCATTGCCAGCTGAAACGAGGTAGGCATGGGTGATGCTGATGGATTTGACGGTTTGCCAAGAGCCATCTTCAGATAATAATTGATGTCCTGACTGTATTTGTTGGATTTCGTTGTCTCAACTCAACCTGCGCGGGCTTTATCGAAGTTAAGCATGTGATATGTCAGCAGGAAATCTACTGAAATTTTTCATAATAATAAAAAAATATAAAAAGTAAAAAAGGGTAAGCATATAAAAAGATGATCAAGGTATATCATATCCAATCTCCATCAATTTTCCTGCTGTTTTACTGCGTTCAATTTAGTAAAGACAGCCTGACTCTCTCGCTGCTTTATTTGCTCGTTCTATTTTAAACAGATCCTTGATGTCAATATGCAAATTTTTAATCTTGAGATTGTTTGAGGATGTGTAAGAGTAATAGTCATCTATGTTATTAAATGCCATTAGATTTCCAGAATTATCTAAAACAGCATACATAATATCATTTGGAAAATATTCAAACATACTGCCTTGTGAATCATCGCATACTTCTCCTTTAGTATAAATGATAAAATGAATGTTATTATGCTCCGTGCGATCTATGATTGCTCCAAGTTCTTTTTTATTTCTCAGCGACAGATACTCAAAAAATGTATTATCCATCTCAACGGCATAATAATCACCATTAAGCCAAATCTTTCTTAGGAAAAAAATTTGTTTATAAGAATAAACAATCATACTACCAATTAACAGAAAAAATATAAAAAATACCATGCGTTTTCTCATTGGAACTCCTTAAGATTTTTTATTTTCTTTTTATCAAAATTACCGTGAAATTTGATATGACATGCCGTACAGCCACTCATTGCTGTGCATTTTGGAGCACCAATAACCGTTTCAATGTTTCTAGGGATTGCTAGAATGCCTGAGTGATGCTCAAAATCATAGGTATCATCAAACACGCCATAGGTTCCATCAGTTCTTCTTACTAATGTCAGGCTTCCTGTAACCGCCCATACATTATAAGCAGTTGGTCTGACTACAATTTTCTGTCGACCGTCAGACAAAGACTCCCATGAATCTCCGATTATTTTCAATTCACCTAAATCATTAACATCAACTTGCACTTCCAAATTCTTATTGGTGTTTAGTTGGTATAAGCGATCAGCCTGCCTTTTAATTCTTGGAAATCTCCACCCAGCATTTCCATCATCACTAATAGCTTTGGCCATCTCATTTGCTTTATCCTGATCTGCTTCAATCATCTTACCTTCATTATAATAAATCGCATTCCACCTCACCGCCTCTTCAGCCATGCTTGCGGCGGTGTTGACATCTTCATCTGCATAAGCAGCGGTGATGGCAGCTAACAGTTTGGCTTGGTGGATGAGGGTGCTTAGCAAAAGTAGTCATCGAGTGACTTATTAAAAATTTGGCTGCTATTATCTTAGTCTGACCAGGTTGAGCTAGCCCCATTTTTCGGGAAATTTCACCGAACATCTATTGTTTGGGTTATCAAGCCATTTTATATCACGCCAAGATAGTTTGTCTAGCTGTTGATAAATCTTCTGATATTTGGCTGGATCAACAACCTCGATTTGGTTGTTATTCAGATTAATACGCTTGAGTTTTAAATTAGAATCGAAGTAGCAGTCAGGTTCTGGCCACGCTCCATCAACCACTGTATAATAAACATAGCCATCAACATACTTAAAGTCATTAACAAAAGCTTCGAAAAACGGACCTTCTTGGAGTAAAAAATAATTAAAAGCAATCCCCTCATTCCAGTCATAGTTATACTGAAAATAATAATCACCAAAAATCCCATCATGCCAATTTTTCGCAGATTGTCCACCATTGATTGTGCAAAAATTTCTGGATCATCCCTAAGGAGCTGGGCATAGCCGTATCTGACAAATAATTCATCACAGCTATCTTGATGATAATTTTTTAAAAAATCATAAAGCAACTTGACCGATTATTCTTTTAGATTAAATAGCGATCCAATCTCATCTGAGGCTTGACCAAAAAACGGTGGGTGAATTTCGTTGTTTGACATAATGGTTTATCTTGTTAGATAGCGAATTTTTATTGATAGCCAGTATCTTAGGGCGGGCTCATTCCATCCTGCAGGGCTAAAAAATTCCTCCGGCATACACTATGAGTGTCTTGCCATCCAATACTCACAGAAAAAGCATTATCCACAGTTTTCTCATCATCCATACTGAGTTCTACACCTTTGGTAAAAATTAGTTCAAATTGATTATAACAGTAATAAAAGCTATCCCTAACTCCATCTTTTCCATGATTATACCAAATCCATTTAGATGAGTTGTTTATCATATCGCTCAGATATCGCTTTTCTTGATCGCTTAGATTGTCATATCGGTAACGCTTATATACAACATTTACTTTTCTTACCTCAAATTCATCTTTTTCTGATGAAATGCTACTCGTCAACTCATTCAATAAATTGTCAATTTCCCCCATCGTTGGTCTATCTTCTTTTTTGTCATACACGCCTTTCTCAAAGTTCATGTTTCCAGATAGGTACATTGATAGCATAAAGATTAAAAGAATAATGAATGCCAAAAAGACTAGGCAGTCCGTTATTCTGTCAGTCAGGCATTTCATTGCATAATCCTTAGTATTTTAAAAAAATCTTGTTTCCTTGATTCAGTAAGCTGAACCATGTTACCACCTATGATGCCGATTTGTGAATTGCCAACACCATAAGTTAAGATGGTTTGTCCGCCACTGGTTCTGATTGCACCACCACATATAACATGGCATGCCTGAATACCGATAGAACTGCCTTGTATGACTCGATCAATATCATCAGCCTCCATTCCCTCTCTAACATTACCAAAATTAACTGATATGCCTCGACCCACCATCCTTGTTGCCTTAGTAGGGGAATGAGACGATTCTTGAATACTCTTAGCAATTTCTTTCAAGTTAAGATTGATACCAACTTCAGGAACTGCTCTATAGCTCACCCAACCTCCTGAAGTTTCTTTTTCAACGCCTGTTATCCATACATTACCATTCTTATTATTAATGACGGCGGTGTAACCAACCATACCCATACCAAAGCTAGTGATAGTCATATCATTAGCTTTAACGACTTGTGCCACAGTATTTGGAATTCTTTTAATAAGATCTAACTGCTCCTTTTATTAACTTCGTACCATCGTTTAACTAAACTACTGTTACTCTATTTATTATAGAATATTGGGTTATTTTCATATTATCGGCATAATAAAAACCATTACTACTAATAAATAACCCATTTCTTCTTGGCTGATTTAGTAAAAAATATCTTTAATTCTATCCACCTCAACATCTTGATGATAGATACTCAAAATAATATATTTTTGATCTTCTGTATAAAATTTTTCATTGGTATTTGCTCGATCTTTTAATGCAAATAATATGTTTAAAATTTCATAATCGAAAGAATACATATTTATCATGTAAGGTACATACAATTTTAAAATATCAAATGACTGCTGAGCATTTAATCTTTTTATGTTTTTGTCTATAAAGTCATATAAATACCACTCATCAACAATATTGTTGTTTTCAACATCTTTTAGTAAATTATCAAGATTTTTGAAGAAACTCAAACTGATACTCATGCTCTTAATCCTTAAACTTAAAATCGATTTTTAAACCAGTATTAATATTTTCGACATAATGTATTTCTACGCCATTAACATTTTGGGCTTTCTTAACCCATCCATCTCTGGCATATAAACCATTTTTTGCATCCGACATTTTGATAGGCAGCTTCCTACCCCTTGGGTTACTTCTCACCTCCCTCATTGCCAATTGCTCAGTCAAATTCCTAGGGGTAGTTCTTCCTGTTGATATTAAAGAGTAGTCAATCGTTTTAACTCAGGATGTGCGATTTCCATCCCCAGACAACCCTCCTGAATAAAAACCATTACCACCAATAATAGGTTGAGACAAATATACCCGATTGTTTACCTGCCGAAACGCCTGATAGGCGATGTTTGTATTGGCATAGGTTTGATTTGAAAATCTAATAAACCGACTAAATGCTTG